>JBKPTH010000102.1:0-110759 GCA_046765915.1 Acidobacteriota bacterium | reverse complement strand
TCTCTTTTTTTCTCCCTTTCATGATGATCTCCTCCTCTGAGGAGATCATCAGTTATGCTCAGTGCCACACCGCTGTACCCAAGACCCCACGGCTATGCCGCCCGCCAACTCCACATAACTAGACGCTCGCCATAACACTTCCACGGATTGATCGAGACGCGAGGCGGTTGGCCGCTCGCCAGGATCGTGCATTCCTGGAAGTCATATACCTCACACGCAGCCAACCAGATCCTGGGCCGCTCCGGCGACTTCTGGTTTCGCGAGTACCACGATCGCTTCATCCGTGATGATCAGCACTTCGCGAAAGCCGTCGCTTATATCGAGCAGAATCCTGTCCAGGCGAGATTGGTCAATGCTCGGGAAGAGTGGCGGTGGAGCAGCGCTTGGCGAGAGAGGTAAGGTAGAGCCGGCGGGACGCCGGCGCTCCCAGGAAGCAGTGCTCGGCGCGTCGACCGAGGTAGCTGTGCCGGAACTCCGACACCAAATTCGACTCCGGCACCGGCTCGGCGGCTGAAGAAGTGGAAGACGGCCGCGAGCTCATCGGCAAGCGGATCCTGGCGAGCCGGCTCGTCGCGAGGGTGGTTCCGTTTATATGGGCGGGATCTACGGTCCGGCGCATCGAGAAGGGCTACGCCATGATGACCAGAGCCTTCGGACGACGATGATCTACACCCACGTCCTAGCACTCCGTTCGGCGGCCGTGTTGTCGCCTCGGGTCCCCCGAAGGACTTATTGAAACCGAGATAGCCCGTTGAACCCATACCGCATCTACCGAGACGAAGCGGCTCATGCTCTTCGGCGTCAAGCGACCGCCACGCAGTACGGCTCCTTCGTCGCAATGCCATTTCGAGAAGGTGTCTTCTACAGATCGCGCAACATCTTTCGGCGGATCATCTCGGCGGCTGTTGACGAGGCGAACAGCCGTGGCGAGCTACCGCGACAGTTCGCGCCACCCCAACGAGTCGACCGGCCCCAGGGTGCAGTGGTGATCACCGAGGAGATCGTCCTCGGCATTCTTGAGAGCCACATCTTCATCGCAGATTTGACCCTTCAGAACCCCGGCGTGGTCCTCGAAACGGGCATCGCCATGGGGACCAAGCCCAATCGCCAAATTGTCCTGATCACCCAGCACAGCCCATCCAAGCTCCATTTCGACCTCAAGGCCAACAACGTAGTCCGCTACGACCCAAAAGGTCCGGTCTCGCCGATCGCCGACGCCATCTGCTTCGCAGCGCACCATTTCGAGGAGCAAGTGAAGCGCTTCCTCGTTGATGTGAGGAAACGACTCAGCCCAGAGTCGCTTGCAGCTCTGCAGTGGTATGGGACTATTCAGCAGGAGAACGTCCACTACTCACTTCACGCCGGTAGTCGTGGCCCAAACTTCCCAGAACCAGATGGTGTTCGCCGCTTCGATGCAGCTACGGCTGAGCTGCGCAGCAAGGACCTGCTGTGGACGGACTACATGGTCGGGGCATCTCCGATTGGCGACGCCTTCGGCATGCACGCAACCGAGTTTGGCTGGGCAATCATTGAGTCGGTATGGCCAAACTTGCCACGACCCAAGGGGGCAAAGGTGGCAGCTCCATAGATGGACGCCACTAGCACATCGTGGCCGGCCGCCGAACCCGGTCTGTCGAGCGGACTCCTGCACGCATCCGAACGTCGTTGCAACGATATGGCCATAGGGCATCCAGGTCCCGTCGTTAGAAGCTCGAATGACATCCCACGAGGGCGGACGCGCGCGAGAAGGGCTGTTTCGTCGTGCCGCGCATGAGCGATCCGAACGAGGCGCGGCATAAACCGCGCTGAAGGCCGGCAGGCAAGATGGGAGCCATGACCCCTGCTCGTCCTGGGTTATGATCCCCCTCGAATGACCCTTTACGGCAGGCTCCTCAGGTCCCTTCTGCTGCTGCTCTCCGTGGGGTCGGCTGCCTCTGCGGCGGATCTCGAGGACCAGCTCAACGCGCGCTGGCGAGGAGGTTCCGTCGTGGTGAGGCTGCCCATCGTCTCGAGCTGCGACGGCTTCTACAACGACAATGACGTGGTGGGCTCGCGGGCGGAGAGCAAGGCCCGGCGGCGCTTCGACGCCGGCGAGCTGGCGCGGGTGGAGCGTATCGGCATCCATCGCGGCCGGATCGATCTCTTCCTCGATCTGACGGAAGGCGTGCTGGAGGAGATCCACGACGGCCCCTTCACCCTCTACGAGCCGCGCACGTGCAAGATCCAGCTTCGGGTGCCGGTGCCCGACCGCTGGAGCGGCGAGCAGGTCGAGGCGAGGCTCGGCGAGCTGCTGGAGCTGCACCGGTCTGATCGCGAAGCCGAGGCCTCGCCGCTGTGGAACCAGCGGCGGCGCGAGCCGTTCCCCGAAGGCTACGAACAGACGCTCGCCGCGTACCAGGTCTGGAAGGCGAATCAGAAGAACGCCGCGGTGCAGGCCCGCATGGACGCCGCGATCGAGGAGGCCTCGCGGATCACCGACCGCATCCGTTCTGACGCCGAGTACCTGCAGGGATTCGCCGCGGGCACGGACAAGGTCCGCGACCGTCCCTCCGGAGATTGCGGGAACCTGGTCTCCAGCTCGTTCTACCCGGATTCGGGCAAGGGCAGCTCGGAGTACAAGCGCGGCTACGAGGACGGCCAGCGCCTCGGCTGGAACCTCGAGCTGCTGCTGCGGCTCAAGGGATGCTTCGTGCCGGTGCCGGCGGGGTAAGACTTACCTGACCCTCTGCTACGATCTCTCCCCATTCCAGGAGACCGCCTTGAAGAGACTGATCTTTATCCTTTTCCTGCTCCTCCCCTGCGCCCTGCGGGCCGAGGAGACCCTCGGCTACTACCGCTTTCCGGCGATCCACGGCGATACGGTGGTGTTCGCGGCGGAGGGCGATCTCTGGCGGGTGGGACGCCAGGGCGGGGTGGCGACGCGGCTGACCACGCATCCCGGCGAGGAGTCGCAGCCCGCCATCTCGCCGGACGGCCGGACGCTCGCCTTCTCGGCCACCTACGAGGGACCGAACGAGGTCTACACGATGCCGATCGACGGCGGCCTGCCGGTGCGCCGGACGTTCGAGGGCGAGCCCGCCAAGGTCGTCGGCTGGACGCCCGGCGGGGAGATCCTCTACTCGACGGAGCATTACTCGGGCTTGCCGAACGCGCAGCTCGTGAGGCTCGATCCGGCCAGCGGCCGGCGCAGCCTCATCCCGCTGGCGCAGGCGAGCGAGGGCAGCTATACGCCGGACGGCAAGACCCTGTTCTTCACCCGCTTCGCCTTCCAGGGCAGCCATACGAAGCGCTACCGCGGCGGCACGGCCCAGAACCTGTGGAAGTTCCGCGACGGCGATGCCGAGGCCGCGGCGCTCACCGCCGATTTTCCCGGCACCAGCAAGGCGCCGATGGCGTGGAACGGCAGCATCTACTTCGTCTCGGACCGCGACGGCACGATGAACCTGTGGTCCATGGACGAGCAGGGGCGCGATCTCCGCCAGCACACGTTCCACCGCGGCTGGGACGTGGCGTCGCCCGATCTCTCCGACGGCCGTATCGTCTACCAGCTCGGCGCCGATCTGCGGATCTTCGACGTCGCGGCCAACCAGGACGCGCCGCTGCCCGTGCGCCTGGTCTCCGATTTCGACCAGATGCGGGAGACCTGGGTGAAGAAGCCGATGGACTTCCTCACCGCCGCCGAGCTCTCGCCGGATGGCGACCGCGTCGTGCTCACCGCGCGCGGCCAGGTGTTCGTCGCGCCGGTGAAGAAGGAGCGCATCGTCGAGGTCACGCGCAAGCCGGGGGCGCGCTACCGCGAGGCGCGCTTCCTGCCGGACGGCAAGAGCGTCGTGGCGCTGTCGGATGAATCGGGCGAGGTGGAGATCTGGAAGTTTCCGGCCAACGGCGTCGGCCAGCCGGAGCAGCTCACCAACGACGGCAAGGTCCTGCGCTGGGAGGCGGTCCCCTCGCCGGACGGGCGCTGGATCGCGCATCACGACAAGGACCAGCAGCTCTGGCTGCTCGACGCGCGGACGCGCAAGCAGACGCGCATCGCCGTCTCCACCGCCGGCGAGTTCCAGGACCTCGCCTGGTCGCCGGACAGCCACTGGCTCGCCTGGTCGGTGCCGGGGCCGAACACCTTCAACCGCATCTTCCTCTACCGCGTCGAGACCGGCGCGACGGTGCCCCTGACGACGGACCGTTACAACAACTGGAGCCCCGCCTGGAGCCACGACGGCAAGTGGATCTATTTCCTCTCCGACCGCAGCCTGAAGACGCTCGTCCAGTCGCCGTGGGGTCCGCGCCAGCCGGACCCGTTCCTCACCGCTACGACGCAGATCTTCGGCGTCGCTCTGAAGAAGGGCATCCGCTCGCCCTTCCAGCCGCCGGACGAGTTGCATCCGCCGAAGAAGGAGGACGAGCAGGAAGCGGAGGAGGAGGATGACGGCGGCAAGAAGGGCGAGGACAAGAAGGGCGAGAAGGGAGGCGGCAAGGACAAGGAAAACGACAAGGAGGA
Organism: Acidobacteriota bacterium; assembly: GCA_046765915.1. Classification (GTDB taxonomy): domain Bacteria; phylum Acidobacteriota; class Thermoanaerobaculia; order Multivoradales; family UBA5704; genus DATARR01. The sequence continues at coordinate 106,261 of JBKPTH010000102.1, read as the reverse complement.
GAAGACCGCGAAAGTCGAGATCGATCTGGACGGCCTCCAGGAACGGCTCTTCGAGGTCCCGGTGCCGCCCGGCAACTATGCATCCCTCACCGCGAACGAGGAGCGCCTCTTCTGGCTCTCCACCGAACCGGGAGTCGAGGACGAGGCGACCTCCCTCCTCTCCGTCGCCTTCGATCCCGAGGAAACCGAGCCGGCGACGGTGATGGAGGACCTCGACGAATACCGCCTCTCCGCCGACGGCAAGAAGCTCCTCGCCTCGAAAGAGGATCAGCTCTACGTCTTCGACGCCGGGGAGAGCGGTCCCGACGACCTGGACAAGGCCAAGCTGGATCTCTCGGGCTGGACGTTCGCCGTCGATCCTCGCGAGCAGTGGCAGCAGATGTTCCGCGAGGCGTGGCGCCTGGAGCGCGACTACTTCTACGACCTCAAGATGCACGGGGTGGATTGGCCGGCGATGCTCGAGAAGTATCGTCCCCTCTCTCTACGGGTGACGAGCCGCGGCGAGCTGAACGATCTGCTGGCGCAGATGGTGAGCGAGCTCTCGGCCTTGCACACCTTCGTCAAGGGCGGCGCGCAGCGCAAGGGGGAGGACGAGATCGAGGTGGCCTCGCTGGGGGCCCTGCTGGCGCGCGACGAGGCGGCCGGCGGCTGGCGCGTCGAGCATCTCTACCGCTCGGACCCCGACGTGCCCGAGGACGCCGGTCCCTTCGCGTATCCGGGCGTGTACTTGGAGGAAGGGGGCGTCGTCGAATCGATCAACGGCGTCCCCACCCTCTCGGTGCCCGATCCCGGCCTGCTGCTGCGCAACCAGGCGGAGAAGCAGGTGCTCCTGCGGGTGAAGGACGGCAAGACGAAGAAGTCGCGCGACGTCGTGGTGACTCCCATCTCGCCGGAGGAGGCCGCCGACCTGCGCTACGGCGATTGGGAGTACTCGCGCCGGCTGGCGGTGGAGGAGAAGGGGAAGGGAGAGATCGGCTACCTGCACCTGCGCGCGATGGGCGGTGAGGACTACACGAGCTGGGCGCGGGACTTCTACCCGGTCTACAACCGCCAGGGGCTGATCATCGACGTGCGCAACAACGAGGGTGGCAGCATCGAGAGCTGGCTGATTGCCAAGCTGCTGCGCAAGGCATGGTTCTGGTGGCAGCCCCGGATCGGCCAACCCTTCTCGAACATGCAGTACGCCTTTCGCGGCCACGTGGCGGTGCTGGTCAACGAGGGCACGAGCTCGGACGGCGAGGCCTTCGCGGAAGGCATCAAGCGTCTCGGTCTCGGCAAGGTTTTCGGCACCCGCACCTGGGGCGGCGAGATCTGGCTCACCTCGAGCAACATCCTGGAGGACAAGGGAGTCGCCACCGCGGCCGAGTTCGGCGTCTACGGGCCTGAGGGGACCTGGCTGATCGAAGGCCACGGCGTCGATCCGGAAGTCGTGGTGGACAACCTTCCCCACGCCACCTTCGAAGGCGGCGATGCGCAGCTCGACGCCGCCATCCGCTATCTGCAGGAGAAGATCAAATCCGAGCCCGTGCCGGTACCGAAGCCGCCGGCGTATCCGAACAAGGCCCTGCCGGCGCCGCCGGGACCGTGAATCAACGCTCTTCCAGCAGAGCGCGCAAGCGCGCCAACTCGGCCTCCGCCGCTTCGGCCCGCTGGCGCTCGGCCTCGGCCTTTGTAGGCACCAGGCTACCGTCAGGCCGGAACAGCCGCAGCCAGTCCGCCTCTTGATCTGACCAGACGCCATGCCAGACGCCGAGGGATGCGCCGAGCTGCTCGCTGCGGAACCGTCCCTGGTCGTCGGGCACCATAGGACGGTAGGTCCGACCGGCAAGGCGGAATCCCTCCAGAGTCCGGGTCTCCGGCTCGTAGAGGTAATACTCCGCCGTGCGGAAGTCCCGGGCGTAAATATCCTTCTTGACCGTGCGGTCGATCTCCGCCGTCGAGGGTGACAGCAGCTCGACGATGACGTCCGGTAGCCGGCCGTCCTCCTCCCAGGCCACCCAGGCCTTGCGGAGACCGGCGGGCTTGGCGCCGCCCACCCAGAAGACATCCGGGCCGCGGAAGTAAGGCCGCCCCTTCGCCACGTCTCGGGCCTGCGCCACAGAGTAGTAGACGAACATGTCGCCGCCGACGAAGAAGTCGCTCCGCCCGCGCTCCGCCATGGATTGGCGGATGACCTCCTTGAGGAGGGGGATCTGCTCGGTATGCCACTCGTTGTCCAAGGGTTCCCCGTCGCTGTAGATGAGGTCAAAGTTCAGCGGCGCGAAGTCTGAGATGGCTGGCTGGCTCATGGCATGCTCTCTTTGGAAACCGGTCCTTTGGACACCTGGATGACAGGATAACACCGCCGTCGGGCATGGGACATCCTCCTTCCGAGTTGGGAAGCGTGGGACGGCACACCCGTCCCACCCCTATAAAGTCGGAAAAACGGCGTCCTATCGCTCAACTTTCTTCGATCGAGCTTTGCCGGGAGGGCACAGCAGATTCGTCTTTGAACGCGGCAAGGAATGCTACAATAGCGCCGTCCGTCAATAGGCATCGATAGACCTCAAACTGGGAGGAATAGCGAAATGGCTACGGCGAAGAAGAAAACTGCCAAGAAGAGCGCAAAAAAGACGGCCAAGAAGAGCGCGAAGAAGACGGCGAAGAAGACGGCGAAGAAACCGGCGGCGGGGAAGCTCATCAGCCGAGTGCTCGGAGCCTACCGGGTGGCCGACGGCAAGGGTGAATACGTCGTTGCCTGGGGGATCAACAACACGAGCTTCAGTAGGGCGTGGCTCGAGCTGCGGGGAGGCGATCCCTGCAGCTTCGACTTCCGGGTCGTACCCAGTTCGTTACAGGTCCTGACGCCGGCCGCCGCGATCGTCCGGGTCACCGAGGGCGTGATCTGTGAATGGATCTTCGTCTGGGGACAGAACGGAAAAGTCACCGCCAAGTGAGGAGATTCAAAGGCGCCGCTCGAACCTGAACCCGTTCGCCGCGCCGCTGTCGAGCCGGAATCCGGTGACCCGGCCGCGGGCGTCGCGGGTGAACTGGAAGATCAGTGTGAACCATTCGGTGGGCAGTATGAAGCGGTCCGGCCCGCCGAAGGACAGCGCGCCGTTGGGTTGCACCTTCGTGCGCAGATGCAAGGCGCCGTCCACGATCTCCAGCGTGTAGGGGTTCTCGAGCTCGTCGCAATCGTACGTGCCGGCGTAGGCGGCGAGCGTCCCCGGGGCGGGCGGCTCGCCGAGGCGATCGTAGTGCGCCGTCTCGACGCCCTCCTCGAAGAGGTTGAGGCGGGTCCCGCGCCCTTTCTCGTCGCGCTCGATGGTGACGCGCCAGCCGAGCGGCGGATCGGTGAAGAAGACCTCGTCAGGGCCGGTCGGGGAGAGGATGTAGTCCGCGCCGGCCACGTCCAGCGCGACTTTCCCGGGCTCGGACGCCGCGGCGGAGAGGCTCCAGACCGTTCCCGTGACCGGATTGAGGTAGTCCCCGGCGGAGGCGGCGATCACCGCCTGGGGCAGCGCTACATACGCCGGCGCGGCGGCCTGCTTTTCTGCCGGCGCTCCGAGCACCAGGTCCGCCATCTTTCGCGCCAGGAACCGCGTGTCGATGGTGGCGTTGCAGAGGCAGAAGACGGAGACGTGCTGGCGTGGATAGCGCGCCATGTCGCCGACGTGCCCGGGGCCGCGTCCCGCATGCCACTGGATCGGACGGCCGTGATGCCGGCCGAGGAAGACGCCGAAGCCGTAGCCGTCGCGCGAGTCCTCTTCCAGGGGCCGCACGGCCTCGAAGCTCGGCCGGCTAGGCTCGACGGCGCGCCGCACGAGCTCCGGGTCCCCCTTGCCGAGACGGTTGTGATAGAAGTTTTCATCCCAGCGCAGGAGATCTTCGATCGTCGTCCAGATGCCGCCGCTGCCGGCGAGCGTCGTGCCGAGGGCGATGCGCCAGCCGTCGAGGCCGCCGCCGGTGTAGGGCGTGGCGCGGTTGTGCACGACGCGGCGGCCGGTCTCGTCCCAGGTGGTCGAGCGCATGCCGAGCGGCTCGAAGATGCGCTCCCTGGCGAGCCGGCGCAGGGTCTGGCCGCTGGCGCGCTCGGCCACCACGCGGGCCAGCACGTAGTTCGAGTTGCTGTACTCGAACTTCTCGCCGGCGGGGAAGTGCGTGCCGCGCTGGCGCGAAAGGAGGTGCAGGACCCAGCCGAGGTCCACGTAGTCGGGCGGCGTGCCGCTCAAGAAACGTAACGCCTGGTAATCGCGCAGGCCGCTCGTGTGATGGAGGAGGTCGCGCACGGTGATCGGCCGTGCGTAGGCGGGCAACTCGGGAACCCAGCGCCGAACGTCGTCGTCGAGGCTCAGGCGTCCATCCTCGGCCAGGAGCGCGACGACCATGGCGGTGAACTGCTTCGAGCTCGAGCCGATCGGAAAGACGGTCGAGGGCGCGTTGGCGATGTGGTGATCGAGGTCGGCGGAGCCGAAGCCGCGCTCGTAGATCATCCGGCCGCCGCGCGCGACGCCGGCGGCGCAGCCGGGGCTGTTGCGGTTGTTCCAGCGCTCGAAGAGCTGATCGATTTGGCGGGCCACCTCGGGGTCGAGGCCGGCCGGCTTCGACGGCGCGCAACCGGACGCCAGCATGATGACGATCGTGCAGAGCGGAACCGCGAATGGACGCATTCTTTCGATCTCCCCGGCAACCAGCGTACGGGGGAGTATACGGATCGCGCGCGACGACATGCTGGGGGTGTGCTAGCGTGATCGACGCGGATGACACCCAATCAAAGGAGAGTTGATATGAAATTCATCGGACTGCTCGCGACGGCCGCTGTGCTCTGCACGATGCTGGCTGCGGCCCAGGACAAGCCGCCTGCCTCGACTCACGTCGCGCTCGAGGCGGCGCAAGTGCAATGGGGCGAGGCGCCGCCCGTGCTCAACAAGGGGGCTCAGCTTGCCGTGCTCTCCGGCAATCCCGGAGCGGCGGGCCCATTCGTCATTCGTCTGAAGATGCCCGCCGGTTACAAGATCTCACCGCATTGGCACCCCACGGACGAACACGTCACCGTGATCTCCGGCACGTTTTCTCTCGGCATGGGGGAGAGCTTCAACGCGGAGGCTACGAAGCCCCTTACCCCTGGAGGCTACGCGCTGCTGCCGGCGGAAATGCGCCATTTCGCGTGGACGAAGGATGGCGCCACGGTCCAGGTGCATGGCATGGGTCCTTTCGTGCTCAATTACGTGAACCCCGCCGACGATCCCAGCAAGGCAGCGCCGGCCAAGTAGCTCTCGACGGGATGTCCCGCGGGATGGGATGGCCCGGCGCCACGGAGATCGCCGGTCCGCAGGATTCCTGCGGGCAGTGGGTTTCAGTCTGCAGAGGCTGACCCACTTCTGGTCAGCCGCAGGAGTGGTACTCAGACAAACTGACTGGAGGACACGATGAAACGCAGGCTTGCAGCAACTTTCGCCGTCGTCTCGTTTCTGTCTCTTCTCTTCATAGCTTCCGGCGTTGAGGCGCGCCGGGTCCGCGTCGTGCACCGCGGCCCGCGGGGCACGGTGGTCGTGCATCGCGGATTCCCTCTCGTCCGGCCGCTGCCGCGCGTCTACGTGCGCGCGCCGCGGGTCGCCTTCCGCGTCACGCCGCGGGTCTTCCTGCCGCCCGTCGTCTTCGGCGCGGTGGTCGTCCCGGTCCAGCCCGCCGCCAATGTCGTCGTCTGGCGCGAGAGCGAGTCTCTCGACCGCGACGAGGGGTGGACCGAATTCACCATGAACGTCGACCGGCGGGGGAGCAAGCTCCTCCTCGACATCGGTGGCGGGGCCGCACAGGTCAGCTTCGCCGAGGTCGTCTTCGAGAACGGCGAGGCGCAGGTCGTCGACTTCAACGACCGCGTCCATCGCCAGGGCCTCTACTCTCTGCTCGATTTCAAGGACGGCCGCAAGGTCGATCACGTGCGGATCGTGGCGAAGGCCGACTCCTACTCGGCCGAGATCTCCCTCCACCTGCTGACCTAGTCAGAACGCTCGCCAAACCTGTAGGGGCGGCCCTATGTGGCCGCCCCTCTACGGGCGCCGATACGCCGCTGAAGAAAATCGCCCGCGCATCCCCTTTCTCCTCACGGTTGAACGATCACTCTACCGCCACGACATCCGCACTTCCAACCGGAAGGCGCGCGAGGCGAGCGTTTCATCGGCGAAGGCGGCGCGGCGCGTGCCGAGGTCCAGCTCGCGCGCGAGGACCGTGCTCTCGTTCAGGAGATTGACGCCTTCGAGGCTCACCGAGAGGCCGGTGTCGCCGAAGTCGAAATCCTGGGAGAGGGCGGCGCTGGCGGTGAGGACGTCCTCGGTGCGGAAAGCATCGGGACGGCCGGTGAGCTGCACGCGGGCGATGCCGGCGCGTTCTCGCGCCACCTGTTGGTAATAAGGCAGGGGATAACCCGAACGGCCCTGCACGCCGACCTCGAGAGTGGAATTGTACCGCCTCAGCGTGACCAGACCGGTGGCCCCAAACGACCAGCGGGCGGCGGTGAACCGCGGCGTTTCGTGAGGGCGGCCGGAGCCGGTCTCCGTCACGGACCGGCCTTCGTCGTCGTCGCCGCCGAGCGTGTTCGTGGGATCGTCGAAGCGCCGGAAGCCCGGGCCGAGCCGCAGGTCCGAGTCCTGCCACGCGAGGTATCCGCGGGTCATCCAGCCGTCGGCCAGGCGCTTGTTCCAGGAGACGGAGAGTCCGAAGTCCTCGCGCTGCCGGTCGCCGTTGGCGAGGAGAGTGCCGCCGGTCCACAGGAGGCCGGACCGCAGGTCCCAGAAAGGCGCATCGTAAGCCGTGCCGTCCGGCAGGGTCCCGGCGAGCCGGCCCGCGGGCACCCAGTCGCCGGCCGTGGCCGTGAACACCGCGCCCGTCGCCGCGTCGCGCACGAGGAGGCGCTCCTCCAGGAGATGGCGGGTGCGGCGCCCGTAGACCTGCAGGCCGATGAGGAGCTCCGGCCGCAGCGCGTGATGAACGCCGAGGACCGCCTCGTCGGAGATCTCCGGCCGCAGATGCGGATCGACGGCGTCGGGGTCGAGGTCCGGATGGAGAGGATCGAGACCCTCGCCGTGCAGGATCTCGATGGGCTCGCCCGGATCGGGAAAGAGGTCGCCGTCGCGGTCCGCGAAGAGCGCGCGCAGCACCGCCGGCGCGCCGGGGTCGAGGTACCACGGAACGCGCGCACCGAGGCGGGAGGCGGTGCGTCCGACGGACACCCGCAGCAGCGTTTCCCGGTCCTCTCCGAAGTCTCGGGTGAGCTGGAGGCGAGGAGAGAGGGTCCAGGGCCGGGGACCGCCGGCGACCCCTAAGTCCTCGCCGTCGGCGCGCAGGCCGAAGACGGCCGTCGCATTGCCGGCGTTCAGATCGTCCTGGGCCCACAATCCCCAAGCCTCGGTGCGGGCGTCGGCCCGGCCGCCGCGCCAGAGCTCGGCCAGGGCGACGCCGTCCGCGAGGCCGAGGATTCTGCCGGCCACCCCAAGAGGGCCCGGTGGGGCGAGGATCGAGTCCTCTTCCTTTTGCCGCCAGCCGCCGCCGAAGGTGATCTCGTGATACGTCGTGCCGCCCTTGAAGAACGAGGAGTTGATCCGCGCCTGCCGCGTCCGCTGCTCCTCTCGCACGTCGAACCAGCTTCCGTGGGCCACCCCGTCCGAGCTGATGCGCGCCTCGGCGCCAGCCAACCGCGGAACGTCGCCGAGCCGCCCGTCCACGGCGCCGACGCTCGCGGTGGTGTAGAAATTCGAAGTGAAGATGGCGGTGCTCTCGACGGCCCGCGCGGTCTCCCGGCCGTCCTCCTCCCAGGTGGTTTCCGGCGCGCGCGTGGGACCCGCGCCGACTCCGGTGCCCTCGGCGTTGCCGCGGCTCAGGGCCAGCAGGGTGGAGATGTTGTTCCCCATCTGCGCGTTGAGCTTGAAGCGGCCGCTGCGGCCGGCCTGCTCCTCTTCCTGCCCGCCGAGGGCGATGCGGTGGACTTCGTGCAGGCCGGCTTCGCCCCAGACCCAGAGCTTGTCGCGCACGAGCGGGCCGCCGAGCTCGGCGTTGCCGGCGCGTAGAAAGCTGATGTGGTTCGCTTCGGTGTCGCCGCCGGCGATCTCGCCGCCGCTTCCCGTGTAGAAGCCTGAGGCCCGCCATTCGTTGGTGCCGCGCTTTGGGCGCAGCCATTCCGCGGTCTCGGCGGCATCCGAGGCGAGGATGGGCTCATCTGGAGTCGATGGCCTGCGGAGAGCGTCGAAGCCGAGATCCTCGGCGAGCGATCCCGCCACGGCCATCTCGGTGGAGATCAGAGCCTCGACGCCGGGGAAGCCGTGCTCCGCCTCGGCATAGGCTTGCGTGACGAGGCTACCCGATCCGCAGCCGCTCTCCCTGCCGCCCACGTTGATGCGGTCCACCAGCACGCCGGGAGTGGTCTTCAGAATCTCCCAGGGATCGCGGGCCGTCGGGATCTTCTCGAGCTCCGCCGCCGAGACCGTGTCCTTGGAGAGGCGGCGCTCGTCGAGCAACGGGCTCTCCCCGGTGACCGTGATGATGTCCTCGTCGCCCGCGCTCATCGGCACGTCGACCGACGTGTTACGGCCGATCTTGACGTCGATGTTCGGGTAGTCGGTGGTGGAGAAGCCTGCCATCTCGGCCTTGAGGGCATAGTTGCCGGGGCCGAGAGCCAGGAAACGAAAGTGCCCCTCGGCGTCCGTCACCTGGACCTGCGGAGCTCCCACGCCGGTCAAGGTCACGGTGGCTCCGGCCAGCGGTGCCCCCTGGCTGTCCGTGACCGTGCCGTAGAGGTTGCCGGTCTGAAACTGGGCGAAGGCGGTGCCGCCGCTGAAGCAGATCGAGAGGGACAGCACCAGCGCGACCGCCAGATAACGGTTTCTCATCGCCTGCCTCCCGTCGATACGGCAGAGGGTTAGAGCAAGCGGGGTGCCATCGTGCCGGGTGGTGGAAATTCTTTGGAATGAGGGTTTTCGAGTCGTGCCCTTCCGCCTGCATTCAAGCCTTTGAATCGCTGTCTCCAAGCGATCGAACGGAGGGAGAATTACGAGCTCACCCGCCGCCAGATGCCCTCATAGTCGATGACCAGACCTTCCTCGTCGATCTTCAGCTCCGCCGTGAACGCGCCGCCGCGGCTGGAGTAGCGGTACCGCCGCTCGGCCAGGCGCTCGTACTCCTGCGGCAGAGGCTCGACCGTCAGCTCGGGAAAGCGAACCCAGGCGGCGGTGATCGTTCCGCTCTTCTCTCCGACGGCGAGGCCCAGACGCCGGATCGGCAGGGTATTCGTGGAAGGGCTCCAGCCCAGATCGATGTCGATGCAACCGCGGACCGTCTCCAGCTCGGTTCCGTTCACAGTCCAGCGATTGCCTTCAACGGCGAGGCGAAGGGTGCGTTCGCCGGCCATATCGCGAAGCGAAATGTTGGCGCGCCGGGTGTGCCAGGCTGCGTCACAGAGGATCTCGTAATCCGCCTGCGCGGGGCCTTGTTCGTCGAGGGCGAGGATGGTGCCGCGCAACGCCCAGCCGTCTGCCGCTTGGATCAGCTCGAAGTGTTCGAGGCCGACGCCTTGGAGGCGTTGCCAGAGGCCGGTTCGATGGGGCTTCCATGCGGATGGAGCGCTATGCATGGCTGGAAACACCGGCCTTCCATGTCAGGGAGGGGCGTTTGCCCGACGACGCGCAATCGTGCAGGTAGAGATTGATGAGCGTCTGATATGGAATGCTGAGCTCGCTGGAGAGCTCTTTGAAATATTCCAAGGTTTGTTCGTCCAGGCGGATCGTGACCTGCTTCTTCAACCGCCTTGCGTAGGGGTTACGCCTGGCCTTTGAAAAATCGTATGTCTTCCTCATGAGCGAATCCTCCGGTTGTACTGCTGACGCTCCGATCGGTCGGCTTTGCGTGCTGAGATGATCCGGATGACCTCCTGCGTCTCTCGATAGCAGTGACACACGACGAGGGTTCGAAGTCCGAAACTCAATCCCAAAAGGAGAAAGCGGTCCTCGTCGTCAGAATGGTCCGGATCGCCAGTGAGCAGGGCGTTGTCATCGTAGAAAACGGTAACTCCTTCTTGGAAGGACACGCCGTGCTTCCGTCGATTCTCTTGGTTCTTGGCCTCATCCCACTCGAAACGTAACTCCGCCATCGAACTACAGTGTAACTACATCGCAGTGCGTCCGTCAAGCGTCTTGGATAGTCCTGCGCCGAGAGACCTGCCCTTCCCCAGACGTTCTACTGTAAAGGAAGCGTAAATGGTTTTACAGGATCTTTGTCTGCAAAACGTAAACGGTCTTTTTACAGCGCCTTCATCATGGCGCCATCGCCGCCTGGTACAAAGATCCATCGAAGCGTGGCGGGGAGCCGCCGGAGGGCGTTTCGATGATCTCGCGTACGATTCCTTTTCTCTACGCTTTCTGGCTGGCCGTGCTGGCGGTCTTCGCCGCCTGTCAGGCCGCGTCGGCCGATGAGGCCAAGTCCCTGCGGGCGAAGGCGATCGCCGAGCCGATCACGCTCGATGGCTCTCTCAACGAGCCGCAGTGGCAGGACGTCCAGGCCGCCGGCGGCTTCATCCAGAGAGAGCCGGCGACCGGTGCTCCGGCCACGGAAGAGACCGAGGTCCGGGTCGTCTACACGCCGACCGCGCTGTACATCGGCATCCGCGCTCTCGACTCTCAGCCGCGGGCGATGGTGGCGCGGGCGATGCAGCGCGACGCCGACGTGGCCGAGGACGACTCGGTGTCGATCGTGCTCGACACCTTCGGCGACCGTCGCAACGGCTACTTCTTCGCCACCAACGCCAACGGCGTGCGCACCGACGCGCTGATCAGCGACGAGGGAGACGACGTCAACCTCGAGTGGAACGGCGTCTGGCGGGTCGAGGCGCGGCGCTCGGAGGAGGGATGGACGGCGGAGATGGAGATCCCGTTCTCCACCCTGCGCTTCGCGCCGGAGAAGGACGCCTGGGGCATGAACGTGCGCCGGCTGGTGCGCCGCAAGGGCGAGGAGTCCTACTGGGCGCCGCTGCCGCTGGAGGCGGACGTCAACCGCGTCTCGCTGGCGGGCCGGCTCGCCGGGCTCCAGGGGATGTCGCCCGGCTTGAACCTGCGGGTCAAGCCGTTCACCGTGGAGTCGGGGCGGGAGTCCGCCGCCGCGAACGAACGGGCGGCCGACAACAACACCGGCGTGGACGTCAAGTGGGGCGTCGGCCGCGGCCTTTCGCTCGACCTGACGGTGAACACGGACTTCGCCGAGTCCGAGGCGGACGAGCAGCAGATCAACCTCTCGCGATTCTCACTGTTCCTGCCCGAGCGCCGGGAGTTCTTCCTGGAGAACGCCGGCGTCTTCGAGTTCGGTCCGCGCGACGTCTTCACCTCGCCGGTGATGCGGCCCTTCTTCTCGCGCCGCGTGGGGCTGACGGAGGACGGCGGAGCGGTGCCCATCGAGTGGGGCACGCGGCTGACGGGCCGCGCCGGGCCCTGGAGCCTCGGACTTCTCGACGCGCAGACGGCCTCGTCGTTGGAAGAAGGCGGCGGTGACAACTGGGGCGTGCTGCGCGTCAAGCGCCGCTTTGGCGAGCGGACGAGCGTGGGCATGATCTCCACCCGCCACGCGGCGGACGGCGGCGAAAACCGTCTCTATGGCATGGACGCGGATTTCAATCCCACGCCGCGCCTCAAGCTGCGGACCTTCTGGGCGCAGAGCGACGACACGGCGGAGGGCACGGGGCGGACGGGCGGCCTGGGCGCCGTCTACCGTGGGCCCTTCTGGCGCTGGAGCCTCGACGCAACGGAGATCGGCGAGCGTTTCGATCCCGAGGCGGGCTTCCTCCTGCGCCGCGGCGTGCGGCGCTACACCGGCAGTCTCACCTATGTGCCGCGGCCGGCGATCCCTCACATTCGAAACCTTTTCTTCGAGGGCCGCAGCGAGGTCTATACCGATCTCGAAGGCCGTCTCGACTGGGCGTGGAACGGTTTCGACCTCTTCTCCTTCCGTACCCAATCGGACGACGTTCTCTCGCTCTACACGGATCTCCGCTACGAGCGGCTCGACGAGCCGTTCGAGATCCGGCCGGGGATCGCCATCCCGGCGGCGGAGCACCGCTTCGGCGATCTCGGCGTGTGGTTCGAGACCAACGCCTCGCGGCCCGTCTCCGCCAGCGGCTGGATCCAGAAGGGCAGCTTCTACGACGGCGACCGCCTGTCGCGCGGCTTCAGCGTGCGGCTGCGTCCGGGGAGCCACTTCCGCTCGGAGTCCACGTGGGAGCACCAGGACGTCGCGCTGCCGGCCGGCGCCTTCGACGTCAACCTCTGGCGCCAGCGGCTGACGCTCGCCATGACGCCGGACCTCTCGACCGCCGCCTTCGTGCAGCTCAACGATGCGGCCGAGCTGCTCTCCGCCAATCTGCGGTTCAATTGGATCTACCGCCCCGGCGCCGACCTCTTCCTGGTGCTCAACGAGACCTGGGACGCCACGGGCTTCGGCCAGCGCACGCGGCGCGACCGGCAGGCGATCCTGAAGGTGACGTACTTGGTGGCGTTGTAGAATCTATCTATCCGATCCCCAACTGCTTCAGCCGCTGCTGCAGCCCTTTCTTCGAGACCTCCAGGCGCTCCGCGGCGGCGTCGAGGTCTCCCGCGCAGAGCTCCCGCGCTTCCAGGATCTCGGCGCGGGTGAGGTCGGACGCCTTGCGGATCGAGGGGAACTTTTCCATCAGCAGGTAGAGCGAAGGCCGCGAGATGCCGAGCTTCTCCGCCGCCGGCTTGACCTCCCAGCGGCTGGCGTGCAGGGCCTCGGCGACCTCGGCTTCGGTGACTTCGGCGGGAGAGCGGTAGGCGTGCGCCTCCGCCCGCCTGCGAACGGCGGTCGGTTCCGCACGCGTGGGCTGGGGAGCTTCGGCGGACGCCGGCGCCGCGGCGGCCTCGCGCAGCAGCTTCTCGATCTGCGGCCCGATCTCGACGCTCTCGGAGGCGCGGCTGGCGATGACGATCTGGCGCACGGTGTTGAGGAGCTGCCGGACGTTGCCCGGCCAGGCGTTGCGCGCCAGCCGCGCCACGACCGAGGCGGGCATCCAGGGCGAGTCGTCCTCCCGCGGCACCAGCCGGCGCTCCTCGCCCGTCGCCTGCAGCTCCTGCTTCAGGAAGTGGAACAGCAGTCGGCCGAAGTCGTCGCGGCGCTCGCGCAGCGGCGGGATGACGATCTCGTAGCCGGCGAGCCGGTGCAGCAGCGGCGCCCGGAAGCGGCCTTCCTCGATGGCGCGTTCCAGATCGGCGTCCGTGGCCGCGATGAGCCGCACGTCCACCTTCTGTGTTTCGGGCCCGCCGACCCGCTGCATCTCGCCCGTCTCGAGAACGCGCAGCAACATCACCTGCACCTCGGGCGGCGCTTCGCCGATCTCGTCGAGGAAGAGGGTGCCGCCGTGGGCGCGCTGGAACCAGCCGGCCTGGTCGCGCACCGAGCCGGTGAAGGAGCCGCGCACCGAGCCGAAGAGCTCGGAGACGGCGAGGGTGGTCGGGATGGCGCCCATGTTCACGCACAGGCAGGGCCCGCTCCGCCGCCGGCTGGCGTTGTGAATGGCGCGGGCGACGAGCTCCTTGCCGGTTCCCGTCTCGCCGCGCAGCAACACCGGCACGTCGAGCTCCGCCACGCGGCGGATCTCGCGCCGCACGCGCAGGATCCCCTCGCTCTCGCCGACGAGGCCGAAATGCTCGGCGACGTGCACTGGCGTCGGCGGCACCGTGTGCAGGAGCAGGACGACGCGATCGGCAAGCTCGAGGACGACGCCGCGCTCGACATCCTGCGGCGTGCCGGTCCAGGTCTCCTGGACCGGCGAGCCGTTGGCGGCGACGCGCGTCCGGCTCTCGGCGATGGAGAGATGGACGCCGCCGGTCTCCGGCGCCCGGCTCAGCCGCATGGGAGAGCGGCTGATGTGGCGGTCCTCCAACGGCAGGGGCTCGCTGCGCCGCGGCGCCTCGAAGCCCGGCTCCAGGCGGGAGAGGTACGCGGTGCGGCCTTCCAGGAGGCCGTTGAGCACCGCCCGCTCGCCGATCCGTTCGAAGTCCGGATGGTAGAGGATCGTCAACGCCGGAATCCGCGCCCGGGCACGCCGCCGCCGCTCGCCTTCGGCGGGCAGATCCTCCCAGGCCGGCTGCTCGACGGTGAGACCAAACGTCGAATCGGACATGTCGGGAGAAGTGTAGCGGGAGGACCAATAAATAAAAAGCTCCCCGACGTTTGGCGCGCCGGGGAGGTGGGGGAGGTTACGCCCTGCGGAAAGCTGAGAGTTTCGTCTAGTTCAGCGGGCATCCGAGGTTGTTATCGGCGTCCAGGCTCGAGGCGAGCGAGAGCATGGTGTCCCGGTTGCCGCTGGCGAGGGCCGCGTTGACGTCGGAGATCACGCTCGCCGGCGTCCGCGGGTAATTGACGCCCGGGTGCGAGGAGTCGAGCAGCGCCGCCACCGAGGCGCGGAGCAGGTTGCCCGCCGCGCCTTCGAGAGTGGAGCCGCCCTGGAAGGACAGCGCGTCGAGCAGGCTGGCATTGCCGAGCGACGGGTACCCGGAGGCCTCTCCGAAGACGCTCTGCACCTTCTGGCTCGGCGAGTAGCCGGTGGGCGGCCACGAGTCGGTGTGGTTCTTCCAGTAGCCCGGGGTGCAGCCCTGGCCGCCGGTCGGGATCTGGCCGAAGTAGTGGCTGGGATCCGAATCCGTGACGTTGGGACCGCTGGGCGGCGTGCCGACGGCGGTGCCGATGTTCTCGTACTGGCCGGCGGTGGCGGTGCCGTTGCCGGTGCAGGTCATGGCCTCGCCGGGCTGCAGCGAGGTCTTCGGGCAGCTCACGGCGACGCCGCGGTTGTCGGTGACGTGGACGTTGTTGAGCGCCACCTGGCCGGGGTTGGTGACCACGTAGGTCCAGTGGACGGCGCCGCCGACCGGGATGGTGGGTCCGGGAGCGGCATCGGCGTCCGCGCCGTTGGTGTACTTCTTGATCTTGATGCCGCAGGGGCTCTCGATCACGCATCCGAAGTAGTGGCTCGGATCCGAGGCCGTGACGTCGTTGCCAGTGGGCGGATGACCGCTGACGATGCCGATGTTCTCGTACTGGCCGGCGGTGGCGGTGCCGTTGCCGGCGCAGGTCATGGCCTCGCCGGGCTGCAGCGAGGTCTTCGGGCAGCTCACGGCGACGCCGCGGTTGTCGGTGACGTGGACATTGGCGAGGTTCACGCCGCCAGTGTTCTTGACCTCATAGGTCCAGTGCACGGGATCGCCGGCCTTGATGTACGGCCCCGGAGCGGCGTCGGCGTCCTCGCCGTTGGTGTACTTCTTGATGCTGATCGAGGCGATCGGGGGCACGGTGCCCGTGCCCTTGTAGTTGGCGGGATCGCTGTCCTTGGTCTCGTCGCCACAGGGTCCCTTGGCGGCCGCCGCGCCGACGTTGTGGTGATCGCCGGAGGCGGCGGTGCCGCTGGCCGTGCAAGTCATCGACTCGCCGGGATGCAGGCTGGTCTTGCCGCCGCAGTTCGGGACGAGACCCGTGTCGTCCGTGACCTTGATGTCGGTGAGGAGCACGTCGCCGGCATTGGTGACGACGTAGGTCCACTGGAGTGGAGCGCCCTCCTGGACTCCGAGACCGGGAGCATTGTCGGCGTCGTCGCCGTTCACCGCCAGCTCGATGTCGATCTTGGAGTTCTCGCCGCCGAAGTAGTGGCTGGGGTCCGCGGCTTCGAGCTCGTTGCCGTTCGGCTGGGTCCCCACGGCGGTGCCGATGTTCTGGTATTGGCAGGCGACGGCCGAGCCCTTGGCCGTGCAGACCATCGACTCGCCGATCTCCAGCGTGTCCTTCGGACAGCTCACCTGGAGGGAGGCGTCGTCGTCCGTGACCTTGACCTTGGTCAGGCGCACGCCGCCGGTGTTGCGCACGGTGTAGTCCCAGGTGACCGGCGAGCCGACGGCGATCCTCGGTCCCGGACCGCTGTTGGCGTCCTCGCCGTTCGTCCGCTTCACGATCTCGAGCCCGGGGCCGGGCGACGGATCGTCCTTGAGGCAGTAGGCCTGCAGGGCGGCGCCGTCGCGGCGGAGATTGTCGAAGTGGAGACCGATGAACGTCGGCTCCTCCGTCCGCAGGTCGATCCAGCCGAAGGGCTCCCGCAAGCCGAGAGTGGCGACGGAGACGACCTGCAACGGCAGGAGGTGGAGGGCGGGATTGCCGATCGGCTGGCCCGCCTCGTTGTAGGCGATGCCGTCGACGTCGACCTTCTGGCTTTCGGGATAGGCGGTCTTCGACGGCTGGCCCGAACGGTCGGTCCAGATAACGACGTCGGTGTCGGCGTTGATCGCCGCGCCGGAGAGGAAGCGGAGAGCATGGCGCTTGCAGAGCCACGAGCCGCAGCTCGCCCGCTCGAGGTTGACCAGGTCGTCGCCCATCGAAATGTTGAACGCCGGGTCGACGAGCAGGAAGTCACCCCAGAGTGCCGAGGCCACGGTGCCCCCCACCACCCGGATGACGACCGAGCCGACAGCCAGGTTGGGGGACACCGCCGTCGAGTAGAAGAAGTTGTCCGGCGCTTTCTGGCCGGAGAGAGCGGCCTTGAGCTGAGCCTTCT
This sequence comes from Acidobacteriota bacterium, assembly GCA_046765915.1. Lineage (GTDB taxonomy): Bacteria > Acidobacteriota > Thermoanaerobaculia > Multivoradales > UBA5704 > DATARR01. Next base: position 89,691 of record JBKPTH010000102.1, on the reverse strand, counting down.
CGGCCTGCTTCAGGGCCTTGTTCGGCAGCTTGCCCTGCGCGATCCAGTCGCGCAGGTTGAACGTCTTGACCTCGTGTGCCGCCAGCTTGGTCGTCACCCCGACGACGGGGATTCCCCAGTTGGTGCGCACCTCGATCTGGATGTCGACCGCCTGCTCGAGCGCATTGCCGACGGCGAACATCGTCGTCTTGCCGGAGTTTCCCAGGTCGACTTCGAAATAAGGCAGCAGGACGATCGGGGAGGGACGGAGCTGAGCTTCGGCCTTCCCGGTGAGAATCCACGCCATGGCGAGGATGAGAGCTGTGAGTGAAGCGAAAGTCTTTCTGAACATGATTCCCTCCCGTTGTGAGTCCGTTGGTTCTTCGCGTCCACCGCCCGGAGAGGGCAAGGCCCGTACCATCCGGGCATGGGGCGTAAAGCAAAGAAAATAAACGGGATGGGATCTCCAGGAGAAATTCCTGGCGAGATCTGTCAGAGCTGTGTCAGGAGTGTCAGAGGTGTCAGGGGGTGTCAGGGTGGCTCAGGGGTCTGTGGAGTTTATCGGCGGTCTGCCCTCCGAAGCCCTCACTCCCCTAGCCCCTCTCTCCCGGGGAGAGGGGAACAAAGCCAAGAAAAGAACCCTGTTGTTGTATCTCCGTCTTTCTCCCTCCTCTCCCTCTGGGAGAGGAGGGCCGGGGTGGTGAGGGCTTCGCAGGGCAGACCGCCGATTTATTCGCGCCGGCTCTTCACCGCCGCCGCGATCCGCCGCCCTTCCGCTCCGGTCCCTTCAGCAGGTCGAGCAGCCGGCGGGCCTGGTCGGCCTGGGTGGGATTCCGGGTCTCCGTCACCAGCGGCTCCAGGATGGCCACGGCGCCCCGCACGTCGCCCCGGTTGGCCAGGGCCACGGCCTGGTTGTAGCGGTCGACGAAGCGGTTGAAATTGAGCGCTTCCCGGATCTCGCCCATGCGGGTGGTGAGGGTGGCTCGCCTCGACTCGCGCGCCGTCTTCGCCCGGATCTGCTCCAGCAGCGGCAGCGCCTCTTCCAGCTTCTGCTCGCCGATGAGCTGCTCGGCATGGAGGTAGTCCTCGTCGAGCAGGGCCTCGCGGGCGCTCTCGACCATCTCCGCGTCGCCGGCCGGCACCAGCACGCGCTCGATCAGCGCCTCGGCCTTCTGCCGCTCCCCCAGGCGCGCGTAGACGACAGCCAGGTTGTGGGCGACGTCGAGGCGCGACGGCAGCAGGCGGTGGGCCGTCTCCATGGCCTGCAGTGCTTCGGCGGGCAGCGCTTCTTCCGACTGATAGGTGTAGCCCAGCCGCGCCCAGGCCTCGCCGTAGTCGGGCCGGAGCTGGACGGCCTTCGCCAGCGCGGCGCGGGCCAGGCGCAGCGAGTCCGGTCCCGGGTCCTCCATCAGGTTCCGGGCGTAGAGGTACTGCACGAGGAAGTGGTCCGGCGCCAGCCGGGCGGCCTTCTCATACCAAGTCCGCGCCTCCTGGAGCTTGCCGCTCCGCTCGGCGAGGAGCCCGAGGCCGGCCATGGCGGGCGCGTGATCCGGCTGCTCGGCGAGGGCCGCCTGGAAGTGCTCGGCTGCCGCGGCGCGATGCTCGTCGTCGACGTCTGCGAGCAGCTCTCCCAGCCGCGAGAGCACGTCCGCCCACGCCATCGGCCGCACCGCCATGGAGAGATTCGCCTCCGGCCGGATGGCGACGCGGGTGAAATTGAAGATGTAGCCCTGGACGTAGGTGCGCAGCTCGTGCTCGAGCGCGGCCGGGGCGCCGAACGCCTGCTGGAAGATCTTGTCGGGAGAGGCGCCGGCCTGCGCCAGCCGGAGATACTCCGCCGCCTGCTGCCGGCGCTCCGGGTTGCCGGAGACGAGGTAATGGACGAGGGCCCAGGATTCGGCATAGAAGCCGCCCCGCCGCGACGACTCGTTGTACTCCTTCGATTTCTCGTCCACCGTGAACAGGCTGGTGAGGGGGATCAGCGGATTCTTGCGCAGCCAGGCGACGTGCTCCACCAGGGGCAGGCCGATCTTGGCCTCGTCGCCCACGACGTCGAAGGTGCTGTAGTACTCGGCGAGCCCCTCGTGCAGCCAAAGCGGCAGGCTCGCGTACTGGTTGCGCAGCACGTAGTGCAGATACTCGTGATAGATGATGCCGCGGCCGTCGCCGCGCCGGTCGCCGTTGATGGCGACGTAGTTGCCGAGCTCGGTGGAGAGGAAGTAGCCGCCGGCCTCCAGCGGCTTGCCGCCATAGGTCCGCAGATAGGGCCGGAACGAGCCCGCGTCCTTGAACACGAAGATGTAGGTGGGAGTGGGGGAGCTCAGCGCTACGCCGGGAGCGAGCTGGCCGAGGGCGTCGCGCAGCCGCTCCAGGTCCCCCGCGATGCGCCGCGTGTTGCTCTCGCCGGCGTTGCTGAACAGCGTGAAGTTCGCCGAGCGGATCTCCAGCCACTCGTCCTTGCGGGGCAGGGCCTGGGCGGGAACGGCGATCGCCGGGAGGACCAGGACCGCGATGGCAACCGTCGCGAAGCAAGAAACGTACTGCTTCATGCTGGCCCTATCCTACACTTGAGAATGATGAATGGCGAATCAGGAATGGCGAGAACCATAAGATCCCATCCGGGCCGCTGCCGCCGCGCTCGGGCGTCGTGGTGGCCTGAAGGGCGGCAAGGCCGCTCCGAGAAGATGACGCCGGAGGAGCGACGGGAGAGCGCCCGTAGGGCTGCGGCAGCGCGATGGCGACGGCGTGCATGAACCTGCCTAGAAGCTGAGTCGCGAATGCAGTCCCCGTCCAGCGGCCGGAAATTTTCTCTGATAGATCACTCTATAGAGTACGTCGAGTACCTCTATGACGGCCTGTATAGCACGCTGCACGGTCTCCAGCGTAACATTGGGCACACCCTTTGGATGCGTAAGCTGATTGCGCAAGTCGATGGCGGACTTTAGCTCCGACCACCAAGCCTCTGCCTTATTGATAGGGGCATCGGCGAACTTCCGGTAGAGGAATTGGATACGATCTTCAATACGGATGATCTTCAGCGTAGGCGTCACGACGAATGCCCCGTCATCTAAGCGCACGTCCCTCTCTTGCAAGATGCCAATTTCGTGTGGCGTAAATAATTTTTCCTCCGCAAAATCTTCACTGACAGCAAAAACATGGGCCTCCAGAGCGCAAATCGCTAGCATCAAAGAGGCGTGCAGGTAAGCAGTCTTACCCTCATCGCCAACGTCGCCGCCGGCCAGCTCTAGAAACCGCTTTGCTTCCTCCAGTAAAGAGCTAGCAAACGTATCTATAGGCGCCATTACTTCTCTCGTGCCTTTAGGAATTCGAGCCGCGCCTGTTTGGCGTGATAACCCTTAATAGCGATATCCACGCTACGCTGAGTAATTCCCCGACCTTCTTCAGCCTGAAGATAGAACAACTCGACTAGGCGACCGCGTTCGCGCGGCTCAGTGCGATAGCCCAAACCCCTATAATTATCTGCGTCAGTCTTATGCTTCCCTGTCGCCAGCGCATCGGCATTTAGCGGATCGCGACCCCTGCTGTTCCTGAGATCGAAGTGGCGCACGAGTCGTGTCTCGTTCTCGTGCAATATGCCAGCGACATATGCCCACGCCGCAAGGATGGCGGGGTTCATTGCCTTCTCGGGAAAGTCCGGCTTAGGTTTTGGAGTCTGTCCTACAAACGTCTGCCTTTGGGCTCGGACTAATGCGCTGAACTCTTCTGCGGCTCTCCGCAGTCCTGCATCGTCCCAAATTTCGGGATGATCTAGGGTTACCTTATCCCAAACCGCGTCGTTGGTGCCGCTCTTAATGAGAACCGGAGTAGTATCCACTTGGTCGAATTGGTCGGAGTCAATGCCTTTGCCAGCATAATAATTGGTTATGAACGTGCGTGCTAACTGCACTGAAATGGGGCCGCCACGCTCGCGATGGTCGGCAAAATCATGGCCAGTGTCCAACAAGCCTACCGCCTGACACCAGTCGCGCAGCCTGGGCCCGCGGAATGTCTCCTGCATTCTGTCGAACAGATCCGCAGAAATACCAATGTTGGTATTGGAGATCAGTTGCACGTCGAGCCGCTGCTCCATGTTAAGAGCCAAGTAAACCTTGACGCCATGACACTCGTTCACGCCAGCGGTTTCCAGCGCCAGCTTGATCGCCTCGAATCTGTGCTGTCCGCCGATGATCTTTAGCGGATGTTCGGAATCGAAGTCTTTGGTATATTCCGCTACGATGTTGCTGAAGGTCCGACCCTTTAGCGCGTCGTCCTTCATCTTGAGGAAGGCTTCGTGGTTGGTGACGATTTCGCGATTGGCTCGGTATTCCATCTGCTCGTCTGGGTCCAGCGGCACGTCGGTTGTTGCTAATTCCACCAGCTTCGAGCCGACCACGTGACACTCGACGTACTGGGCGCCCGTTCGCTTGTCGGTCAGCAGCAGCAGATTCTCTTCTCTCTCTAGCGGGGAGAACTCGGACGCAAACTCGTGCAGGGCGCCCGCCTGCTTCTCGACGGCTTCTATTTCGGACATGCCATACCCTCCAAAGCGACCAGCCGAAGGGGCATCTTATCGCCGTCCGAGAGCGATGGAGTACATGACTTCGGTCATGTTGCACATTCAGCCATGACAGAGGCGGCCCGCCCATGGCCGGTGGACTCTTTTGCAGCGAAGCTTCCAGGGCTGCCCAATCGGATCGGCTGCGCCGCCGCCTTTTCCTGAATGCGCCGGCTCACCGGAGCTCCTCAATCCGCCCGCCGCGGATCCCCGCGCTCGCTCACCGGCACGCGCCAGGAGACGCGATAGGTGGCGCCGCGCCGCTCGCAGGCGAGGTCCCGCCATTCGAAGAGACGGGCGAGGCGCTGCAGGATGCCGCGGCCGCCGTAGGTCTCGCCCGGGCTGTCCGCGAAGGGCACGCGCACCTCGTTCTCCACCTCGAAGGCGAGCTCGCGGCGCACTCGGTCGAGGGCGACGCGGAGGGCCGGCGTGGAGCCGGGCCGGCCGTGGCGGATGGCGTTGATCAACACCTCGCCGAGGAAGAATCCGAAGCCGCCGCGCACGGGGCAGGCGAACCAATACTCTTCCGGCCAATCCACGTCGGCGGTGAAGACGGGCGCTTGCGGGTCCGGCCGCGCGCAGAGCACGCCGTTGTCCCAGTGCAGCCGGGTGCGCAGATCGGCGTCGCGGGCCGCCAGCGCGAAGACGCTCCGCAGGCCGTCGAGGGTGGCCCGCGCCTGGGCGGCCTCGATCGAGCTGTCCGGCGGCAACGGCGGCTCGGCGTCCCAATGGTCGAGGAGCCAGGCGGTGGTGCGCAGGCGGCGGTCCACGTAGCCGGCGAGCCAGCGGACGAATTCGGGAGAGGAGGCGTCGCCATCGCCGCCGCGCAGGCCGTGGGCGAGCACGCGGATCAGCGTGTCGACGCCGTGGCTGAGCAGCCCCGCCAGCTTGCGCCGTTCGTCGCGGCGGGTCTCGCCTTCCAGCTCCTCGGTGAGCAGGGCGAGGTCCGCCTCCGGCTCGAGGAGGAAGAGGATGCCGAGGCGGTGCCGCTCGTCGGCGTGCAGGGTCTCGATCGGTGCGGTGACGGCGACCGAGCGCACGATGGCGTAGCGCTCCTCCACGATTCCGTCCTCGCCGCGCACGCGCACCGGCAGGCCGTAGGCGCGCCGCGGCTCGGGCTTCGCCACCTGCATGCGCTCGTAGTGGGCGCGCGCCCGCGGGTCCGGCACCACCATGTCGGCGATCCGCGCGCCGGCCGTCACCCCGAGGTGCTCCGCCGCCTGGTTACCGAAGACCACCTCGTCCGTGTTCGGGTCGACGACGATCAGCGGCACCTGCATGGTGTTGAGGAGGTTCTGCTTCTCGGCGAAGGCGCTCTCCGCCTTGAGCTGCGCCCGCTCGGCGCGCCGGCGGTTGCGCTCGAAGCCCCAGAGCAACACCACCAGCATCACCGCCGAGAGCAGCAGCGGGATCAGCGGCAGGTGGGATTGCGTCCTGGGGAAGAGGACGACGAGCCAGGTCGAGGCGGCGACTTGGAAGGCGGCGACGGCTCCCTGGCCCTCGACGACGCCCTGCAGCACGTACGGCACGCTCTCCGCCGCCGCGCCGCCCGGTTGGCCCGCCAGCGCGGCGACGGCGCTGCGCAACGCCGCGGGACGGTCGGCCGGCAGAGCGCCGGCGATCTTCGCCCAGGGCCGGACACCCGCCGGCGGCATGTGGACGACGCCGGCGATCATCGGCGGATCGATGCGGCGGGCGAAGGCCTCCCAGTCGATGTCGAAGGTGAGATCCGCGCCGACGAGACCCCGCGCGCCGGCTGCCGGATCGCGCAGCGGCACGGCGATGGTGGTGACGAGCCCCTGGCCGCCGAGGTCGAGATAGAGGCCGGAGTAGAAGGTCTGTGGCCGCGGATCGCCGAAGTCGAAATGGAAGTAGAACTCGTTCGAGACGAACGTCGGCCGTTCGGGCGAGCTGGCGAGCTCCCGGCCCTCCGCGACCGCGGCGCGCCGGCTCGCCCACGGATCGAAAGGATTTCCAGGCTGCGGCAGGGAGAGCAGCGTGCCGTCCTCGGACAAGCCATAGATGCGCACGATCCGCGGCGGCCGGCTGCCGGGGAGCGCCGGCAGGGGGTGCTCCGCCAGAACCCCGGGAAGCGCCGCGCTCAGGGCCAGGAGGTGAGGTGCGGCGGCGGCGAGGAAGCGGTTGGAGGGATTCGCGAGATCCGGCGAATCGAGCGCCGTCCGCCGTGTCATCGCGAACCAATGACGGTCCAGCTCGACGTAGCTCTGGCCGCGCAGCGAGCCCGGCTGCGGCGCTACCGGACGCAGCAGGCGCGGAGGCGTGCGGATCGCCGCGGTCTCGACCGGGCGCGCGAGCAGCTCGCGGATCGGCGCGAAGAACGACGGCACGGAGCGGGTGTCCTGCCACTCGGCGACCTCGCCATAGAGGCGCGCCTTCTCGGGATCCGCGATGCGTTCGCGGTAGCGCCGCAGCTCGAGGTTCAGCCACGCGGCAGCGCCTGGGGTCTCGGTGGGGCGCGCCGGCGTCCTGCCCTGGACCAGCCGGAAGATCGCCTCCGCCTGCGCCTGGCCGATGCGCGCCTGCCACTCGCGCCGGATCGAAAGGGCGGCGAGCGCCACCAGCACGGCAAGCAGAAAGACGCCGAGGTAGAGGAGTCGCTTGTTCAACGAGGGTCAGTATAGGGGCGGTTTGTCTCCGATCCGACGCGTCTCGAGAAATCCAGCGGTGATCCGCGCCGCCGGGGCCCCTCACCTCCCCGGCCCTCCTCTCCCGCCTCACACCCACCCACCCGGGGAGAGGAGGGAGACTGATTAAAGTTTGTTGGGCCGTTCGATCTGCTGTCGGACCTTGTCGAGAAAGGAATCGGGGTCTTCCAGCAGCTCGTCATTCGTGAAGCGAACGATCCTGAAGCCGAGGGCCTTCAGATTGGCGTCTCGGTTCCCGTCATGGACCTTCTGTCGCTCCCCGTCATGAACGCCACCATCCAGCTCCAGAACGAGCTTTCTCTCGTGACAGTAGAAATCCGCGACGTACGGTCCGATCGGCACCTGTCGGCGGAATTTGAGGCCGAGGAATTTCCTATCGCGCAGCCGCTCCCAGAGCGCCTCCTGTCGGAGCCGCTTCGCACGGCCAAGATTTCCCGGATACTTCAAAGGCATCTCAGCATTTTATTCGCTCCCTCCTCTCCCCGGGCGGGCGGGTGTGAGGCGGGAGAGGAGGGCCGGGGAGGTGAGGGGCCCGGCGGCGCAGATGACGTTCGGATCTTCGCTGACAGCGGGATCGGAGTCGTGGCTATAGTACCCCCATGTCCTGGCTGGCCCCCGACACCTTCACCCGCCGCCCGCTGGTGCTGGCCGAGGACCATCTGCATCACGTCACCGAGCTCCTGGCGGCCATGGCCGAGGCGGAACCCTCGCTCCTCGCCATGACGACGGTGCTCTGCCTCGATCGCGCCGGGCCGGATACCTCGCGCCTGGTGGCGCAGTGGCTCGACCTGTATCCGCGCATCCAGGTGGCGGCGAGCGCCGCGTTGGACGACGAGGCGCCGCGCGAGGCCCGCCGCGCCGTGCTCGATGCCGCTGTCTTCGCGAGCGCCAACCGCTTCTGCAAGGCCGTGGCGAGCATGCTCCGTCCCGGCGGTCTGCTGCTGCAGGACATCCAGCTCTCGACCCTCGGCTTCATCCCGCCCGACCGCTGGTGGGAATCCATCTATCTCGCCAGCACCGTGCGCGGCATGTTCGCCGAGAACCCGCCCACCTGCCGCTTCCTCTCCAACAAGCGCGGCTACGAGGCCACCTTCGGCCGCGATCTCATCGACGCCGGCTTCAATCCCCGCGACGTCATGGACAAGGGCGAGTTGCGGCAGACGGTGGTGCCCGTCGTGCGGAGCTATCTCGAGCGGGCGTTTCCGCTCGAGCTGCGAATCGCCGGCGATGGCGAGGGCTTCACCGCCGCCGTGGCGCGGACGGAGGAGGACCGCCGCGAGGTCGAGAGCGGGCTGGATCTCGTGCTGTGGTGCGGCGGTCCGGCGGTCGAGATCGGCGGCCGTCTCCTGATCGAAGGAAGGCGGCTGTCGCTCAAGCCGGGCAGCCAGGAGGCGGTCACCTGGAGCGAGCTCGTCGAAGACCGGTTTCGCGGCGGCGCCGGCGTTCCCGTCCTCGCGGTCGGAGAGAGGATCGCTCCCGAGGACGCCGGCCGCGCCGAGATCACCAACCTCGCGGCGCGGCACATCCACGGCCTGCGGAGCCGCCTGCAAGACGGTGCGGCCATCGTGACTGCACAGCACGCCTACCGTCTCGCCGCGGGGCTCGAGGTAGGCCGGGTGTCGCCGCGGCTACTTCCGCCGGCCAGAACCTGATTCACCGGGCGCTCGGGAACCTTGTAGTAGAGAAAGACCCAGTAGGTCCCGAGCTTCGGGCTGTGCAGCAAGCTGCCGTAGATGTCGGCGCCCCGGATCGGCTTCTGGGGGTGGAGGTGCAGCTTCGAGATCTCCACTTGCGCCGAGCCTCTGGACTTGAGCTCGTCGACGAAAACCTCCTGGGACGAGGCCCGGCGATACTCCTGGGGGATACGCTCCGCGAACGCCTCGGCCGTCAGGTCCGCCGGCCATGGGTTGCCGTCCTGATGAACGGGCCCGAAGTTCTCGACCAGGTGCTTGTAGGCGCGATAGAACTGCTGGACCGCCTCGTCGTAATCGCGGCCTTCGTAAACCCAGATCTGGATATGGGAGAGCCCCCCAAGGCCGAAGACGAAGGAGACGTTCCTCGTCTCGCCCATGAACGGGCCGTTCTTTGTCTCGAGCCCTTGCGTCGAAGCGACCGGCGTGTACGGACCGAGCTTCTCGACCGCCTGGACTTCGTCTTTGCTCATGCCGAAGCGCCAGGGGCCGTAGCCGTCGACGTCCTGCGCGATGGCGGCCGAGGCGCTGAGCGTCGTGGCCAGGAGGAGTATGGGTAAGAGGTTCTTGATGTTCATCTTTCTCGCTCCCGCCGCTCTACCTTGCAAACTCTTGGCCATTTGAGAATCATCGAGCCCGGGCACCTCCCCTTACCTTCTTTTTTCATGCTGCGGCCGCGGAAGGCGCGGGAATAGTCCCGCCTGCTGATGGCCGCTAGCCTCACGCGCCAAGGAGGTGAACCTTGGCGAACCCACTCTTTGCGCGCAAGCCCTTGGCCATGTTGCTGGAGGAGCTGCATAGCGAGAACCGGCTGCGGCGGGTGCTCGGCCCCGTGCAGCTCACCAGCCTCGGCGTCGGCGCGGTGATCGGTGCCGGCATCTTCGTGTCCACGGGCGCGGTGGCGAAGCAGACGGCGGGCCCGGCCCTCATCCTCTCGTACGCCGTGTCCGGCCTGGTCTGCATCTTCGCCGCCCTGTGCTACGCCGAGTTCGCGTCGATGGTGCCGGTGGCCGGCTCCGCCTACACCTACGCCTATGCCACCCTCGGCGAGCTGTTCGCCTGGATCATCGGCTGGGACCTGGTGCTGGAGTACGCGGTGAGCGCCGCCACCGTGGCGGACGGCTGGTCCGGATACTTCCAGAACCTGATCGGCGTCTTCGGCTGGAAGGTGCCGCACGCGCTCGCCGGGCCGGTGGTGATCTACGACCCGCAGCTCGGCCGCGTGGTGACCACGGGCTCGTTCATCAACCTGCCGGCCGTCTTCATCATCGCCCTGGTCACGGTGGTGCTGGTGGTGGGCATCCGCGAGAGCGCTCGGGTGAACACCGCCCTGGTGGCGATCAAGGTCGCCGCCGTGCTCTTCGTAATCGGGGTCGGGGCCTTCTACGTCAACCCCGCCAACTGGCATCCCTTCGCCCCCTATGGCCTCGCGGGTCTCAACCTGTTCGGCCATACTCTCCTCGGCCGGAGCGACGCCGGCGGCCAGCCCTTGGGCATGCTCGCCGGCGCCGCTCTGGCCTTTTTTGCCTACATCGGCTTCGACTCGGTCTCCACGCACGCCGAGGAGGCTCGCAAGCCGCAGCGCGACGTGCCGATCGGCATCATCGTCTCCCTCGTGCTCTGCACGCTGCTCTACATGGGCGTGGTCGCGGTGCTCACCGGCATGGTGCCGTACGCTCAGCTCGACGTGAACGCTCCCGTGGCCGACGCCTTCCGCCGCGTCGGGCTGGTCTGGGCCCAGGCCCTGATCGCGCTCGCCGGCCTCGCTGGGATTACCTCGGTGATCCTGGTGACGATGCTGAGCCAGGCCCGCATCCTGCTCGCCATCGCCCGCGACGGCCTGCTTCCTCCCGGCTTCTTCGCCTCCGTGCACGAGCGATTCCGCACGCCGTGGAAGTCGACCCTCGTCACCGGCCTGTTCGTGGGCCTGCTCGCCGCCTTCCTGCCGATCAGCGTCCTGCTGCTGCTGGTCAACATGGGGACGCTCTTCGCCTTCGTCATGGTCTGCGCGGCGGTGCTCGTCATGCGGCGGAAACATCCCGAGGCTACACGGCCGTTCCGCGTTCCCTTCGTGCCGGTGGTGCCCATCCTCGGCATCGCGAGCTGCCTGCTGCTGATGTTCTCGCTGCCTTCGGAGAACTGGCTGCGCCTCTTCGTCTGGCTGGTGATCGGTCTCGTGATCTACTTCTCCTATGGCCGCCGGAATAGCGTGCTGGCGCGGCTGAACGCGGCGGCACCACAGGAGAAAGGACCTCAGGGACAGCAAGGACTGCAAGGACAAACACCGTTAGGCTGAGCCTTCCTGTCCGTGGCTGTCGGTGATTGTCCGTGTCGTCCTTTTTGCGGAGCGGGCTGTTTTTCAGAACAGGAGAGAGCCCTTGAAAAACCTGAAGGGCGCCGTCACAGGCTTCTCCCGCACGTTCTGGGTGGCCAACACCCTGGAGCTCTTCGAGCGCTTCGCCTTCTACGGCGCGAAGGCGGTGCTGACGATCTATCTCGCGCGGCGCGTGGGCCTCAGCCCGCAGCAGGCAGGCTCTCTCGCTGGGATCTTCTCCGGCGTCCTCTACTGCCTGCCGATCGTGGCCGGAACGGTGGTGGACCGTTACGGCTTCAAGCGCAGCCTCGCGGCCTGCTTCTCGATCTTCTGCGTCGGCTACTTCCTGATCGGGCTCGCGGGAATGCGCTTCGGCCAGGGGATCGTCGCCGCCGTCGGGCGCGGTCCCTACATCGCCGCCGTGCTGCTGCTGACGTCGATCGGCGGCTCGCTGATCAAGCCCTGCATCGTCGGCACGGTGGCGCGCACCTCGGCGCCGGAGGTGCGCGGGCTCGGCTTCTCCATCTACTACACCCTGGTCAACGTCGGCGGCGCGATGGGGCCGATCCTCGCTCTCCAGGTGAGGGAGAACCTGGGGATCGAGTTCGTCCTCGTGACCTCGTCCATCACCTCGTTCTTCTGCCTGCTCGGCACCCTGCTGTTCTTCCGCGAGCCCGAGCGAGCGCCGGGCGAGGCGGCGCCCACGTCGTTCGGCAAGGTGCTGCGCGACATGGCGCTGGTCTTCCGCAACCTGCGCTTCATCTCCTTCCTGCTGATCTTCTCCGGCTTCTGGATCATGTTCTGGCAGATCTTCTACTCGCTGCCGTTCTACCTCACGGAGACGCTCCGCTTCGAGCGCTTCGAGCTGGTCGAGACGGTGGACGCCTGGACGCTCATCCTGCTGACCGTGCCGGTGAGCGCGCTGGTGCGGCGCTGGCGGCCGATCGTGGCCATGACGGCGGGCTTCGCCGTGGCTTCCGCGTCCTGGCTGATCATCGCGCTGGCGCCCTCGTGGCAGGCCGTGGTGGCGGCGATGGCCGTCTTCGCCTTCGGCGAGGCGCTGCAGGCGCCGCGTTTCTACGAGTACGTCGCCGCGCTGGCGCCGCCCGAGCAGGTGGGCACCTTCATGGGTTTCGCCTTCCTGCCGGTTGCGGTGGGCTCCTTCGTGGGCGGTGCCTTCGGCGGCGCGCTGGTGGAGCGCTTCGTCCGCGGCGCCGCCGATCCGAGCCGCATGTGGTGGATCGTCGCCGGCGTCGGCTTCGCCGCGACCGCGCTGATGGTGCTCTATGATCGCCTGGCGGCCGCGCGCCCGGCGCCGGCCGGGCGTCCAACGGAGAAACCGTGAGCCTCGACATCATGCGAATCGTGGGAGCTCTGATGATCCTCGCCGCCGCGGCTGCGCAGGCACAGCCGCCCGCGCCGGAGTCCGAGGAGGCCCGCCTCCGCCGCATGGCCGAGATGGTCAACCGCCCGGTGGTCTATAAGGTCCCGGGGATGGACCAGGGGAAGGTGCGCAAGGATCTGGTCTACAAGGAGACTAACGACGCCAACGTCCGCATGGATGTCTATACGCCTCCCGGCCTCGCGTCGGGAGAGAAGCGGCCGGCGGTGGTCTTCATCCACGGCGGGGCCGCCACCGCCTACCGGCCGAAGGACTGGGGGATCTATCAGTCGTGGGGACGGCTGGTCGCGGCTTCCGGCATGGTGGGAGTCACCTTTACGCACCGCCTCGGCTTTCCGAAGACGGCGATCCTCGAAGGCGCGAGCGACGTGGCGGACGCCATCGCCTACGTTCGCACCCACGCCGCGGAGCTGGGAGTGGACGGTGACCGCCTCTGTCTCGCCGCCTACTCGGCCGGCGGGCCGATGCTGAGCCCGTTCCTCGGCGATCCGCCGCCCTACGTGCGCTGCCTCGTGGCCTTCTACACCATCATGGACATCCGCCAGTCGGAGCCTCACCGGCAGAGCGAGACCGCGGAGACGCTCGAGCGCTACTCACCCATCGTGCAGATCGCGAAAGCTCCTACCCGCGTCCCGCCGCTCTTCCTCGCCCGCGGAGGGCAGGATCATATTCTGGGGCTCCTGGACACCCTCGACCGCTTCGCCGCCGAGGCCTTGAAGCGCAACATCCCGTTGACGCTCGCCAACCACCCTCAAGGCGTCCACGGCTTCGACAACCAGAGCGACGACGAGCGGTCGCGGGAGATCGTGGCGCAGGCGGTGGAGTTCATGAGGCGGCATCTCGGCCAAGCCTCGCTCTAGAGACTCTGTATGGCATCTATGCAGAAGACTTTCAGGCCTGCGAGGTACTTGCGCCGGGCTTACGCTTACTGTACACTTCTACTGGATCCGCCGAGCCGCTGAGGCTATTGTCGGTTCGGGAGCTCCGCAAGAGAATACGGCCGTGCCGGAAAGCCTTGCTCGACTCCTGAAACCCTACGGCGCCTGCCCGGATGGCGTTGTAAGCTTGCGTGGGCACGAGGCGACGCCGGAGAGTCTCCCCTATTTGGACCTCCTTCAGTCGCCGGATCGCGGGTCCATCCCGGACGGCGTTGTTGAGAGCCGTGGCGAACCGTTAGTGTATGTAGTTGACAAAGTTTCCTCCCGTCCCGAGGTTTCTCTCCCTCATCTCAAGAAGACCCTCACGCTTCGGGGAGACGCTCCCTATCTTGTAGTCCTCGAACCTGGGAGGTTGACGGTCTATGACACCTCGTGGCAAGACGGCCCGGAGCCTGCTCGCCTCGACGTCGTCCCGCAAGGTGAAGACCGCGCGCAGACTACGTTTCAGCGCCTGAACCTTGGCCTTATTCGGGAACTGGGTGACCGAAGCTACCTCCACAATTTGCTGTTCCGACTCCTCAATGACGCGATCGAGGGCCTGATCGGGCAAGGGATCGGGAGGGACGACGCCGTATCCTTAGCCGGCCGGGCTCTCTTCCTGCGCTTCTTGCTCGATAGGCGTGTTGTAGGCGTCGACTACCTAAACGAGATCTGTCCTTCTGCCAAGAGCCTTGAGGATCTCTTCACAGGTAAGAAGAGGGTTGCTTCCTCCTCCTCCTGGCTTGACAAGAAGTTCAACGGCGATTTCCTACCTCTCAGCTTCGCCGGGCGGCCAGACGTGTTTGAGCGGATTCCCGAGAAAGCATTTAGCCCTCTCGAGGACATTATGTACCGTTCGCCAGGAGGGCAACTCCTCCTTGCCTGGAGCGACCTGGACTTTGCGCATGTTCCTATCGGGCTGCTGAGCCAGGTTTACGAGCGGCAGGCGGAGGTTTGGGACTCTTTCGGCAAGCGTCGCGAGAGTGTTTATTACACACCCTTCCGCATTGCCGAGCTGATGGTCAAGGAGGTGTTCGCCGGGTTACGAGAGGACGGGTCCGTGGCTCCGCATCAAGTCCGAGTCCTGGATCCAGCGGCAGGGGGAGGAATCTTTCTCGTCAGCGCCTTCCAGGAAATAGTCGCCGCTTGGTGGGAGCACCACGGGCGCCCACCTGACACACGGGAGATCCGCAGTCTCCTATATGGACAAATCACCGGATACGAAATCAGTGAGCCGGCCCTGCGCTTGGCCGCTCTGAGTCTCTATCTCAAGGCTATAGAACTCGACTTAGACCCCTATCCTCCGGAGAAGCTGATTTTCCGTCCCCTCCGTGGACGGGTCCTGCATAGCGTCCGCGAACGTTCAGAAGCGGAGAACGCTCTCACCGCAGGAAGCCTTGGCCGCGGAGTGCCGGTGTTGCATCGAGGTGCATATGATGTGGTGATCGGCAATCCGCCCTGGACGACTTTAGGCAAGGGAAGCAGAAAACTGCACGCTACGATCGTCCAGGGCCTACGGCCGCTTGTCGCTGAGCGCCTTGGAGCCGATGAAGCCGAAGACTTTACCATTCCGGACGGACTTCCTGACCTTCCCTTTGTCTGGAAGGCTTTGGAGTGGGTCCGGCCAGGAGGCCTGATCGCTTTTGCCCTCCATGGTCGGCTGCTCTTCAAGAACTCAGAGGGTGGGCGCGAAGCCCGCGAGGCGCTCTTCAGGGCTTTGACTGCCACCGGCGTGCTGAATGGAGCTGACCTCCGAAAGACTTATGTGTGGCCTCAAATCAATGCACCTTTTTGTCTGCTTTTTGCACGCAACGAACTCCCCAGGCCCGACCATGCATTTTATTTCACCAGTCCTTATCGCGAGGAAGGCCTGAACCATCAGGGCCGGCTGCGGATTGACGCGCAAGCGGCACATCCGGTGGCTCTGAGCCGCCTGCGCGAGCTCCCCGAACTGCTCAAGGTGCTCTATCGTGGTACGGCCCTCGATGCCGAGGTACTCCAGAAGATCCGAGTCCATCGCTGGCCGAGCGTCCTCCAGACCTTCACAGAAGATCGCACCGGAGCTGGATATCAAGTTAAGGGAAAAAGCTATGATGCCGATTTTCTAAAGAACCTGCCACAGCTTACGACGAATTACAGAGGTCCTATCAGGATCGATCTTGCAACCTTGCCGCGATTCACTCAGTCTACTATACACCGCCCACGCAAACCAACGATCTACGAGGGACCGTTAGTGGTGGCCCGGAAGTCGACTCCTCTCGACAGGAAACGGGGGCGAGCATTCTGCTGCTTTTTTGACCTCGCTTACAGCGAGTCCTTCTACGGCTACAGCGCCCGGGGCCACCGGAGGCCTGAGGATCTCGTGCGGTACCTCTCCTTGTTGTTCTACAGTGATCTTTTTCTCTGGCACTCCCTTATGACGAGTGGTCAGTTTGGCGTCGAGCGGGATGCTCTCTACAAAGAGGACATCGACAGCTTTCCGCTGCGCCCGCTCGAGGAACTCCCGAAGTCGGTTCAGGCGGAAATCGAACCGCTTTCGGAAGCTCTCTTCGCCGGCTCGGATCCGTGGTCTGAGATCGATGATTGGGCGAGGCGCGCCTACGGTCTAACCCCGTGGGACATGGAGGCTATTCGAGACACGTTGGCCGTCAGTCTGCCCTATGCTCGTATTCGTAATGAGGCGCAGCGCTCACCACGAGCGACCGAAGTGACAGAATTCGTTGCTCGACTTCAGCAGGAACTCGAGCCTTTCACTCGTGCAGGTAAGTACCGTTTGAGTGTCTGCACCCTTGATCGCCCGTCTGATTCCCCATGGGAGATTGTCTTAATCGAACTGAACAATGCCAGAGCACACCAGCGGATTCCGAAAGCCGGAGTTCTGCGCGATCTACTCGACCAAGCTGATCAAGAGGGGGCGAGTGAGATCGTGCTCACTCAGGTGCGCGAAGGCCGAATCTTTCTCGGCATCCTGCGCCAATACCGCTATTGGACCCAAAGCCGAGCACGTCTTTGCGCCCTTACGATTCTTCAGGAACATTTACCACAGTTCTCGAATTCAAAATGAGACGGAGTAGCCATAGAGGTCGGCGTCCTCTCCTGACGGCGCGTCTTTGGCGCCCCACAACTTCCTTACCACTTGCTGACCTTGACTTGGCTGTTAAGCAGCTCATCCTTCAAGGACTCCGTTCGGCCTGGGAACGGATCCTGGAGCAGATGATAGAAGATGGAGGTAATCTTTTCGAAGAAAGCGAACCTGCGATCACCACTCGTCTACAGATCAACTTGAACGCTATCCTCGGAGAACTCGGCCACCCCTCAGGATTCTCGGGTTCTATCTTTCAGGATGTAGTGCGTGGGGCCGAGATTCCCAATTACAGCAACGAAACCCTCGAGAAACGACCAGATCTGACTTTCCGGCTGATCTCCGTTGAACCTGGTCTCGACCGTTCTCTATATGCGCTTTTCGTAGAGTGTAAGATCGTCGGTCCAGGCTATCCGGTCTCGGCATACTGTGGGAGTGGTATTCTCCGTTTCATCATTGGCGACTATGCCTGGGCCATGCCCTGCGGGATGATGGTGGCCTACTCGCATCCGGGCTTCACCTTGCCCAACTCCGTAATACCTCACCTACAGAGCGTCTCACCCGAGAGCGAAGAACTCCAGATTCATTATCTTCCTCACCTCTCTGCCGAACTTCCAGGGAATCCTCCGGTCTACGAATCTAGGCACAGTCGACCTTGGGTCTATCCAGAGACAGGTCATCACCCTGGAGACATCTCTCTACTCCATCTCTGGCTTCCCTTGCCGATTATTGGCCCGCTTTGAATCGGTGGCATATGCAGGTGTCACGTGCCCATTTCCGGACCTGCCGATAAGCGAGGTTCCTGGTGCAGACAAGATTCACGAGGGAGAACCTCACCTGCTTGTAGCCATCCGACTGAACGCTGAAAGTTGTTACGATCTGGCTCCAATCCCGGGCCGCACCCGGTTCGTGACCTTGAAGCCTCGGAAGGAGAAGAAGCCATGAGCCTGCCTCTCTACCAGCACGTTGCCCTCAAGCGGGACCTACCCGAACATGAGCTGAGACAGGGCGACGTGGCGATCCTGGTCGACTACGTTCAGCACCCTCAAGGGGGCGAGCAGGGCTGCGTTCTGGAGGTCTTCAATGCGGTGGGGGAGTCAATCGCCGTCGTAGCCGTTCCGGAATCGGACATTGAAGAGCTCCGCGCTGACGAGGTTCTCGCCGTTCGGCCTCTGGCGCGTGCTGACTGAGCGGAGAGTCCCCGGCCTCCGAACTATTTGCCCGCCGAAGGCAGCGGCTTGACGCAGAGGGCCTGGTCCGCGGTGGCCGGTGTTGCGCAGGGCGCGAGGAATGGTGACCAGTCCGCGGGGTTGAGCGTGACCATCGCGCCTTGCCACGTGCCGTGGACGTCCCGCGTCAGCTCCAGATACCCGAATTGAGCCACCGAGAACCCGGCGGCCGGCGCGCCGTCCACCGTCTGGGCGAAGGCGCCGGTCGGCGGCCCGGTATCCTCGACCACCCCGCTGTTGCCCACCACCAGCGTCGGCGGGCGGCGGGACGGAGCGGCGAAGGAGAAGGCTTCAAAGCGGTGCATGTGGCCGGCGACGATCTGGTCGAGAAGGGGGAGGAGGGCCGCGCCGGCCTCGCCGCGCAGAGCGCATTGCAGCGTCTGGTTGAGCTCTCCGTAGGGAACCGCGGGGCCGCTCTGCGGCTGGCCGTCACAGCCGTAGAGGGTCTCCGCCGCGTCCGCGACTCCCCAGATCGGCCGGTGGCTCAGCAGCCAGGCAGTTTTCCTTTCATCGGGGCCGCGGAGCCGCTTCGCCGCCGCGAGGAGCTGGCGCTCGTAGACGTCGGTCAAGCCGGCTAACTGGTCGCAGGCGTTGGCGGAATCGATCACCACCAGATCGAGACCACCGAGATGGAGCACCTGGGGCTCGACGAGCTGGAGATGAGGCAGCGCCGGCCCCTCGCCGTCCTGCGACGGACAGGCGAGCTGCCGGCCACCGCCCTCGGGCAGCTCCGAGCTGGCGTCGAGAAAGTAGAACCAGCCCGGCCCCGCGTGGCTGCACAGCTCGTGGTTGCCGCGCGTGAAGATCCAGGGAGCCGCGGTCAGCAGGTCGCCGGCCGGCTGGAAGAAGTCCAGCCACCAGGCCTCCCACGAATCGGCGTCCGGATTGCCCGTACTGTTCTGGCTGAGGTAGGGACCCGGGAGCCCACACTTCTCCGAAGGCTCCGCGCCGTCGCCGGCGTCATAGTACCAGCGCTGGACCTGCTGGCCGTCGACCGTGGCCGTGAAGCCGCTCGGCGTGCCGCGGTAGTTGTAGTCGCCCACGTGGAGGACGAGGTCCGGCCGGTTGGCGACGGCGGTTCGCGCCAGGACCGGGAACGGCCACTGCGGATCGTCCAGCCCGCAGCCTTCCTGGTCCTTCGGCTTGCAGCCCGAATCGCCGAAGACCGCGATGCGGGAGGGCGTTTCGGCCACCACAGGGAGCCGCGGGCCTTCCTCGACCGCAAGGGAGCGCCCGAAGGGATAGCGAGCTTCGCAGACCTTGACCGTGAACCCATGCGGATTGCGGCGTGGCGTCGTTGCGATCCGTTCACTCCCCGTGCCGATCAGCTCCGGGCATTCCCGGCCGGGATCGACGATCACGCGAGCAAAGGCGCTCGTGCTCCCGGCAGGAGACTCCGCCAGCAGCACATAGGCGGCATACACCGCCGGCTGCGCCGGTGCCGGCTCCGCGCACAGCGAGAGGCGGGCCAGGAATACCAGGGCGAGAGCGGCCAAAAAGGCTCCGCGGAAGATGGGCGAGAGTCGTCTTCTCATGGCGAGGCTTCTCCTCAATGTCCCCTTCCCGAACGATTTCCTGCGCGAGCGTACCCGCGCTACTCGTGATCCGTCAAAACCACAAAGGGCCGAGCCCGATCTCCTCCTTGCCGTACCCAGGTCAGCGTCTGAGGCAGCGGCGGCAGGGTCACTACCGAGCCGTCCGGAAAGGTGACGACCGTCGTCGGCGAGCCGTACAGGATGACGAGATTCGGGCCGATGACCTGGAAGTGAAAGGCGGAGATATCGACGGTGGCACCGGTGATGCCGGCGACCAGCGGCGCGAAGAATTCGTCCCGGATCTCATCATGGCCGCGAAAGAAGCGGCCCGCGCTGCCGACGAAGAGGATGGCGTCCTCATGGTAGAAGGCGGCCAGTTGATCGGCGTCCGGCGGGTTGAAGGCCTCGTTGAATCTGCCGAGCTCCTCGATCAACTCCTCCACCACGCGGGTGCAGAGCTGCGGCTGCTGGTGGTCGATGCAGTCGGGATGGATGGAGTCCGCACGGGCCGGGTCCGGCATAGCCAGACCGGCGGTGAGGATCAGGCCGATAGTTACGAACACTTTTTGTGACAGCATGAGTTTCTCCTTTCTCGCTGCCGCTCACAGGAGCTCAGTCAACTGGCTCCTCCAGCATGGGACGGATCGCGAAGGCGAGGGCCGAGGTCTCTGTCTCGTCTATACGCTCGACAACGATGCGCCAGGCGCTGATCCGATCCTCGACCCGACGCCGGAGCTCCGCCGCAAGCGCTTCTATCTTCGGCATGGAACCGTCCAAGGAGGCTCGACGATTTTGCACCCGGCCTCGGCGCAAAGGCAAGTAAGTTGCATGCATGCCGAAAGCGAGGAGGGTGTGCGCATGGCCAAGAAGAAGGCGAGTGGGAAGCACGAGGAGACCGTCACGCGGGAGCGCCTGGTCGAGCTCCTCAACGAGGACCTGGCGCGTGAGTACCAGGCCATCATTTCGTATGTCGTCTACAGCCAGGTGCTGAAGGGCGCGCCCTACATGACGATCGCCGCCGAGCTCGAGAAACACGCCGCTGAGGAGCTCGCGCACGCGCTCATCATCGCCAAGCAGATCGACTACTTCGGCGGCGAGCCGACGGCGACCCCGAAACCGGTGCGCACTTCCGACAAGGCCGAGGAGATGCTGCGTTTCGACCTCGAGAATGAGAACGTGACGGTGGCCAATTACCGCCAGCGCGTGCGGCAGGCCGAGGCGCTGGGCGAGTACGCCCTGGCCGAGGATCTGCGCGAGATCATCCTGCAGGAGCAGGAGCACCAGATCGATCTGGCGACGGCGCTCGGGATCGACGTTCCCCAGGCAGGGCTGGGCCGGAAGTCGCCACGATAGGCCGTGGCGCCAGGCAACCCGCCGGCGCCCGGCCTACAGGCCGTCGAGCAAGGAGCCCAGGATCAACAGCAGCCCGGCGACCACGAGCGCCCAGAACCCCAGGTTGTTGGGGAGATGGAAAATGCCGAGCCCCGCGAGGAGCCCGATCAGCCAGAGGATGAGAGAGATGATGACGGTCGCTTCCTTCGGGGCCTGCGTCTTGAAGCCGCTTCTCCTCGCCAAGGGTCACCCTCCTCTCGGAATCCTGCTTTTCGTTTGGAACAGCTCGCGGCGTGGGCTCGTAGCCTAGCACGGATCTTTGGCAGGGCCGGAGAACAGCGGAGGGCTAATCCGGTTCCTGTCTGGCATTTACGCCAGCCTTGCTGTACATTGGACCCATGGCACGCCGAAAGCGCAACATCCCTCCGGAACTGGCCCATGTCCTTGCCCGTCTGAAGCTCGCCATTCAAGCCTTGGGGCACTCGATGCGCACCGTCGAGAACCGTCTGAGAGTCAGTGACGGCTATCTCAGCCGCGTCTTCCTCGGCGCCATCGAGCTCAAGGTGGAGCACGTCCTCAACATCGCCAAGGCGCTGGGGATGGCTCCCGAGGAGCTGATGGGCTTCATCTACCCGACGCCGAAGGACCCGATCAGCCCCGCCGCCTACCAGCTCTGGCGGCGCGTGGGCGGCATACCTCCCGTGGCGCCGGGCTTCGGTCCGAAGCCGGCCCAGGCGCAGACCGCAGAGCAGAAGAGCGCCGTCACGGAGGCGGACGCCGAGCGTCTCCTCCGCCAGGCCCTCGGCCGCGTCTTCGGCGACCTCGCGAGCTCCCTCGGCAAGCAGGCCGCGGAGGCGAGCCAGTCCGCCGGCAACGAACCACCGCCTCCACAGCGGTAGGGTTCGGCGCGAGGTGGGGAAGATGCCGGCCGGCCACCTCCGGCCGGCACCCCGTAAGTTTCAGTTGTCAAAGACCTAAGTCCGCTTGCGCCATCTGTCACAAGCAGGCAATTTGCGTCTGCATGCCGCCTGCAGAGCATGGTCTGGACGCCGTTTGGCCACAACCAAGGCTTGACGGCTGAAATTTCCTGCCTATAATACCACATTGTAGCTGAACGAGTAGTAAGCAGTAGATCAGGAATGTGGCGGATCTGACCGCCGGAAAGGAGGTGAAAGGGCTCGTGGTCGAGCTCCGAGTCGTAGATGGACCAACCCGGCTGCGGGTACCCCCGGGGGCGTGCCCCGGAGGATCGGCAGACCGGACCCCGGCCCAGGGAGGCCGAGGCAACAACCCCAAGCAGTTGTAGAGAAAGGAGAAGGACCATGTCGAAGGAAACGACACAGAAGGGCAAGCTGGGGGATCTCCAGCGGCTTCTGGCCTCGTTGTCCGCCAACACCGCCGAGCTCCCGCACCTGGAGGCGACCCGCCTCCGGTTCGCGGAGCTGCTGGCCAAGGCGCAGGAGGCTTTCGACCGGCAGGGCGTCCACAAGGCCGCCAAGCAGGCAGCGAGCTTCGATCTCCGGACCGCCATCACCGAGAGTGAGCGGCTGGCGAACATCCTGCGTCTCGGCGTCAAGCAGCACTTCGGCATCCGGGCGGAGAAGCTCGCCGAGTTTGGTCTGCAGCCGTTCCGCGGCCTCAAGACCAAGCCGGACGACGAGGAGCCGACCACCCCCGAGCCGGCGGAACCCAATCCGCCGGTGCCTGCCGAACCCACTGCCAAGTAACCTTCGGTTTCTCTTCGGGGGCGTGCTTGCACGCCCCCTCTTTTTATCTACCTCAGGAGCCCAGCGAACGTGATGAGCCAGGATCGCGACAGAGTCTCCGCACTTCGCGGCAGATCCCGCGATGCTGCCGCGAGACGGCGCGATGTTGCCGCAAGATGGCGCGGCATCGCGGTGTATCTCCGGACGTTATTGCAATGCGCCGACCTCTGGAGCCGGCGCGGGCGGATACGTGGCGGCATGCGGAGACTCTGGCGCGAGGTCTGCTCATCTCGCGGCGTATCCCCGGACACAGCGGAAAGATCCGGTCATGTTCCCGTACGGTCTCCGGATCTGCGCCGGCATGGGCTCAACTCCTCACGAGATGAGCCCGCATCGGCGCCGATCCGTGGACTCGCTCACGAGGTCCCGGGGTTTTTCGAGAACATCCGCCGATCTCCCGCCGGCATGAGCTCACCCGCTAAGGAGACGAGCCGGCGTCGTCGCGGATCCCCGGACGTCCTGCCGATGTCCCGGGACGTCGTAAGAGCTTCCCGTGGGTATGCGCCGATGCGAGCTCATCTCCTGTGCGCATGAGCCGGCATTGCCGCGCATCCCGAGGCATCGCGACGATGTCTTGAGATCTTGCGGCGTCGTCCGCCGATGTTGCGGCAAGTAAGTTGCATTCGTGCCGGAGGCAAAGGAGGGTGTGCCATGGCCGAGAAGAAGGCTAGAAAGTACAGCAAGAAGGCCGGCGATACAGTCGAGAGCGCGATGCGCAGGAAGAAGAAGGGCACACTGCGTTCGGGCTCGGGAAAGAAGGTCACCAGCCGCAAGCAGGCGATCGCCATCGGACTCTCGGAGGCGCGCGAGAAGGGAGCCAAGGTCCCGAAGAAGAAGACGGGCGCGAAGAAGAGCGGCGCGAAGAAGAAGTCGAGCTCGAAGAAGAGCTGAACGGCCTCAGCAAACTAGGACAGGGTCTTCCCCTTCAGCCGCTCCAGCTCCTCGCGCAGCCGGGCGATCTCGGCTTCAGCGGCCTGGTGGGCGTCCTCGGCGGCGCGGCGCAAAGACTCCTCTTCATCGGAATAGAGGAGCGGCTGACCCGTCCGGTCGTCGATGACGCGGACGCGGTCGTCCTCGATCAGGAAGCGGAGACGGGTGGCGCGGCACAGCAGGTGTCCCTGCGAATCCGGCTGGATCGGCGAGTACCGTCCTCCCGCCTCCAGCCGGTAGCCTTTGAGCCCGAGCCGATAGGCGTTGCCGCGCCGTGGCAGATCGATGAGGAGGTATTCAGGAATCCGGGCCCGGCTATAGGCATCGACCTTGTCCACCTCGTCCACCTTGCGGATCGACTTCTTGCTCGGTGAGACGATCTCGATGACGAGGTCGGGCCGGACACCCTCCTCAACCACCGAGAAGCTTTCCCGGCGTCCCGGCCGAGCCCCCAGAATGACGGAAACGTCCGGGGAAGGGGAGGGGAGGCCGGGGCCGAGCTGGTGGATCACGTCTTCCAGGACCAGCGAATTCGGCTTGAAGTACCGATCCAGCAGGTCCGCGAGCTGACGTCTGACCGAGGAGTGCAGCTCCCCCTCAGACATGATGTCCTCGGGCTGCGGATTGAGAAAGTCCTCGGGGGTGAGAGGCCTTACCAGCAACTCAAGGCGGCCGTCCGGACGCTCGACCCACCGCTGGAGAAACGGGCCTTCGGGCTCGTCGTCATCTTGCGTGATCGGCGGTATCTTGGCGAGCTCAGCCATGTTCGCAGTATAAGGAGTCTTTCAACAGAGCGTCAAAACAACTCACGGCTCGCCCTCATACAGCGCCTCCGTCGGCAGCGTCTGCGGGCCGCTCTCGTCGCACATGGCGTATTTCGCCGGGTACATGGAGACGCCGGCGTGCTCGCCCTTGGCGTTGAGGACGTAGAAGTTGAGGCCGAAGCCCGGCAGACCGCGGTCGTTGAGGAGGCGCTTCTCGACGGTGTTGGCGGCGACGCGCTTGAGGGCTTCCATGCCGGCGTCCTTGGGATGGGCGCCGCGGCGCATAGCTTCGACGATGAGGTAGGAGGAGAGGTTGTAGAGGTTGGCCTCGCCGCGGCCGGTCGAGCCCGCGGCGCCGACGGCGCCGTCGACGTAGAGGCCGGCGCCGAGGATCGGCGAGTCTCCCACGCGGCCGGGAATCTTCCAGGCGAGGCCGCTCGTCGTCGTCACGCCGCAGATCTCGCCCTTGGCGTTGACGCCGTCGCAGTTGATGGTGCCCCAGAGATGGCGGATGTCGATGAGCCCTTCGCGCGCCATCTGCACGCCGGTGCGGTAGCCGGCCTCGGCGCGCTCTTTGGGGTCCAGGTAATGCTCGGGATCCGTGCGGCGCTTCCATTCGAGCCACAGCCCCCGCGACTTCTCGGTGTTCAAGTCGTCCTCGATCTTGAATCCCATGTTGCGGGCGAACTCCTGGGCGCCCTTGCCGACCAGCAGGTGGTGGTCCGTCTGCTCCATGACCGCTTTGGCGACGAGCGAGGGAGTGCGCACGCCTTCGAGCGAGGCCACGGCGCCGGCCCGCTTCTTCGGCCCATGCATGCAGGAGGAGTCGAGCTGGACGACGCCCTCGGCGTTGGGCAGGCCGCCGTAGCCGACGCTGTCGTCCTCGGGATCGAGCTCGACGATGTTGACCCCGGCGATCAGGGCGTCGAGCACGTCGGCGCCCTGCGTCATCAGGGTGAAGGCCTTCTGCACGCAGGTGACGTCGCCGCCGTTCTTGTAGACGTTGCCGTTGGCCGAGGAGATCACGACCGGTTTGACGCCGTTGGAAGTTTTCACCGCCGGAGCCTGTGCGAAGACTTGTGGTGAGGTCAAGGCCACTCCGGCGGCGGCGCCGGCGCCGGCGCGGATGAAGTCACGGCGGTTGAGTTGCTTGTGCATGAGTTTTTCCCCTCCTGAAAGGGACAGCAAGGACTTCAGGGACAGAAAGGACGTCAAGGAAGAGAAACATGTCCTTTTTGTCCTTTGGCCCTCTCACTCCGTATACATCCGGATCGCCCGCTCGATCGCCCGCGCGCACACCGCGCAGAACGACTTCGGATTGCGGCTGAACATGATGCAGTCCACCTCGGGACGGTAGAGACCCTTGGCCTCGTAGGAGGCGCCCTGGAAGGCTCCCACCTTGCCGAAGTAGGGCTCGGCGTGGAGCATCGGCGTGGTCTTCTCGCGGACTTCGCGGAAGAGCGCCTCCATCGCCTCCTCGGGAGCGTTCTTCTCCCGCAGCTCCCGCCGCCTCTTCTCGAAACCGAGCATGACCTTGTCGAAGGCCGCTTGGTTCCAGGGCGTGGGGAGCGGCGTGCCGGTGGCCACGAGGTCTCCCCATTTGAGGTGCGCGGGATCGAGGAGAGCGGTCACGTTCGGCTCCCAGGGCTCGCTGCCGGGCGGATTGAACGTCTCGTAGGCCACCTGCGAGGTGTAGTACTCGTCGCCGAGGCCGGCGAAGGAGTGACCGAACTCGTGCACCACCAGGTAGGCCGACTCGGCGCTGTCCACGGCCGCGGTGTTCCACAGGTTGAAGATGCCGCCACCGCCGTACTTGCGGCTGTTGGAGAGCAGGATGAGGGCGTCGTAAGGGGCCTGCGCCGCCGCCTCGCGCACCGCCTCGTCGGCGAAGGTGAGCATGTAGCGCTCGGAGTCGAAGGCGTTGTAGGCGACCCCGAGCGGCGTCTTCCGCCAGATGGCGGTGCGCGGATCGGTGACGCCGGAAGCGGGGGATGGCAGGTCGACCGCCCGCACGTTGAAGTCCTGCCGGTGGCTCCTGTACGGCTCGGTGGCGAAGAGGGCGTCCGCCAGGCGGCGGACGTCGGCGTGGAACTTCGGCATCTCGGCGGCCGCGTAGCCGTCGCCGAGGAACAGCAGGTCCACCTTGACGGCCGGCGGTCCGTTCTCGAACACCGCCCAGACGGTTCCCGCGCTGCTGAGCGGCGAGCGGTCCACGAAGCGGCTCGCCGGATCGACGACGGTGGAGAAGATCTCGTGGAAGGAGCCGTCCGCGGCGCGCTTCTTGAGCACGAGCTGCGCCTTTGCTCGCGGCTCCGGGAAGCGCACCGATTCGCGGAAGGTGCGCCAGGTGCCGGCCGCGGCCTCGCCGGTGGTCTCCCACTCGCCGTAGATGCTGGAGAAGCCGCGCGACCAGACCGTCCGGTTGGTCGCGGGATCGATCACCTCGAAGAGGTATTTGCCGAGGTTCGAGTCGTCGAGCAGGCGCACGCGGCTGCCCGGCCAGTCGCCCTCCAGGCGCAGGCCGGCGAGGCTGACGTGCTCCTCCCTGGCGGTGCCGCTGTGGAAGTAGTCGCAGCGCAGGGTGCGGCCGGTGAAGCGGGCGTCGAAATCGCCGGCGGGCGGAGCGGCGCCGGCAAATGAAAGGACCCCAAGGATTGCAAGGACAGCAAGGACAGGTGCCGTTCGGGTGAGCCTCCCCGTCCTTGCTGTCCTTGAGGTCCCTGTCGTCCTTTTTGCGGAGCGGCTATTCACGGCCCGACCGGCTCGACGGCGGTGACGAAGTACTCGGTCTCGCCGAAGCAGGAGGTGGGAACGAATTTGTGCTGCTCGTAGTGCAGACGCACGCGCCGGCCGAGGGTTTCGTTGAGGCGGGCGGCCACGGCGTCGTCGCGCACGGAAAAGCGGAAGATCTCCGGCATGGCGCCGGGGAGGTTGACCATCGCCAGCTCGCCTTCCCAGGTCTTGCAGATCCACCCCTTGCTGGAGAACTTCTGCACGAAGCCGGCGCGCTCGCCTTCGGAGTAGTCGAAGCTGAGGGTGAGCCAGACGTAGAGGGCGAACAAGAGGACGGCGACGATCAGCAGCAGGAGGAGGATGAGGCCGGGCCTGCGCCGCCGGCGCGGCTTCGGTGTCGCGGCCGTGGGCTGGATGGGTTCGGCCATGGCGGTCTCCTCGGGGGTGTCCTGGGAGTGGAGGATTGCAGAGGACCAGAAGGCTGTCAACGCCGAGCGCCTCCCGGCTAGGAGCCCGGCGCGCCCTCGATCTCCACCACCTCGCCGTCATGCTTGACCTTGCCTCGATAGGTGCGGCCCTCTTCGAAGCTCCGCCAGACCTGCTCGTTCGGCGCCTTGTACTTGTAGCGGACGGAATTTCCCTTGGCGTCGCGGAAGAGGACTTCAAAGGACTCCTGACGGCTTCCCTCGCGCTCCTTCGCCGCCAGCCGGGGATCGGGCCAGGAGGGCGAGCGGTCCCGGCCCTCGGCCTTGGCTTCGCGGTCCGGCTGCCATTTCTCGATCTCGTAGCGGTAGCGCCGGCGATAGACCGGCTGGTCGCGGTAGACCGGCTCCTGGTAGGTCTCCTCGTGGGAGCGGTCCTCGTAGACGGGACGGTCCTCGTAGACGTCCTCGAAATAGCCGTTGCCGAGGTCCCGCGTGCCGACCTTGACGCGCTCGGTCCCCGTCTGCACCCGCTCGCTGACGGTGCGGGTCTTCGTGCGGCTGCCGATCTGAATGTGATCGACGTGATGGACCTCGGAGGTGCCGCCGCCGAGGAGGCGCGCGGCGCTCGGGACCTCTCCCTCCCACGCCGACTCGGTGACCGGCCGTTGCTCCTCGACGGCGATCGTCCGTTGCCAGTGAAAACCGGTGACCGTGAGGTCCTGCTTCTTGGGCGCGCCGAGATAGAGGAAGAGCCCGGCCACGAGGAGGAGACCCAGGCAGCCGAGGCCGCAGCCTCTCTTCCAGCGGGCGCTCTGCGGTTTGGCGGGTGGCGCCGGGGCAGCCGGCGGCGTCTCGCCGAGCCGATGCTCGACGACCTCGCGGGTCTTCGTTCCATCGCGTGGAGCGCCGCAGCCGGAGCAGAAGGCGTTGGCGGCGGGGTTGTCCGCGCCGCAGTAGGCGCAGATCCAGTCGGCGCCGGCCTGGGCGCGCTTCAGCGCCTCGGCGTCGGTCACCTCGGCGGCGGCGTCCGGCAGGTAGAACTTCACCTCGGGGCCGCGCGGCGAGCCGCAGCCGCCGCAAAACTTCTCGGGTCCGCGGTTGCCCTTGCGGCCACAGACCGGACAATCCCAAGCGCCTTCGCGAATGGCCACGGTGGTCTCCGAGTTAGCTCCGTGGTGATCCTATCAAGGGTGTGGAGACACGGACGGGCACGGACGGGCATGGACGAACGAGGACGGGAACGGCGGGATATCCTTGCTGCATGGCCGAAATCTTCAATCAGCCACCGCCGTTCGAGGGCGTGAACCTCTTCGACGCGGACCGGCCGCTCGCCGAGGCGTTGCGGCGGGAGGGCGCGGCCTGGGCGGAGGAGAGGGTGCGGGCGTTCGGCGAGCTGGTGGGTCGCCGCGAGACGATCGCCTGGGGGTTCCAGGCGAACGGCAACCCGCCGGCGCTGCGCACCCATGACCGGCGGGGCGAGCGCATCGACGAGGTGGAGTTCCATCCGGCCTGGCACGCGCTGCTGCGGCTCGGCGTCGAGCACGGCCTCCACGCCCTGCCCTGGCGGGAGCCGCGGCCGGGAGCGCACGTGGCGCGGGCGGCGATGTTCCTGCTGCTGGCCGAGGTGGAGGCCGGCGTCGGTTGCCCTCTCTCGATGACCTACTCCGTGGTGCCGGCCTTGCGCGCGCAGCCGGAGCTGGCCGCGGAGTGGGAGCCGCGTTTCACCTCGACGGTCTACGATCCGCGGCCGGTGCCGGCGGCGGAGAAGGCCGGCGCGCTGTGCGGCATGGCGATGACCGAGAAGCAGGGCGGCTCGGACGTGCGCGCCAACACCACCGCGGCGCGGCCGCTCGGTGCCGGCGGCCCGGGAGCGGAGTACGAGCTCACCGGCCACAAATGGTTCTGCTCGGCGCCGATGTGCGACGCCTTCCTGGTGCTCGCCCAGGCGCCGGGCGGGCTCTCCTGTTTCCTGCTGCCCCGCTTCACGCCGGGCGGCGAGCGCAACCGCTTCCACCTGCAGCGGCTCAAGGACAAGCTTGGCAACCGCTCGAACGCCTCCAGCGAGGTGGAATTCCACGCCGCCTGGGCGCGCCTCGTCGGCGAGGAAGGCCGCGGCGTGCAGACGATCCTCGAGATGGTGAACCATACGCGGCTCGACTGCGTGATCGGCGCGGCCGCCGGCATGCGCTGGGGGACGGCGCGGGCGATCCACCACGCGGTCCACCGGCGGGCCTTCGGCAAGCCGCTGATCGATCAGCCGCTGATGCGCAACGTGCTCGCCGATCTCGCCGTCGAGTCCGAGGCCACGACGGTGGCCATGATGCGCCTGGCCCGCGCCTACGACGCGGAAACCGACGCGCCGTTCCGCCGGCTCGCCACCGCCGTCCTCAAGTACTGGACCTGCAAGCGGGCGCCGGTCCACGCCGCCGAAGCGCTCGAATGCCTGGGCGGCAACGGCTACGTCGAGGAATGGGGCCTGGCGCGTCTCTACCGCGAAGCGCCGCTCAACTCGATCTGGGAAGGCTCCGGGAACGTGCAGTGCCTGGACGTGCTGCGGGCGATCCAAAAGTCGCCGGAGTCCCTCGCCGCTCTCTTCGCCGAGATCGGTGAAGCGCGCGATCTCCGCCTCGACGGCTACGTGCGCGACCTGCGGAGAGAGCTCGGCGATCCGGAGGATCTGGAAACGCGAGCGCGCCGCCTCGTCGAGCGGCTGGCCTTGGCGCTCCAGGCTTCGCTGCTGGTGCGGCACGCTCCATCCGAGGTGGCGGACGCCTTCTGCGCCAGCCGGCTGGGAGGCGAAGGCGGACGGGCGTTCGGGACGCTGCCGGCGGGGACGGATTTCGGGGCGATTCTGGAGCGGGCGCTCGTTTTGTAGCTATTATGGAGAGCGTTATGACGAATCAACGGATCGAGTCGAATCCCTCCGTCATGATGGGAAAGCCCGTGGTGGCGGGGACGCGCATCACGGTGGAACTCATCCTGGAGAAGCTGGCGGCCGGAGAAACGGTCGAACAGATCCTGGATGCTCATCCGCGGTTGACACGCGAAGGCATCTCGGCAGCCCTGGAATTCGCCGCCCGTGCCTTGCGTGCCGATGTGATCTATCCGGTTCCTGATGAGGCAGCGTGAGATTCCTCGCCGATGAGAGCGTTGATCGCCAGATCGTCGCGCAGTTGAGACAGCAAGGCCACGAAGTTCTCTACGTTTCGGAGTTGGACCCAGGTATCGATGACGTATTCATCTTGGAGCAGGCAGTCCAGCTTGGTTCGCTCCTCATCACGGCAGATAAGATTTCGGAGAGCTCGTGTACCGCCAGAAACGCGCCAGGGGAGGTGTCATCCTTCTTCGGTTGGCCGGTTTATCGGCCGACGGGAAGGCTCAGATCGTCTCCACCACGGTGAGCGAGCATGGAGACGAGATGCTCCATAGTTTCTCCGTCATCTCTCCCGGACATCTGAGGATTCGGCGCGACTCTTAAAGGGTATTTCTATCCGGCAGCGCCCTGAGGCTGCGTCCCCATCTCCCGAAGATTGCCCTCGAACAGCCTCTCCAGCTCGGCGAAGTACGCCTGATTTCCCCACAGGTCCGCCGACAGCCGATCCACGAAACCACCGAGCAGCTCCTCCTCGCGTTGGAAGACCTCGCCCTCGGCGGCGAGATCGGTGCTCCGGCGCTTCTTTCGCCGCGGCAGGAAACGGCCGAAGAGAGCCGCGGCCTGCACGAGCAGAGAGAGGGACCGGCGGAAGTCGCGGATCAGGGTCTGGTGGACGGCTCTATCGTCGATCTGCGCCAGAGCCTTCAGCGCCGCGGCGCGGATGAGCCTCGCCCGCTCCTCGGGCGTGGACGACGCCGGGAAGGGAGCGGCTCCCAGCCGCAGGGAATGATCGAAGAGGTAGCCGAGGTGCAGGGTCTCGGAGGACCGGCGGACGCTGCGGCGGATGGTGAGGAAGTAGAACACCGTGCGGAACAGCCAGCGCAGGAGGGCGACGATCACCTCGCGGAAAACCCAGACGACGCTGCCCAGGCAGCCGGGCCAGCCCTCGCCGCCGCCCGCGAGGATCTTGCGCTCCTGGGGAGTGAGCGTGACTCCCGCGTTCCTGGCGACCTCCCAGACCATCCGCCGCTGCACCTGGCCCAAGGCCCAATCGTCCACGAAAGGCACCGGGATCAACGGACAAAGACCGCCGAGGACGCTGTAGAAGGTCAGCCGGCGGAAGATCGCCTGACGCGGATCGGAAGTCTCCATGCCGTCCGGGAGTTTATCGTCCGGAGAACGCGTGAGATCATTCCTCCATGAAGGCAATCCTGCGCAGCACCGCCCGCGCCGCGTGGTAGCCGCACATGCCGTGCACGCCTCCGGTGGGCGGCGTGCTGGCGGAGCAGATGAAGACTTTGGGATCGGGCGTGGCGTAGGGCACGACGCGCGCCACGGGGCGGGTGAAGAGCTGGCCGAGCGTGGCGGCGCCGCCGTTGATGTCACCGCCCACGCAGTTCGGATTGTAGGCCTCGAGCTCGGCGGTGTTGGTCGTGTGGCGGGCGAGGACGAGGTCGCGAAAGCCCGGGGCGAAGCGCTCGATCTGCGCTTCGATGGCCGCCGTGCGATCGGCCGCGGAGCCGTTGGGCACGTGACAGTAGGCCCAGCCGATGTGAGCGCCCGCCGGCGCGCGGGTGGGGTCGAAGAGGCTCGGCTGCGTCACCAGGACGAAGGGGCGCGCCGTTTCCCCGTTCCAGGCGGACCGCTCCGAGGCGGCGAGCTCTTCCATCGTGCCGCCGAGATGGACGGTGCCGGCGCGGCGGCAGGCCTCGGCCCGCCAGGGGATGGGAGCGGAGAGCGCCCAGTCCATCTTGAAGACCCCCGGACCATAGCGGTAGCGGCCGAGCCGCCGGCGATAGCGGCGTGGCCAGGCGATCCCCTCGAGGCGCAGGAGCTGCGCCGGGGTGAGATCGAAGAGATAGGCGTCCGCCGCCGGCAGCTCGCGGAGCGAGCCCACGAGCCGGCCGGTGTGGATCTCGCCGCCCAGCTCGCGGAGCAGCGAGGCGAGCGCGTCGGCGATGCGCTGCGCGCCGCCCCTGGGCAGCGGCCAGCCGATGGCGTGGCCGGTGACGCCGAGCAGCAGTCCGAAGGCGGCGCTGGGCCGGCTTTCGAGAGGTAGGAAGGAATGGGCGGCGAGCCCGGCGAAGAGAGCCCGGGCGCGAAAGCCGCGGAACCGCCGCCGGGCGAGGGCCGTGGCGGCCCTGACTCCCACGAGCCCGAGGCGGGCCATGCCGAACGGGTGGCGGGGCCAGCGAAGCGGCGCCAGGAGATCCGGCGCTAGCTCCTCCCACGAGTCGGCGAACGGCCGGAAAAGGCGCTCCCAGGCGCGGGCGTCCTCGCGCTCGCCGAAGCTCTCGCCCGTCTCCGCGAAGCCGCGGGCGAGGACGGCGGCGGTGCCGTCGTCGAAGGGGTGGGCGAGCGGCAGAGGCGGATGGATCCACTCCAGCCCGTGCCGCTCGAGCGGCAGGCGGGCGAAGAACGGCGAGCCCACGGCGAGCGGATGGATCGCCGAGCAGACGTCGTGCAGGAATCCCGGCAGCGTCAGCTCCGCCGAGCGCGCACCGCCGCCGACGGTCGCGCGCGCTTCATGGACCTCGACGGACCAACCCGCCTGTGTCAGCGTCACCGCCGCCGCCAACCCGTTCGGCCCCGCCCCGACGACGACCGCTCGCCGCGTCATGGCTCTTCCGGTGGAGGACCCCAGCGGCGGTACAGGTCCGCCAGCTCGGCGCGCACCATCCGCAGCAGGTCGGTCCGGTCGCGTCGCACGGCGAGGCCATAGGAGAAAGCCGTGGGCAGGTACACGTAGTTCTGTTGGAAAGTAGCGCTGTCGAAGATCTCCTGCCGCAAGCCGACGTAGTCCGGGTGGGGCAACCAGATGAGATCGGGAGCGCGGCGCTTCAGGTACTCGCCGTGGAGCCCGTGGTGCGCGATCTCCGGATCGTGGAGCCCCACCAGGTCCAGGATGCGGAGGTGGGGATTGCGCGCCGCCACCAGGCCGTGCTCGGAAGCCGCCATCAAGGTTCCCTGCGGCAGCCTGGCGCCGAAGTCGGCCATCGCCCGGATGCCGCTCCACCACTCCAGGCGGGGAGCCTCCGCGACGGTCGGCAGATGGACCGGGACCGCGACGTGGGACCGCGGCCGCAGGACGTGGACGGAGTAAGCCCGGGCCAACGGCCGCCACGAGATCCAGAACAGGCAGGCGAGAGGCAGGATCAGCCAGGCTCGCTTCTTCACGCCGGCGAGGCGCAGGGTCCGGTCCTCAGGGGAGGCGAGAAAGCGATCGAGGCAGATCGCGGCCGGCACCACCACGAAAGGCAGGGAGGGGAAGGAGAAGCGGAAATTGAAGCCCATCACCTGCATCACCGTGAAGTAATACCCCAGGGTGAGCGCCAGGGGAATCGCGAAGGCGGTCACGATGGCGCCCGCCGGCCGCTTCACCGTCCAGGCGATGAGCAGCAGGAAGGGGGAGAGATAGATCAGGAATTCGCACAGGTAGGTGACGGGGTTCCATTCGCCCGCGTAGCCGGCGGCGAGGAGGGCGTGCTTGGCGTAGAAGGAGAGCGGCAGGGGATCGCCGAAGACGCGGATCTTCAGCCAGGTGTCGACGGCCAGGAGAGCCAGGAACGCGAGGACAAAAATCGCGACCCGCCGCCAGCCGAGCTTGAACCCGAAGCCGAAGAGCAGGACTGGGAAGAGCAGCCCGTAGAAGCCGTTGTCAGGCCGGACGAGAAAGACGAGATAGCCGCACAGCGCGGCGAGCGCGAGCCCGAGGCGGCTGCCGTCGCGCGCCCGGGTGAAGAGGACGAGCACGAGCAGCGAGTTGCCGGCCAGCGACAGCATGGTGTCCATGCCGGTGGCGGCGTGGTAGGCGTAGGCGCTCTGCGACAGCAGCAGGGCTCCCAGCACGAGGCTCAGCCAGAGCGGGGAGCGCAGAACCTTGTGGCTGACGGCGGCGCGCACGGCGAGGACCAGCAGGCCGAAGGCCGCCAGGCCGAGAAAGCCGGACGTCCACAGGAGGAGCTTACCCGCCGGCACTCCGGGCAGCAGACGGCGGAGCGCGGCGATGAGAAAGGTGTAGGCGATGCTGGTGCAGCCGAAGGTGGAACCCTCGCCGGGGTTCCAGGCGTAGCCGTCTCCGCGCAGCAGGTTGTCCGCGTAGCGCACGAACATGTAGGCGTCGTCGAAGTTCGAGCTGCCGGTGACGGCGAGGCGGTAAAGGTACGCGGCGGCCATCGCCACCGCGAGGACCGCAGGGAGGTACACCGCGAACAGGGCGCGCGGGCGCTGAGCCGCCGCAGCGGGGACTGGCCCCTGGAGCCTTCTCTCTTCCGATGCAGAGATCAAATCGCGATTCCGGGAGCTGTCGGGGCCTTGGGCGCTTGGCGATTATACCGGCACGGAGGATGCAGCGATCTTTGGGTTTGGGAGGGTCTACCATGGACATCATGACCGCCATCGATTTCGCGGCCCTGCGCGACGACATGGTGCGCCGCCAGATCGCCGCCCGGGGAGTTCGCGACCGCCGGGTGCTGGAGGCGATGGGGACGGTGCCGCGGGAGGTCTTCGTGCCCGAGCGGCTGGCGGAGCTCGCCTACGACGACACGCCGCTGCCGATCGGCGAGGAGCAGACCATCTCGCAGCCCTACGTCGTGGCCCTGATGGCCGAGGCGCTGGAGCTCGGACCCGAGGACAAGGTGCTGGAGATCGGCGCCGGCTCGGGGTACGCCGCGGCCGTGCTCTCCCGCATCGCCCGCGAGGTGTGGGCCATCGAGAGGCACGAGCCGCTCGCTCGGCAGGCCCGGGAGCGGATGCAGCGGCTCGGCTACTCGAACGTCCACATCATCCACGGCGACGGCACCCTCGGCTGGCCGGAGCACGCGCCCTACGACGCCATCGTCGTGGCCGCCGGCGGGCCGGAGGTGCCGCAGGCCCTGCTCGACCAGCTCGCCGCGGGCGGCCGGCTGGTGATTCCGATCGGGCCGGACCCGCGCACCCAGAACCTGATCCGGGTGCGCCATCGCGCCGATGGCACCTACGCGCGCGAGGATCTGGGCGCCGTGCGCTTCGTGCCGTTGATCGGCGCCCAAGGGTGGCGCGAGGAGGGGAGTTCTTGGGGTTAGATCGAAAAGCAGGAGAGAATAGGGGAGGGTGCTGGGTGACTCTACCCGGACCAAGGAGCCTATGATGAGTCAGATCATCTTGGAAATCCCCGAGGACTCCCTTCTCGCCTTGCGTGTCTCGGCCGAGAGGCTGGGAGAAGAGCTGCGCATGGCGGCTGCCGTCAAGCTCTACGAGTTGGGACGCCTCTCCTCGGGAGCCGCCGCTGACCTCGCCGGGGTTCCTCGTCCCCTGTTTCTCACCAAGCTGAGCGACTACGGGGTTCCCAACTTTCAGATGACGGAGGAGGAGTTGCGCCAGGACCTCGAGAATGCGTGAGGTCCTCAGCAACACCTCGCCACTGCAATACCTCCATCAACTGGATCTCTTGGACCTTCTGCCAGCGCTCTATGGCGAGGTGATGGTTCCATCCGCAGTCGTGAAGGAGATCGAGGCAGGGCGTTCCCTAGGTGTGCCGCTGCCGGTCATCGAGTCTCTGTCATGGTTACGAGTCCAAGACGTGGCGAATGCCGCGCTGTTGCCTCTTTTGCCGGATCTGGGCGCGGGTGAGAGAGAGGTCCTCGCTCTGGCGTTAGAGCGATCCCATCCACTGGTAATCCTGGACGACTCTTTTGCTCGACGCTTCGCCCGCAGGCTTGGTCTCTCTTTGACGGGAACTTTGGGCCTGCTGCTCAAAGCCAAGGAAAATGGGTGAATCGACCTCGTGGAGCCATTACTGGACCGCCTTGAGGAACTCCATTTTCGACTGGATCACAGGACTCGTGCCCATGTCCTAAACTTGGCCGGGGAGCGAGGTACGTTCTAGAGCCTCGCGGTCCCACTGCCCCAGATTCGCCGCAGCCTCATACGTGCTCTGCAGAAAGGAGAGCAGCACCTCGTCCGGACGCTCAGCCGTGCGCATCGCTTCGTAAGGCAGGATGAACTCCCGCATGTTCTGATCGTAGTAGGCCTCCCGTGGCTGGAGCGGTGCGTCGGGAAAGCCGGGCGGCTCGGGATAGGCGTAGGCGTAGAATACCGGCTCCGCGACTGGGCCTCCACCCGGCCAGAAACCACAACTGCTGAGCTCGTGGGAGTAGCCCTCCCGCATCACCCAGTCTCCCACGTTCGGTGCGCCGCCCGGATGCTCCGGTGCGGTGCGGCCGGAGAAGCGGGTGACCGCCAGATCGCAGGCGCCCCAGAAGAAGTGCACCGGGCTGCACTTGCCGAGGAAGCGGCCGCGGAAGCGCTGCATCACCGGGTCGGCTTGCGCCAGGATGCGCCAGAAGCGGTGGGCATACACCGGATCGTAGGAGGCGTGCTCCCGGTCCTCGGTGAAGGGCACGGCACGCTCCACCTCGACGGGATGGGGCCAGATCCGCACGTCCAGATCGAGGTTGCGCAGGAGCGTCCGATAGTCCTGATAGAAATCGGCCACGGATTGCGGCACCAGCGGCAGCCCGTCCACCGTCCCGTCGCTCGTCCGCACCACGAGGGCGTGGTCGACGAAGTCAAAGTCCACTGAGAACGTCCGCTCTCCGTGCGGCATCGCCGACGTAGTGAGTCCGCGCGGGGTGACGTAGAAGGTGACGTTCCACCAGTGGTTCACCATCGGGCTGGCGGCGAGCCGCGTCTTGCCCACGATCTGTGTCCACATGTGGAGCGTGGCGAAGGTGTCCTGCCACGCCTGGAGGGGCAGGCTGGGCCATGCCTCTTCGGAGCCGATGGTGATAGGTTGCGACATAGGTCTTCATTGTATCCGGAAAGGAGGTCGTGCCATGGGGCTGATCCAGGAATTCCGCGAGTTCGCCGTCAAGGGCAACGCCATCGATCTGGCGGTGGGCGTCATCATCGGCGGTGCTTTCGGCAAGATCGTCTCCTCCCTCGTCGACGACGTCATCATGCCTCCCGTCGGCCTGCTGCTCGGGGGCGCCGACTTCAAGAGCCTCTTCATCAATCTGGGATCCGGGGAGTACCCGACGCTGGCGGCGGCCAAGGCGGCCGGCGCGCCGACGCTCAACTACGGCAATTTCCTGCAAACGGTGGTGGACTTCCTCATCGTCGTCTGGATCATCTTCCTCATGGTGAGGACGATCAATCGGCTGCGGAGCAGGGAGGAGGAAGCCCCCGCCGCGCCGCCGGCGCCCGCGGAGGAGGTCGTCCTCCTGCGCGAGATCCGCGACGCGCTGCGGAAATAGGCGGATCGCGCGGGGTTCGGTCCGTCGCGGGTCCGGGGTAGACTGCGCTCGCATCGAACCGACCCCAGGAGTCTCCTGCCATGAAACATGCTCTCGTTTGCTTCACCCTGCTCCTCGTGCCGATCGCCGCCGTCGCGGACGAGGTCGCCAAGCTGCACGGCCTGTTCGACCGCGAGTGGGAATTCCGGCTCAAGGAGGATCCGCTCTTCGCCACCTCCGTGGGACGCCACGAGTACGACGACCGGCTGCCGTCCGCGACCCTGGCCGACCTGGAGCGGCAGGTGGCGGCGACGACAGCCTTCCTCGGCGAGCTGCAGGCGATCGCTCGCGACCAGCTCCCGGCCGAGGAGCAGGTGAGCTACGACATCTTCCGCCGGCAGCTCGAGGACCGCGTCGCCGACTTCGAGCTCGGCGACTATCAGATGCCGATCAACGCCGACTCGGGATTCCATACCGCCTTCTCCCGGCTGCCCGAGGAGGTGCCGCTCGCCACGGCCAAGGACTACGAGAGCTACATCAGCCGCCTGAAGGCGTGGCCGCGCTACGTGCGCGAGCAGGTCGAGCTGATGCGGCTCGGCGTCAAGCGCGGCATGACGGTGCCGCGCGCGACGCTCGAAGGCTACGACGGAACGATCGCGGCCCACGTGGTGGACGATCCCGCGAAGAGCGTCTTCTGGGTGCCGTTCGAGAAGTTCCCGTCCACGGTGCCGGAGAGCGCGCGCGAGCGCCTGCGCCAGGAAGGCCGGGCCGCCGTGACGGACGGCGCCATCGCCGGCTACCGGGAGTTCCTCGACTTCTTCCGCAAGGAGTACCTGCCGAATGCCCGCCAGACGCTCGGCGCCTCGGAGTTGCCGAACGGCCGCGCCTTCTACGCGCAGAAGATCCGCGAGTTCACCAGTCTCGACCTGCCGCCTGAGGAGATCCACAAGCTCGGCCTCGCCGAGGTAGAGCGCATCTCGGCCGAGATGAACGCGGTGATGAAGCGGGTGGGCTTCCAGGGAGACTTCGCCGCCTTCCTCAAGTTCCTGCGCACCGATCCGCGCTTCTACACCAAGACGCCCGACGAGCTGCTGCAGCGGGCGTCGTGGATCGCCAAGCGCATCGACGGCAAGCTGCCGGCCTTCTTCAAGACCCTGCCGCGGCTGCCGTACACCGTGCTGCCGGTGCCGCCGGACATCGCGCCCAAGTACACCTCCGGCCGCTATGTCGAGGCCCCGGAGGGCAGCCTTCAGCCCGGCATCTACTGGGTCAACACCTACAAGCTGGAGAACCGTCCGCTCTACAACCTGGAGGCGCTCACCCTGCACGAGGCGGTGCCGGGGCACCATCTCCAGATCGCCCGCAGCCGCGAGCTGGCGGACCTGCCGAGCTTCCGGCGCTTCTCCTACATCTCGGCCTTCGGTGAGGGCTGGGGACTCTACTCGGAGTGGCTGGGCAAGGAGATGGGTTTCTACACGGATCCCTACAGCGACTTCGGCCGCCTGACCTACGAGATGTGGCGCGCCTGCCGGCTGGTGGTGGACACCGGCGTGCACGTCAAGGGCTGGACGCGCCAGCAGGCGATCGACTATCTCGCCTCGCGCACGGCGCTGCCCCTCCACGAGG
This sequence comes from Acidobacteriota bacterium, assembly GCA_046765915.1. Lineage (GTDB taxonomy): Bacteria > Acidobacteriota > Thermoanaerobaculia > Multivoradales > UBA5704 > DATARR01. Next base: position 50,437 of record JBKPTH010000102.1, on the reverse strand, counting down.
TGGAGACGGAAGTGGACCGCTACATCTCCTGGCCCGCCCAGGCCCTCGCCTACAAGCTGGGCGAGCTGAAGATCAAGGACCTGCGCAAGCGGGCCGAGCAGGCGCTGGGGGAGAGCTTCGACCTGCGCGCGTTCCACGACGTGGTGCTGGGCAGCGGCGCGGTGCCGCTGAACGTCCTCGAATCCAACGTCGACCGCTGGATCGGCGCCGAGCGGCAGGGCGTCGCCGCCGGGCGCTGAGCGCCGTGGCCAAGGCCTGCGTCTTCTGCGGCATCGTCCGCGGCGAGGTCGAGGCGGCGGTGGTCTTCGAGGACGAGACCGCGGTGGCGTTCCTCGACCACCGCCCGCTGCTCGCCGGGCACTGCCTGCTGGTGCCGAAGGTCCACGTCGAGACGCTGCCGGATCTGCCGGCGGACCTCCTGGCGCCGTACTTCCGCGACGTCCAGCTCCTGGCGCGCGCCGTCGAGCGTGGATTGGAGGCGCAGGGCTCGTTCGTGGCGATCAACAACAAGATCAGCCAGAGCGTGCCGCACCTGCACGTCCACATCGTGCCGCGCTGGAAGGGGGACGGCCTCTTCTCCGCCAAGCTCCTCTGGAAGCGCTCGCCCTACCGCGACGACGCGGCGCGCCGGCAGGTGCAGGCGAAGATCCGGCGGGCGATCGATTCCCAAGCCCCCTGATGCCCTGTCTGTGGCTTTTCTCGTTGCTCGTCCTCGGTGGCGCCGCCGGTGCGGACGCGCCGGTCCTCGCTCCGGGTGCACCGATTGAACGGGAGATCGCGGCGGGCGAATCGCACCTCTTCGAAGTGGAGCTGACGGCCGGGCGGGCCTGGCGCGTGGCGGTGGAGCAGCGGGGGATCGACGTGACGCTGGAGGTGCGGTCGCCGGACGGCCGCCGCCTCGCCGCCGTCGACAGCCCGACGGATCGCCAGGGACTGGAGACGGCGCTGATCGTGCCGGATTCCTCGGGTTTTCACACGCTGGAAATCCACGCCAGGGAACCGGCGGCGCCGCCTGGGCGCTACGAGATCCAAGTCGCCGAGGTGGAGCGCCGCCGCGTCGCCGCCGAGCAGGCCGTTTCGCGCGCCGGCGAGCGCTATCTGGAGGGCGGCGCGGAGGCGCGGCGCCAGGCCCTCGCCGAGCAAACCCAGGCCGTCAAAGAGTGGCGGGTGCTCGGCGACCGCCGCGAAGAGGCGCGGGCCCTCTACGCCTCGTGCGTGCTCTCCCGCCTGGTCAACGACAACCGCCAGGCCCTCGCCTACGGAGAGGAGGTTCTGCCGCTCTGGCGGTCTCTCGACGACCGGCTGTGGGAAGGCAACACCTGGAACGAGATCGGCCTCGACCGCTGGCTGCTGGGCGAGAGCGCGGAAGGCCGGGCCGCGTTCGAGAAGGCTCTGGCGCTGTATCGCGAGATCGGCGACCGCTACGGCGAGGGCGTCTCCCGCAGCAATCTCTGCCTCATGGACCTCTCGCGAGGCGAGATCCGCCAAGGCGTCGCCTGCTACGGCGAGGCGATCCCGATCCTGCACGAGGTGAAGGCGCGCTCGCTGGAGGGCTCGGCCCTGTTGAACGTCGGCCGGGCCTACGACGTGCTGGGAGAGCCCGAGCGCGCGCTGGAGTCGTACCGGCAGGTGCTCGAAGGGATGCGCGCCGCCGGCGATCGGACGGGAGAGGCGCGGACCTTGAACCACCTGGGACTGCTCTACCGGGACCTGGGGGATTACCAGCAGGCTTTCCTCCACTTCGGCAAGGCGCTGGAGGCCTTCCGCACGCTGGAGGACCGGCGCTGGGAGGCGATGGTCCTGCACAACCTGGGCCTGCTCTATCAAGGCCTGGGCGAGCCGGCGCGCGCGCTTTCGCAGTATGAACAAGCCTTGCGGCTGCGGCGCGAGGTGGGCGATGCCGAAGGGGAAGCCGCGACCCTGACGGAGCTGGGACAGGTCTGCAGCCTTCTCGGGAGACCGCGCGACGCCCAAACCTACGATCGGCAGGCCTTGGCGCTCCAACGGTCCGTGGGCAATCGATGGGGCGAAGGCGCCGCCCTGAGCCAGCTCGGCAGCGCCGCGTTGGCTCTGGGAGATTCCACCTCGGCCCTGACCTACTTCGACCACGCGATCGAGCTCCTCGGCGCCACGGGATCGCTGGCCGACGAGGCCGGAGCGCTCGCCAGGCGGGGGGAGGCCTACGTTCAACTGGACGATCCTCGCAAGGGCTTGGAGAGTCTGCGTCAGTCCCTGGAGAAGACTCGCGCCGCGGGCTATCCGGCCCTCGAAGTGCGGGTGGAGGTCGGCATGGCGCGGGCGGAGCGCAAGCTCGGTCATGCGGAGGAGGCGCGCGCCCACGCCGCCTCCGCGCTGGCCATCGCCGAATCGCTGCGCGCCCGCATCGGCAGCCCCGATCTGCGAGCTTCCTTCTCCGCCCTGACGCATGACGCCTACGAGCTCGCGGTCGAGCTGCTGATGGAGGCCCACCGTGCCGACCGGGCGGCCGGCCACGACCGGGCGGCGCTCGCGATCACCGAGAGAGCGCGGGCCCGCACCCTGCTCGAGCTGCTGGCGGAGGCCGGCGTCGACCTCCGCCAGGGAGCCGATCCTCTCCTGATCGAGCGCCGCACGTCGCTCCTGCGGCGTCTGAGCGCCAAGGCCGAGCTGGCGCTGCGCGAGCGGCCTGGAGAAGGGAGCCGGAAGGCTGCCCTGGAGGAAGAGCGCGACGCCATCCTGCGCGATCTCGACGTGGTGGAGACCGAGATCCGCGAGCGCAGCCCGGGCTACGCGGCGCTCGTCCAGCCCCGGCCCCTGGACGCCTCGCGGATCCAGGCCCTGCTCGATCCGGACACCCTGCTGCTGAGCTTCTCTCTGGGCAGGGAACGGAGCTTCGTCTGGGCGGTGACCGCGCAGTCCGTCGAGAGCTTCGAGCTGCCCGGCCGCGCCGCCGTCGAGGAGGCCGCCCGCCGGTTTCACGAGGAGCTGAGCGCCTACGATCCCGCGGATCGGCCGCGCCAGGCGCAGGACGGCGAGGCCCTCGGCCGCATGCTGCTGGGGCCGCTTGGAGACCGGCTGCGCGGCAAGCGCCTGGTCGTGGTGCCCGACGGCGCCCTCGAGTACGTGCCGTTCGCGGCTCTGCCCGGTGTCCAGGAGGTGGTCTACCTGCCGTCCGCCTCGGCGCTGGCGGTCCAGCGGCAGATCCTGGATCGCCGTCCGCCGGCGCCGGCGCCGCTCCTCGTGCTGGCGGATCCCGTGTTCGATGCCCGCGATGCGCGGCTCCCCGCGCGGCGGGAGACGGCCGCGGGCGAAGCGCCGGTCTTCGAGCGTCTCCCGGGCTCGCGGCGCGAGGCCGAGGCCATCGCGGGCCTGGCGCCGCCCGGAGGCTCCAGGGTTCTGCTGGATTTCGCCGCCAACCGCGCGGAGGTGCTGAGCGAGCGGCTGAGCGCCTATCGCATCATCCACTTCGCGACCCACGGCGTGATCGACGCCGAGCACCCGACGCTCTCGGGGCTGGCGCTCTCCATGGTGAATTCGGAAGGCGATCCCGCCGAGGGATTCGTCCACCTGCACGACGTCTACAACCTGCGGCTCAACGCCGATCTGGTGGTGCTCAGCGGCTGCCGCACGGCCCTCGGCAAGGAGCTGCGGGGCGAGGGCCTGATCGGGTTGGCACGGGGCTTCCAGTACGCCGGCGCGCGCCGTGTGCTGGCGAGCCTCTGGCGCGTGGAGGACAACGCCACCGCCGCGCTGATGAGCCGCTTCTACCGCGGCCTGTGGGCGGAAGGGCTCAGGCCCGCGGCGGCCTTGCGGGAGGCGCAACTCTGGGTGCGCGCGCAGCGCCGCTGGCGCGATCCGTACTTCTGGGCGGGCTTCGTGCTGGCGGGAGACTGGCGCTGATTTGAGGGTGCGACGACGGGCGTTCTGGCGTCACTACGTAAACGGCAGCACTGAGACAAGGAGGGGCCGGTCATGAGCGTGAACATCGGAGATTTCGTGGGAACCTGGGCGGTGGAGTGGATCGACGGCCGGAGGAACTGGATGTCCGCGGGGTGGCAGATCCTCATCGGTACGGGCAGCAGCCAGTATGGAGACAAGGAGCCTTATCTGACGCCCGACTACGTGGCCGCCGTCGGCTTCGCCGTCCTCGACGGCGACGGCCAGGTGAAGCTCGCCACCGGCAATCCTCCGGGCAACCAGCCGCTGGCGCTGATCTTCGACGGCGGGCAGCTCCGCTGGGCGGGCTTCTACGAGCAGGAGCCGCTGCGCATCTACATCTCGCTGAGCAAGGTCGAGCTGCTGGACGGAGAGACGGTCAATCTCGCCCTCTACGGCAGCACGGTCTGGGGAGATCCGGACCAGGTCGGCGTCTGGGGCGGCAGCGGCACGGGAGGTGGCGGCGGGGCCGGGTAGGCGCGGAACCGCGTGCTACAATCCGCCGCATCTCAGCAGGGAAGAACTTCTGACCCTCGACCTGGAAAGCGACCGCCCGGAAGAGCTGGCCGCGCGCATCCGGACGGGAGACCGCCGCGCGGAGGAGCGGATCGTCGAGCTCTACGGCCGCGGTGTCGCGATCATCCTCGACCGCCACACCAACGGCCGGCCCGAGGCGGAAGACCTCTACCAGGAGACCTTCCGCCTCGCCCTCGAAAAGCTGCGCCGCGGCGAGCTGCGCGAGCCCGCCAAGCTGCCCGGGTTCCTCGCCCAGATGGCCCGCAACCTGGCGATCGAGCACTACCGTAAAGCGGCGCGGCGCCGGACCGAGCCCGACAGCGATGCCATCCTCGGCTTCGCGGCGCCCGGAACGGGACCGCTGGCGGAGCTGTTGGTGCGCGACAACGCCGCGCTGGTCCGCCGCGCGCTGCGCGACCTGGCCAATGAGCGGGACCGCCAGATTCTCCTCCGCTTCTACATCGCCGAGGAAGACAAGGACCGCATCTGCGCCGACTACGGCCTGACGAATCTGCAGTTCAATCGCGTCCTTCACCGTGCCCGGCAGCGCTACAAGGCGTTGATGTTGGCGCGGCAGGGGCAGGCCGAGGAGACGGCCGCCCTGGTTCAGGGTGTGATGATTCTGCTCCTGCTCACACTATGGAAAGGGACGTTCCGGGTGGCCGGGGGCTGAAGATGGATCACGCCTACATCGCGGAGAACAGCTTCGTCGAGCGCTACCACCGGGGCTTGCTGCCGCCGGAGGAGGAAGCCCGCTTCGAGGAGCACTTCGTCACCTGCCCCGAGTGCATGGAGCAGCTCGAGCTGGCGCGGGGTTTCCAGCGCGGTCTGCAGACCATGGCGGCCGAGGACGCCGCCAAGGCCGTGGTGCAGGCCGGTCTCTTCGCCTGGCTGGCCCGGCGCGGCCGGCTGGCGCAATGGGGTCTCGCCCTGGCTGTGCTCGCGGTCGTTGCCGGACCGCTTCTGTGGTCGTTCTCCCTGCGGCAGACCGCGGCGGACTGGCGCCAGCGTTGGGCGGGCCAGCGGCAGGAGGCGGCGGATCTGAAGGGGCGGCTCGCCGCGAGCGAGCGCCGGCGGAGCGACGAGCGCCGCGAGCTGGAGGCGAAGCTCGCCGCGGCGCGGGAGCCGGGAGCGCGGCCTAACCTCCTCGACCGGCCGCTGGCCAACCTGCCGGTCGTCCTCCTCACCGCCGTCCGCGGCGAGCCCGGGGAGCCGGCGCCAGCGATCGATCTCTCCCGCGCCGGCCAGCCGGTGATCCTCGCCGTGGACGTGGGGGCCGAGGACCGCTTCGCGAGCTACCGCGTGACGATCACGCGGAACGGAACGGTCGTCTTCCGCCAGGCAGGCCTCGAGCCCAACGCTCTCGAAACGATCATGATCACCTTTCCCGCGTCCTTTTTCTCTCCCGGCGAGCACCGCCTGCGCCTGGAGGGAATCCGCGCTGGCGCCGCCGAGGAGATCGGCGGGTATCCGTTCCGCGCGGTCGAGAAGAAGTAGTCAGCGTCCTGCGGTAGCCTTGGAGCGATGAGAGAGCGCTGGCACCGCTGGGCCGATCACACCGCGGAGATCCAGCTTCAGGTGGGCGCGGAGTCTCTGGGCGGCCTCGCGGAGGAGGCGGGTCGGGCGCTGGGATTGCTCCTCCTGCGCGGCGCACCGGCCGAGGTTTCCGGACCGCCGAGGGGGCTGGAGGTATTCTCTGCGGACCGCGAAGCTCTCCTCGTCGACTGGCTCAACGAGATCCTCTTCGTGGCCGAGACGGAGCTCTGGGTGCCGGTCGAGTTCGCGATTCTCGAAGCCTCGCCGACCCGGCTATGGGTCGCCGCCAGGGGAGTCGAGGTGGCGGAGCCGCCGTCGAACGTCAAGGCGGCCACCTTCCACGGCCTGCGCGTCGAGGAACGGGGCGATGGTTTGCAGGCGGAGGTGATCTTCGACGTATGAGCCCGATTTCCGAGACTCCGACGGCTGCTGATTTTCCTTCGGTGCGGCTGAGCCCGAACCTCGTCGAGATCCCCGCCTCGGCGCGCTCGGACATGCGGGTGCCCGCCCGCGTCTGGGCCGACGACGAGCTGTGGCGGCAGATCTCGCGCGACCGCACGCTCCAGCAACTCGTCAACGTGGCCACCCTCCCAGGTATTACCGGCTCGGCGCAGGCCATGCCGGACGCCCACGAGGGTTACGGCTTTCCGGTGGGCGGCGTCGCCGCGTTCCGCGCCCGCGACGGCGTCATCTCGCCGGGCGGCGTGGGCTACGACATCAACTGCGGCGTGCGCCTCCTCGCCTCCGAGATCGAGGCGGCGGAGCTGGGACACGCGCGGCTCGAAGCGATCATGTCCGATCTCGCGCGCTCGATCCCGTCCGGCATGGGACGCGGGAGCCATCTGCGCTTCGCCAGGACGGACCTCGACCGCGTTCTGGCGGAGGGATGCTCATTCCTCGCCGAAACCGGCCTCGCCCTGCCCGAGGACCTGGAGACCATCGAGGCCCGAGGCTCGCTGCCGGCCGCCGATCCGGCCGGCGTCTCGGAGCGCGCCAAGCAGCGCGGCGGCGGCCAGCTCGGCTCGATCGGCTCGGGCAACCATTTCGTCGAGGTGCAGCGGGTGGAGAAGGTCTTCGCGCTCGACGCCGCCGAGGCCCTGGGCCTGCGGCAGGGCCAGGTGGTGATCCTCGTCCACACCGGCTCGCGCGGCCTGGGCCATCAGGTCTGCACCGACTGGGTCCGCTCCATGGACGCGGTGATGGCCCGCCACGGCATCCAGCTCCCGGACCGCGAGCTGGCCTGCGCGCCGTTCGAGTCGCCGGAGGGCCGGAAGTACTTCGGCGCCATGTGCGCGGCGGCCAACTTCGCCTTCTCGAACCGGCAGGCCATCACCTACGCCGCGCGCGAGGTCTTCGGCCGCGCGCTGGGAGACCGCGGCCACCTGCGCGTCGTCTACGACGTGGCCCACAACATGGCGAAGCTGGAGCGCCATGGAGACGAGGATCTGGTAGTGCACCGCAAGGGCGCGACGCGGGCCTTCGGTCCTTCGCATCCCGAGACGCCGGAGATCTACCGGCGGGTGGGCCAGCCGGTGCTGATCCCGGGCAGCATGGGCACGGCCTCCTACGTGCTGGTGGGGACGGACGAGGGGCTCGGCCTCTCCTTCGGCAGCACCTGCCACGGCGCCGGCCGGGCGATGAGCCGCCGCGCGGCCAAGAAGGTCCAGACGGGGAACGAGGTCCGCAAGGCCCTGGAAGACAAGGGCATCATCGTCCGCTGCGCCTCGGCCGGCGAGCTGGCCGAGGAAGCCCCGCACGCCTACAAGGACGTGGACCGCGTCGTCGAGGTGGTGCACCAGGCCGGCCTCGCCTGCAAGGTGGCGCGCCTGGTGCCGCTCGGGGTGATCAAGGGGTAGAGTGATAAGCTTTGCGAGCTGAGTACGGTAACTCGCCTGCCAGAGAGGCCCGAGGACATGAGATTTACGCGCGTCAAGCTCCAAAACTGGCGGAACTTCCTGGATGCGGACGTTCCTCTTCAGAAGCGCGCCTTTCTCGTCGGTCCCAATGCTTCCGGTAAATCCAATTTTCTCGATGCCTTCCGTTTTCTCCGAGATATTGCCGAGCCGAAGGGAAGCTTTCAGGGAGCCGTTGAATCGCGCCATGGCGTGTCTCAGATTCGCTCGCTGCACGCCCGCAGACACTCCCACGTTGCTGTCGAAGTCGAGGTGGATCTCGACTCCGAGGGTATGTGGTCTTATCGCTTGGAGTTCAGCCAGAACAACCAGCGCATACCGACCATTACTCGCGAAAAGGTTCTCCACAACTCCAAGGTACTCCTGGATCGGCCTGATCCCGACGATGAACGAGACGTCAAGCGCCTGAGCCAGACCCATCTCGAACAGTTGAACGCGAATGCGTCGTTTCGTTCCTTGGCGGACTTTATTTCTCAGGTCAGATATCTTCACCTGGTGCCTCAGCTCGTGCGCGAACCGGAACGCTCTGCGGGACGGTCGCGCGATCCATTCGGAGGAGATTTCCTGGAGCAGTTGGCGCGTACGCCGCGCAAGACCCTTGAATCGCGGTTGCGGCGAATCAAGGACTCTCTCCAGATCGCCGTGCCGCAGCTCAAAGAGTTGATTCTCGATCGGGACAAGGCAACGGGCGCTCCGCATCTCAAGGGTCTTTATGAGCATTGGAGACCGAGCGCCGGCTGGCAGATGGAGGATCAGCTCTCAGATGGCACTCTTCGGCTGCTTGGTCTGCTCTGGGTCTTTCTGGACGGCATGGCTCCGCTGCTGCTCGAGGAGCCCGAGCTCTCGCTGCACGCTTCGGTGGTCCGTCAGATCCCCCGAATGATAAGTCGTCTGGGAGGCAGATCGGGTCGCCAAGTGCTGCTCAGCACCCACTCGGCGGATATGCTCGGCGATGAGGGAATCGCACCGGAAGAAGTCCTCATGTTCCAGCCGTCCCGCGAGGGAACGGTCATCAAGGTGGCCGCGGAGGACGATCAAGTCCGCGCGCTGCTTGAAGGTGATCTCACCATTGCCGATGCGGTGATCCCAAGGACCGCCCCTGCCGAGGCCGAACAGCTCGTTTTCTTCGAGTAACCGTGACGATTCCAATCGTGACGATCGCGGTTGAAGGCGATCTCGATGTGGCGGTCGCACGCCGTTTGCTGACCCTGGCGGGATTCCCGATAGGACCTGTCTATGGGAAGAGGGGGAAGGATCGGCTGGACAAAGGCCTCAAGGGTTACAACAACGCGGCCCGCCACGCTCCTTGGCTCGTGCTTCGCGACCTCGATCATGACGCTGAATGCGCGCCTGAGATCGTGAGGTCCTTGATGCCAGAACCTTCCATGCACATGTGCTTTAGAGTGGCGGTGCGCCAAGTCGAAGCTTGGCTGCTCGCAGATCGGGCCAGGATGGCAGATCTCTTTCAATTGCCCTTGGAGGTCATACCCCAATCTCCGGAGATGCTCGATGATGCCAAGGCCGCCATAGTGCAGCTCGCGAGGCGGTCGCGCAATCGCCGCTTGCGAGAGGACATCGCGCCTGAAACGAGCATGAGCGCCAAGGTGGGACCTGGTTACACTGCCAGAATGATCGAATTCGCGACGAACGTCTGGCGTCCACAAATCGCACAACTCGCCAGTCCCAGCCTGGCAAGCTGTCTGAGGTCGGTAGAACGCTGGAGGAAGACGATCTAGAAGCTCCGTCAACGGAGCCATTCTCCTACCGTCATCACGATCAAAACCAGCGACAGCACGCTCACCCCGATCCCGATCGCCCAGGCGACCGCGTTGTAGACGGGGCCGTTGACGTGCGGCCCCATCAGCTCGCGGTCGTTCACCAATCTCAGGATGGCGAAGAGCTCGACGGGCAGGAGCAGGCCGTTGAGGACGTAGACGCCAATCAGGACCGGAATCAACGGCAGGCCGGGTACGAGCGCCACGGCGGCGCCGAGGACGATGAGGCCGGTCAGGATGCCCATGAAGATCGGCGCTTCGGACCACGAGCGCGAAACGCCGCGCTCGAATCCGAGGGCTTCGCTCAACATGTAGGTCGTGGCCAGCGGCAGGACGCCCGCCGCCAGCAGCGAGGCTCCCAGCAGGCCCAGGGCGAAGAGCACGCCGGCGTACGGGCCGGCGACGGGCTCCAGGGCCCGCGCCGCATCGGCCGCGGTGTCCACGGTGATGCCGCGCGGATGGAGGGTCGCCGCGGTGGCGATGATGATGAACGCCGCCACCACACCGGCCGAGAGCGTCCCCGCGATGACGTCGAAGCGGGTGTAGCGGTAGTCGGCCGTGGTCACCCCCTTCTCGGCGACGGACGACTGGACGTAGAGCTGCATGTAGGGCGAGATGGTGGTGCCGATGAGCGCGATGAGCAGGTGGAGATAGCTCCGCTCGAAATGCAGCGTGGGACGCACCGTGTCGCGGAGCACGGTTCCCCAGTCCGGCCGCGCCAGGAAGGCGGCGCCGATGTAGGCGAGAAAGACCAGGCTGAGGACGAGGAAGATCCGCTCCACCCAGCCGTACGAGCCGCGGGTCACCAGCAGCCAGACGAAGACGGCGGCGAGCGGCACGGCGATGTAACGGCTGACGCCGAACAGCTCGGCCGCGGCGGCGACGCCGATGAACTCAGAGACGATGATGCCGGTGTTGGCGACGAGCAGGGTGAGCAGGATCAGCGCCGTCTGCCGCAGGGTGAAGGACTCGCGCAGCAGGTCCGAGAATCCCTTGCCGGTGACGGCTCCCATGCGGGCGCTCATCTCCTGGACGACGCCGACGCAGAGGGTGACGATCGCCATCGCCCACAGCAGCCCGTAGCCGTAGGAGGCGCCGGCCGAGGCGTAGGTGGCGATGCCGCCAGCGTCGTTGCCAGCGCTGGCCGCCAGCAGCCCGGGGCCGAGGGCGCGCAGGTACGGCCAGAGGCGCTTGCGCATCAGGCGAAGGCCCGCCCGCCGCGGCGCCGCCAGATCTCCGGCAGCAGCACGGCCAGGGCGTCGTCCACCGTCACGATGCCGAGGAAGCGCCGGCTCTCGTCGAGCACCGGCACGGCGAGGAGGTTGTACTCGGCGAGGATGCGGGCGGCGTGCTCGGCGCGGTCCCGGGGCTCGACGGTGGGCACGTCGTCGTCCATCACCTCGGCGAGCGGCGTCGCCGGATCGGCGAGGATGAGACTGCGCAGCCGCACCAGGCCGCGCAGGGCCGCCGCATCGTCCGGCGCCACGACGTAGACGGCCAGCAGAGGATCGGGCACCTCCTCGACCGATCGGATGGCGGCGAGGGCCGAGTCCACCGTGGCGTCGGCGGGCACGGCCACGAAGTCGGTCGTCATCAGGCGGCCGACGCTGTCCTCGTCGTACTCCAGATGGACCTGGACGTCCGCCGCCTCCTCCGGCTCCATGCGCGCCAGGAGCTGCTCGGCCACCTCGGAGTCCAGATCCTCCAGGGCGTCGGCGGCGGCGCCGGGATCCATCTCTTCCAGGATGTCCGCCGCGCGCTCCTGGTCCATCCCCTCGAGCAGGTCGGCGACGCGCTCGTCGCTCACCTCCTCCAGGGTCTCGGCCGCGGTCTCCTCGTCGAGGTTGGCCATGATCTCGGCGCTCTCGCGGTAGGAGAGGGCGTCGACGATGCGCGCCAAGTCCACCGGATGCAGCTCGGCCAGGCGGTCGTAGGAGACCTTGAGCTGCACGGGCGCGGCGCTCGCCAGGTACTGCACGTCGGTCCAGTCGATGACCTGGCGGCCGACGATGCGGCCGGCGAGCGAGCGGGGGCCGAGCCGCCGCAGCAGCGCCTGCGGGCTGATGTCGACGCCGATCACCCGGTAGATGCCGTCGACCTGGGTGAGCTGCACGTCGTTGACGCGCACGATGCGCCGGCCGGTGATGTCGATGAGCTGGTGGTCGAGCACGTCGCGCCGCAGCAGCACCTCGCCGGCGCGGCGGGTGAACGGTTGCAGGTCCACGGTGGAGGAGGAGAGGCGGGCGGCGCCGTTCAGCGCCTGCAGATGGGCCGCCGGCACGAAGAAGCGGCGGCGGCCGTCGCGCACGACGAGCCCGGCGATCGGCGGATAGCGGTCGTCGCCCAGGCGGACGATGAGGTCTTCCAGACGGCCGATCGGCTCGCCGGTCTTGCCCTCGACGGGCCGGTCCACGATCGAGGTCAGGAAGATCATCGCTCCCCATGATATGCGCTGGGGGAGCGATCCTGAGCCGGTCTCAGGAGACCGACATCGCGGCAGGCTCCGCAGCGGCCGCCACCTCGTCGGAGACGAACCTCCAATCGGCGCTCGCCCGCTCCTCATACTCCGCGGGCCTCTGCGCCGGCGCCTCCACCGTGGGCGGCACGACGAGGACGTTGCAGGCCGCGCGCTCCAGCACCTGCGCCGCGACGCTGCCGATCATCATGCGCTCCAGGCGGCTGTGGCCGTGGGTGCCGAGGATCACCAGGTCGGCCTGCTGCTCGCTCGCCGCGAAGAGGATCTCCTCCCGCGGATAGCCGGTGACCACCCGGCAGGAAAGGCTGGTGGGCGGCGGCGTGTTCGCCGCCACGAAGCGGCTCATCTCCTCGCGGGAGAAGCGCATCATCTGCCCTTCCGTGAACTGCAGCGAGCCGGCCGCCTCCAGCGGATTGAAGACGAAGAGAGCCGTGATCTCCGCGGGCGCCGCGCCGCCGATCTGCCGCAGGAACGTCTGCCCCCAGCGCAGCGCCTCGGCCGACGCCGGCGAGAGGTCCACCGGGACCAGGACCTGCGCGGGCGGGAACGCCGTCTCCGAACGGACGACCAGCACGGGGCAGGGAGCCTTGCGCACCACCCGGTCGGCGGTGGAGCCGAGGAACGCGCGATGGATGGCGCCCGCTTCCGAGGCCCCGACGACGATGAGATCGGCGCCGATGCGGCGGGCCAGCTCCACGATCTCGTGATGCGGCGCGCCGAGGATGAGACAGGCCTGATCCGGATCGAAACCGGGCAGCTCCGCGAGCCCGGTCTGCCGCGCCTGGCGGACGAGTCTCTGGCCCAGTTCTTGCGTCTGTTCTTCGATCCAGCCGCTGTCGAGAGCTCCGAGCTCGGAGGGGAAGGCAGGCGGAGCAAAGGCATGGACGAGCCAGGGCGAGGCACCGAGAGCGCGGGCGACGGCGGCGCCGGTCCGCACGATCCCTTCACTGCCCGGAGTCAGCGTCGTGCCGATGACGATCGTCTTCAGATTCTTGGGCATGGTCGTGTTCCTCCAAGCCCAGCCTGCCAGAGTCCCTCGGCCGTGAGACCACCTGCGCGGGTGGTGCCGCGAGCCCGAAGGGGCGGCCCCTCTCCTTGGCATTTCACCTGAGAAGATCAACAACGCAGGAAAGGAGGCAGTAAGACATGAGAGTCAGGAAGTTGATGATCCCGTTCGCGCTGGCAGGGCTCGCCTCGCTCCTCATCGCCGCCTCGGCGGAGAAGAAACCCGCGCCGGACTCGGAGGAGAGCCGCATCGCCAAGGGATTCCAGATCGCCCCGGTTCACCTCGATCTGAAAGGCCGGAACCGCGCCCTGGTCGGCTTGGGAAGCTACATCGTCAACGCCCAGGCAGCTTGCAACGACTGCCATACCAATCCGCCGTACGCGCCGGGCGGCAATCCGTACGAGGGAGAGCCCAAGCAGATCAACGTCGACCGTTACCTGGCGGGTGGCACGGTGTTCCCCTCGGATGAAGGGCCGGTCACCTCGGCCAACATCACGCCGGACGAGGACGGGCTGCCCGCCGGCCTGACCTTCCAGGAGTACAAGCAGCTCATCCGCACCGGCCACGATCCCGACGAGCCGGGCGAGATCCTGCAGGTCATGCCGTGGCCGATCTTCAAGGAGATGAACGACCGCGACATCCATGCCATCTACGAATACCTGAGCGCCATTCCGCACATCGATTAGACGCTCCCGCCCCCTCCCTCCCCACCGCCGGAAGAGAGGGGGCTTTGAATCTTGTCTTTCCGCGGGTTCACGGATACGGTCCTTGCTGAGGACCGGACGCCCCCCATGCTCGCCGAGAAGACCCAAGCCGAGGCTCCCGATGCCGCCGCTGTGCTGGACGCCGTCCGCGTCCTGGCCCGCGAGCTGCAGCCGCAGGGCAAGTCCTGGCAGGGACTGACGCTGGATTCCTCGCTCGAGCGCGACGTGGGGCTCGACAGCCTGGGCCGCATCGAGCTCCTGGCGCGCCTGGAGAAATCGTTCGGGGTGCGCCTCTCCGAAGACGTCCTCGGCTCGGCGGAGACGCCGCGGGATCTGCTGCAGGCCGTCCTCGGCGCTCATCCCGCGGCCGCTCCGGCGGCCCGGCCGGAGATCGCCGAGCCCCTCGCGGCGGGCGAGGCGGCGCCGGACCGCACCCGCAGCCTGGTGGAGGTGCTGGAGTGGCACGCCGCGCGCGATGCCGGGCGGCGGCACATCCTCTACCTCCCGGGCGAAGGCGAGCCCGAGGAGCTGACCTACGGCGGCCTGCTCCAGCGCGCCCGCGCCGTGGCCGGCGGGCTCGCCCGCATCGGCGTCGGCCCCGGCGAGGCCGTGGGCCTCATGCTCCCCACGGGGCTCGAGTACTTCGCCGCCTTCTTCGGCGCCCAGATCGCCGGCGGCATCCCCGTCCCCCTGTATCCGCCGGCGCGCAAGAGCCAGATCGAGGACCATCTCCGTCGCCAGGCCGGCATCCTGAAGACGGCGCAGGCCGAGGTGCTCGTCACCTTCCCCGAGGTCCTGGCGCTGGCCCGCCTGCTCGGCGCCCAGCTCCCGGGTCTGCGACGGGTGGTCACCGTGGCCGAGCTGGAAGCCGGCGCGCCCGCGCCGCCGGCGGTGAGCGTGCGCGAGGAGGACATCGCCTTCCTCCAGTTCACCTCCGGCAGCACCGGCAATCCGAAGGGCGTGGTGCTCACCCACGCCAACCTGCTGGCCAACCTGCGGGCGATCGGCAAGGGCGCGGAGATCCGGCCGGAGGACGTGGTGGTGAGCTGGCTGCCGCTGTATCACGACATGGGTCTCATCGGCTGTTGGATGGGCTCGCTCTACTTCGGCATGCCGCTCGTCCTCATGTCGCCGCTGACGTTCCTGGCCCGGCCTTCGCGCTGGCTGTGGACGCTCCACCGCCATCGCGGCACGCTCTCGGCGGCGCCCAACTTCGCCTACGAGCTGTGTCTCAACAAGATCACCGACGAGGAGATCGAGGGGCTCGATCTCTCCTCCTGGCGCATGGCGTTGAACGGCGCCGAGCCGGTGAGCCCCGAGGCCGTGCGGCGGTTCATCGAGCGCTTCTCCCGCCACGGCTTCCGGCCCGGCGCCCTGGCGCCCGTCTACGGTCTGGCGGAGAACTCGCTGGCGCTGGCGTTCCCGCCGCTCGGCCGGCCGCCGCTCGTCGACGCCGTGGACCGCGAGGCCTTCCAGCGCTCGGGCAGGGCCGTGCCCGTCGAGGCCGGGGATGCCGGCGCCCTGCGCTTCGTCTCCTGCGGCGTGCCGCTGCGGGACCATGAGATCCGCATCGTCGACGACGCCGGCCGCGAGCTCGCGGAGCGGCGGGAGGGGCGGCTGGAGTTCAAGGGGCCTTCGGCGACGAGCGGCTACTTCCGCAATGCCGAGGCCACGGCGGCGCTGGTGCGCGGCGAGTGGCGCGATTCGGGGGACCGCGCCTACATCGCCGGCGGCGAGGTCTACCTCACCGGCCGGGTCAAGGACATCATCATCCGCGGCGGCCGCAACCTCTATCCCCACGAGCTGGAGGAGACCGTCGGCGGCATCCCCGGCGTGCGCAAGGGATGCGTGGCCGTCTTCGGCAGCCCCGATCCGGCCACCGGCACGGAGCGTCTGGTGGTGATGGCCGAGACCCGCGAGCGGGACGAAGCCGCGCGGGAGCGGCTGCGCCAGGCGATCCAGGACGTCGCCGTGGATCTGCTGGGCACGCCCGCCGACGTGGTGGCGCTGGTGCCGCCGCACGGCGTGCCGAAGACGTCCAGCGGCAAGGTGCGGCGCTCCTCGGCGCGCGAGGTCTTCGAGTCGGGCCGCGTCAGCCGCGGCGGAGCGCTCGGCTGGCAGCTCGCCCGTCTCGCCCTCTCCGGATTCAGAGCGCAAGCGGCGCGCCGCGCCCGTTCGCTCGGCGGCGTCCTCTACACCGCCTGGGTCGCCGTCTCCCTGGCGCTGTTCGCGGTCCCCATCTGGCTCGCCGTGGTGATGACTCCCGGCCTCGCGGCGCGGCGCAGAGTCGCGCGGCTCGCGGCACGTTTCTTCCTCGGCTGCATGGGCGTTCCCCTGCGTCTGGAAGGAGGCGAGAACCTCGCCGCGGCCGGACCGCGCATCGTCGCCGCCAACCACGCGAGCTATCTGGACGGCATCGTGCTGACGGCGCTGCTGCCGCCGGAGCACGCCTTCGTCGCCAAGCGCGAGCTGGAGACGAGCTTCATCGCCCGCGTCCTGCTGCGGCGGCTGGGGACCCTCTTCGTCGAGCGCTTCGACGTCGCGCAGGGCGCGGCGGAGACGCGCAAGGCCCTGGACGCGGTGCAGGCCGGCGAGTCGCTCCTCATCTTCCCCGAAGGCACCTTCCGCCGTTATCCCGGCCTGCTGCCGTTCCGCATGGGCGCCTTCGCCGTGGCCGTGGACGCGGGCGTGCCGGTGGTGCCGGTGGTCATCCAGGGAACCCGCTCCATCCTGCGCGGCGACGAGCGTTTCGTCCGTCGCGGCTCCGTAACGGTTATAGCGGCTCCGCCGGTGCGGCCGGAGGGAACCGGCTGGCACGCCGGGGTTCAACTGCGCGACGCGGTGCGCGCAGCGATCCTGGGGCGGTATGGAGAGCCGGATCTCGCCTAGCCTGAAAAGGACAAAAAGGATAGCAAGGATGACAAGGACAGCTTCAAGGATCTCAGAAGGAGGTTTGGTATCCCTGGTATCCTTTTTGTCCTTTTCTCCCTACGGCTCGAAATACCCGTCCTGCGTGCGCGCCCGCAGGCCGCCGCGGATATCCACCTTTACTTCGTGCCAGGAGCCGTGGCCGCCGGTCTGGCGCGGCGCGATGCCGAGCACGTACTGGTCGCGCAGCTCCTTGAGCAGGGAGGTGAGCGTCGCCGGGATCTCCTCGACGCTGGAGAGGTCCGCGATGCGGCCGCCGCTCTCCAGCACGGCGGCCCGGAGCTGCTCGAGCTCCTTCTGGTGCTCGGGCGCGTCGCGCCAGGCCGAGGAGAGGCGCACGCGGGGACCTTCGTCGTCGCGCACCAGGCGCAGCCAGTAGAGGCTCACCTGCCGGCGCGCGATGGCGCGCGCCTCCTCGATGGAGAGCACGCTCTCGACGTCCACGCCGTCGGAGAGCAGGACGGCGATCTTCCGGCCGCGCCGCGTCTCCAGCCGCTTGACGGCGAGGTAGAGCGCGTCGTTGAGCGCCGTGCCGCCGGACGCCGCGACGCCCCGCAAGCCCATGGTGAGCACCGGCTGGATGCTGGTGAAGGGAGTCTCCAGCAGGACGTGATCCGAGAACAGCATGAGCTTGGCCTGGTCGAGAGGCGCCATGGCGGCGAAAAAGCCGCGCGCGCCGTCGAGGGCCTTCTCCAGACGTCCGCCCTGCATGCTGGCGCTCGAATCCACCATCAGCACGGCGGTGAACGGGACGTCGCCGCGGCCGAAGGTGACGAGCGGCTGCGGCGTCCCCTGGTCGTAGACGGTGAAGTCGTTCTGCGTCAGGTCGAGCACGGAGCGCCCGCGGTTCTCCACGGTGACGAAGAGCTGCTGGAGATCGACGCGGATCTCGGTGTCGGTGCGCAGGCGCGGCGTGAGGACGCTGGCGCTCGCGCGCTCGCTGCCGGAGCCGTAGGCCACGGCCTCCAGGCGGTGCTCGACGTTGTCGTCGCCGGCGTCGATCAGGATGCGGTAGGGAGCCTGCATCGCCGTGCCGGCGGGAGCGCCGTCGAGGAAGAACTCGACCCGCTGCACCGCCGCCCCCGCGGGCAGCACCTCCGCGCGCACCTCCGTCTCGCCGAGCAGAGCCTCGCCCGGCACTGGACGGACGATGCGGACTTCGAGCGCGTGGGCGGCGGCGGGGAGGAGGAGAAGGAGGAGAAAGATGCGTCTCACTTCTTCGTCCTCCCGACCGCCTCGGCCAGCGCCGGCATGCGCTCCGCGGCTTCGCGGTCGAGCTCGGCGACGAGGTTCTCCAGCAGGCTTTCCGGCGGATGGTTGTAGCGCCGGCGGGCCGTGCCTCCTCCCTCGTCGCCTTCGAGCTTGAAGCGGGCGAGGACGTCCCGCGCTTCGCCGCGCAGGCCGCCGCGCTCCAGCGCCGCGGCGAGCTGGAGCGTGAGCTTCTCGTCGCCCGGCATTCGCTCGAGCCCCTCGCGCAGCAGCTTCTCCGCTCCCGGCAGTCCGCCGGCCGTGAGCATCCGGGCGAGCTCCTGGTAGGCGATGTGGAGGCACCAGTCCACGGTGTCCTCGCGGATCAGCTCGCGGAGCACTTCCATGGCTTCCGCCGTGCCGCCCAGACGCTTCAGGTCCATGGCGCGGCGCAGGCGGGCTTCGCGGTGTTTCGGCTGCACGCGCAGCAGGGCGTTGAGGAAGCCGGTCGCCTCCTGGTGCATGGCGCGGCGCTCGGCGCTGGTGGCCAGCTCGAGCAGGACCATCTCGTTTCCCGGGTCCTCCGCCAACACGCGCTGGAACAGTTGGTTCGCCCGGCTCTGCACGCCGGAGCGCAGCAGCAGGATGCCGAAGACCGCCTCGAAGCGGCGCGCCAGCTCGGCCTGTCCGCTCTGGCGGTAGAGGTCGATCAGGCGCACGAAGACCTCGCGCGCCATGGTGGACCCTTGCAGCCGCCGCCTCACCGTGGCGTCCTCGTGCAGGCGCCGATGCAGGCGCATCAGCGGCACCAGGCTTTCCGGATTCGCGGCGGCGAGCTGGGCGGCGACGTCGATCTCGATCTCGACCAGGTCCTCGACGCGCACCGCCATGTCGGGCCGCCGCAGCAGCGAGTCCTCCGAAGACCTCACGGCGGCGAGCGCCTCCGCTTCCCGCCCGGCGGCCAGGCTTTCGATGGCCTCCCGATAGGCGGCGGTGGCGGCGTTGCGGAGCTTGCGGCCTTCGGCGGTGGCGAGGAGCGGGGGAGGCGCGACCTCCGTATCCGCTTGCAGCGCCGGAACAGTTCCTCCCGCGGGTCTGCCGGCCTCGTCCGGGAAGGGGGGAGGATCGAGCGGACCGAGGCTGCTCGAGCGCGCGGTGACCCGGGGATCTCCCTCGGCGGGCGGCGGCGCGAGGGGAGGCGAAGGATCGACGTCCGCCGGCTCGGGCACGGGCAGGCGGAGGGTGCGCGCGCCGAGGCGCCCGGTCTCCGCGTTGCGCACGAGGATCCGGATCGCGTACTGGCCCGGCTGCAGCGGCAGGCTCGCCAGGTGGTCGAGGCCGTTGCGCTCGATCGCGGCGCGGTACGCGGCGAGATCCACCTCGATCGCCTCCAGCAGCGAGGCCTGGACGCCGTTGCCGGCGTCGAGCGCGTAGAGGAGCACCTCGGCGCGCAGCGTGTCTCCCGTCTGGCCGGCGAG
Source organism: Acidobacteriota bacterium (assembly GCA_046765915.1). Taxonomy (GTDB): domain Bacteria; phylum Acidobacteriota; class Thermoanaerobaculia; order Multivoradales; family UBA5704; genus DATARR01. The sequence continues at coordinate 31,002 of JBKPTH010000102.1, read as the reverse complement.
GAGAGAAGGCCCGTCCAGCCGCAGCCGCAGCAGCGCGCGCGTCTTGCCGGGCTCGTCCCGCACGGGCAGCGCCAGGGCGCCGAGCGAGATCTCGCCCCCCTCTTGGCCGCTCATCAGGATGGCGGCGGACTCGACGCTGACCCCCTGCACGGTGACGACGCGCGCGGGCGGCGGCGCGGGGGCGGGGGGCGTTTGGGCAGAAGCAGGGGAGGTGCAGACAGATAGGACAGATAGGACGACAGGGACGGCTTCTCTTCTCACTACTTCGCCGCCGTATCGGCCCCCGCGGTCAGCGGGATGCGCAGCACGCTCTCGGCGCCGCTCATGTCGTCCCGCAGGGCCACCGCCACGATGCTCTCGCCCGGGGAGAGGTGCATGGTGAAGCGGTAGCCGGCGGTCTGGCCGGGCGCCGAGAGCAGTTTCTCGTTGGGGATCTCGATGGGGAACTCGGCGCGCGGCGCGCCGGTGATGTGGCCCTTGCCGTCCCGCGCCACGATGGCCACCGTCAGGTGCGCGACGTGGAAATGCTCCTGCGGGCGGAGCAGCACGGCGGCGAGCGGCAGGGCGACGATCGCCGTCACCCGGTAGCGGCCGTCCTCCTCCTTCGTCTGCTCCTCGATCGACAGCTCGGCTTGCAGATTGTTCGCGCCGCCGCCGGCCCACAGCGTCGACATGGCGCGCCGCAGCAGCGGATCGCCGCCGGCGCCGTCGAAGCGCTCCTCGCGGTAGCGGGCCAGCAGGGCGCCGTCGCGCACCGTTACCTTGATGCGATGCCGGGCCTTCTTTCCCGGCGGGCTCGGGGTGTAGCCGACCACGTAGGCGGCGCCGATGTCGCGCCCCACCTCTTCCAGGAAGGGCCCGGGATTCTGCAGGTTCGTCACCACCCGGCCGCCGGTGCCGGCGGCGAGCGTGCGCACGGCGCGGTCCGAGTCCTCGGGATCGTTCCCCGCCCGCACGCCGATGGCGCCCGCGGCGGCGGCGGAGGCCGCGCCCGCCTCCGGCAGCGCCAGGGCGTGAATGGTGACGCCGGCGGCGTTGGCGCGGTCCGCCGTGTCCTGGACCGCGCGGGAAGCGTCCCAGTCCGCGGTCTCCAGCGGCGTCACGCCGAGCTGCGTCTCGAAGATGTCGTACTTGTTGTGCCACAGCTCGAAGAGGTCCGCCGCCGGGCTCATCGGCAGGCCGCTGCCGATGTAGACGAGAGCCTTGCGTTCCGGCAGGCTGGCGAGCAGGGCCAGCGTCTGCTGCAGGGCGGCGAGCGTGGCGCGCACCTCGTCGGCGCGCCGCCGCCCGTACTGGCGCATGTTGTCCCTCAGCGAGTTGGCGCGGCCGAGGGCGATCACCATGTCGCGCTCCTCCCCCGGCGGCAGCGCCTGCAGGATGTCGCGCACCAGCCCGCTCCGCTCCTGCAGCATCATCGAGCCGCGCGGCGCCGCCTTGCTGATGCGGTCCAGGGCCTCGTTGAGCACCGCGAGATCCGCCGTGGGCTCGCCCTGCAGCTCGAGCGCGCCGGTGAAGCGCACGAGCAGGGCGCGGTCTCCCGGCCTGAGACTCGCGAAGAGGCGGCGCACGCCGTTGAGCGCGTTGAACCGGCCGGACGAGCCGAGGCTCATGTCGTCCAGAAAGACCGCCAGCACCATCGGCTGGCTCGACGTGGCGTAGAGGTTGGTGACCTCGACCGGCTGGCCGTCCTCGACGACCTGGAAGTCCGCCGCGGTCAGGCCGGGCACCGGCTGGCCATGCTTGTCCGTGACCAGGACCTCCACCTCCGCCACCCGCACGTCGACGCTGCCCGAGAACGTGGTCGCGGACTCTTTCGGCTCCGGCTTCTGTTCCTGCGCGCGCGCGGACGCCGCAAACAGAAGGACAGCAAGGACAACAACTACCGCCCGTTGGGGAGACACGCGAATCATCGTAGCATGCGTCCGATGAACCTCCACAGCCTCTTTGCCATTCCGCGCCTGCGGATGCCGGAGAAGATAGCTCTCCGCTTTTACGGCGGCGACGAGGAGAAGGTTTACACCTACGACGAGCTGTTCGCGGAGGCCGACCGGCTCGCCGTGGGCTTTGCGGCCAAGGGAGTGCGCAAGGGCGATCGCGTGGCCTTCTTCCTCGGCAACCGGCCGGAATTCGTCGCCGCGTATCTGGCGGTGGTCCGGCTCGGCGCCGTGATGGTGCCGATCAACCTCGCCTATCGCAAAAGGGAGATCGCCCACATGCTCGGCGACGCCGAGCCCCGGCTCCTGTTGACCGAAAGGGATCAGCTCGCCCTTCTCGACGAGGTGGCGCCGGAGGAGCGGGGGAGCGTCGAGGAAATCCTTCTCGCCGAGGATCTGGAAGGCTGGCGCGCCGATGCAAGCCGGCTCGCGCCGCCGCTCGTCGAAGAGGACGATCTGGCGATGCTCCTCTACACCTCCGGCACCACGGGGAGGAGCAAGGGCGCCATGATCACCCACGGCAACGTCCTCGCCACGATGACGGCGCTCCTCGCCGCCTGGGCCTGGCAGCCGGACGACGCGCTGCTCCTCACCCTCCCCCTCTTCCACACCCACGGCCTCGTGGTGGGCCTCCACTGCGCCCTCGCCGCCGGTGCCACGGTGATGTTGCGACGCCGCTTCGAAGCCGCCGCGGTGACGGACGATCTGCTCTCCGGAAAACCGACGCTCTTCTTCGGCGTCCCCACCATGTACGTGCGGCTAGTGGAGGAGCTGAAGAAAAGGCGCATCAGCCCTGATTCAAACGTAGGGGCGGGGCTTGTCCCCGCCCGGGCCTTCGCCCGCATGCGCCTCTTCTGCTCCGGCAGCGCGCCGCTCTCGCCGGAGACTTTCGCCGCCTTCCGCGAGCTGACCGGGCACGACATCCTCGAGCGTTACGGCATGACCGAGACGGGGATGAACCTGAGCAACGCCTACGCCGGTCTGCGCCTGCCGGGAACGGTCGGCACGCCGCTGCCCGGAGTCTCCATCCGCATCGTGGACCGCGAGAATCGCGAGGTGCCGTCCGGAGAAGAGGGAGACCTCCAGGTGCGAGGCTCGAACGTCTTCCCCGGCTACTGGCGAGCTCCCGAGAAGACCGCGGAGAGCTTCGTTCACGATGACCTCGGCCGCCGCTGGTTCCGCACCGGCGATCTCGCGCGGCAAGACTCGGAGACGGGCTACATCACCCTCCTGGGCCGCAGCAGCGAGCTGATCCTCTCCGGAGGCTTCAACATCTATCCGCGCGAAGTCGAGGAAGTCCTCGCCTCTTTTCCAGGCGTACGCGAAGCGGCCGTGGTAGGCCGGCCGCATCCGGAGTGGGGAGAGGTGCCGGTGGCCTACCTCGTCGCGGAATCCACCGTCGACGACTCCGAGCTGATCGCGTTCTGCAAGGGTCAGATGGCCGGCTTCAAGGTGCCGCGGGAGGTGCGCTTTGTGGAGGCGCTGCCTCGGAATGCGCTCGGGAAGGTACAGAAACATCGGCTGCCGGGATAAAGCAGACTGGAGGGTCTTGCCTTGAAAAGAACGCAGCTCATCGGCCGCACCCTATTGGCCTTGCTCACCGTTCCAGCCGCGCTCGTCGCACAGGCCGAGGAGAAGCCATCGACGCCGGAACAGGATCTGATCAACTTCCGCGCCGGCGTTTACGACGGCTGCATCGAGAGCCAGAAGGCGCTGGGCAAATCCGCGAAGGAACAGGAAGCCTTCTGTACGTGCATCATATCGGTGTGGGGCCAGGTCCCCGAAGCCGACTTGAAGGTCTTCATGCAGCGCGTGACCGCCGACCACTCCGCGGCAGCCGATCCGGCGTGGCTCGCAAAGCTGCAGCAACTGGGCTCCCAGGACTGCGCGCTCGTCGGTCAGTTTGACGACGCCAAGGCTCTCAGCAAGGAAGAGCTTTCGCGGCTCAGCGAGCCCAAGGCCTTCGACGGATTCTCCCTCCGGTTGCCACGCGGCTTCATGATCATTACTCCCCAGCACCAGGGAGCGGCACGCATGTTCGGCTTCGCCCGCTACCATGCGGACCTCGAGACTTCGACCGCCATCCAAGTCACGTTTGTGGACTCTCCTCAACCTCCGCCCGCGGAGCCGACGAAGAAGGACCGGGAGCAGCTCCTCGCGGTGCTTCTCAAGGGGATCAGCGCGAAAAAGACGGACTGGACTCTCTCGGAGCCGTCCGAAGTCGAGATCGGAGGAGTGCGCTTCGCGACGGCCGACTGGACCGGCAAGATGCAAGGAAAGGCGATGCAGGGAACGCTCCACGTCACGATCGCGGGCAACAAGATCGTCTTGCTCTCCGCGGAGGACCTTCAGCCGTTTGCCGGCGACACGATCCCCTTGGCCAAGGAGGTGTTTCGGAGCTTCTCGCTGCGGTGAGACGAGAATTTTCGGTATTCGTGATCTGGGCTCGCTCCCCATCCTCTTATACACATCTCAGTGTTGGGATCGCGACGCTGGAGGTCGTGGAGGACCGGAGCGCTATCGCCGCTTCGGAGACGACCCGCCGTCCCCGTGGCCTGCGGAGGGTATCGTAGAGCGTCTGGGTCGTCTCTACGGTACGGTGTCGCGATGGCAAAGGATGTCGATTGTGGAAGCATCGCGAAACGAAATCTTCCAACGCCTCCACAACCTCTATCTCTGGCGGTGTCTCAGAGTCGTCTCCGAAGCGGCAAGACCGTTGCGATGTGCGCGCACTTCCGGCGTCGCGATCCCTCAGCGGCATTCCTCCCCAAGGGAGAACCGGAATTCCAGACCAAGCTTGGGCAGGCGCGCCTTGCCCGTGATCTGTCCACAGCCAAGCAAATATCATAGACTACTGTAAGCTCCAAGGACGATCTCTATGATTACCCAGAAGAACCTGCCGGAAGCAGATGAGGGACTCTCCCTGGCGCAGCGCCGTGCGTTTATGCGGCTTCCTCTCGAAGAACGCCGTGCCCGGCTTGCCGCACAGGCGAGCTGGATGATCGAGCACTACGTACAAGAGCCTGAACAGACCGAGCGCTGGGCATGGCAGGCAGGAGATATCTCGGAGCCGGAAAGCCATGGCTGACGATTTCGACGTCTTCCTCAGCCACAGCGCGAAAGACAAGGAGGTCGTCCGCCCCATCGCAGAACGGCTGCGGGCGGATGGCCTACGCGTCTGGCTTGATGATTGGGAAATCCGTCCGGGGGACAACATCCCGGCGAAGATCGAGGAAGGGCTGGAGCACTCTCGCGTGCTTTTGCTCTGCATGTCGGCGAATGCGTTCGGCTCTGAGTGGGCGCAGTTGGAGGCAGGCACGTTCCGATTTCGCGATCCCCTGAACAAGGAGCGCCGCTTTATCCCCCTGCGACTTGATGAGGCGCCTATCAATCGCTCTCTGGCACAATTCCTTTACATCAACTGGCTCCCCGAGTACCGCGACCAGGAGTATGCGAAGCTTCTCGAAGCCTGCCGCCCACAAACGAAGCCGGCGGCGGCCGCAGCAGGGACCTCCCGCAAGCAGACTGAAGGAAAGGCTATCCAGCTCGACTACGAGGCGAAAATCTATGCTTATGCGTTCAGTCCAGATGGGAAGCGCGCTGTCACCGGCAGTGATGACAAGACCGTTCGGCTATGGGACGTGGCGAGCCGAGGCTGCCGGCGCGTGCTTGAGGGTCACTCGGAGTTGGTCACGAGCGTGGCGTGGAGCACCGATCAACGCCGGGGGCTCTCTGGCTCCGATGACAAAACCGTGCGGCTGTGGGACATGGAGACAGGAGTCTGTTTGCGCGTGCTTAAAGGACACTCGGAGTTGGTCACGAGCGTGGCGTGGAGCACCGATCAACGCCGTGCTCTCTCTGGATCTGATGACAAGACCGTCCGGCTGTGGGACGTGGAGAAGGGAAAGTGCTGTCGCGTGCTCACAGGGCACACGGATGTCGTTTGGAGCCTCGCATGGAGCGAAGATCAACGCCTCGCGCTTTCTGGCGGCGAAGATAAGACTGTGCGGCTATGGGACGTAGAGACGGGGCGTTGTCTACTCATTCTTGAGGGCCACGGAGCTGGCGTCAGGAGTGTAGCGTGGAGCCCTGATCAATCTCGTGCTCTCACTGGTGCAGCTGACAATACGGTACGGTTGTGGGATACTAAGTCGGGCCACTGTTTACGTGTCTTTGAAGGCCACGGGGGCGCTGTAGTGAGCGTGGCCTGGAATGTTGATCATCGCCGAGCCATCTCGAGTTCCTATGACGGAACCGTACGCCTATGGGATGTGGAGACTGGGCGTTGCTTACGATTGCTTGAAGGTCACACGATCGAAGTCAGAGGTGTTACTTGGGCTGCCGATGGACACAGCGCCCTCTCCGGTGATGCGAAGGGCGATATCCGGGTGTGGGATTTGTCGGAATTCGTCGGCGAGGCGCGATCACCGGAAAGCGGAGCGCTGGCTCTGTCGTCCCCGCCGGACCTAATCCAATACACGAATGCAAAAGTAATCCTAGTCGGTGAGAGTGGGGCTGGAAAAACCGGGCTTTCCAAGCGACTCGCTTTGAATGATTGGGGACCCAGCGACTCAACAGTCGGCGCTTGGGCCACGCAATGGAGGCTGCCGGTGTCTTCCGGCGCAGGCGTCGAGCGGGAGATCTGGCTCTGGGATTTCGGCGGCCAAGCGGACCAGCGATTGATCCACCAGCTTTATATGGATGACACCGCGCTGGCGGTGCTGGTCTTCGATGGTCAGAAAGAAGATCTTTTTGAGACGTTGGGCCAGTGGGATCGGGATCTCACCCGTGCCGCGCGCCGCGCGTTCACCAAGCTGTTGGTTGCTGGGCGCGTGGATGCCGGTGGTTTACGAATAAGCCGGAGCCAAGTCGGAGCCTTCGCGAAAAAACACGGTTATGTGCAATTCCTGGAGACCAGCGCCAAAGCCAATATTGGCTGTGAGGAGCTCAAGCAGGCTATTGTTGACGGCATCCGGTGGGAGGATATTCCGTGGCGCTCCACACCGCTACTGTTCAAGCGGCTGAAGGAGGAGATCATTCGACTCAAGGATGCCGGCTGGGTGCTGCTGCGCTTCAATGAGCTACGGGAGACTCTGCAACTACGGCTGGTCAGCGAAGGTACGCGATTCATCGATGAAGAACTGAAAGCGGTTGTGAGCCTGCTCTCCGGCCCTGGTGTAGTGTGGGAGCTGAAGTTCGGCAGTTGGGTGCTGCTGCAGCCGGAGAGTATCAATGCCTATGCCCAGGCCGTGATCCAGACCATGCGTGAAGATGAACATGAACGTGGGTGCCTGCCGGAGGAACGGGTCTTGAGGGGCGACCTTACGTATCACTCCTCGATGGCAAGACTCGAAGACAATGAGGAACGGTTCATCTTATTGGCCATGCACCAAACGCTGGTGGAGCGCGGCCTCTGTCTGCGCGAGTACACTGATAAGGGCCCACTGCTGATCTTTCCGAGTTATTATCGGCGCGAGCGCCCGGAGCTGGTGGGTCACCCCGCCGTATTAGTGAGTTATCGCTTTGACGGCTTTCTCGACGAGATTTATGCCACCTTGGTTGTGAGGCTCCACCACACTGAACCATTCCAACAGGACCAACTCTGGCGCTATGCAGCCGACTTTAGGACGCTCACCGGAAAACAACTCGGCGTGAAGCTAATACGCCGAGCGGCAGGCACAGGTGAATTGGAAGTTTATTTCGATCCGGCGATCGAGATTGGCGAAAAGATTATCTTTAGCAAGTACGTCCACGAACACCTGCTCCAGAACGCTATGAATGTAGTACGATTGCGCCACTATGTCTGCCCGCATTGTGGCACGCCAGCAGGCAATCGCGAAGTGGCGATGAAGAAGCTGGAGGAAGGCAAGAAGGACATGCTCTGCGTCAGTTGCGAAAAGCGCATTCCGCTCTGGGATGAAATGGAGAAGCTGTTCGCCAGCCCGGAAATGAAGATTCGGGTGAACCAGCTGCAAGAGCAATCCGCCATGGTGCTGGATAGCGAAAGCAAAGAACGAGCGTTGGTCGGTGAAGTGATCTCGACCGTGGCGTTGGCCGGGCAAATCTGTCGCGAGAAGAGGGTGAGCGATCACGGCATCGATTTAGAAATTGAGTTAAGGAATGATGCCGGAGAACCTACCGGAGAAATGCTGTTCGTACAGTTGAAGTCAGGCGACTCCTACTTGCGTAAACGGAAGAGCGACGGTGCGGAGATATTTACGATTCGAGACGAGCGCCATGTCAGCTATTGGATTGAGCAGAAATTTCCAGTCTTCCTGGTTATCCGCAACTCTGACGGTGAGGTTCGTTGGATGGAAATCCGCGATTACCTGAGACGCGAAAGTAACAACGGGAAGAAGCGTGTCCGGCAGATTGTTTTCCAGGGTGAACGCTTAGATGTCATGAGTGTGCGCCGTTGGCGGGAATCTAGGTTTCGAGGCACTCGCGATTTGCTTTTCCAGCGTGGATCCGGCGCTCTAGACGAAAGAACAAGATGCGAGGCTCTGAGAGGGTTAGTTGCATGGCCGGACGACACGACACGCACCTTTCTTCTGGAAATTGCTCATAAGGATCAATCTCCGGAAGTTCGGGCTGTATGTTACGAAGCATTGTCCGAACGCTGGTGGAACGAGCTTGAAGTCAGGCATTGGCTTCGAGCTCGAATCTCGGTAGAGTCCGGACAGACCCAAGAGCGCTTGATACAGGCTATTCGCAGCGCGAGTAGTCAACTGGCACGGTTCTGGGAGGCAAAACTGTCCGGTCAACAGAGCCGAGAGGAAGAACCCGAAGTGCTTCCTGGCTATCCTGCCTTCCGTATTTCGCGGTTTCGTCTCCGTGACATCGGTCCCTTTCATGACACACAAGAGGTTGTCTTGCAAAAGGACGTGAACGTCTTCCTCGGTGACAATGCGGCAGGTAAGACCACCATCCTGAGGTGTTTAGCGCTCGCGGCAATTGGGCTAGCCGCAGCAAATGAGATTGAGACCAAGGCTGGGGGATATCTGCGTAAAGGATCTCGCCGGGGGAGTATAGAAGTGCTTTTCGAGCTGATTCCTGACCTAGGAGGCCTATCGACGGGCGCCGGGTATTTTGCTGTCGGACTCCAGATCATGGCAGGATCGACGCGTTTCGTCCAAATTCCCGATGAGGATTTGACACTACACAGGCCGGATAAGCCTAACGCCCCATTAGTAAACTGTGCTAAGCATTTAGGTAAACTTAGATCAGATTGGTCCTCACAATTCGGTTTTATATCTGGATATGGTGCAGTGAGAACCTTCAGCGAAGGGCGCGACTCCATGCGAAATGAGGAGAGGAAGGAGAATGACTGGGTTCGCTCTCTTTTCGACGCTGACGCATGGCTAGTAACACCTGAGGGGTTTAGTGAGCTGCTTCGAGGCGATACATCGGGTATCGAGGAGTCACGGACGGGTTATCTGTCCAGTAAATTGGTTGGTGCATTGCACAGAAGTCTTGACGATTTAGTTCTGAGTAATGATGGTAAACTTTTCAGCGAAGGCGAGAACGACTTACAGCTCAACGGGACGCCTCTGCGGTTCGGGGAGCTGAGTGACGGTTACCGTAGTTTGTTCGCCCTGATGGGGCATTTGTTGCGTTGTTCTCTAAAAGTTCGCGATTGGAATGATGATCCAACCCAGATCGATGGGACCATCTTGATCGATGAAATTGATCTCCATCTTCATCCCACATGGCAGCACCACGTTGTGCAGGATTTCTGCAGAGCATTTCCTAACACTCAATTGATAGCGTCGACCCATTCACCGCTGGTTGTCGGAGCTCTCAAGCGCGAAGAAATCATGATCATGCGTCGTGAGCAAGATGGATCAATCAGGGTAGAACGACCCGAGTTCGATTTGCAAGGCCTTGGCGTGGCTGGCATACTCACAAGCATCTTTGATCTTAGTTCTACGATTGATCAACCCACACTAGATAAGATCACCCGTCGCCTTTTGCTCCATTCGAAACGCGAAACATGGACCAAAGAAGAAGGGCGGGAATATGCGGAGCTGACCGACGAACTTGCTAAACTAGGCTTTAATCGTGAGTTCAGCGATCCTTACTTTGAGAGGTTCGCCATCGCAATGGCCAGACGTCACAAAGCCGCTGTCGAAAAACTGACACCGCAGGAGAAGCTTGAAATTGATTCATATGCAGATGAACTGCTGGCTGGTATACATGGGGGCGAGGTCCGATGATACACATCAATTATCCCAATGGTAAAAAGCCGCCGAGAAAATGGCTAAAGGAGGCCAAGGCTTTAACGGATAAGCTTAAGGCAGCCCCGGATAAGGCGGCGCGTGATAGGATTATCGACGACAACTCATATCTTTGGGGAGAGGTCAAAGAATGGCTGGAGGGATTCAGTAACGGCAAGTGCTGGTTCTCTGAATCTCGCGACACTTATTCTCATTGGCAAGTCGAACATTTTCGTCCAAAGAAGGAAGCGAAAGACCCTGATCGGGACGGCTACTGGTGGCGCGCCTTCGACTACCTGAACTACCGTCTCTGCGGCAGCGTCGGCAACGCTAAAAAGGGTAGTTATTTTCCGCTAAAAGCTGGAAGCCTGGTTGCGACTTGCCCTGAAGATAACTGTGATGATGAAGTTTGTGTCCTCATAGATCCCACTCGTAAGAGCGATGTTGATCTCGTAACCTTCTCAAATGGAGGCGTAGCGGTCCCTGCTGAAGCTGGTGGTTGGGATCGGGAAAGAGCTGAGATGTCAATTAAGCGCTATAAACTCAATGACCATCCTCCGTTGTCCCGGGCCAGAGAAGAAATTTGGGGCCGATGCCAGTTACATGTTGATGAACTAGAAGAACTGATCATCGAGCGCAGGAAAGCTGAGGAGATCGGAAAACACTCGGCAATTCGGGAAGAAAGAATCGAGAGGTTGAAGCTTGCTTTACAAATGATGACTTTACCAAGTAAGCCGTTCTCGGCGGTAGCGCGCGCATTTTTGTTCCAAGATAATAGGCCTTGGGCAAGGCGCTTGGTTGCATGAATAAAGGGCTCGACGCGTATTGAGCAAGAGACGGGGATCGGTGGATCTCAAGGCTACTACAGCATGCGCATCAACGAACGCTGGCGTCTCATCTTCCGGTGGCAGGAGAGGAAGTCGCGACGTTCAGGTTGTCGATTGCCACCGCAGTTGAAAAGCAAGGCAATGCAACCCGAACCCAAGCCCTCGGAGAAGCTGGAGTCCCCCATGGGAAGTGCGGGACTGGCTGAAGCGCGAGAGCGACAACGGCAAGAAGACCATGAAGCAGATCGTTTTCGAGGGGGAGCGGTTCGACGTGATGAGCGTGCGCCGGTGGCGGGAGAGGGCGTTGGGGAGGTAGAGAGCTGAAGAATGGCGACCTTCGACACCGTACGTGAGATCGCCCTCTCCCTGCCAGGCGTGGAAGAGGGAACCTCGTACGGGACGGCGGCGTTTCGAGTCCGCGGCAAGTTCCTGGCGCGCCTTCGCGAGGGGGGCGAGGCTACCCGGCGGTCCTCATTCGGCTCTCGGCGATTCCGCGAGGCGCTCTCGAGGAGGTTCTGGAGCAGGCGTGGGCTTCGGTGGCACCCGCGAAGCTGCGGCGCCGATAACGGAGAGGGCGCTACGGCAAGGCTTGGCGTAGAGGCGGGGGAACGGCGGGCACGTAGGCCCCGCCGCTACGATTCTCGCTGAACCTACTTCTTGCGCGACTTCGGCGTGCCCGATCGCTTCGAGGACGACGCTGAGCCCCTGGGGTGGATCAGGTGGACACCCCCCGTCGGCGGCTCTGGAACTCGTGCCTTTGGAAATTTGTCTATGTTCTGCTGGATGAGCCTGCTTACCAGTTGTTGAAGTTCCCTAATCCCCTCCGGGTCCCTGCCGGCAGGTCGCAGCTCTTCCAACACCTCGTCGAGCTTGATGGCTGGTTCGCTGCGCTCTCGCTTGCGTTCAGGATAGGCGAACTGGAAGAACTCCTCAGCGGTCAATCCCATCGCGCTGGCGATGTCCACGACGTGCTCGAACCGCAGCTCGATCTGGCCGCTGAAGAGCCGGGTCAGGTAGCTTGGCGTATAGCCCAACCGGCGCTCGATCTCGCGGTTGGTGAAGCCCAGGAGGCGGAGGGCCGTCCTCAGCATGCGGATGATGCGCTCGGTCTCTTCTTTGGATTTGGTCTCCATGACGTTATTGTACAGCCATTGGGGTTGTATGCAAGGGGATCAGCGGTCCTGGATGAGCTGTGAGCCGTGGCAGCACCGCTGGTGCGTTTCCCTGGATCGCCTTCGGTAAGCGGGCAGCGAGATTCAGAACCCATTGGGTTGCGGCGCGAGATCTTGTGGAAACACCGGCGAACCTGGTGGGTCACGGCCCGCGACCTGGTAGAAAAAACCCGCAACCTACTGGGTCACGGAGCGCAACCTACTGGAAAAAACTCTGAACCCATTGGATCGAGGACTCTGACCTGGCAGAAAAAGGCCGTAACCCATTGGGTCACGCGGCGCGACCCAGTGGAAAAATCCCAAAACCCATTGGGTTGCGGTGCGCGACCCAGTGGAAAAGTCCCGTACCTATTGGGTCGCGGACCATGACCCAGCAGGAAAATCCCGCAACCCATTGGGTCATGAGCCTTGACCCGGCAGGAGATCCCGTGCGGACGTCCCGGCGTCGGCCGTGATCCAGCGGAAATCTCAGGAATCCATCAGGTCGCAGGCCGCAACGCACCAGAACAGCTCCGGCCAGGGTAAGCAGAAATCCAACATCGTCGATCCTCTTGACGCGCAGCCTACAACTGGAGTAGCCTCATATTAACCTGTACTGCATCAAGGATGCCGTCTGTGCTAGCCTCCAGACTTGTCATCGACGATGTGGCAGGGAACGGGCGGGGGCGTGCTCCGTCCGGAACGGGGACTCCTCATACCGGAGGAGGCCCGGGCAGTGAACCGAAACGCTGTAAAGCAGAGGAGGTACGCAGTATGGCCAGAGCGAGGATTCTGTCCACCAAGATCCGCAGTTGGGATCTCCTCAACGAGAGCGTCAAGCCGCTGCTTGCGGACATGCCGCAAGTGCAGCCCTTGCAGGCGGATCTGCAGGGGTTTCTCGACTCGGCGCGCTCGTTGGACACCGAGCAGGAGGAGCTGCGCTCGAAGCTGCGCGACATCGTCTTTCGCCGCCAGCAGGTGGAGCGAGAGGGCGAGAAAGTGCGGCGGCGAGTCGAAGCTCACCTGCGCGGGACGTATGGCTTCACCGCCGAGCAGCTCATCAAGCACGGCGTGAAGCCCCGTCCGCGGGTGATCCGGAAGAAGAAAGACAAGCCGACGGAGACGCCGTCTGTCCCCCCGGCTGAGTCGCCGCCGGTCGCCAAGGCCGAGGCGCCGCAAGAGACGCCGCCGGCCGAGTAGTTCTGGAGTCCTGAAGTTTTAGGCGCGGCGGCTGGGGTCCGCTCCGGCCGCCGCGCGGATTTTTGCGATCCGAATGAAAACGGCGGGCCCGCAGGCCCGCCGCTACGATCTTTGAAAACTGATGTGGCCTATGGCCGGATCGCTACCTTGAGCACGCCGTCGCGGCGCTGGCTGAAGAGGTCGTAGGCGTCCACGATGCGGTCGAGCGGGAAGGTGTGGGTGAGCAGCGGCGTGAGGTCCACGCGGCCACGGCGGACGGTCTCGATCAAGCGCCGCATGCGCTCCTTGCCGCCGGGGCAGAGAGTCGTCACGATGCGGTGGTCGCCGAGGCCGGCGGCGAAGGCGTCGTAGGGCATCTGCAGCTTGCCGGAGTAGACGCCGAGGCTCGACAGCGTGCCGCCGGGACGCAGGCAGCGCAGCGCGTTCTCGAAGGTCTGCTGCGTGCCGAGGGCCTCGATGGTGACGTCCGCGCCGCCGCCGGTGAGCTTGCGCACCTCGTCGACGACGTCCGCCTTGCGGTAGTCGAGCACCACGTCGGCGCCCATCTTCTTCGCCATGGCGAGGCGGGTGTCGTCGCCGTCCACGCCGATGATCAGCGAGGCGCCCATCAGCTTGGCGCCCGCCGTGGCGCAGAGGCCGATCGGCCCCTGGGCGAAGACGACCACCGAGTCGCCGATGCGCACCTGGCCGGACTCGGCGCCGGAGAAGCCGGTGGAGGCAATGTCGGCGAGCAGCACCACCTGCTCATCCTTCAGCTCGGGGGGGATCTTCGCCATGTTGGCCTGCGCGTTGGGCACCAGCAGGTACTCGGCCTGGGCGCCGTTGATGGTGTTGCCGAAGCGCCAGCCGCCGAGGGCCTCGTAGCCGCCGCCGTGGCCGCACTGCGAGAGATGGCCGGAGAGGCAGGCGAGGCACTGGCCGCACGGCGTGATGGCGCCGACGAGGACGCGGTCGCCGACCTTGTAGCCGGTGACTCCCGGTCCCAGCTCCTCGATGACGCCCACCGGCTCGTGGCCGATGATCAAGCCGGGCATCACCGGGTATTCGCCGCGCAGGATGTGCACGTCGGTGCCGCAGATGGTGGTGAGGGTGACGCGGATCACCGCTTCGCCGGGGCCGGCGACGGGCCGCGGGACTTCCTCGACGCGGATGTCGTCGACGCCGTGAAACACGGTCGCCTTCATCGTCTTGAGCCCCAAGCCGGTGCGGACCTCGGGGCGTTCCAGAAGCTCAAGGGTCGGGTTCATCGCGATCTCCTTCTCAGTAGGCGAGCTCTTCGCTGGGGAGCCAGGCCTCGCCGTCGGGCAGCGGCGGCAGGGGGATGCGCAGCTCGAGGACGTCGTCCGCGACCTGGCCGGTCACCACGGACGGGCTGGCGCCGAAGGGCAGGGGCAGGCGGCCGTGGACGTGCTCGTAGTGCTCGCGGCCGATCCCGGAATCGTCCCAGGCGTCGGCGTCGATGATCAGAGCGTCGTGGTCGAGGGTGAGGCCGACTTCGCCGAGGTGCAGGCCCGGGACTTCCGCCCTGAGGATGAGCTCGCCGTTCGCCTCGTGGATGTCGATGTTCGGCAGGCGGTCGGCCGGTGCGCCGGTGGACAGGTTGCGAAACTGCAGCATGGTTTGGCTCCTCCAGATCGGTTCGCTGCTCCGGGGGCAACGTTACCGGCGAGGGCTCCGCGGCGCCGATACCCGCGGGGGTGGGAAATCCTGCGCGGGCGGGTGGGGGCGCCGATGCCGCCGCCGGTGGTAGACCGGCCTGTTCCGCGCCGCCGAGGCCCCTCACCTCCCCGGCCCTCCTCTCCCGCCTCACGCCCGCCCTCCCGGGGAGAGGAGGGAGACTGACGAAGAAAGCTGTTTTCGACCCCCCTCTCTCCCGGGGGTGGGTGTGAGGCGGGAGAGAGGGGCAGGGGGAGTGAGGGGCCCGGCGGCGCGGATAGTCTCCAAAGAAATCGACCAGGGTGGGATCGGCGCTGGAGGCCCGAGGTATACACTCCTCCAGAACCGTCAGGAGGAAACCCCCTTGGCCGCTGCGGATCCCGCCGAAGCCCCGGAACCGCTCTCCGCCGTGGATCACGCCTGGTTGCGGATGGATGATCCGACCAACCTGATGATCATCAACGGCTGCCTGGTGCTCGAGCGGAGCCTCGACCGGGAGCGCCTGAAGACCCTGCTCGACCGGCGGCTGCTGCCGATCCGGCGGTTCCGGCAGCGGGTCGTCCGCCGGGACGGCGGGATCTTCTGGGAGGCCGATCCCGCTTTCGACCTCGACGCCCACGTGCTCGAGACCGGCCTGCCGGCGCCCGGCGACGACGGCGCGCTGCGCGAGATCGTCAGCGCGCTGATGAGCGAGCCGTTCGACATGGAGCGCCCGCTCTGGCGGTTCCACCTGATCGACGGCTACAAGGGCGGCAGCGTCATCATGGGCCGCCTCCACCACTCGATCGGCGACGGCATGGCGGTGCTGCTCGTGCTGCTCTCCCTCACCGACCGCAGGCTCGACGCGGAGACCCTGGAGGAGATCGAGAATCCGTTCGCGGACCTCTTCCGGCAGCCGCCGCGCGGCGTCGAGGCCGCCAAGGAGCTGGCGGCGCAGATCATGCCCGACGGCATCCGCCTGATGGAGCAGACGGCGGCGGCGTTCCAATCGCTCGGACGCTTCAAGACCGGCGTGGTGTCGACCGGGGCCTTCGCCCGTCTGTTGGCCCGGCCCTCCGATCCCCGGACGCGGTTCAAGGGCCCGCTCGGCGTCGCCAAGCGGGTGGCGTGGTCCGAGCCGGTGCCGGTCGACGAGGTCAAGGAGGTGGGCCGGCGGCTCGGCGGCACGATCAACGACGTCCTGGTCTCCGCCATGACCGGCGGCCTGCGGCGCTATCTCGACCGCCACGGCGAGGGGAAAAAGGGCCTGAGCTTCCGCGCCGTGATGCCGGTCAATCTGCGCTCGCTGGACCGCATGTCCGAGCTGGGCAACCGCTTCGGGCTGATCTTCCTGTCGCTGCCGTTGGGCGAGGACGATCCGGTGTCGCGGCTGGCGGAGCTGCGGCGGCGGGCGCTGGCGCTCAAGCGCTCGGCCGAGCCGGTCGTCGTCTACGCCATCCTGCGGCTGATGGGGCTGGTGCCGCTGGCGGTGCAGAACCTGGTGGTCAAGATCTTCGGCACCAAGGCGACGGCGGTGATGACCAACGTGCCCGGCCCGCGGGAGATGCTGCGCCTCGGCGGCGTGCCGATCCGGGAGCTCTTCTTCTGGGTGCCGCAGTCAGGCAAGCTGGGGCTCGGCATCAGCATCATCAGCTACGCCGGCCACGTGCGGCTCGGCCTCGCCTCGGACGCCGGGCTGGTCCCCGATCCGGAGGTCATCGTCGAAGGCTTCCACCAAGAGCTCGCAGCTTTGCGGCAGCGGGCGCGGGGCGGCTGAACCAGCGCACGAAATCCGACTCGGTGAGGATGCCCACGACGCGGCAGCCCTCGACCACCGGCAGGCAGCCGAGCTTGTTGTCGAACATGATCAGCGCGGCCTCGGCGAGCGGCGTGTCCGGCTCGGCCGTCTCCACCTCGGAGGTCATGATGTCCTCGACCTTCGTCCGCCGCAGCAGCGCGCGCTGGACGAAGAGCGGCAGGTCCGGACGCTCGATGAGCGCGTGGCGCAGCAGGTCGCGGTGGGAGACCACGCCGACGAGGTCGCCGTCCGCGTCGATGACGGTGAGGTGGCGGATGCCGCGCTCGGCCATCGCGTCGTAGATCCTGTCGACGGTATCGCCGGGACGGACGCTGAGGACGTTCTCCGTCATCAGGTCGCGGACTCGTAGCTCGTTCATGAGGATCGCCTCCCAAGCTCAGTCTGCCCCGGCGCCGCCGGCGGCGCGCCACCTGCGGGGGTGGTGGCGGGCGCCTGGAGAGGTAGGTTCTGCTAAACTTTCGGCCGCCCCGGAGCACCTGGAAACGAGCGTGAGCGGCTCTTGATCGGCAGCACCGTCTCCCACTACCAGATCCTCGAGCGCCTCGGCGGCGGCGGCATGGGCGTCGTCTACAAGGCGCGCGACGTGCGGCTCGACCGGCTGGTCGCCCTGAAGTTCCTCGCCTCGCAGCGCGGCGCTCCGGAGGAGCAGAAGCGGCGCTTCATCCGCGAGGCCAAGGCGGCTTCGTCGCTCGACCATCCGAACCTCTGCACCATCTTCGAGATCGGCGAGACCGAGGACGGCGCGCTGTTCATCGCCATGGCGCTCTACGCCGGCGAGACGCTGCGCGACCGCGTCGAGCGCGGCCCGCTCCCCGTCGGCGAGGCGGTCGAGATCGCCGGGCAGATCGCCGCCGGCCTCGCCCGCGCCCACGAGCGGGGGATCGTCCATCGCGACGTCAAGCCCGCCAACGTCATCGTCACCGCCGACGGCCAGGCGAAAGTCCTCGACTTCGGCATCGCCAAGCTCGCCGATCAGTCCCGGCTCACCCGCGCCGGCACGGCGATGGGGACGACGGCGTACATCTCGCCCGAGCAGTTCCACGGCGAGCCCGCGGGACCCGCCGCCGACATCTGGTCGCTGGGGGTGGTGCTCTACCAGTTGGTGACCGGCCGGCTGCCCTTCGAGGCCGCGGCGGAGAAGGAGATGGCGCGCGCCATCGTCGAGCGGGAGCCGCGGCCCCTCGCCGTCTTTCGCCCGGGCGTGCCGGCGGCGCTGCAGCGGATCGTGTCGCGGGCGCTGGCGAAGCGGCCGGCCGAGCGCTACGCGACGATGGAGGCGCTGCGCTCCGACCTGCGGAACCTGGCGGCGGATCTGCTCTCGCCGGAGGCGGACCAGGACCGCACGCTGCTGGAGGTCCCCGTCGCCGCGCCCTCCCGCCCGGGCGCGCGGGAGAGCGCGCTGCTGGCGCCGACGGCGGGGCCCTTCGAGATCCTGGAGCCCCTCGGCGGCGGCGGCATGGGCATCGTCTGCAAGGCCCGCGACACGCGCCTCGACCGCGTCGTGGCGCTCAAGTTCCTGCCTTGGGAGCTGACGCGGGACCCCAGCGCCAAGCAGCGCTTCATGCAGGAGGCGCACGCCGCCTCGGCCCTCGAGCACCCGAACATCTGCACCATCCTGGAGGTGGGGGAGACCACGGACGGCCGGCTCTATATCGCCATGCCGTGCTACGACGGCGAGACCCTGCGGCGCCGGATCGAGCGCGGCCCGCTGCCCGTCGAGGAGGCGATGGAGATCGCCGAGCAGATCGCCCGCGGCCTCGCCAAGGCCCACCGCAGCGGCATCGTCCACCGCGACGTCAAGCCGGCCAATCTCGTCGTCACCGAGGACGGCGTGGTGAAGATCCTCGACTTCGGCCTCGCCAAGCTGGCGGGAGAGGTGGCGATCGCCCACACCGGCTCCTCGGCCGGCACGCCGGCGTACATGTCTCCCGAGCAGGCGCGGGGCGAGGAGGTGGACGCCCGCACCGACCTCTGGTCGCTCGGCGTCGTGCTCTACGAGATGCTCGCCGGCCGGCGGCCGTTCCAGGCGGAGCAGGAGCAGGCGGTGCTCTACGCCATCCTGAACCAGCGCCCGCAGCCGCTGCGGGAGGTGCGGCCCGGGGCGCCGCCGGAGCTCGAGCGCATCGTCGGCCGGCTGCTGGCGCGGGAACCGGCGGAGCGCTACGCCTCGGCCGACGAGGTGTTCCGCGATCTGCGCGCCCTGCGCGGCGCCACCCTGACCGGCACGATGCTGCTGCGGCGGCCGCGGACGGGGGTCCGGCCGTGGGTTTGGGTCGCCGCGGCCGTGGGGGTGGTCCTGGCCGTCCTCGCGATCCGGTTCCTGCCCCGCTTCGGCGAGCCCGAGGCCCCCCTGCAAGCCGCCTATACGCGACTGACCGATCAGGAAGGACGGGAGCTGTTCCCGAGCCTGTCGCCGGAGGGGGACTACTTCGTCTACGCGCGGGAGACCAGGCCTGGCAACGCTGACATCTACCTGCAACGCGTCGACGGCAGCAATTCGATCGACCTGACGGCGGACTCACCGGTCGACGATACCCAGCCCGCCTACTCGCCGGACGGCAAGCAGATCGCCTTCCGCTCGGAGCGGGACGGCGGCGGCCTCTTTCTGATGGGGGCGACCGGCGAGTCGGTCCGCCGCCTCACCGATTTCGGCTACAACCCGTCCTGGTCTCCCGACGGCAAGGAGATCTTCTTCGGTACTCAGGGCGTGGAGGATCCGCAGTCGTGGCTGGGCCCGAGCCAGATCTGGCGCATTGAGGTCGCGACCGGTCGCCGCCGGCTGGCGGTGAGAAGCGACGCCGTCCAGCCGAGCCCGTCTCCCAGCGGGCGGCGGATCGCTTACTGGGGTGTGCCCGCCAACACCGCCAGACGGGTCCTGTGGACGAGCCTGCCGGACGGGCGGGATCCGGTGCCGGCGGTCGACGACGCGTATCTCAACTGGAACCCCGTCTGGTCGTCCGATGGGCGGTATCTCTTCTTCGCCAGCGATCGGAGCGGCAGCATGAATCTCTGGCGCCTGCCGATCGACGAGGAGACGGGGAGAGTGCGCGGGGACGCGCAGCCGCTGACGACGCCTTCCCAGTGGAGCGGCTTGCTGAGCCTCTCGCGCGATGGCCGGCGGCTCCTTTATGCGACGCGGGACCGGCGGGCGAACCTGGTGCGGACGGCCTTGGACCCCCTCAGCGCCAAGGCTACCGGTCCGCTGGCGCCGATCACCCAAGGACCGCGGGACCTGACCTTCGGCAGGGTGTCGCCGGACGGCCAATGGATCGTGTTCACCTCCCTGGAGCCGCAGGAGGATCTGGTCCTCGTGCGGACGGATGGCAGCGGTCTCCGGCAGCTTACGAAGGATCCCTTCAAGGATCGTGGGCCCAACTGGTCGTCCGACGGCAGGATCGTCTTCTTCTCGAATCGCGGCGGGAAGTTCGGAGTATGGTCGATCCGTCCCGACGGGAGTGAGCTGCGGCCCCTCACCACGCGGCAGGCGATCTACCAGCCGGTCATGTCTCCTGACGGCCGCCGGCTGGTGTGCAGGACTGAATCCACGAGCGCCTCTCTCATCGATCTGACGAAGCCGCTGGCGCAGCGGACCCCCGAGCCCTTGCCACCGCCGGGGCAAGGCAAGCCCTTCCTCGCCACCTCCTGGTCTCCCGACGGCCGACGGCTGGCGGGGATGCTCGGGGAATCCGGCATCCTTCTCTACTCTCTCGGCTCCCGTCGCTACGAGAGGCTGACGGAGCAGGGTTTCGGCCCGGTGTGGATGCGCGACTCCCGCCGGCTGCTTTACGTCGATGATGGCGGAGGGATCTTCATGGCCGACAGCCTGACCCGGGAATCGCGGGAGGTTCTGGCCGCCGCCGGCGGTTCGAGATTCAGGACGCTGGATCTCAGCCCCGATGGCCGCGTCCTCTATCTGGTGCGCCAGACGGACGAGGGAGATATCTGGATGTTGACCCTTCGCGGCGAAGCCGCGAGGTAGTATACTGTTAAGGTAATCCCTTTATTCCGCGGTGCTGCAATGGGGTTCCTGCCCCGAGGAGGGAGAATGAGCTTCGAATACCGTGAGCTGACGACGCAGATCTTTTTCAATGCGGGAGAGAGATCGCCCGGCCACTGCGACTACAAGACGAAGCGGGAGGACGACGACGACGACGATCAGGGCTGCCCCTGTGCAAGCAGCCTCACCGGGGCATGCCCCTGCCTGGACCAGACCCAGCAGCCTCAATGCACCGACTGCACCGATGTGACGGAGGGGAAGAGGGACAAGGATAAGGATAAAGAGCGGGAGGCCCTCGCCTTCCTGCGCCAGCAGCTCCGGGAGGCTGTGGCGGCCGGATAGCGGCCGGCGAGCTGCGGCGGCAGGAGATCCGGATGGCGGCATCGAAGGTCCTGGCGAGCCTTCTGCGCGCCAATCCGCTCTACGAGCTCGTTCTCTACGACCGGCTGCCTTCCCAGGAACGCCAGGCGGTTGCCGATCTGGCGAAGGCGCCCGGCTTCTACGGCATCCTGAAGCCTCACGAGAGCTCCGGGCTGGGAGTCAAGTCGGTCGACCGGGACACGGCCCTGCTGTTCCTGACCCTGCGCGAGCCCGGCCCTTTGCCGGCGTACGTGCGCGCGGCGCTCGGCGAGGCCGCGGCGCGGACCGTCACCCGGCTCGTGGCTGACGGTGTCCTGGAGGTCGACGGCGGCGGCACGTTCGTGTCGGGCGCGGCCGCCTCCGGGCTCTTCGAGGAGACGGGTGGCCGCAGGGATGGTTCAGGCCGCCTCGCCGAGCTGTCGCGGGCGGCCCTGCGCTACGGGCAGGCCCTGGCGGTCGACGATCCGATCCTCCTTTCCTGGCGTCTCTATACCTACAACCATTGTCCGCTGACCCCCCGGTGGAAGCGGCTCCTGCCTTCCGCCGAGGCCACCGAGCGGTACTTGGGCGTCGCGTCGGGGGGAGCCTGCTGCAAGCTCCTCGAGCGGAGCTGGGTTGCGACGGGCTCCGCCTCCTCCCTCTGGTTGAGCTGGCGCGCGCGCTCTCGCGGCGCCGCCGAGGACCCCAGGCTGCGTGGGGAGCCCACCTGGAAGCTCTATGTGAGCCCGCTCGCCGAGACTCTCGCCGAGGGTTTCGGGGCGATCCTCGAAGCCTTGGAGGCGGGGCGCGCCAGCCAGTTCAAGGTGGGCTCGGATGCCGCTGGCCTGCTGCGGCCGGACAAGATCGTCGCCTACTTCCCCAGTTTCGAGCGGCTGGCGGAAGCCGCGGAGATCGTGACACGGCGGCTGGCCGGCGTGGCGGTTCAAGGAGTCCCGTTCACTTCCGAGATCGGCGGTGAAGGCCTGGTCTCCTGGGGCGTGGATCCCGCGAAGGAGGAGACCGCCTGGGGAGAAGGAGGGAGCTGGCGCCTCTGGCTGACGCGCCGGCTGGCGCGGGCGCTCCTCTCCGCCCGCACCGCGGCCGCGGGGGTCGAGCCGTGGCGGTTCGCCGTCGATCGTCTCCGTCTCGAAGGCGTGGATACCGATACCTGGACGCCCGGTGCGCTCGCCTGGGGGGAGAGCTGACGCCCGGTGGCCATCACCGATCCATTGGTGCTCTCTCCCGACGTGATCCTGATCCCGGTCGGAGACCTGCCGGAGGGCGTCCGGACCCGTTTCACCCACCAGGAGGGAGACGTCGCGGTCACCCATCCTCGCTCGCGGATGCCTTCCCAGATCCTCGACGCGCGGGCGGCCGAGCTGCTGGCGGAGTTCCGCGAGCCCCATACCGTCGTCGATGCGGTGATCCGTTTCAGCCGGGCTCGGGACGTCGATCCCGAGACCACCCTGGAGGACGCGTATCCGCTGTTGCAGCGGCTTCTCGAATCCGGTTTCCTGATTGCCGAAGGGGCGGCGGACGCGGCGGGAGTCCGCCCCGGGTTGCGGCCGGGCGAGGAGGTCGCCGGCTTCGAGATCCTCGAATGTCTGCACATCCTCGAGGACACCGAGCTCTACTCGGCGCGCGGCACGGCGGGCATGGCGGCCCTCAAGATAGAGCGCCGCGTCGCCACAGGCCATGCGTCCGAGCGGCTGTCTCGGGAGCGAGAGATCCTTGCCATGCTGGAGGGGGAGGGAGCTCCCCGGCTTCTGGCGACGGGCGAGATCGAGGGCCGGCGCTGGATCGCCCTGGAATGGTGCTCCGGCGTGGACGCCGAGCGTGCGGCGCGGGAGCTCCGGCGGCGGGGGCCGTCCGCCCGGCCCGTCCTGCTGGACCTTTGCCGCCAGGTCGCGGCCGCCTACGCGCGCCTCCACGAGCGGAATGTCCTTCATGGCGACGTCCACTTGCGGAACCTGCTCGTCGGCCGCGACGGCGCCGTGCGCCTGCTCGATTTCGGCTATTCCCGCCTGGCGGAGGCTTGCGGTGACCTGGCGTGGGCGCCGCGGGCGGGCGTAGCGTTCTTCTATGAGCCCGAGCTCGCCGATGCGAAGCGGCGGGAGGCCACCCTGCCCCAGGCTTCGCCGGCGGGGGAGCAGTACGCCGTCGCCGCTCTCCTCTACCTGATGGTCACGGGAGCGCACTACCGTGACTTCTCCCTCGAGCGCGACGCGATGCTCCGCCAGATCGCGGAGGAGCCGCCGCTGCCGTTCGTCGAGCGGGGTGCCGAGCCCTGGCCGGAGCTGGAGGCGGTGCTGGCGCGGGCCCTGCGCAAGGAGCCCGGAGAACGCTTCTCCTTCATGGCGGAGTTGGTGGCGGCGCTCGCGGATGTGACTCCACCCCCTTTCGCCGCCGAAGCCCACAGCCGTGCCTCCACCGGCGAGTCGCTGCTGGCCCGGATCCTGGATCTCGTTGGCGAGGAGGGTCCGCTGCTCGCGGCCGGCCTGCCGGCGCCGACGGCTTCCGCCAACTCCGGAGCCGCCGGCATCGCCTGCGCGCTCTATCGGATCTCCATGGCGCGCAGCGATCCCCGCCTGCTCTCCCTGGCCGACGTGTGGGCCGAGAAGGCCGCCGCCTCCTGCGGCTCCGAGGAAGCCTTCTACAATCCGGAGTCCAAGGTGTCCCGGGAGGCCGTGGGGGAGAGATCCGCCTACCACACCGCCCCAGGCGTCCATGCTGTCCGGGCCCTGATCGCGCACGCCTGCGGCCGGTCCGGCGTCCAGGCCGGCGCGGTGAATGACTTTCTCGAGTCCGCGCGAGGGCCCTGCCCGAACAGGGATGTCACGATGGGACGCGCGGGCCTCCTCCTGGCGGCGTCGCTGCTCCTCGACACGCTTCCGGACGCGGAGCCCACCGCCGCATGCCGCGCCAAGCTGCAGGCTTGGGGCGAGGATCTGGCGCGCAGCCTCTGGGCCGAGATCGACGAGCTGTCCTTCCTCTTCACGGAGGGGGGGTTGAACCATGGGATCGCGCACGGCTGGGCCGGCTGCCTCTACGCCTTTTTGCGCTGGTGCCGCTCCTCCGGTCAACCCCTGCCCTCGCGGCTCGAAGAGCGGCTCGTCCGGTTGGCGGACCACGCCCGGCCGTGGGGCCGCGGATTACGCTGGCGATGGGTGGGAGGAGATGGGAGCGACTACGGCTCTATGCCGGGCTGGTGCAACGGCAGCGCCGGCTTCGTCTTCCTCTGGACGCTCGCCCATCGGATACTCGGAAACCCGCGCTACCTCGCCCTGGCCGAGGGCGCCGCCTGGAATGCCTGGGAGGCTCCGGAGGGCCACGGCAGCCTATGCTGCGGCCTCGCCGGCCGTGCTTACGCTCTCCTCAACCTCTACCGGCACGGCGGCGGCCCGGAGTGGCTGGACCGCGCGCGCGAGTTGGCGAACCGTGCGGCGCTAGGGGTCGACCAGGCCTCCGAGCCTCCCCACTGCCTCTATTCCGGAGCCCTCGGCGTCGCCGTGCTCGCCGCCGATCTCGCCCGGCCGGAGGAGGCGGCCATGCCGTTCTTCGAAGAGGAGGGCTGGGTCTGACGGTGAAGTGATAGACTCGCGTCTATCCTTTAGGAGCCGCCAAGGACCTCGCCGTTGATCGGCAGCACCATCTCTCGGTACCGCGTTCTCGAACGCCTCGGCGGCGGAGGCGCGGGAGTGGTGTACAAGGCCGAGGACCTCAAGCTCGGCCGCATCGTCGCGCTCAAATTCCTCTCCACCTACCGTAGCGCCAACGAGGCCGACAAGCGGCGCTTCCTGCGCGAGGCGCGGGCCTCCTCGGTGCTCGACCATCCCAACATCTGCACCGTCTACGAGATCGACGAGACGGAGGACGAGCGGCTGTTCATCGCCATGTACTTCTGCGAGGGCGAGACGCTCAAGCGCAAGATCGAGCGCGGCGCCCTGCCCCTGCTCGACGCCGTCCACTTCGCCGCCCAGATCGCCGCCGGTCTCGCCGCCGCGCACGCCAAGGGGATCGTCCACCGCGACGTCAAGCCGGCCAACGTCATCGTGTCGCCGGACGGCCGGGTGAAGATCGTCGACTTCGGCATCGCCAAGCTGGCGGACCAGTCGCGGCTGACCCGCGACGGCACCGCCGTGGGCACCGCGGGCTACATGGCGCCCGAGCAGATCCGCGGCGAGGCTTTCGACGTCCGCGTCGACGTCTGGGCGCTGGGCGTCGTGCTCTATGAGATGCTCACCGGCCGGCTGGCCTTCTCGGGCAACACGGATCAGGACCGCGTGCGGCAGATCCTCGCCAACGAGCCCGAGCCCATCGTCAGCCTGCGCTCCGGCGTGCCCGCCGACCTGGAGCGCATCGTCGGGCGGGCCCTGGCCAAGAACCCGGCCGAGCGCTACACCCGCATGGACGAGCTGCGGGCCGACCTGCTGGGAGTGGCCGCGATGCTGGGCTCCCCCCTGGCCTCGGGCACCCTCGATCCGACGCTGCGGGACATGCCCACGCCTTCGGCGCCCTTCCACTCGGGAGACACCGGCAGCCTGGCCGGCCGCACGATCTCCCACTACCGCATCCTCGAGCACGTCGGCGGCGGCGGCATGGGCATCGTCTACAAGGCCGAGGACCTCCACCTGTCGCGCACGGTGGCGCTCAAGTTCCTGCCGCCCGAGCTGACCCGCGATCCGGAAGCGAAGGCCCGCTTCTTCCAGGAGGCGCGGACGGCCTCCGGCCTCGACCATCCCAACATCTGCACCATCCACGAGGTGGGGGAGACCGAGGACGGCCGGCTCTATCTCGCCATGTCCCACTACGACGGCGAGATCCTGCGCAAGAAGATCGAGCGCGGACCGCTGGACCTCGACGAGGCGACCGACATCGCCCTGCAGATCGCGCGCGGCCTCGCCAAGGCCCACCGCGGCGGCATCGTGCACCGGGACATCAAGCCGGCCAATCTCATGGTCACCGGCGACGGCGTGGTGAAGATCCTCGACTTCGGCCTCGCCAAGCTGGCGGGCTCGGCGGCGATCACCCGCACCGGCTCCTCGGTGGGGACTCCCGCCTACATGTCCCCCGAGCAGGCGCGGGGAGACGAGGTGGACCACCGCACGGACCTGTGGTCGCTGGGCGTCGTCATCTACGAGATGGTGACCGGCCGCCGGCCGTTCCGCGGCGAGCACGAGTCCGCCGTGCTCCACGCCCTGCTCAACGAGCAGCCGAAGCCGCTGCGGGAGCTGCGGCCGGACGCGCCGCCCGAGCTCGAGCGCCTCGTCGCGGGCCTGCTGGCGAAGGACCCGGCCGATCGCTATCCGACGATCGACGGGCCGCTCGAGGAGCTCAAGTCGCTGCGCAACGAGACGATGACGACGACCGTGCGGACGTCCCCCGGCCGGCCCGCGCGAAGCGGCGTCCGGCCGTGGATGTGGGCCGCCGGTCTCGGCCTGGTGGTGGCGCTCGCGGCCGGCGCCCTCTACGTCTCCGGCGGCGGCCGCGGCGCGGCCAAGGCGCCGGCCAAGCTGAACTTCACCCGTCTCACCGACCAGGAGGGCAGCGAGTCGTTCCCCAGCCTCTCGCCGGACGGCACCTTCCTGCTCTACGTCAAGTCCGCCGGCGGCAACGCCGACATCTACCTGCAGCGCGTCGGCGGCGGCAATCCGGTCCCTCTCACCCGCGACTCGCCGGTGGACGACACGCAGCCGGCGTTCTCGCCGGACGGCCAGCAGATCGCCTTCCGCTCGGAGCGCGACGGCGGCGGCCTCTTCGTCATGGGGGCGACGGGGGAGTCGGCGCGCCGCCTGACGAATTTCGGCTACAACCCGGCTTGGTCGCCCGACGGCCGCGAGATCGCCTTCGCCACCGAGGGCGTCGAGAATCCCATGGTGCGCAAGGCCGACAGCCGTCTCTGGGTGGTGGACGTGGAGAGCGGCCGCACGCGCCTGCTCGGCCCGGCCGACGCCGTGCAGCCGAGCTGGTCCCCCCATGGCCAGCGCATCGCCTACTGGGGGGTGCCGAGCGGCGGCGCGCGCGTCGTGTGGACGATCCCGGCGGCGGGCGGCGAGCCCGTGCAGGTGACGAGGGGCGAGCACGTCAACTGGAATCCCGTCTGGTCGCCCGGCGGCCAGTCCCTGTACTTCGTCAGCGACCGCAGCGGCAGCATGAACATCTGGCGGGTGGCGGTGGACGAGGACTCCGGCCGGCCGCTGGGGGAGCCCGAGCCCGTGACCTCGTCCTCGGGCTCCATCGGGCTGCTGAGCCTCTCGCGCGACGGCCGCCGGATGGTGTACGCCTCCGACGAGGACAAGGCCAACCTCGAGCGGCGGCGGCTCGATCCGGCCGCTCCCGAGGCCGGCGGCGAGGCCGCGCCGGTGACGCAAGGGTCGCGGGCGGTGCGCTCCGCGGCGGTGTCGCCCGACGGCGCCTGGATCGCCTTCGACACCTACCAGCCGCAGGAGGATCTGTTCGTCATCCGTCCGGACGGCAGCGGCCTGCGGCAGCTCACCGACGACCGCGCCAAGGACCGCCTGCCCCGCTGGTGGAGCGACGGCTCGCGGATCCTCTTTTACTCCGACCGCGGCGGCGGCTACGGCGCCTGGACGATCCGCCCGGACGGCAGCGGCCTGCAGCCGATCCCCCACGGCAGCCGCGAGCCTCTCTACAATCCCATCGTCGCGCCGGACGACCGGCGCCTGGCGGCGAGCCTGGGCACCCAGACGGCGGTGCTGCTCGATCTCACCCAGCCGGCCGGCCGCCGGCTGCGCCGGCTGCCGCCGCCGCAGGACGCGCGCGAGATCTTTTCGGCCTCCGACTGGTCGGCGGACGGCCGCCTTCTCGCCGGCACGTTCGAGGAACGGAACGTCGTGACCTTCTCCTTCGACTCCGGGAAGTACGAGAAGGTGGCCCCGGCCGGCGCCGTTCCCATCTTCCTGCATGACAACCGCACCCTGCTCTACCGCCGCGACGGCAAGATCTTCCTCTGCGACCTGCGCGACAAGGCGTCGCGGCCGCTCCTCGTGCCGCCGCCGCACTCCGTCTTCACCGCCTTGGCCGTGAGCCCCGACGACCGCACTCTCTACACGGTGCGCCAGACGGACGAGGGGGACGTCTGGCTGGTGACCTTCGAAACGAAAGACGGCGCTCCCGCACCTTGAGGTGAAGAATCCGCGCTGTCTCTGCTAAACTGAGGTCGTTCCACGGCATTCTTCTCCGCGCTGCCACAAAGGCCGGCGCCGAACCGGGGCATGTCCCAGGAGGCTACGATGAGCTTCAAGGTGAGGGATTTGATGGCCAATGTCCTGCCCGCAGAACCGTTCGCCTGTAGCGAGGCCACCAAGGGGGCCGATCAGTGCGTGGATCCGACCAAGGCGCAGCAGGGGCGCACCGAGCCCGAGGAGGTGGCCATGGATCTCGCCGCGCTGCGCCGGCAGCTCCGCGAGACGTTGTCCTAGCGGGCGTCCTTGCGCGTCTTCACTCCCTGGAAGCTCGCGGGCCTCGCGGCCGGCCTGCTCGCCTTCGCGCTGCTCGCCGGCCTCGACTCGCCCTTGAAGCACAACCCGGAGTGGGGCGCGCGGCCGGCCTTCGCCGCGGGCGGAGCGGCGCTGATGGCGGTCTGGTGGATCACCGAGGCGCTGCCGATCTACTGGACGGCCTGCGTGCCGCTCGTCCTCTTCCCGCTGATGGGGGTCTTCGGGCCGGGGGTGGGGACGAACGTGCGGCAGAGCGTCCAGCCGTACTTCGATCCCTACATCTTCCTCTTCGCCGGCGGCATGGGGATCGCCGCCGCCATGCAGCAGTGGAACCTCCACCGCCGCATCGCCCTCGGCATCATGGACCGCGTCGGCACCGATCCCCGCCGCCTGCTCGCCGGCTTTCTCGCCGCCACGGCCTTCATCTCGCTGTGGATCTCGAACACCGCCACGGCGGCGATGATGATGCCCATCGGCATCGCCGTCATCGTGCAGATCGAGGACCACCTGGGCGGCCGCCGGCTCGCCCGCTACGGCATGGCGATCATGCTGTCGATCGCCTACGGCTCCAACGTCGGCGGCATCGGCACCAAGATCGGCACCGCGCCCAACGCCCAGTTCTCCGGCTTCATGGAGCGCATGGACGTCTCGATCTCCTTCCTGCAGTTCCTGGCCGTGGGGCTCCCCTTCGTGCTGATGTTCCTGCCGGTCGTCTGGTGGATGCTGTGGCGGATCGGCCGGGGGGATGGCCTGGCCGGCGAGATCGGCGCCGAGGTGGTGGCAGGCGAGCTGGCGAAGCTGGGGCCGGTGCGCCGGCAGGAGCGCATCGTGCTCGGCGTCTTCTGCGCCGCGGCGGCCTTATGGATCGGCGGCAAGTGGCTGACCTCGCTGCTGGCGCCGCGGATCGCCGCCTTCGAGCTCACCTCGGCGCACTTCGAGGGCGGCGTCGCCGTGCTGGCGGCTCTCTCGCTGATGCTCTGGCGCTCGCAGGGCCGCCAGGTGCTCGGCTTCCGCGCCCTGTCGCGCGTGCCCTGGGAGACGCTGCTGCTGCTGGGCGGCGGCTTCGCCATGGCGGCGGCCATCCAGAAGAGCGGCCTCTCCGCTTTCATGAGCGCGCAGCTCGCGGCGGTGCGCGGCCTGCCGCCGTTCGCCCAGGTGCTGCTGGCGAGCCTCGCCACCGTCGCCCTGACGGCGGTGGCCTCCAACACCGCCACCATCGCCGTGATGCTCGTCGTCCTGCGCGACGCCGTGGCGCCGGAGGTGCTGGTCACCACGCTCTTCGCCGCCACCATCGCCTGCTCCTGCGATTTCGCCCTGCCCGCGGGCACGCCGCCCAACGCCATCGTCTTCGGCAGCGGCTACGTCACCATCCCCCGCATGGCGCGCGCCGGCGTCGTGCTCGACCTGATGGCGGCGGTCCTGGCGGCGGTGTGGTGCTGGGTGGTCGTGCGGTGGGTCGTCCCGATGTGAATCTGGCACATCCCTTGCGACTCCTCAGGCTGGGACGCGGTCTCCATCTGGAGATCCGTTTCGAAAGGAGTCGGAGCCATGGCTGTCATGGAAGAACGGTCTGCGGGGGTGGAGGAACGGTCCCTCGGACAACTGCTGAAGCAGCTCACGCGCGAGATCAGCACGCTGCTCCGCCAGGAGGTGGAGCTGGCGAAGACCGAGATGTCCGAGAAGGCATCGCGGCTGGGAGCGCACCTCGGCGCGCTCGCCCTCGGCGGCGGTGTCGCGTTGCTCGCCGCCCTCGCTCTGCTGCTGGCGGCGATCTACGGCCTCACGGCGCTCCTCGACGGTTTCATCTCGCTCCGCGTCGCGGTCTGGCTGGCCCCCCTGATCATCGGTCTCCTCCTCGGCGCCGCCGGCTATCTGCTCGTCAGGAAGGCCCTCGAGCGGCTCAAGGGCGAAGGCATCGTTCCCCGGAGAACCACGCAAGGCTTACGGGAGGACAAGGAATGGCTGAAGCAGAAGGTTTCGTGACCACCGCGCCTTCGCCGTCCAACGGCGGACGGACGTCGGAGGAGATCCGCTCCGAGATCGAGCGCACCCGCGCCGACATGGACGAGACCCTCGCGGCTCTCGAGTCGAAACTGGCGCCCCGGCAGCTCGGCCGCGACGCCTTGGATCTCCTCAAGAGCCGATCGAGCGCCAAGGCCGGCAAGCTGCGGCGGGTCGCCGGCGAGCACCCGCTGCCCACGGTGGCGATCGGCCTCGGCGCCGGCTTGCTGCTGGGCTGGCGATTCCTGCGGGGGAAAGGCAGGACGAAAGGAAGGTGAAGGAGTTATGGCGAGCGCCCAGTTATGTGGAGTTGGCGATCTCGGTTCAAGCAAGTGGCCTGCTGCGTCGGCCGCGACTGCGCATAACGTGGGGACCGGCCGAGGGCGGCAAGCCAGGCGAGAAGCTTGCCCTTGGGGAACTGAC
>JBKPTH010000101.1:0-49166 GCA_046765915.1 Acidobacteriota bacterium | reverse complement strand
CCCGAGCGCAGCTCGCCGGCCGGCCAGTCGCGGATCGCGGCCGGCGGACGGTCCGGCCCCCGGCAGGAGGCGAGCGCGAGCGCCGCGGCGCCGGCGAGCGCGAGCGCCCCTTGGCGGATCGGATGGCGGGCCAGGTCAATCGCCATGCGGCCGAGAGATCTGGAAGCGGTGCTCTGTCAGCTCGTGGCGCGGCTCGCAGCCGAAGAGGCGCAGCCGGTAGTGCCCGGGCTCGGCGCGCTGCAGTTGAAGAGCGAGCTGCCCCCCCTCGTCTCGCTCCAGGCCCGCGATCGTTTGCCGGGCACCGGGCTGCGGCCCTTCGAGCGCGGCCGTATAAACGGGGCAGCGCTCGGCGGGCTCCAGCACCAGCAGCAACGGTGCCTCGGGAGGCAGCTCGATGACCCGCTCGGTCTCCGCGCGGGTGCTGGCGGGAAGCTCGAGGCTCCGCACGTTGGCGATGGGGTGGCGCAGCTCGCCTTGCAGCCGCCACACCCAGGAGCCAAGGCCCAAGGTGGTCACCAGCAGCGCGGCGGCCACCGACGAGAGCAGTGGTGATTGCCGCCGGAACCAGGGGCCCGCGGCCGGCAGCCGGCCTCTCAGATCGCGCCAGCCGGCCTGCGCCGCCAATTCGCTCGGCCGTGCGCCCGCCGCGGCTCCGGCGGCTTCGAGGTCCGCGAGATCGAGGAGCGCGCGGGCGGCGGCGGGGCTGGCCACGATCTGCCGGTCGATGCGCCGCTCGTCCTCCGGCGCCAGACGGCCCGCCAGGTAGTCGAGGAGCTCTTCGGGCGCGGGCTCCTCGCCGCCGGCGCCGCTCCGGGCTTCCTCGGCCAGGGCCGCGATCAGGGCTTCGCGATCGGTGAGCGGTCGGGTCATGCGGTCTCAGTCCTCCAGATCGCCGAGAGCGTAGCCGGCCAATCTCTCCTTGAGCTTCTGCCGGGCGCGGAAGAGGTGAGCCTTCACGGTCTCCAGTGAGATCTTCTTGAGCGCCGCGATCTCCTTGTAGTCGAGCTGGTGGTAGAGGCGCAACGTCAGGCAGTCACGCATCTGTTCCGGCAGCTCGGCCACCGCGGTCCGCAGAGCCCTCCAGCGCTCCTCGTCGAGCAGGCCGTTGAGCTGCCGGCCGGGAACAGCCAGGGTTGCCTCGGGATTTTCCATGTCGTCGCGCGACACCTCCACTGCCGCCCGCTTCGCCGTCGCTGCCGTCCGCCGCCGCTTCAGATAGGTGGTCGTGGCGACCCGATAGAGCCAGGCGGTGAAGCGCTGGCGGTGCTCGTAGCCGTCCAATCCCCTGTAAATCCCGAGGAACGTCTCCTGGGTTAGGTCGAGGCAGTCCTCTGGCGGCAGGCCCTTGCGGGCGAAGAAGCGCTGGATGGCATGGAAGTAGGTCTCGTAGAGAAGGCGGAAGGCCCCTTGCCGGTCGCTACCTTCCTGGAAGTGGCGAACAGCCCGCTCGATGACGTCCGAGCCGGCCGTTCGGGCTTCCAAGGGCTCGCGCGGGCCAGCCGCCGCGGACGAGCCAATGCCCTGTTCGGCCATCGAGTTGCCTCCAGCGGCCCCGGAGAAGCCGCCGCTCTGTAGAACCCGTGGTTGCAGTATGTCACAGATTCAGTGGAGACTTCGCCGCTTGAAGCAGCTCAGGACGTGGTCGTCCACCATGCCCACGGCCTGCATGAAGGCGTAGCAGATGGTGGAGCCCACGAAGCCGAAGCCGCGGCGCTTGAGCTCCTTGCTCAGGGCCTTGGATTCCGGCGTCTCGGCGGGGATCTCCTTCAGGGTCCGCCAGCGGTTGACCTTGGGCTTGCCGCCGACGAGCTGCCAGAGGAAGCGGTCGAGGCTGCCGGCTTCCTCGGCGAGCGCGAGGTACGCCCGGGCGTTCTTGATCGTGGCCTCCACCTTGGCGCGGTTGCGGATGATCCCCGTATCGGCGAGCAGCCGGTTGACGTCCTTCCTGCCGTAGCGGGCGATGCGCTCGGGGTCGAATCCTTCGAAGGCGCGGCGGTACCCCTCGCGGCGCTTGAGGATGGTGATCCAGGAGAGCCCGGCCTGCGCTCCCTCCAGGATCAGCATCTCGAAGAGCCGCCGGTCGTCGTGCACGGGCACGCCCCACTCCTCGTCGTGGTAGGCCAGATAGAGGGGATCGCTGGTCGCCCAGCCGCAGCGGGGGAGGGTGGGATCGGGGAGGGGGGGCATCCTCGAAACGCTATCACGCGGATTTTCCCTGCGAGGCGACGTTTCTCCCGATTCCCCCGTATGCTGAAGGCGTCATGAGCGACCACCTGAGCGATACCGACCTCAACCAGCTCGTTCGCGAGCTCAACCGCCGGGAGGGCGGTTCCGGTCCGGCCGACGACGAGCCGGACCTCGCCTTCGAGCCCATGGCCTTGGAGCAGGCGCTGCCGCTGGGCAGCCCTCAGTCCATCGTCGGCGAGGGAGAGGCGCTCGACCGGCTGCTCGCCGGGCTCGTGCAGCGCCGCGCCAGCGATCTGCTGCTCATCGCCGGCCTGCCGCCTATCTTCCGCGTCAACGGCCGGCTGGTGAAGATGGACGAGGTGGCGCCGCTGGAGGGCGAGGAGGTGGCGCGCATGCTGCAGCCCCACGTCGGAGCCAAGGAGCGCAAGGACCTGGAGGAGCGCGGCTCGACGGACTTCACCCTGCGTCTGGCCCGTGGCGAGACCGGCGTCGGCGCCGCCTGGCGGTTCCGGGTCAACCTGCATCGCCAGCGCGGCGAGCCGGCGGTGGCCATCCGCGCCCTGCCGTCGGAGATCCCGACGCTGGCGAGCCTCAACCTGCCCGCCATCCTCGGCGAGCTGGTCAAGCCCAGCCGGGGCCTGATCCTGGTCTGCGGCCCCACCGGCTCCGGCAAGTCCTCGACGCTGGCCGCCATGGTGGGCGAGATCAATCGCAGCCGCACGAGCCACATCATCACCATCGAGGATCCCCTCGAGTACGAGCACCGTTCGATCCGCTCCGTCGTCGAGCACATCGAGGTGGGGCGGGACGCGCGCTCCTTCCATGAGGCGTTGCGGGCCTCGCTGCGCCAGGATCCGGACGTCATCCTGGTCGGCGAGATGCGCGACCTGGAGACGGTGGCGACGGCGCTGACGGCCGCGGAGACCGGGCACCTGGTGCTCTCGACCCTGCACACCAACGACGCCCAGCAGGCGGTGCACCGCATCGTCGACGTCTTCCCGCCGGCCCAGCAGTCGCAGATCCGCCACCAGCTCGCCCTAGCGCTGCACGCCATCGTCGTGCAGACGCTGGTGCCGCGCGCCGACGGCCGCGGCCGCCTGCCCGCCGTCGAGCTGTTGCTCGCCAACTACGCCGTGCGCAATCACATCCGCAGCGACAGCTTGCAGAAGCTGCACAACGAGATCACGCTGGGCAAGCGGCAGGGCATGATCACGCTCGAGGAAGCGCTGGCCCAGCTCGTGCAGCTCGGCGCCATCGATCTGGAAGAAGCGCGCATACGGGCGAGCCATCCCGACGCCTTCGAGGCGCTGGTGCGCGGCTGAGGGCCGGACGGGGATTCGTTGCGCGTCGCGCTCCCGTCACAGCGCGGCTGCGGCTTTTCGGATAATGTAGGGCCAGGTACCAAGACGGCAGAGGGAGCCATGAGACCCATCACCGCCAGCGACCTCATGAACCCCCAGGTCCTCACGGTCCGGGATGACATGAGCGTGCGGGATCTGGCCTCGTTCCTGATCGGCAACGAGATCAGCGGCGCGCCGGTGGCGGACGCCGAAGGGCGGCTGGTCGGCGTCGTCTCGCTGGCGGACGTCGCGGCCGCGAGCTCGGGAGTAGACCGCCGCCGCGGCGCCGACGGCGCCGGCTTCTTCGGTCCGGATTGGGACGACGGCCTCGACGAGGAGGACATGGAGGAGCTCGACCAGGACGGCCTGCGCGTCGTCGACATCATGACGCCGCAGATCTTCTCGGTTCCCGAGGACGCCACCGTCTCCCAGATCGCCTCGCTGATGCTCAAGGGCCACCTGCATCGCCTGCTCGTCACCCGCGAGGACCGGGCGATCGGCATCATCACCACCTCGGATCTGCTGGGGCTGCTGGTGGGCGAGGAGTAGGCGGGCAGGGCAACACGGACGAGCACGGACAGGCACGGACCGGGCACGGACGGGGGAGCTACCTGAACGAGCTGATCAACCTCTTCGATTTCGAGCGAGCCGCGCTCGAGCGGATGCCGGCCGGCGCGCGCGACTACTACCGCGGCGGCGCGCACGACGAGCTGACGTTGCGCGACAACCGCGCCGCCTTCGAGCGCTGGCAGATCCACTACCGCGTCCTGCGCGACGTCGAGCAGCGCGACCTCTCGACAGATCTCTTCGGCCACCGCATCGATTGGCCGGTGCTCGTGGCGCCGACGGCCTGCCACCAATTGGCGCACCCGGACGGCGAGCTCGCCACGGCGCGGGCGGCGAGCGCGGTGGGCACGACCATGGTGCTCTCGACGCTCTCCAACTACGCGATGGAGGAGGTGTCGCGCGAGGCCCGGCACGGTCTGTGGTTCCAGCTCTACGTCTACCGGGACCGCGGCCTCACCGCCGACCTCGTGGCCCGCGCCGCGGCGTGCGGCTGCCGGGCCATCGCGCTGACGGTGGACGCGCCGGTCGGCGGCATACGCGAGCGGGACCTGCGCAACGCCTTCGCGTTCCCCTCGGAGATGCCGATGCGCAACGTGCTGCCGAAGGGCCCCGAACCGCCGCCCCCCGACGTGCCGCCGATCAGCTTTCAACAGTACGTCAACTCGATGTTCGATCCCTCGCTCGGCTGGAGCGATCTCGAATGGCTGTGCGCGCGCACCACGCTGCCCGTGCTGGTGAAGGGGGTGGTGCGGCCGGACGACGCCGTGCGCGCGGCCGAGCACGGCGCCCGGGGCGTGGTGGTCTCGAACCACGGCGGCCGGCAGCTCGACACCGCGCCGGCCGCCATCGACGTGCTGGAGCCGATCGTCCAGGCCGCGGGCGAGAGGCTCACGGTGCTCGCCGACGGCGGCGTCCGCCGGGGCACCGACGTGCTCAAGGCCCTGGCGCTCGGCGCGCGGGCCGTGCTGCTGGGCCGTCCCGTGCTGTGGGGCCTCGCGGTCGGCGGCGAGGCCGGCGCGCGCCGCGTCCTCGAGCTGCTGCGCAAGGAGCTCGACGTGGCGATGGCGCTGGCGGGCTGCCGGACGGTTCAGGAAATCGATCGGGATCTGGTGAAACGAGCGTAGCGCCGAGGCCGCTACAACCCGCCGGCCGCCGCGGCGCTGGTGCCGCAATCCAGACGGATGCGCCGCTGGCTCTCCTCGTGGTCCGCGGCGGAGAGCGCCTTCAGGTCGGCGAAGGCGGCGGGCTCGATCCAGCGCTGCCGGATCTCCAGGTCGCGGCCGATCTCGACCGTCGTGCCATGGCTGGAGACGGATTGCCGGAAGGTGCCGACGGCATTGCCGACCTCGACGGTCGCCGTCTGCGGCGGGCACCAGCCGGTGGGGATCTCGATCCGCCAGGAGAAGTGGTTCGACTTCGGCTCCAGCACGACGGGCGACTCGCGGTCCTGCAGCACGGCGAGGCCCGGCGTGCCCGCCATCGGCGGCAGACCGAAGCTGCGGGAGCCGCCGCCGCTCTGAGCCAGCGCCGCGAAGCGGACGTGAGCGGAGAGGGTCACGGCGGGAACGTCGGCCTCCGAGATCGTCCAGCGCACCTGGGAGAGCTCCGCGCCGGGCAGCAACCGGCCGAACACTTCGCGCACCGCCGGCTCGATCTCGCTCGCGGCGCTGCCCGCGAAGGCGCCGGCGAAGGCCGCTCCCGCGTCGCCGGAGATCTCGAAGCTCGCCTCGCCCTCCGCGTCCCCCTGCGGCGTCAGAGCGACGCGGGCGTCGATCCGCCCGCCTTCGGTCTCCTGGCGGATCGGCGTGCGCACCAGCCGGCTGCCGGCGCCGCGCACCACCAGCGCATCCTGGTCCTGCACCGCGGGATGGAGCCAGCGGATGGAGCCGCCCGCCTGTGTCGGATCGACGAACAGGAAGCCTCCGGCCACCGGATCGCCGGCCGCCGCCACGCCGCCGGCGGCCACCGCCACGACCACGTGGTTGAACTGGAACGGCGAGGGGAAGTCCGCGTCGATGCGCTCGTCCGATCCCAGGTGGATGAGCGCCGGATAGGCCTCGAGGTCCACCGCGCGCAGCAGGGCGACGAGCAGCAGCGCCTTGTCCTTGCAGTCGCCCCAGTTGCGCTCGATCACCTCGCCGGGCGCCGTGGGCCGGTGCCCCGCGATGGCCGTATCGGCGGCCACGTAGCGCACCTTGTCCCGCACGAAGCGGAGCAGGGAGGCCAGGCGGACCCGGCGGCCCTGGCCGGCCGACGCCAGCTCGCGGGCCGTCCGATCCACCGCGGCGGATTCCGCCGGCACCGAGGCGATGAGCCGCTCGTACCATTGTCCGACCTGGGCCCAGGTCGTCTCCTCGCCCCAGGCGAAGCGGAGGACCGCGCCGCGGGAGCGGTCGCCGGGCGCGAAACGCTCATTCTTCAAGGCGGGCAGCGAGGTGCCGGTGACGACGACGCCACCCGCCGACTCCTGGACGGCGAGACTCCGGCGCGAGCCCTCGAGGCGCCAGCGCCAGCCGCGTCCGCCGCCATGTACGGCCACCCGCAGCCGCTCGATAGGGGCCTTCTCGCTGACCAGGGAGATGCCGTCGGCGTGGAAATCCGAGCGCTGCCTCGCCGTGCTCTCGATGGTCAGCACGGAGTTTGCCGGCAAGGCGGGAAAGCGGACGGTGCGGACCTTGGAGGAGGCGCGGAGCCGCCCCTCGCCGGCCAGATCGGCGGTGCCGAGCTCGGCGGGCATCGTCTTGCCGTCCGGCGTGGTCGCATGGGCCGTAAGGCTCTCGATCGTCCGCTTCTCGTCGAAGTAGATCGGATAGGGAGACCAGGCGGCGAGATCGGCCGGCGTGTCCATCCTCACCCGCAGCGACGTCCGCTCGACAGTGCCGCCGTCCGCGGCGATCTCGACGTCGACCGACTTTTCGAGGATCGTTGCCGCGTGCGCAGGGGCTACGGCTGCGGTGAACACGACGGCCGCCGCGAGGGGGAGGATAAGACGGTACACCATCTCCCTGCTCCTTCCGATGAAGCTGTCTCCGGTGCCTGGCTCCGGATGTCGCGGAAAATTGTGGAGATATCATAACTCACCCGGCAAGCAAGTTGCACCCTTTCTCTTTCAAAGGGGGAGCCTTGGCCTATCAGCCCATCGAGGACTACGGGATCATCGGCAACATGCGGACGGTGGCGCTGGTGAGCCGCCGCGGCTCGATCGACTGGTATTGCTCCCCGCACTTCGATTCGCCGAGCCTCTTCGCGGCTCTCCTCGACGATGCGAAGGGCGGCCGCTTCGAGATCGCCGCCCTCGGCGAGGACGTGACTACCAAGCAGCTCTACTGGCCCGAGACCAACGTCCTCGTCACGCGCTTCCTCTCGGCGGACGGCGTGGGGGAGATCGAGGACTTCATGCCGGTGGGAGGATCGGCGCGCGACCCCTGGCGCGATCAGCTCATCCGGCGGGTGCGGCAGGTGCGCGGCGCGCTCAAATTCCGGCTGCGCTGCGAGCCGGCCTTCGATTACGCGCGGGCCGCGCACGAGACGGTGATCGAGCGCGACGGGGCCTGCTTCCATTCGCCGGACCTGCGCCTCGAGCTGGCCAGCGACAAACCGCTGGTGCGGGACGGGCGTGGCGTCGCCGCGGAGCTCACGCTCAAGGAGGGGGAGAGCGCCACCTTCGTGCTGCGCCCCGCCGATCCCGCGGGCGGTTGCGGTCCGGCGCCGTCAGCCGCGGAGACGGAGGAGCTCTTCCAGCAGACCATCGCCTATTGGCGGCACTGGATCTCGGCGTGCACCTATCACGGCCGCTGGCGCGAGATGGTCCACCGCTCGGCCCTGGTGCTCAAGCTCCTCACCTTCGAGCCCACGGGCGCCATCGTCGCCGCGCCCACCTGCAGCCTGCCGGAGCATCCGGGCGGCGAGCGCAACTGGGACTACCGCTACACCTGGCTGCGCGACGCGGCGTTCACCGTCTACGCCCTGATACGGATCGGCCTGACGGGCGAGGCGTCCCGCTTCATGAGCTGGCTCGACGCCCGCTGCGCCGAGGCCGACCGCGACGCGGGCCTGCAGATCGTCTACGGCATCGACGGTCGCCGCGATTTGACGGAAACGACGCTCGATCATCTGGAAGGCTATCGCGGGTCGAAGCCGGTGCGCATCGGCAACGCCGCGTTCAACCAGCTCCAGCTCGATGTCTACGGCGAGCTCATGGACTCCGTCTACCTCTACAACAAGCACGCGGCGCCGATCGGCTACGAGACCTGGCTGCACCTGCGCGAGCTGCTGCACTACGTCGGCGACAACTGGCAGCGGGAGGACGAGGCGATCTGGGAAGTGCGCGGCGGCCGGCGGCAATTCGTCTTCTCGAAGCTGATGTGCTGGGTGGCCATGGACCGCGGGCTGCGCCTGGCCGACAAGCGCTCCTTTCCCGCCGACCGGAAGCGCTGGCTCAAGGTGCGCGACGAGATCTACGACAGCATCATGAAGAAAGGCTGGAGCGCGGAGCACGAGACCTTCGTCCAGTCCTACGGCAGCGACTGGCTGGACGCCTCGAACCTCATCATGCCGCTGGTCTTCTTCGTGGCGCCGAACGATCCGCGCATGCTGAAGACGATCGAGGCCATCCGCCGGCCGCCGGATCGGGGAGGCTTGCTCTCCGACGGCCTCGTCTACCGCTACAACGCGGCCACCAACGTCGACGGCATCCCCGGCGACGAGGGTACGTTCAACATGTGCACCTTCTGGCTGGTGGAAGCCCTGACGCGCGCCGGGCGGCTCGATCCGCGCCTGCTCGACGACGCGCGCCTGCTCTTCGAGCGCATGCTCGGCTACGCCAACCACCTCGGGCTCTACGCCGAGCAGACGGGCCTGCGCGGCGAGGCGCTGGGAAACTTCCCGCAGGCCTTCACCCACGTCTCGGTGATCAGCGCCGCCTTCAACCTCGATCGCACGCTGGGCAGAGAGCGCGGCAAGGAGCGGGTGCTGGCGCTGGAGTGAGGTTCAGGAAGAAAAGGATAAAAAGGATTCCAAGGATAACAAGGACAACAGGGGCAGGACTGGAACCTGTCCTTGTCGTCCTTGGTGTCCTTGAGGTCCTTTTCTATCCCTCACGCCGCACGGGTTCGGCAATGAGGTGCCGCACGACCGGCCGCTCCGGGCCGAGATGGAACGCCCGCGCCGCCTCCTCGACGTCGCGGTCGGCCACGGTGCCGCGCTCGTGCTGGCGCAGGTGCTCGACCCAGGATTTGACGAGGAAGATCTCGGTGTGGAGGCCCGGGTCTGCGGAGTCCGTGAAGAGGCCCCACTGCATGGCGCCGTCGCGCAGGCGGATGCGGCGCACGCCGCGCATGGCGTCCGCGAACTCGGCGGCCCGCCCGGGATCGACGCGATACTCGACGGTGACCAGCACCGGGCCGCGCTCGGGCTCGAGATCGTGCGCCACGATGGGAGCCGGCCACTGGCGGGAGGGCGCCAGGTTGAGCCCTTCGCCGGAGCGCAGGTGGAAGCGCATCGTGGCGAGGAGCCCGACGACCATACCGCCCGCCGAGACCAGGAGGGCGGCCGGCACTCCCGCGTGCTCGGCCACGGCTCCCCATAGCGCGCTCCCGCCCGTCAGTCCGCCGAAGAAGATCAGCAGGTAGACGGAGAGCGCGCGGGCCCGTACCCACGACGGCACCACGGTCTGCACCGCCACGTTGAGGCTGGAGAGCAGGGAGAGCCAGGCGCCGCCGGCGAGGAGCATGGCCGCCATGAGCAGCCAGAACTCCCGCACCCAGGCGAGCGCCACGGTGGCCGCCGCGAAGACGAGCGTCGCCACGGCCACTACGCCGTCGGTCGATTTGTCGCGCCTGAGGCGGGGGAGGACGAAGGCTCCGGCGACGGCGCCGACTCCCACGGCGCCCAGGAGCAGACCGTATCCGGCGGGCCCCGATTTCAGCTCCGTGCGGACCACCAGCGGCAGCAGGGCCCACAGCGAGCTGCCGCAGAGCACGAAGGTCGAGCCGCGCACGATGGGCGCGATCACTTCCGGCGCATGGCGAACGTAGCGCACGCCGGTCGTCATGGCGCCGAGGATGCGCTCGGCCGGCAGCACGGCCTCCCGCCGGGGCCGGCGCCAGAAGACGAGAACGATCACCACGCCGAGGAAGGAGGCGGCGTTGACGAGGAAGGTGACGGCCGGCCCGGCCTTCGCCACCACGAGGCCGGCCAGCGCCGGCCCGGCGGCGCGGGGGATGTTGAAGCCGACGCTGCCGAGCGAGATGGCGGCGGGGAGGTCCTCCCGCGGCACCATCTCCGGGATGCTCGCCTGCCAGGCCGGAGCGTTGAGGGCGGCGCCGACGCCGAGGAGGAAAGTGAAGAAGAGCAGCAGCCAGGGCGTCGTGGCGCCGAACGCCGTCGTCAGGCCGAGGCCGAAGGCGGCGAGGGTCATCCACGTCTGGGTGACGATCAGCAGGCGCCGGCGGTCGAGCACGTCGGCGATGGCACCGCCGGGAAGCGCGAGCAGGAACATCGGCAGGCTGGTGGCCGCCTGGACGAGCGCCACCAGGACCGGCGAAGCCGAGAGCGTGGCCATCATCCAAGACGCGCCGACGTTCTGGAACCAGGTGCCGATGTTCGAGGCGACGCTGGCGATCCACAGCCAGCGGAAGATGGGGTGGCGCAGCGGGCTCCAGGGCGAGCGGGCGTCAGGCCTCTTCGCCACGCCCGCCGCTCTCTGCCCCGGGGAGCTCCTCGAGATAGCGCGAGGCGGCGGCGAGGAAGGTCCGTCCTCCGTCGATCAGTTCCTGGACGACCTCGGGATTGATCGGGAGGGTCTGATAGTCACCGATCTGGCGAAACTCGAAGGCTCGATCGAGCAACCGGTGAAAAGTTGGATCGAGGAGCTTGGTCTTGGAGAAGTGGCGCCCGTATTGAGCAAGGACCTGGCCGTGCCTGGAAAACTGCAATCCCCGAGTCAGGAGAAGCGCTTGGGCGACGTGAAAAAACGCGTAGTAGACCCGCGAAGCCGCAAAATCGGTGTCGCCATCTTTCAAAAGACGTTCGGCGGCATCGATGGACCTCTGGGCTTTTTCCAGGAGGAGATCGGACGTGATCATGCAGCCGCCGGTATAGCTTCCTCTCGAATGGCACGCAGGAAGGAGCTCTCGGCGCGCTTGAAGGCATCAAGGCTGACCGGCATGACCGAAAGAGCGAGATCGGCATCCAGGGATAGAGGCCACTTCACCGGTTCCAGGTGCAGGATCTCCAGAACTGGATCCACCGGTCCTTCAAGCAGCAGCAGGAGGTCTACGTCACTCCCCTCCCGCGCATCGCCACGGGCATAGGAGCCGTAAAGAAGGAGGCCCCGGTAGCGGTCACCATAGAGAGCCTTCAGCCCGTCCTCCAACTTACGGATGACATCGCGGATGTTGTTTGGCATGTTCGGTAGGGTCCTCATAGCGTCCCTATTCTACCTGGTTACGGCTTGGCCGGTGCTATCATGCACGACCCTTGAAGAGCGGAGCCACCCTTGAGCCCTGAGACCGCCCCGGCCGGGGTGAAGCTGAGCGTCGTCATCCCGGTCTACAACGAGCGCTTCCTGGTCGACGAGCTGGTCCGCCGGGTGCTCGCGGTGTCGGCGCCGGAGATCCGCGAGATGGAGGTCTTGCTCGTCGACGACGGCTCGCGGGACGGCAGCCTAGAGATCCTGCGCCGGATCGCCGCCGAGCACCCGGACCGCGTCCGCCTCCTCGAGCAGGGGAGGAACCAGGGCAAGGGTGCCGCCATCCGCCGCGGCATCGCCGAGGCCACCGGCGACCTGATCCTCTTCCAGGACGCCGACCTCGAATACGATCCGCGCGACTACCCGCGCCTCATCCGGCCTTTTCTGGAGGATGGCGCCGACGTGGTCTACGGCTCGCGCTTCCTGCCGAGCGACCGCCGGCGCGTCCTCTACTACCGCCACACCCTCGG
Source organism: Acidobacteriota bacterium (assembly GCA_046765915.1). Classification (GTDB taxonomy): domain Bacteria; phylum Acidobacteriota; class Thermoanaerobaculia; order Multivoradales; family UBA5704; genus DATARR01. The sequence continues at coordinate 37,131 of JBKPTH010000101.1, read as the reverse complement.
CAACCGGCTGCTGACCACGCTCAGCAACTGGTTCACCGACCTCAACCTGACGGACATGGAGACCTGCTACAAGGTCTTCCGGGCGCCGCTGCTCAAGTCGATTCCGATCCGCGCCAACGACTTCGCCATGGAGCCGGAGATCACCGCCAAGGTCGCCAAGCGCGAGTGCCGGATCTTCGAGGTGCCCATCAGCTACCTCGGCCGCACCTACCGCGAGGGCAAGAAGATCGGCTGGAAGGACGCCTTCAAGGCGCTGCGCGCCATCGTCAAGTACCGCTTCCTCGACGATCTCTACGCCGACGACGAGTACGGCTCGCAGATCCTGCACAGCCTGGAGCGGGCGCAGAGCTTCAACCGCTGGATGGCCGAGTCCATCGCGCCCTACGTGGGCGCGCGGGTGCTGGAGATCGGCGCCGGCATCGGCAACATCACCTCGTGGCTGCTGCCGCGCGATTTCTACGTGGCGAGCGACATCAATCCGCATTATCTCGGCTATCTGCGGAACCTGTCGTTGGGCAAGCCGTACCTCGAAGTGGCACACATCGATCTGGAGGAGCGGCAGGACTTCGCCCCTTGGGCGGGTCGCTTCGACACGGTGGTCTGCCTGAACGTGCTGGAGCACGTCCGCGATCCCCTCGTCGCATTGCAGAACATCCACGACGCCCTCGAGCCGGGGGGCCGGACGATCCTCTACGTGCCGCAGGGCCAGCAGCGCTATTCCAGCCTGGACGAGGTGCTGGGCCATCGCTGCCGCTACTCGAAGGAGTCGCTGAGCGAAGAGCTGCGGTCGCGGGGCTTCGAGGTCGAGATGCTGCGCGACTTCAACCACTTCGGCGTGCCCGGCTGGTTCCTCAACGGCAAGGTGCTCAAGCGGCGACACTTCAGCCGCGTGCAGCTCAAGATCTTCAACACCCTGGTACCTCTGATCCGGCGGATGGACGGGGCCTTCCCATGGAGCGGGCTGGGCATCATCGCCGTGGCGCGGCGGACATGAGCGAGCGTACGCCGGGTACCGTCTGCATCACGGGTGGGGCCGGTTTCATCGGCTCCCATCTGGCGGACGCTTTCCTCGCCGAAGGACGGCGAGTGGTGATCGTCGACGACCTGTCGGGCGGTCGGCGGGAGAACGTACCGGCGGGCGCCGAGTTGCACGTCCTGGACATCCGCTCGCGGGAGGCGGCGGAGCTGGTGCGGGGCTCGGGAATCGAGGTGCTCGTCCATCACGCGGCGCAGATGGACGTGCGGCGCTCGGTGGAGGATCCGGTCCACGACGCCAGCGTCAACCTCCTCGGCGGGCTGAACCTCGCCGAGGCGGCCCGCCTCGGCGGCGTGCGGCAGATCCTCTTCGCCTCCACGGGCGGCGCCATCTACGGCGAGCAGGAGGCCTTTCCCGCCGCGGAGGACCATCCGGCACGGCCGGTCTCGCCCTACGGCGTCTCCAAGCTCGCCTTCGAGCGCTACCTCTACTACTACCACGTCGCCTATGGGCTCGACGCCACCTGTCTGCGGTACGCCAACGTCTACGGCGAGCGGCAGAACCCGCACGGCGAGGCGGGCGTGGTGGCCATCTTCCTCGACCGGCTGCTGGCCGGCCAGACCGCCACGATCAACGGCGCCGGCCTGCAGACGCGCGATTACGTGCACGTCTCGGACGTGGTGCGGGCCAATCTCGCCGCAGCCGGCAAGCCCGGCTTTCACGTTTACAACGTGGGCACCGGCATCGAGACCTCGGTGGTGGAGCTCTACCGGGAGCTGGCGCGGGCGGTGGGCAGCGAGCGCGAGGCGCGGCACGGCGCCGCGAAGCCGGGCGAGCAGCAGCGGTCCGCCGTGGATGCCGGCCTCATCCGCCGCGAGCTGGGCCTTCCGCCGCCGCTGCCGCTACACGAGGGCCTTGCTCGCACGGCGGCGTGGTTCCGGGAGAGACGCTCAGCCCTTCCCGCTCAACAGCTTCCGTAAAGGCTTGCCGCCGAGGTAGAACTCGGCCTTGGTCACGTCGCGGAACTGGGTGGCCGTCTCCGTGAGCTGCTCGAGCACCCGTGAGCCGTCGCATTCGCCGCCGAGCTCGAGATAGCCGCTGAGATCGACGCGCGCCTTGCCGCCGCGGCGCTCGATGCGCTCGATTTTCAACGGCGAGTTGGCCAGGGAGTTGTAGAAGCCGGCGCTCTGGTATTGCTGATCGGCGTCGAGCAGAGCCTCCAGGGAACCCTGCAGAGCCGGGGTGGGCACGGGCAACTCGACTTCCAGCGCCTCCAGACTGCCGCCGCAGCCGATCTTCGGTCCCGTGGCCTTGCCGCGCTCGATCGAGACCAGGAAAATGCGTGCCTTGCGCGTGCGCGCGCCGGCGGTGAGGGATTGCGGCGCGTCCGCGCGGTTGCAGGCGGTGGAAAAGGACAGCAAGGACAACAGGGACAGCAAGGACAGGATTCTGGGCGGCAACGGATGGCGGGTGCTCATTGGGTTGGTCTTTCCCAGATCTCGAAGCTATAGGCCAAGGGGGTTTCCGCGGTGGCCGCGTGATCTTCCCGCTCCACCAGCCGCCATGCCGATTCGTCGAATTCCGGGAAGAACGTGTCCCCCGAAAAGTCCTGGCCGATGCGGGTGAGGTAGAGCCGGTCCGCGCGATCCAGGGTCTGGCGGAAGACGTCCTCGCCGCCGGCGACGAAGACCTCGTCTCCCTCCGCCCGCGACAGGGCTTCGTCGATCGAGCGCGTGACGATCACGCCGGGCGGCGCGTAGTCCGCTTGGCGGGTGACCACGATGGTGGTGCGCCAGGGCAGCGGGCCGCGCAAGGTCTCGAAGGTCTTCCGCCCCATGATCAGCGTGTGGCCCGTGGTCAGAGCCTTGAAGCGCCGCAGGTCGGGGGGCAGGTGCCAGGGCAGGCCGTTGCCGAGGCCGATGGCGCGGTTCTTCGCCATCGCCGCGATCAGCGATACCTTCATACGGCGATCGGCGCCTTGATCGCCGGGTGCGGGTCGTAGCCGCTCAAGGTGAAATCGTCGTAGGTGAAGTCGAAGAGCGATTTCCTTTCCGGGTTGAGCGTCATGCGCGGCAGGGGGCGGGGCTCGCGGGTGAGCTGGAGCCGCGCCTGCTCGAGATGGTTGAGGTAGAGGTGGGCGTCGCCGAAGGTGTGGACGAAATCCGCCGCCTCGAGACCGCAGACCTGGGCCACCATCATGGTCAGCAAGGCATACGAGGCGATGTTGAACGGCACGCCGAGGAACACGTCGGCGCTGCGCTGGTAGAGCTGGCAGGAGAGGCGCCCTTCGGCCACCCAGAACTGGAAGAGGGCGTGGCAGGGCGGAATGGCCATGTCGTCGAGGTCCGCCACGTTCCAGGCGCTGACCACGTGCCGGCGCGAGTCGGGGTTGGCGCGGATCTGCTCCACCAGCCGCGAGATCTGGTCGATGGAGCCGCCGCCGCGCGCGGGCCACGAGCGCCACTGGGCGCCGTAGATCGGTCCGAGATCGCCGTCCTCGTCCGCCCATTCGTCCCAGATCGTCACGCCGTGCTCGTGCAGGGCGCGGACGTTGGTGTCGCCGGCGAGGAACCACAGCAGCTCGTGGAGGATCGAGCGCAGGTGGAGCTTCTTCGTCGTCAGCAGCGGAAACCCCTGGGCGAGGTCGAAGCGCATCTGGTAGCCGAAGATGGAGAGCGTGCCGGTGCCGGTGCGGTCGGACTTCTGAACGCCGTGATCCAGGATGTGGCGGAGGAGGTCGAGGTAGGCCCGCATGCGGAGAAGGAATCTAGCATGAGGGTGGTTCACGATATGATCCCCGTCGCGCCGCCAAGGCGCCGAGAAGGAGGGGAACCGATGAGAAAGAGCGGCTGTCTGATCGCCGGCCTCGTGGTCCTGGGCCTGGCCGTCGTCTTCGGGCTGTACCTCGTAGGCGTCTACAATAGTCTCGTGGGCGCCCAGCAGGCGGTCGAGGCGCAATGGGCGCAGGTGCAGAACGTCTATCAGCGCCGCGCCGACCTGGTGCCCAACCTGGTAGCCACGGTCAAGGGCTCGGCCAACTTCGAGCAGGAGACCCTCAGGCAGGTCATCGAGGCGCGCAGCAAGGTCGGCCAGATCACGCCGCAGGCCACGGCAGAGATCCTCAACGATCCCCAGAAGTTCGCGCAGTTCCAACAGGCGCAGGACCAGCTCTCCTCGGCCCTCAGCCGCCTCATGGTGGTGGTGGAGCGATATCCCGAGCTGCGGTCCACGCAGGCGTTCCGCGACCTCATGGTGCAGCTCGAAGGCACGGAGAACCGCATCGCCGTCGAGCGCCGCACCTTCAACCAGGTGGCCCAGGACTACAACACCCGCGTCCGCCGGTTCCCCGCCGCCCTCTTCGCGCGGCTGATGGGGTTCCAGCCCAAGCCTTACTTCCAGGCGACGCCGGGAGCGGAGACGGCGCCGAAGGTGGATTTCGGAACGCGGTAGGCGGCCCGAGAAAGATTTGCGTAGGGGCGGGGCTTGTCCCCGCCCGCAACGCTTCAGGGCGGGGACAAGCCCCGCCCCTACGAAAGACCCCGCCGGCACCTCTCTCTATGGGGGATCTCCATGGTCCCCCTAGACAGGAATACGCGCCTGCCGTATACGTTCCCATTGAAGGAAATGATGAGACCGATCGGCGCCGTTCTCCTCGTTCTCGCCTGCTTGCCGCCTTTCGCGGGCTGCTCGGGGCCGGGAGCGCGCGCCGAGGACGCCTCCGCCGGCGAGCTGACGGTCCGCCGGGGCTCCTTCCGGCAGCGGATACTGCTCACCGGCGAGCTGGCCGCCGAGCGGGGGGAGGCCCTCGTGGTGCCGCGCACGAACTCCTTCCAGATCGCCATCCGCTGGATGGCCGAGGACGGCACGCTGGTGAAGGCCGGGGATCCCGTCGTCTCCTTTGACAACTCCCAGTTCGCCTCGGACCTGGAGGAGAAACGCCTCTCCGCCTTCGACGCCGGCAGCGATCTCGAGCGCGCCGTCGCGCAGTCGAAGACGACCGCCGCCGAGAAGCGCTTCCAGGTGGAGAAGGCCCGCTCGGAGGTGGAGAAGGCGCGCATTGCCGCCGCGGTGCCGAAGGACCTCCTCTCCCGGCGCGAGTATCAGGAGCGCCAGCTCGCCCTCGAACGCGCCCAGGCCGAACTGGCCAAGGCCGAGGAAGACCTCGCGGCGCAACGGAAGGGGAGCACCGCGGACGTGCAGATCCAGCAGATCTCGCTGGAGAAGACGCGGCGCGAGATCCACACCGCCGAGGAAGCCATCGACGCCCTCTCCTTGCGCGCTCCCCGCGACGGCATGGTGCTGGTGGGCGACCATCCCTGGGAAGGACGCAAGCTCCAGGTGGGCGACACCGTCTGGGTGGGCATGACGGTGGCGACGCTGCCCGATCTCTCCTCGATGATCGTCGAAGCCAACCTCTCCGACGTCGACGACGGCCGCATCGCCCCGGGAATGGAGGCGTTGTGCATCCTCGACGCCTATCCGGGCGTGACCTACCGCGGCCGCGTGACGGAGATCTCGCCGGTGGCGCGGGAATCGCGGCGCAGCCTGCTGTTGCGTCATTTCCCGGTGCGGATCGCGCTGGAGAAGTCCGATCCGCGCCGCATGCGTCCCGGCATGTCGGCGCGCGTCGAGGTGCTGGGGCCGGAGGTGAAGAACGCGCTGCTGGTGCCGCGCGGCGCGCTGGACCTTTCGGCGGCGCGGCCGCGGGTGCTCCTGGCGACGGGCGGCGCCGCCGAGGTGCGGCTCGGACCCTGCTCGGCCAGCGAATGCGTGGTGGAGAGCGGCGTGCAGGCCGGCGCGCGGCTGCGCGGCCGTGAGGGGAGGAGCGGATGAGCCCGCGCCAGCGGCGGCTCACCCGCTTCGCGGCGAGCGGCACGGCGCTGCTGGCGGCGGCCGTCGTCCTCTGGCTGGTGGCCGGCAGGGCCGCGGCTTCGGCGGGCGGTGGATGGGTCGAGGTGCGCCGCGATCACCTGGTGGTGGGCGCGCCGGTCTCGGGCACCCTCTCGTCCGTGCAGGCGCTCCGCCTCGGCCCGCCGCAGGTGCCGGACGTCTGGGAATACAAGATCGCGTTCCTCGCTCCCGAGGGCCAGCAGGTGCGGCCTGGAGAGCCGGTCCTCGGCTTCGACACCTCCGAGCTCGAGCGTCAGCTCCTCGACAAGATGGCCGAGCGCGACTCGGCGCAGAAGGAGCTGGAGAAGCGGCAGACCAACCTGGAGCTCGAGCTGCGCGACGAGAAGCTGCAACTGGCCGAGGCCGAGGCCCGGCAGCGGCGCGCCACCCTCAAGGTGCAGGTGCCGGCGGAGCTGGTGGCTTCGAAGGAGCTGGCTCAGTCGCGGGAGGACCTGGCGCTCGCCAACCGCGAGATCGCCTACCTGCGGGAGCGCCTCCGTCTGCAGAGCTTTGGGGGGAACACCGAGATCGCGGCCCTGGCCAAGCGGCGGGACCGCGCCGCCGAACGCGTGCGCGAGATGGAGGACGCCATCCGCCGCATGACCGTGACGGCGCCGGGCTCCGGCACGGTGGTCTACGTGGCCAACGACCAGGGCGAGAAGAAGAAGGTGGGCGACTCCTGCTGGCGGGGACAGTCGGTCCTCGAGATCCCCGATCTGCGCAGTATGCGCGCCGAGGGCGAGATCGACGAGGCGGACGCCGGCCGCGTCGCCGCCGGCCAGCGCGTGACCCTGCGTCTGGATGCCCATCCCGATGACGTCTTCCAGGGCCGCGTGCGCTCGATCGGCGGCTCGGTGCGCAGCCGCTCGGAGGTCAACCCGCTCAAGGTGGTCAAGCTGGAGATCGACCTCGAGCGCACCGATCCGCAGCTCATGCGGCCCGGCATGCGCTTCACCGGCACGGTGGAGATCGAGCGCGCGGCGTCCGTCCTGGTGGCTCCGGCCGAGACGGTGTTCAACCGACCGGAAGGTCCGGTGATGTACCGCCGCAGGGGCTGGGGCTACGAGGAGGTGCGGCCCGCGCTCGGGCGGCGCAACGAGCGGCTGGTGGAGATCGTCCGCGGGCTCACCGCCGGTGACCTGATCTCGCGGCGGGACCTCGGGGAGGAGGATCGATGAAGGCCGCGCGAGTGCTCCCGGGCGCTGCCGCCCTGGCGGTGCTGGTCGCCCTCGGGGCCTTCCTGCCGCTCGCGCGCTCCTCCGGCGGGGGCGTGCCGGTGCTCGTGCTCGCGCCGCAGGACTTCGTGCGCCAGGTGCCTGCTCAGGGCAACCTCCAGGCGGTGCGCGCCACTCCCGTCGCCGCGCCCATGGGAGTGCGGGGTCCCTTCCGCATCGGCTGGGTGGCTCCCGACGGCTCGCGCGTCAAGCGCGGGGACGTGGTGATCCGCTTCGACCCCAGCACGATGGAGAAGCGGCTCACCGAAGCCGAGGACGAGCTGCGGGAGACGCGGCTGCGCATGGAGAAGGAGAACATCGAAGGCCTCGCCGAGGTGCGCAAGCTGGAGCGCGACGCGGCGATGGCGCGCAGCGAGCTGGAGAACGCCCGCCAGTTCCAGAAGAAGGACGACGTCATCTTCTCCCGCCACGACATCATCGAATCGGAGATCGATCAGGACCTCGCGCGGGAGCGCGAGGCCCACGCCCGCGACACCCGGCGCTCCCGCCAGCGGCTCTCCGGCACCGAGACCGCCCTGCTGCAGATCAAGATCCGCCAGGCGGACGCCAAGATCCAGCAGGCCCGGCAGGCCCTCCAGGCCCTCTCGGTGGCCGCGCCGCACGACGGCGTCCTCATCCTCAAGCGCGACTGGCGCGGCGAGCCGACCCGCGTCGGCGACAACGTCTGGAACGGCCAGCCGCTGGCCGAGATCCCGGACCTCTCCGCCATGCAGGCCGAGGTCTACGTGCTGGAGGCGGACGCCGGCGGCCTGAAGCCGGGCCGTCCGGCGACGCTGGTGGTGGAGTCCGCGCCCGAGGTCACCTACCCGGCCCGCATCGCGCGCGTCGATTCGCTGGCCAAGCCGCGCATTCCGGGCTCGCCGGTGCAGTACTTCGCCGTCACGCTGGAGCTCGCCCGCACCGATCCGCGCGTGATGAAGCCCGGCCAGCGGGTCAAGGCCACGCTGCTGCTCGAAGAACGCCGGGGAGCCCTCCTGGTGCCGCGGCAGGCCGTGTTCGACCGCGAGGGCCGCTCCGTGGTGTTCAAGAAGGGCCCGCGGGGATTCGCGCCGGTGGCAGTCAAGCTGGGTCCCTCGACGATGGGACGCGTGGTCGTCGAATCCGGCGTCGCGGCGGGAGACGTGCTGGCGCTGCGCGACCCCACGCGTCCGGCAGGCGAGCCCGAAGTCAAACCGGCCGCGCCGCCCCCGGCCGCTCCCGCCCGCCGCTCGGGACAGTCGCGCGTGACCATCATGATCTCCAACTGACGGCCGGCGATGACACCCCCCGAAGCCTTCCGCTCGGCGCTCGACAGCCTCGCGGCCCACAAGCTGCGCTCGGCGCTCACCATGCTGGGCATGATCTTCGGCGTCGGCGCGGTGATCGCCATGATGTCGATCGGCGCCGGCGCCGAGCGCCAGGCCATGGCCACCATCGAGCGGCTGGGGCTGCGCAACGTGCTCGTCCGCGCCAAGACGTTCAAGGACCAAGAGCTGCAGGAGATCCGCCAGACCTCGCTCGGCGTCTCTTCGCGCGACGTGGCGGCCATCACCGAGGCCATCCCCGGCGTCGAGCTGGCGGCCCCGCGCATCCGCATCGATCCCTATAAAGTGTTCTCGCCGGCGGGCCGGGCGGACGGCATCGCCGTCTATGGCGTCACGCCGCAATACGCCGGCCTGGCCCACCTGGCGCTCGCCGAGGGCCGCTTCCTCGACGCTCTCGACGCCCGCTCGCACGCCCAGGTGTGCGTCATCGGTCCGGCGGTGCGGCGCGATCTCTTCGGCTACGATCCGGCCCTCGGACGGCTGGTGAAGATCAACGATCTCTGGTTGGAGGTGGTGGGCGTGCTCGCCGATGCCGGCGCGCCGGAGCCGAAGGCGACGCTGGCCAAGGAGGACGCCGCGCCCGCCGCGCCGCTCTCTCGCGAGATCTACCTGCCGCTCTCCACCGCGGACCGCAAGTTCGAGCATTCGGAGCTCGCCTCGCCGCTCGACGAGATCATCGTCCGCCTGAAGGAGGGGACGGACAGCGGCGAGACCGCCGCGCTGCTGCGCGATCTCCTCGACCGGCTGCACGGCGGCGCGGCCGACTACGAGCTGGTCGTCCCTGAAGCGCTGCTGGCGGAGAGCCGGCGCACGCAGCGGCTGTTCAACGTGGTGATGGGGGCCATCGCCGGCATCTCGCTGTTGGTGGGCGGCATCGGCATCATGAACATCATGCTCGCCACGGTGCTCGAGCGCACGCGCGAGATCGGCGTCCGCCGCGCCGTGGGCGCCCGCAGCCGCGACATCCGCTTCCAGTTCATCGTCGAGTCGTTCGCCATCTCCCTGATCGGCGGCCTGGCGGGCATCGTGGCGGGCCTGGCCCTGGCGCGCGGCGTCGCCGCCTACGCCGGCTGGGAAACCATCGTCACCGGCGCCTCGATACTGCTCTCCACCGGCGTCGCCATGGCGGTGGGGCTCGCTTCGGGCATCTATCCCGCCTCCCGCGCGGCGGGTCTGGACCCGATCGAAGCGCTGCGGTACGAGTAAAACTCCGTCTTTGTCCGTCCCTCCCTTAGATTCGTGAGGGCGTTGGGTAACGTTTCCTAAAAACCTGCGCCTAACGGGAAGAGAACCCTCTACATGGTGACCTGAGAAAGAAAGCGATGCGACGCACTCCTCCCATTCTGCTGCTCTTGCTGGGCCTCCTGGCCGGTTTTCCAGCGGCCCGGCTGACCACGACGACGCCAGAGAAGAAAGAGGCGCCGAAGGCCGGCAGCGACGCGGCGAAGACTCAGGCGGTGGTCGATACTCAGGACTGCCAGCCGCAGGAGAAGGGAAGCCGGCCGCCGCCATGGTGCGAGCCGGTCCGCGTGCTGCGAGAGTTCTTCGCCCTGCCGCTGGATCTGGAGAAGGACCGCGGCGAAAACTTCAAACAGGTGACTGAGTCAGCCAAGCGCTCCGGCTACGAGTTGCACTTCCACGTGGCGCTCGTGCCGGCTCCTCTCGATCCGCTCTTCGATCAGGCGCTGGAGGCTATCCAGATGGGATTTGCCTCGCAGAATTACCTGATTGACCGCTTCTGGCTCCCCTGGACGGGAGACGATGCCGCTCAGCAGAGGCTCTCCCAGCAGGCGCCCGGCATCCTGTTGTTCCGCCAGGGGAAGCCGGAGGGCCGCAGCTTGGCGGTGGTCTTTCTGATCGGCGAGACGTCCAAGGCGGGCATCCAGAAGGAAGCCTTCCAGAGTGCGCTGGAGCTGATCGCCGGTCTGCAGAAAGCAGCGCCTGATGCAAAGGTCGGCGAGCCGAAGGTTTCCATCCTGGGACCGTCGTTCTCGGGCTCGGTGGAGTCTCTGCGGGTGGCTCTCCTGAGATGGAAATCCGACGAGGACCCTAGCCGTCGAATCGCCTTTCGAGTGACGACCGGCTCCGCTACAGCGAGCGGCCTGGAGAAGGCGTTCGAGGGGCTCGAGGGTCCGGTTGTGAGCTTCTGCCGCACGATCGTACCGGACGACGAGCTCCGCGACAGGGCTCTCGGATTTTTGCACGACGAGATGGGGTGGGACCTTGGCCGGGTCGCCCTGCTCACCGAAGCAGACACTCAATACGGCCAGAGTCTGCTCCCGGACGAGGAGCATTCTCGCCTGGTCTGGATTCCGTTCCCCAGCCATATCTCGGATCTCCGCAATGATTTGGAGGCCGCCGAGGCGGCCCAGAAATCGGCAGACCTGGCGAATCCGCTCAAGGATACCCGTCGGCGCCTGGATCTCAATCTCTCCGGGCGAGAGCAGGTCAGCGATCTGGTGCCCACGTTCAGCTCCCTGACCACTCGCAGCAACGATCTGGTGCTGTCGAATCTGTTGGAGACCATCGCGCGTGAAGGGATCCGCTACGTCGGCATCGTGGCCACCGATGTGAAGGACAAGATCTTTCTGGCCGAGGCGGTCCGGGATTTCTCTCCCGACGTGGTCCTCTTCACGTTTGACAACAATCTTCTCTATGCCCATCCGCAGTACTCGGAGACGATGGACGGGATGCTCGTCTTTTCGAGCTCGCCGCTGTTTATCGAAGCGCGCAGGGATGTGCGGCGGCAATTCAGCAGCGAGCTCCAACAGGGTCTTTACAGGGCTGTTCGGTACGTGCTCACAGAACGTGACTGGCCGCGGCGCGCCTGGATCGCCGCCGTCGGCAACGGCTCGCTATGGCCGATCGCGAATTTGAAAACTCAGGATGTCACCCGTTGCCCAACAGTTACTGCGAACGAGGGTGTCGCCGGCAAGGGCAGTCCATCCAAGAGAAAGCAAGCCGCTCCACGTCGCGTTTTCGATGACAAGGACGATCTCCAGATCCTGCTGGTCGCTGCCATCCTGTGTCTGCTCGCCGTCGCCTTGAATCGGACAGCGCTGCTGGACCGGGTCGTGGGCTCTCCGCAGGAGAAGGATGCAGACTCCCGCCTGGACTTCGTGGGGGGGACCCGTTGCCTGCTATTCCTGGGATCTCTCCTTCTCGCCGCGGGCGCGGGTGTGCTGCTGGCCGTCAGCAGCCTGCCGGGGTGGGCTCGGGTTTTCTCCTCTACGGCGGTGCAACAGGTGGCTTGGGGGGCGCCCCAGTGGGCCTACGTCCTGGCCCTGGCGCTGATCTATGGTCTGCTGGTCCTCAACGCCGCGCGGGCGGTGCATGGCGGCAGGATCGGCGTTTGGGTGCGTACCGCCTGGGCGCTGGGCGGGTCGCTGGCGTTCTTGCTGCTGGTGCTCGGGCTCAATTGGCTCTGCATACCGGGAGGTCAAATCCAGTTCTTCTACCTGCGGGCGCGGGCCTTCTCCAGCGGCCTCTCGCCGCTGGTGTCCCTCTGCGCCGTGGGAGCCGCGGTCTACGTCTGGCTGTTGAGCGAGCTGAAGCGCCGGCGGCTGATGGTGCGGCAGGCGACCGACTGTCCGATCGAGGCGTTCTGCGATCCGGCCCTCTCGGGCTGCACGGGGTTGCTGCGAGCTGTTCGCGCGCTGCTGACGCGGACCCTGCCGCAGGGAATCGGCCCTTGGGCGTTGCCGCTGATCGCGTTCGTGCCGCCGCTGATCTTGCTCTGGCGGACCGTTCAACCGATCGGAGAGACCCGGCCCTACGGGCGCTTCTTCATCCTTTTCCTCGCCATCGCCTTCTCGCTGAGCGCCCTCTCTTTCTATCGCTTCGTACGGCTCTGGTACGGCACGCTCCACCTGCTGCACCGGCTGGACAACGCTTCCCCTGCGGTGGCGAAGGCCTTCGAAGACATCTCCGACGAGTTGGATTGGCGGCCGATCAAGACTTTCGGCTGGCAGATTCCTCCTTTCAAGACGCTGGTCCTCTCTGTCCGCAAGCTGGACGAGCTGGTCGAGGCCGGCAAGATCAACATCGCGGGGTACCCGGAATCGGTGAAGGACCCCCTGAAGACGGTATTCGAGAACGAGCGGGACGGCGGCACGGCGAAGGAGATCGAAGGTCGGAATGCGCTCGAAGCGATCTTCGCCCAGGCCTGCGTCGATCTGCAGAACAAGTCTGATCAGCCGGACGTGCTGCAGTTCCTCGCCCTGCGGGTGGCGGCCTATCTGCGCTACATCTTCGCCCACCTGCGCAGCTTTCTGATCGGCGGGCTGACCTGCGGTCTGCTCGCTCTCTTCGGGGTTACGGCGTACGTGTTCGAGCCGAAGCACTTCGTCTCGCTCGCCGGCTGGCTGGCCCTGACGATCGGGCTGGCCCTCGTCGTGAGGATCTTCCTGCAGATGGACCGCAATCCCACGCTGAGCCGCATCGGGCACACCAAGCCGGGACAGGTAACGTTCGATCGCGCCTTCCTCACCAAGCTGCTCACCTATATCGGCATTCCGCTGATCGGCCTCGTGGCGACCCAATTTCCCGAGGTGGGGCACCTCGTCGGTCGCGTCGCCGACCAGTTCCTGCGCATCGGGGGCGGCGGGTAGGCCGGGCGTCAGGCGAGGAGGGAATCCAGCGCCAGCGCACGTGCTGCAGGTAGGCTGCCTTAAGATAGGATCCAGCTAGGAGGATTCCTGTTGATTTCGCTTGACCGATAGGAGATAATATCCATGGAGGCTCGGCCCAGGGGCTGCCCTCGGGTGGCTCTGACGGCGTTGCCTCCTTTTGTATTCCTCTCCGTTTATTCCTCTCCACGCCTTGCTGTGTATGGATCCGGCACGAAGACGATGCCGAAAAGCTCGTGAACAGAGCCGTCCCGATAGCCTTGCCCATGGTACTGAAGCTGGGCAAGCCAGCGGCCAAAGTCCTCGGCGATTTCCCGTCGCACCTCCGCGTTCATTCCACGAGTCGGCAAGCGGAAGCCCCAGTTCACGCAGTAGATGGCCAGGTCGGCTGCCTGGATGGGATAGGTCATGTCCGACGACACGAAGAATGGCGTCGGCACGATCCACGTAGATCGGTATCGTCCGGTTTGCGATCTGCGAAAGTAGGTTTCCATCCGGCGCACGAATCGGCGATCCTCAGCCTTCTCGACCTCATCCATTACGAGCAAGCCATGCTGTTTCTCCTGCTCCAAGAGAAAGAAGTAACGTTCGAGTAAGAAGACATGGTCCTTGCGCAGAAATTCCTCGGCTTCGAACGTCTCCGGCTTCACGACATTGCACGGAATCGCAGCCGCGAAGAGTCGTGCTTCATGGTCCCGGAGCAATTCGGAGATCCCCGTCGCCATCTCTAAACACGCCTGACCATAGGCCGTGAACTCGGCGCGGGATGGCGGCTCCTTCTGTAGTCCTTTGGTGAGAAAGCCCCGACAGTGCTTGCGGCGCTCCTCGTCGGACATCCTGGGCCCCTGTGTCGCCCATTTGAATCGGTCTTTGTCGAGGAGTTTGCAGCCTTTTAGCTCCTTCCGGAACTGATTCAACTCTGTCCCAAACGCTGCCAACTCTAGCCGCTGCATATCTTGAACGAGCGGCCAGACTTCAGATGCGTGGAGCGCCACACCGCCCCTGACCTCGTAGGGCATGGTTCGGTGGTCATGGCCACTCTCGTCCAGGAACAGCAGCCAGCTCATGATTCGGCCTTTCCAGGGGTGTCCGTTCCGTTCAAATCGACAGCGAAGTTGATTCCAGTTTCACGTAGTGGGTGCCTCTGGTCAAGCCTTTCCGATGAGTGGGAGTTTTCAGTCGAGGGCGGACCCGCTCGGTCGCCGTCCCGCGGACCGTGGTAGATTTCCCGCCGCGGTACGGCTCACCAACGGAGGATCTACCATGCGTAGGACTTTGCGCTTCTATCTGACCCTCGCCCTGGCCGCCCTGCCGGCGGCGGCGCAGCAGCAGGATTTCTCGAAGGTCGAGATGAAGGTGATCCCCGTCTCCGGCAACATCTACATGCTGCAGGGGGCGGGCGGCAACATCGGCGTATCGGCGGGGAAGGACGGCATCCTGATCGTCGACGACCAGTACGCGCCGCTGGCGGAGAAGATCCGCATCGCCCTGAAGACCATCAGTCCCGGCCAGCTCAAGTTCGTCCTCAACACCCATTGGCACGGCGACCACACCGGCAGCAACGCCGTCTTCGGTCCCGAGGCGCCGATCATCGCCCAGGAGAACGTCCGCAAGCGGCTCTCCACGCCGCAGCACGTCCGCGGCAACGACGTGGCGGCTTCGCCGGCCGAGGCCCTGCCGGTGATCACCTTCGCTGACGCGGTCTCCGTTCATTTCAACGGCGAGGAGATCAAGGCCATTCACTATCCCCACGGCCATACGGATGGCGACAGCATCATCTTCTTCACCAAGTCCAATGTGGTTCACATGGGCGACGACTTCTTCGCCGGCCGTTTCCCCTTCGTCGATCTCGAAAGCGGCGGCAGTGTCCAGGGACTGATCGACAACGTGGGGAAGGTGATCGCGCAGGTCCCGGCCGACGCCAAGGTCATCCCCGGCCACGGACCCCTCTCGACGGTGGAGGACCTCAAGGCGTTCCACCACATGCTGACGGAGACCACGGACGTCGTCCGCAAGGGAATGGCGGCCGGCAAGAGCCTCGAGCAGCTTCAGACGGACGGACTACCCGAGGAATGGAAGAGCTGGGGCAGCGGCTTCATCGACACCAAGGCCTGGATCGCCACCATCCATGCCAGTCTGGAGTCCGCGACGAAGAATCCTGGAGGGTCGACGCACCATTAGGGCCCTGAGGTATGATTGGATCATGAAGACCGCTGTCGTTCACCTTCCCGACGAGCTCAAAGCCAACCTCGAGCGTGTGGCTCAGGGCGAGGGGCGGACTGAAGAGGATTTGATCCTCGAGGGGGTACGGCACGTTGTCGAGTTGCGCGCGGCGCCATCCCCTCGAATTCCGTTGTTTTCGAGCGGCGATCCGACTCTAGCCGAACGGACGGACGAGCTCCTCAAGGGGACGTTTGGAGGCCTGCCCTTCCGGCTGATTCCAGCCGACTTGTAAATCGGTCAGGACTTCGCTTTCTTCGAAGGTTTCGCCTTGCCAGAGCTGTTGAGGGCGACCGCTTGGCGAATGAGCGCCTTGAAGGCGGACGCGTCAACTTCTTCTCCTTCGTGGATGTCGATCGCGCGGCGTGCGTTTCCCTCGAGACTGGAGTTGAAGAGACGGGCCGGATCCTTCAGAGACGCGCCCTTGATGAAGGTAAGCTTCACGACATTCTTGTAGGATTCGCCAGTGCAGATGATGCCGTCGTGCGACCAAACCGGAGTGCCCATCCACTTCCACTCCTCGACGACGTCCGGGTCTGCTTCCTTGATGAGCTTGCGCATTCTGCTGAGGGTTTCCCCGCGCCAGTCTCCTAGCTCGGCGATTTTTTTCGAGATGAGCTCCGATGCCGACTGGTCTTGGCTCGCGTCCGGCTTTTTCATGTTCTCATCCTTTAGAGGTTCCGCTTCACCGCCTCCACGAACGCCTTGGCGTTCTCCACGGGCGTCATCGGCAGGATTCCGTGCCCGAGGTTGACGATGTGGCCGCCGCCCTGGCCGGCCGCGACGAGGGCGGCGGCGCGGCGCTCGATCTCGGGGATGGGGGCGAGCAGCGCCGCGGGATCGAGATTGCCCTGGAGGACCCGCGAACCCACGATCCGCCGTACGTCGGCTAAGGACTGACGCCAGTCGACGGACAGCACGTCCACTTCCAACTCGTGCAGCCCCGGCAGCAGGTGGGAGCCGCCGTTGATGTAGTAGATCAGCGGCACCTTTCCCTTGAGAGCGGCGACGATCTTGCGCAGCGGCGGCAGGGCGAGGCTGCGCCAGCGGTCGAGGTCGAGGAGGCCTCCCCAGGTGTCGAAGAGCTGCAGGGCCTGCGCTCCTGCCGCGATCTGCCCCTCGAGATAGGCGATGGACGTGTCGGCGATGCGGTCGAGGAGCAGACCCAGGCCCTCGGGATCGCCGTAGCTCCAGGCGAGGAGATGTTCGAACTGCTTCGAACCGCCGCCTTCGACGAGATACGCGGCGAGGGTCCACGGCGTGCCGCCGAAGCCGAGGACGGGCACCTTGCCGTCCAGCTCGCGGCGTACCAGGCGCATGGCTTCGAAGACGTAGCCGAGGGTCGCCTCGACCTCGGGCGAGCGGAGGCGAGCGATGTCCTCGCGGGTGCGCACGGGATGCGGGAAGGACGGGCCGTCCCCCTTGGCGAATACCAGCTCGGCGCCCATGGCTTCGAGCGGCAAGAGGATGTCGGCGAAGAGGATGGCGGCATCCACGCCGAGGATCTCCACCGGCTGGAGCGTCACCTCGGCTGCCAGCTCGGGGGTCTTGCAGAGGGTGAGGAAGTCCGCCTTGGCGCGCACCGCCCGGTACTCGGGCAGATAGCGGCCGGCCTGGCGCATGATCCACACCGGACGGCGCTCGGTGGCCTCCCCGCGGCAGGTACGGAGGAAGAGATCGTTCACGCGCGGGAGGATAGCATTGCCTGTCTGGAGTACACTTCCAACCTCATGTTGCGACTCGTCGCGTACACACCGAACGGCGTCCGGCGATACCCCGTCCATCGCAGCGAGCTGCTCGTGGGGAGCTGGCCCGAGTGCGATATCCCCCTGCCCTATTCGGGGGTGGCCCAGCGGCACGCGCGCATCCTCTTCGACGGCAAGGAGCTGAGGATCGAGGACCTGGGCACGCGCAAGGGCCTGGTGGTGAACGGGCGCAGGGTGAAGGAAGCCGCGCTCGAGGTGCTGGACGAGATCCGGTTCGGCACCGGCGTGACCCTGCTCGTCGAGGACGTCATCCCGGCACCGGAGAAGGCGTCGGCGCCGCCGCAGGAGGAGCCGGCGAACGGCACGCCGCGCATCACGTCGCACCGCATGATCGAGCACCTGAACCGCATCAGCGAATGGGTGCTCGCCGACAACGAGAGCCGCACCACCTCCGAGTCCCTGGTGCGCGACGTGCTGGCCGACTTCGGGGGCGGCGCCCTCTTCCTGCTCACCGGCGGCACGGAGGAAGCGGGCCTGAAGCTGGTGGTGACGACGGAGGAAGCCTGGCTGGCGAGCGGCGAACGGCTGGTGGAGCAGCTCCTGCGGCACCGCGAAGCGACGGACGACCGGCAAGGCTCTTTCCGCGGCGAGCTGGGAGAGACGCCGGCCTGGATCTGCTACCAGTCCTTCGCGGCCCTCGACCGCGACTACACGCTTCTCACCGCGCTGCCGAAATTCGACCCCGAATCCTGGTCTCCCGCCGCGTCGCTGAGCACCCTGGGCCATCTGCTGGTGCTGGGGCTGGTGCATCACGTGGGCTCGTACGAGCCGATCCTGCCGGGGCGTCCCGGCCAGCAGGACCTCACCCTCGATCCCAATCTCGTGGTCGGCGAATCACCGGCGATGAAGCAGGTCGTCGAGCAGCTCCGCGCCGCCGTCGATCCGCCGGTGCACGTGCTGCTGTGCGGCGAGCCGGGCGTGGGCAAGGACCTGCTGGCGCGTTCGCTGCACCTCTCCGGGCCTCGCCGCAACGGCCCGTTCGTGGTCGCCACCTGCGCCGGCGCCAAGCCGCAGCAGCTCGAGGCCGACCTCTTCGGCGCCGAGATCCCGGGCAAGGGAGCTCCGGTGCGCCGGGAAGGCAAGCTGCTGCTGGCCCACGGCGGCACCCTCTTCCTCGACGAGATCGAGGATCTCCCCATGGATCTCCAGGCGCGGCTGGTGCGCTATCTGCGCTCGGGCCAGGTGGAGCCCGCCGGCAGCAACGAAGCCCATCCCGTGGACGTGCGGCTGGTGGTGGGGAGCCGCATGCCGCTCGACTCGGCCGTGGCCCGCGATCTCTTCCGCGTCGATCTGGCCTACCGGCTGTCGCAGTACACCATCCTCGTGCCGCCGCTGCGGGACCGGCGCGAAGACCTGCCGCTGCTCATCCAGTCCTACATCAACCGGTTCTGCCACGAGACCGGCAAGCGCCTGCAGGGGATCACCGTCAAGGCGATGTCGGCGCTGCTGAGCTACGACTATCCAGGCAATCTCTCGGAGCTGGAGAACACCGCCCGCCAGCTCATCTACCTGGCGCCGGCCAACCGGCCGGTGGACGTCAACATGCTGCCCGAGCGCGTCCGCAACGGCCAGCTCTCCGCCAGCATGCGGGTGGACACGGCCTCCGACCTCGACCTCGAGCATCTGGTGAGCGGCGCCGAGCAGGTGGCCATCCGCGAAGCCTTGCGGCGCACCAACGGCAACAAGTCCCAGGCCGCCCGCCTGCTGGGGCTCTCGCGCAACGGCTTGGCGATCAAGATGGAGCGGTATGGGCTGAAGGTTTGAAAGGACCCAAAGGACTGCAAGGACAAAAAGGACAGCAGGGACTCCTGGTCCTCGATTTTTTGTCCTTGGCGTCCTTTCTATCCTTGAGGTCCTTGCTGCTACTCCGTCGCCACAGCCACGATCAATTTCACCAGCGTTTCCACGTCCCGCAGGTCCGCCACCTCGACCGGCGAGTGCGAGTAGCGGCCCGGCCAGGAGAAGGGGAGCACCGCGGCTCCGTTGGCGAGGAACAACATGCCGTCCGTGGCGCCTCCGGTGAAGCCCACCTGCACCGGAATGCCGTCGTGCTCCGCCACGGCCAGGAAGCGGTCGATGAGCTGCCGCGGCGCGAGATAGCCGTTGTCCATGGCGCGCAGCACCGGCCCGCGGCCGAGCAGTGCCTCGGCGAAGCGGCGGGACTCGATGGGCGAATCCGACGAGACGAAGGTATCCACGGGATGGACCTCGACGAGGTCCCGCATCCGCTCCGCCAGCGCTCGCGAGCCGTTGAGGCCCGTCTCCTCCTCGACCGACCAGGCGAAGGTGACGCGCCGATGGAGCTTCGCCGGATCGATCCGCCGCAGGGCGAGCAGCAGGGCCGCCGAGCCCACGCGATCGTCGAAGCTGCGGGCGAGCACCCGGTGGCGACCGAGGCGGAACATGCGCTTGGGCATGGTGACCGTGCTCCCGGCGTGGATGCCGAGGGCCTCGGCCTCGCGCGCGGAGGCGAGGCCGAGGTAGACCGTCAGAGAAGAGGAGCGCGCCGCCTTGTCGGCCGTCCACCAGTCCTCGCGCGGCTCGATCACCGCCGGCACGTCGCCGCGGTCGCCATGCACCAGGGCGGCCTGCGCCTCCCACACGGAGCGCAGCAGGCCGCCGCGCGGCTGCAGGCGCAGCCGGCCGTCCGCCAGCACCTCCTCGACGCCGAAGCCGACCTCGTCCATGTGCGCCACGAAGAGCAGGGGAAGGCCGCCGCTGCCTACCGTCACCGTGACGTTGCCTTTGCCGTCCGTCTCCGGCCTGGCCCACGCCGGCAGATTGCGCAGCACCTCTTCGCGCACCGGCGCCTCGGCGCCGCTCACGCCGTAGCGGGCGATCAGCGATCCCAGCAGGCCGGCCGCCTCGTCGTGCCCCTCCCCGGCTTCGGCGATCGTGGGCGGAGGCGGCAGCGGCGGCCCGGCGGACGCAGGCGCAGGATTTCCGCCTAATCCTTGGAGCAGCGCGTTGGATAGCGCTTCCACATCGCCCAAGGAGATCGTTTCGACGGGAGCTCCTGGATAGCGCGCGGGCAAGCCGAGATACCCCACTCGCGCGGAGCCCCACTCGAGCTCTCCCGACGGCGTGGTGCCGGGTGTGGCGAGGTGAGGCGCCAACGTCACGCTCTTCAATGCCGCCGGCAGCTCGCCGGCGCCGATCGGTCCGCTGCCCGGACCAGGAATGGGCTTCGCGGCTGGTCCAGCGGGAACGTCCTCCCAGCCGAAGCCTCGCCCCAGCAGGATCACTTCCGCGAAGGGTCCTCTCGTGCGCGCGGCGTGCACGAGGCCCGCGAGATTGAGGCCGTCGTGCATCGTCCAGGCGAACACCACCGTGCCCTTTCCAGGCGCCGCACGGAAACGCCGCGCCGCGTCGGCGAGCGCGACGCAGGCGCCTTTGGTGCTCGCCGAGGGCGCGGCGACGAGATTTCCGGCCAGCCGCACGGGACGGCGGATCAGCGCTACCGGATCCATCCGTCGGATGCCCAGCTCCGCCACCTCGGCGGCGGACTCGGCGCCGACGTCGATGTAGAGGTCTTCCTCGGTGAAGGGACGCTCGCGGATCGGGGTGACTCCCTGCTGCAGGTGGACGGACGGCAGCACCACGGCGCCGGGCCGCCAGCCCGCGGCACCGCCGATCACCACCGTGTTGCCCTCGTGCGATTGCGTCCACAGCGCTCCGTTGAGGCCGTCGCCTGCCGGCACCACCCGCAGATAGCCGTCGTCCCGAATGGCGCTTACCACGAAGCCGGGCTCGCCCAGCGCGCAGGCCACCAGCCGGCGAGGCTCGCCGCTGCCGGCGGTGAGCACGACGTTGCCGAGGGCGTCCCGCGACGCGGGGAGCCCGCGCAGCCGCCCGAGGATGAAATCCGCCGCCGGCTCCTCGCGGCCGGAGACGGAGACGACCTGGAGAGCGGCCTCGACCTCCTCGCCGAGGGTGGCGGCGCCGAGCGGCGCGGAGACCAGGAGAATGAAAAGGGACAGCGTCAGGAGAGCGCGAGCTTTCATCGTCAAGGCGAGAGCGAAGAGCGGGCGGCGTCCCATGCTCGCGGATTCTACTGCCCATCGCTTGACCTGGCTCCCGGAAACAGATAGCTTCCCGTCAATTTAAGGCGGGACGAATCTATGTCCAGAGTCAGGGCCGCTCTCGGCGGCGCTCTGCTCCTGGCATCGGCCGGGCTTGTGGAAGCGCAGTCGGTGTCGAGCGAGCAGAACCCGACGCATACCTTTGCGACTCCTGGCGAGTACCAGGTCACGGTCGAGGTGTGCAATTGGGGCGGGTGCAGCTCGATCGTCAAGACGGTCACGGTGCTCGATCCCACGCCTTCCATCGTCTCGGCGCTGCTGGGAGCGGCCACGGTCGAGGCCGGTCAGCTCGTGCCTCTCTCCGGCGGCGGCAAGGGCCAGCCGCCGCTCGTCTACACCTGGCGGGTGTTCCAGGGCGCGGCACTGGTCCGCGAGGTCTCCGGCGCGGCCGCCTGGCTGGATACCACGGGTCTCGCGCCCGGCGCCTACCTGGTGGTGCTGCGGATCACGAACGCGTCGGGTCAGGCCGAATCCACGGCCCTGGCGTTGACCCTCCTGGTGCCGCAGGGGGAGGATTTCTACACGGTTACGCCGTGCCGGCTGCTCGACACCCGCCTCGGCGCGCCGCTCCAATCCGGCGTGACGAGCGTGCTGAGCGTGAGCGGCGCCTGCGGGATTCCGGCCGGCGCCCGGGCCCTGGCGGTCAACGTCACCGCGATCACCCCGACCGTCGAGGGCCACCTGGTCCTCTTCCCCGGCAACTACCCGGTGCCGCCGACCAGCACCAGCAATTTCCACGCTGGCGCCACCGTGGCGAACAACATGATCCTGCCGCTTTCGTCCGACGGCACCGGCAATCTGGCGTATCTGGCCTCGGTACCGGGCGGCACGGTCCACGTCGCGATCGACGTCGTCGGATATTTTGCGGCCGCGCCGTAGGTCTAGTCGATCTCGAGGAATCCCTCGCTCACCAGGACGCTCGCCCCGCCGACGCGCGTGGCCACGACGACTCCGTCGCGCTTCTCCGTGCGCGCCTCCAGGAGGCTGGGCCGTCCCATCTCCACCCCCTGGGCGATGCGCCAACGGAAGTCGCCGTCGGCCGCCGCCTCGTGATGGGTGAGCAGCGCCGCCAGGGCGCAGTTGGCGCTGCCGGTCGCCGGATCCTCGGGAACGCCGTCCAGGGGGGCGAACATGCGGGCGCGGATGTCGAATTCGTCGCCGCTATGGATGTAGAAAAGGATGTCGGGCGTCATACCCGCAGCCGCGAGCTGGTGGAACCCATCGATATGGATGCGCGCCCGCTCCAGCGCGGCCCGATCCTTCAGCTCCGCCAGGATGAACGGCAAACCCACGGAGGCCACCTGCGGCGGATGCGTCGTGGTCACGATGTCGCTCTCGGCGAGGGAGATGGCTGAGGCAAGGCTCGCGGAAGAGACAGTCTTCCCCCGCGACAAGGGCTCCGGAGCTGACAGCTCGCACCAGAGGATGCCGTCCTGGCGCCTCTCGATCGCGACGGGGACGACGCCGGCCTTCTCTTCGAACGTCACCGTGAGCGGAGCCTCCAGCGGGCCGAGCTCGCCGGCGGCTGCCAGGACGAACGCCGTGCCGACGTTGGGATGCCCAGCGAAGGGAATTTCGATGGCCGGCGTGAAGATGCGAACCTTCCGGGTGTGCCCGGCGGCGGCGGGAAACACGAAGGTGGTCTCGGAGAAGTTGAACTCGCGGGCGATCTGCTGCATCTGCCCGGCCGAAAGCCCCTCGGCCTGCGGCAGGACCGCCAACGGATTGCCGCCGAAGCGGGTACTGGTGAAGACGTCGCAGGTGAAGTAGTGGTAGCGCATGGTCAGGGCTCATCATAGATTAGTCTGACCGGAGCGCCGGAGCATCAGCACTCCCAGCGCCGCGCCGGCAAATGTGGGGGGACCATGCAGATCGTGCCGCAGCGTGAGCACCGCCGCGCAAAGGAGGATGAAGAGCCCCCACCAGCGGACGCGCCAGGGAAGCCCCTGACCGCGAACGAGGAGCCAGGCGGCAAGTCCGCCAAGCAGTCCAGAGCCTCCGAGCGAAGACCCGGCCCCGTTCGGGCTCCATGCGAAGCCGACGAATTCCCCGATTACGCCGGGGACAAAGTACAGGATCAACCAGCGCAGATGGCCGAAACGCCGTTCGACGAAGACGCCGGCGGCACCGATCCACGCCAGATTGACGAGCAGATGGGGCCATCCATAAGCGTGCACGAACAGCGGCGAGAAGGTACGCCACCACTGGCCGGTCTGGAGTGCGTCGGGGGTGCGGCGCAAGGCCTCCAGCACTTGCGGCCAGACGAACTGGGCCGCGGTGACGAGCGCCGTGAATCCGAGCACGATCGTCGTGGCGACCGGCCGCTTCTCAGAGAGCTGGCTCATTCCAAGTCATGACGGCTCGTCGAGAGCCTACGGGGGGTGCCTCTTCGAGAGAGGCATCCCCGCAGATCTCATCCTACCGCTTGCTTTAGGGAGGGAACGGTCCGCGGAAGGAGGTTTCAAGAACGGCCGACTTCCACATCTCGGCGCCGGTCTGCAAGTTCACCGCGCGCAAGGCGGCCGGAGCCTCGACGAACCGGCCCTTCTGGACGATGCCATGCGCCGGCTCCTGATAGTAGAGAGCCGTGCCCACGACGAGGAACGGCGCCGCGGCGACCAGCGACGAAACCGAGCCGAGCCGGGCACCGCTCTCGCGCTCGTACACCGTCCACCGATGCCGAGGGAGTGTGAGCTCGGCCGCCTCTAACGGTTCGGTGACCAGGACATGCCGTCCGTCCGCCGAGAGCAACTGCCGCCCCTCGGCCACGACGGCGGGCGTCCGCAGCTCCTGCAGAGCTGCCCGTGCCATGGCGGCCGACTCTTCGGCAGGACCCGCTTGCGGGGGTTTCGCTTTCAGAGACGCCGCCAGGTCAACCTCCGCCTGGCCGCTGACAACCTTGGGCGCCAGCGATTTGACAGCAGTCTCGGCAGGAAGGTAGCCCTGCAACGGCTCCGCGTCCGCCGACTTCGTGGCCTGCCAGTAGACGACGAGCTTGGAGGCGCCGGCGCTGTCGGCCCGCACCCGGAAGGAGGCGCCGGGAGTATCGACCACGGTCGCGGCGACGCCGGCGGGGAGGGGGATGCGCACAGAATCGCGGGCGGCGCCGCTGCGCGCGTCGAGGACGACGAGATTCAGGGCATTGGCGCCGCGGCTGTCCGCCTGGGCGACGAGCCGGTCGCCGGCGAGTGCGAGAGGCTTGGCCGCGTTCTTGGTACGCCAGCGCAGCGCGCCGCTGGCGAGCTCCACGGCGTCGATGCCGCCGCCGGGATGCATGAGGTATGCGAAGCCTTGCTGAGGAGCGATCACCACTCCCTCGCGCAAGGCGATGCCCTGGTCAGGGGCCGCCGGCTGCGTCTGCGGCAGAGCCAGCGCAGCACTGGGCAGGAGAAGGATCGTGAGGAGGGACGGAAGGAAGACCGCAGGGATAGACCATCCCCAGCTTGGCCGGGATGGCCACCGCTTGGATTGGTTCACGTGGACTCCTTGCTTCCTGACTTGGCCAGCGGGCCGCTGCGTTGTCGCCGTCGCTACGCTCATGATAGCCTTTCCAACGATCGGCTTCAAGGGAAGGATGGTCCTGCGAGGGACCGAGCTCTCTTGGGAGCCCTGAAGAAGCTCCCGTACCCGTCTCGGGTGGCGCACGCCCGAGGGGCCGATCGGGAGCTTCGGAATCGCCAGCGTCGCGCCGCGTTCGACAGTCGCCGTTGCCTTTCGACGGACGATGCCCGTGTGGGCATCATGCATAGAAAGGAAACGGCACATGCTGAGAAGCATCTGGAGCTTCAAGTTCCCGTGTGGACACGCGCGCGTGACCACCGGGCTGTGCGCTCTCTTCGCCGTCACGGCGGCGCTGGCGCTGCCCATCGCCGCCTACGGCCAACCCCCGATCGACCCGGGCACGAAGTGGAAGCCGCAGGGCCCCAGCCCGGCGGTGGACGGCCAGTCCGAGAACGCTTCCCCGAACAATTCGGTGGTGGGAGCCATCCACACCGTCGTCGCGCATCCCACCGATCCCCAGATCCTCTACATCGGCGCCGTCAACGGCGGCGTCTGGAAGACGACAAACGCTCAATCACCCACCCCGCACTGGCTGCCGCTCACCGACTCGCAGGCCACCTCCGCGATCGGCGCGATGGAGCTCGATCCCACCGATGCGACGGCAAGCACGCTGTGGGCGGGCGTCGGCAAATACAGCTCGTTGGGCCGCCTGGGCGGTAACCGGGTCGGGCTGTACAAGACGACGAACGCGGGTGCCTCCTGGACGAATGTCACCGGCAGCGGCATCCTGCTCGGCAAGGACGTCTCCGGGGTGGCCCCGCGCGGCAACACCATCGTCATCTCGGTGGACACCACGGACTCCACCCTCCTCATCGAAAGAGGAATTTGGCGCAGCACCGACGGAGGGAATACCTTCACCCAGATCAGCAGCGGTAACGGCGCGGCGACCGGTCTTCCGGGCGGGACCACGTTCGACCTCGCCGGCGATGCCGCGAACCCGGCGCGCCTCTTCACCAGCGTCCTCTCCGCCGCCAGTTTCGGCGGAGTGAACGGCTTCTACCGCAGCACCAACACCGGCGCCACCTGGACGAAGGTGAGCGACGCAGCGATCGACGCGTTGCTCATCAACACCACGAACAACGTCGAGTTCGTCGCCCGCGGCAACAACGTCTACGCCGCGGTGGTCAACAGCGGCCGGTTGGCGGGGCTCTTCCGCTCCGGTGACGGCGGCACGACCTGGACGGCGATGGACCGTCCCCGCACCGGCCCCAACAACGTCGGCATCCATCCCGGCGCGCAGGGCTCGATCCACCTGTCGATGGCGGCGGACCCCGTGTCCAACACCGTGCTCTACATCGGCGGCGACCGCCAGCCGTTCCGCGCCGAGGAGGGCCTGGGGCCGCCGCAGTTCCCCAACAGCATCGGCGCCCAGAACTTCTCCGGACGTCTTTTCCGCTGTGACGCGTCGCTGGCCCCGGGCAGCCAGTGCACGCCGCTCACCCACATCGGCACCGTCTCGAACAGCTCGCCGCACGCCGACTCGCGGGAGATGACCTTCGACGCCGCGGGCAACATCGTCGAGACCGACGACGGCGGCGTCTGGAGGCGCACCAGCCCCGGCAACGCGGTCGGCGACTGGTTCTCGATCGTCGGCGACCTGCAGGTGACGGAGGTGCACGACAACTCCTACGACACCCTGGCCCAGATCGCCTTCGTCGGCACGCAGGACAACGACGACCCGCACCAGGACAAGAAGAACAAGCCGGAGTGGTTCGTGCTGCTCTCCGGTGACGGCGGCGACACTGCGGTCGACAACCAGACCCTCGCGCCCGGCCAGTCGATTCGTTACGACAGCGCCCAGGGGCTGCAGGCGTTCGTCCGCACGTTCTGGAACCACGCCAACGATCTGCTGGGATTCGTCTTCCCGGCCCTCGCCCCGCTCGACGGCGGGCCGCCGTGCGCGGGCCAGTTCACGACGCCGGTGGAGGTCAACGCGATCCAGCCGACGCGCCTGATCTTCGGCTGCGCCAACGGCACCTACGAGACCTTCGACCAGGGGGACACGATCCGGCGCATCTCGACCGTGGTGATCAACGGCACCGGCATCGACCCGGTTTCCTACGGCGGGCTCGGCAACCCCGACCTGCTGGTCGTGGGCTCCGGCGACCGCCTCTTCATCCGCACGGCCGCGCACCCGGCGCCGCTGACGCAGAACGCCACCTACCCCGGCACCGGCACGGGCCGGACGGTGCGCGACATCGTCATCGATCCGGACAACGCCAACGCGTTCTACCTCACCAACCTCACCCAGGTCTTCCAGACGCTCGACGGCGGCCTGACCTGGACCGACGTCTCGGGCAACATCCAGTCCTTCGCGCCGATCGCCCTGCGCGCCATCGCCTACGTTCCGCGCAGCGGCAACGACGCGCTGGTGGTGAGCACGTTCAACGGCATCTACGTGTCATACGAGGCCGACGGGTTCGACGTCTGGTCGCGCCTCGGGACGGACATGCCGAACGTGCCGATCCTGGACCTGCACTACGACGCAGTGCACCACGTGCTGGTGGCCGGCACCCTCGGCCGCGGCGCCTGGACGCTGAACGTGGGCGACTGAGCCCCGGTCCTCCTCTTTCTCCGCGCTCCCGGGAAGCTCTCCCCGGGAGCGCCGGTCTTCCGGTATCCTCCCGCCGTGGATCACAGGAGGGAAGGGGTGCGATGAGCGCAGAGGACAACCGGGGTCTGGAAGGGGTCGTGGCGGCCACGACCCGTTTGAGTAGTGTGGATGGAGAAGCGGGCGAGCTGCTCCTCGCCGGCTTTCCGGTGGAGGAGATCGCGCCGCGGGCCAGCTTCGAGGAGATGGTCCATCTCCTATGGACCGGCCGGCTGCCGAACGAAGGCGAGCTGGCGGAGCTGACACGGCGTCTCGCCTCGCGGCGGGTGTTGCCGGGCGCGGTCGTCGATCTGCTGCGGGCCGCGGCGGACCGCCGCCTGCCGGTGATGGACGCCTTGCGCATGGGGACGGCGGCGCTCAGCCTCGCCGCGAGCGGAGAGGACGCGCGGGAAGACGCCGTGACGCTCGTCGCCGCGTTCCCCACCATCGTGGCCGCCTATTGGCGCCTGCTCCAGGGTGAGGCGCCCGTCGAGCCGCGGCAAGACCTCGGCCATGCGGCCAGCTATCTCCACCTCCTCTTCGGCGAGGAGCCGGCGCCGGAGCGGGCGCGCGGGCTGGAGACTTATCTCAATACGGTCTCCGATCACGGCCTCAACGCCTCCACCTTCACCGCCCGGGTGATCATCTCGACCCACTCCGATCTGATCTCGGCGGTGACCGGCGCGGTGGGAGCGCTGAAGGGGCCCCTCCACGGCGGCGCGCCGGGTCCGGCGCTGGACATGGTCTTCGAGATCGGCACGCCGGAGCGGGCGGAGGCGGTGCTGCGGGAGAAGCTGGAGCGCGGCGAGCGCCTGATGGGCTTCGGCCACCGGGTGTACCGCGTGCGCGATCCGCGCGCGGACGTGCTCGGCCGGGCGGCGGAGACGTTCTACGAGAAAGGTGGCGACAGACGCCTCTACGATCTCGCCCGCTCGGTGGAGGCCACGGCCCTGCGGCTGCTGCGCGAGCGCAAGCCCGACCGCCGCCTCGACACCAACGTCGAGTTCTACACCGCCCTGCTGCTGCATGGCCTCGATCTGCCCACCGGGCTGTTCACGCCCACTTTCGCCGTCGGCCGCGTGGCCGGCTGGACGGCGCACGGCTTGGAGCAGCTCGCCACGGGAAGGCTGATCCGCCCGCAGTCGGAGTACGTGGGCGAACGGGACCGGCGGTGGATTGCCTTGGAGGAGAGGAAGATGGGGTAGAGACGCCGGAGAGCGGGCTGAGCGATGCGCCCTTGTCAAACCTTCCCAGGCGGCGCTACTCTGGTAGCCACAGGCGCGTAACCCTCGAGGGTCAAGGCAGATGAGCTACCGAATCGACGTGCGAGATCTCAGGAACAGGGCATCCAAGATTGTGCGAGAGGTGCATGAGCGGGATGCCGAATTCGTTGTCACTCTCCGGGGAGAGCCTGTAGCCCTGCTTCGGCCGTTCTCGGCGGATGAGGAGAAGCTGCGTCCGGCACAAAGAGCAGAGGCCTTGGAGAAGCTTGACAATCTTGCCGAACAGATCGCCCGGTCTTGGCGTTCGCCCAAGAGCGCCGTGGAGCTGATCGAAGAGCAGCGGCGTTAGGATGCCCGTCGTCGACGCCAGTGTCTGCGTCGCCCTCTTCAAGTCGGATGAGGTGGGCCATGAGGCTTCCCGAGCCTGGTTGGCAGAAGCAGGCGAGATGGAAGAGCCGATCGTCTCTCCCGTCATTCTCCTCGCGGAAGTAGGATCGGCTCTCGGTCGGGGCCTCGGGGACGATGCCCTCGCGCGACAGGCCGTGAGCTTCCTCCGCGTGAAGGGCCTTGTCGAGCTTCATCCAGTTACAGAAGCGCTGGCTGCCAGAGCCTCGGAAATCGCCTCCGAACAGCACTTGCGGGGCTGCGACTCTATCTACGTAGCCCTGGCCAAGAAGCTCGAAATGGAGCTCGTCACATTGGACGGACAGCAGCTCGAGCGAGGAGCTTTGGTGGTGCCAACGCGGAATCCGTAGCTGCTCCCTGAAGAATCTGAACCTGTTCAAAACCCTTGACGCTCGCCTCCTGACCGGTTAGGCTCTACTTGAACGCGTTCAAGTAGAGCCATGGAACCGAAAAAGACTCCCAAGGGCGAGCAGACCCGGGCGCAGATCCTGGAGGCCGCGCTCGATCTCTTCCGCGAGCGCGGCTACGAGGAAACCACCATGCGCGCCATCGCCGAGGCGGCGGGGGTGGCGGTGGGGAACGCCTACTATTACTTCGAGTCCAAGGAGCACCTGATCCAGGCGTTCTACGCCCGCACGCACGAGGAGCACGTGGCCGCCAGCCGCGAGGTCCTCGGCCGCGAGCGCGGCCTGCGCGAGCGCCTCCTGGGGGTGATGCGGGCCAAGCTCGACACCATCGCGCCCTACCACCAGTTCGCCGGCGTGCTCTTCAAGACCGCCGCGAATCCGCTCAGCCCGCTCAATCCCTTCAGCGCGGAGTCGCTGCCGGTGCGCCGCCAGGCGACGGAGATCTTCGCCGAGGTGGTGAGCGGCGCGGACACCCGCCTGACGCCGGAGCTGGCGGCCGAGCTGCCCAACGTCCTCTGGCTCTACCAGGCCGGCGTCATCCTCTACTGGATTCACGACAGCTCGCCCGGGTGCGCCAGGAGCTACCGCCTGATGGAGCGCTCGGTGAAGCTCGTCCTGCGGCTGATCTCGCTGTTCCAGTTCCCGCTGCTGCGGCCGTTCCTCAAGGAGCTGCTGACGATGGTGGCGGATCTGCGGTCGGAGCCGATGCCGGCGGCCTTGCCGGCGCAGACCGTAGAATAGGGGCCGTGATCGACGTACCGGTCCTCCTCCTTACCGTCCTCCTCGCCGCGCAGGGTCCGTCCGTGGCCGCGTCGCCGGCCACGGCACCGCCTCCGGCTCCAGTCGAGCTCGCCGTTCAGATCCTCGATCCCAAGGGCGAGGTTCCCCACGCCGTGCAGGCTGGGGACCTCACGGTGGTCGAGGACGGCCAGGCGCGCCCGGTCTCCGCGCTGGCGCCGATCTCCAAGCCCTGGCGGATCGCCATCTACGTCGACCGTGTTCTCAGCAGCTCCAGGACGCTGCGCGCCGCCGCAGGGTCGCTGGCCGAGCGGGCTCGGGAGTTGGCGGCCCTCGGCACCGTCGAGGTGATCGTGGCCGAGCCGCAGCCGCGGGTGGTGCTGCCGGCCAGCCGCGACGCGCAGGCGATTGACGAGGCCCTCTCCAAGCTGTGGCTCTCCGGCGAAGGGCGGGACGACGTGCGCGTGCTGCGCCAGCGGTTCCGCGACGCCAAGGGAGACGACGGAGAGGACCTCGCCGGCCGCGCCGAGGGAGCCGCCGAGGAGGAGGCGCGGCTGGTGCGCCGCCAGCAGGATGCCCTGGCCGAATGGCTGGTGGCGCAGGAGGGCGGCGGTCCGCGCGCCCTGCTCCTGGTGAGCGACGGTTTCGACGCCGATCCGGCGAAGTTCTACCAGCCGGATTCTTCCCAAGAGGAAGGCGCCTTGGAGAAGGCGGCACTGGAGACGGCGCGCACCGTCGCGGCGCTGGGCTGGACGGCCCTGCCGCTGCCCGTGGGCGACGAGGCTCTCCCGGACCTGCGGCGGTTGCGCAGCCGTCCCACGCCGCAGGTGCCGATCGGCGGCACGATCACCCTCGGCCGCAAGAAGCCGGAAGCGCCGGGAGAGACTCAGCCGGCTCTCCCCGAGCTGCTGGCGCCTCATGAGCCTCTCCTCTGGCTCGCCGAGGCCAGCGGCGGAGAGGTCGTCCTGCAGGCGCAGAACCTGGCCCCGGCCCTCGCCCGCCTGCGCTCGCGGTTCTGGCTGCGTTACGAGGCGCCGCGGCAGCTCGACGGCCATCCGCACGCCGTCGAGGTGCGGACGCAGCGCTCCGATCTCGCCGTGCGGGCGCGGCGATGGGACGTGGCCGGCGTTCCCGAAGGGGTCGCCGCGGCGCGGGCCCGCCGGCTGCTCGACGGCGAGGAGGACGGCGGCGGCCTGGAGATCTCGGCGCGCCTCCAGGCCGGCGAGGCGGCCGCCGGGGAACGCCAGGGGACGCTCGATCTGCGGATCGAATCGCCGGACGTGCCAAATCCGATCCGCCTGACCGTCGCCGGAGCGGACGACGGTACGGCCTCGCACCGCGTCCTCACCGCGGCCGATCTCGCCGGCGCCGAGCCGGGCGTCTACCGCGTGTCCATCCCCCTGGCGGACGAGGCGGACGCCATGGCGGTGATCGTCGAGCCGCTCGGCGGCCAGCCCTGGGGAGGCCAGGTGGTGACGCTCGCCCCGCCGCCGGCGGCGGACGCGATCTCGGTCAGCCGGTCAGCGCTGCGCCTCGTGCCGCCGGCCGGCAACGCGCTCGCCGGAAAAGTTCGCCTGCGGGTCAACGGCGGCGGGGAACGGATCGCCCGCGTCGAGCTGAAGCTCGGCGAACGGCAGGCCGGCGCTTGCGAGCGGCTCCCCTGCGAGGCCGAGGTGGATCTCGGACGCCGCATCAAGCCCCAGTTGCTGCAGGCCGTGGCCTACGACGCGGCGGGAAAGGAGCTGGCGCGCGACGCGGTGCGCATCAACGATCCGGACGAGGGCTTCCAGGTGCGCATCGTCGAGCCGGCGGTGCGGAAAGGGGTCGGTCCGGTGGAGGTGGAAGCGGACGTGCGGCCTCCCGCCGGCAAGCGCGTCGAGCGCGTCGAGTTCTTCTGGAACGACGAGCTGGCGGGCACGGTCTACGCGCCGCCCTTCCGGCACCGCGTGACGGTGCCGCGCGGCCAGCCGGTCGGCTACCTGCGGGTCGCCGCCCGCCTGGACGACGGCTCCACGGCCGAGGACGCCGTGGCCCTGAACGCCTCGGACATCGCCGACCGCATCGACGTGCGTCTGATCGAGCTCGCCGTGGTGGTGACGGACGCCTCCGGACGGCCGGTGACGGGGCTGCCGAAGGAGGCTTTCCGGGTGCGCCAGGACGGCCGCGCGCAGGAGATCGCGGCCTTCGAGAACGCCGGCGAGCTGCCGCTCACCCTGGCGCTCGCCATCGACTCCTCGGCGAGCATGTTCCTCAAGCTGCCGGACGTGAGCAAGGCCGTCGCCGCGCTGCTCGGCGACGGCCTCAGCAGCCGCGACCGCGCGATGCTGATCGATTTCGACACCCAGCCGCGGCTGGTGAAATCGGTGACGCGCGATCTCGACGCCGTCTCCTTCGCGCTGCGCGCCCTCACGGCGGACGGCGGCACCGCGCTGTGGGACGCCGTCGGCTTCTCGCTGGCGCAGCTCCGCGGCATCTCCGGCCGCAAGGCGCTGGTGGTCTACTCGGACGGCATCGACGAGGGCGAGCGCTTCTCCTTCTCCTCCTGCCTCGCCGCCGCCCGCGAGAGCGGCATTCCGATCTATCTCATCGTCGCCAATCCGCGGGCGGAGCGCGGCGAGGACGGCGGTTTCCTCAGCGAGCCCTCGGCGGTCAAGTTCAGGAAGCTCGCCGAGGCCGGGGGAGGGCAGGTCTATTTCATCCAGCCGAACCAGGACCTGACCGGCGTCTACCGGCAGATCCTCTCCGAGCTGCGCAGCCAGTACACTCTCGGTTTCTATCCCCAGGAGACGGCCTCCGTGGAGGGGTGGAGGAAGATCGAGGTGGAAGTGAAGGGAGAGAGCGGCCTCACCGCGCGCACGGTGAGCGGGCTGCCGGCGCGGCCGTAAGGGAGAGAAAAAGACAGGGCGGCCCTGCGTGGCCGCCCTGGGTGGGGGAAGGCAACGACTTTGCAGGGAGGATGTGGCGTGAGGGAGGAAACTTGATGGATTCCGAGCTTGATCCGCTCGCCCGCCGGGTGATCGCGATCATCGCCGAGAAGGGCGGCCGGCTGGCTTCGGCGATCGGGCTCGACACCACGTTCGAGGAGCTCGGCTTCGACTCGCTCGACGGCATCAACATCGTCTTCGCGCTCGAGGACAGCTTCTCGATCAGCATCCCGGACGCCGTCGCGCAGGAGATCACGAGCATCCGCATGGCGGTGGAGAAGCTGCGCCCCTTGGTGGAAGGCGCTCCCGCCTGATGCGGCGCGTCGTCGTCACGGGCCTCGGTGCCGTCTCCGCGCTGGGGCATTCGGTGGACGAATTCTGGGACGCGCTGGCGGCGGGCCGCTCGGGCATCCGTCCGATCGAGGGCTTCGACACCGGCCAGCTCCGCTTCAAGACCGGCGCGCAGGTGCGCGGCTTCGTGGCCGATGAGTTTTTCGACCGCAAGAGCCTCGAGCTGCTCGACCGTTTCGCACAACTGTTGCTCGTCGCTACGCGCGAGGCCGTGCGCGCTTCCGGCATCGAATGGGACGACGATCTGCGCGGCCGCACCGCGGTGGTGACGGGCTCCTGCCTGGGCGGCCAGTTGACGGAGGAGAAAGCCTACTGGGACCTCTACCACGAAGGCCGGCCGCGCATCGAGCCGCTCAGCATCCCGCGCGCCATGGCCAACGCGGGCGCCAGCCACATCTCCATGGAGCTGGGGATCGGCGGCCCCTGCTTCACCGTCTCCACCGCCTGCTCTTCGTCTGCGCACGCCGTGGGCCTGGCTTTCTGGATGGTGCGTCAGGGCATGGCGGAGGCGGCGATCGCCGGCGGCAGCGAGACGCCGTTCACCTGGGCCAACCTCAAGGCCTGGGAAGCGCTGCGCGTGGTGGCGCCGGAGGTCTGCCGGCCGTTCTCCAAGGACCGCCAGGGCTTGGTGCTCGGCGAGGGCGGCGCGGCGCTCGTCCTGGAGACGCTGGAGCGGGCCGAAAAGCGGGGAGCGCCGATCCTCGCCGAGATCACCGGCTGCGGCATGTCCTCGGACGCGCACCACATCACGCTGCCGCTGGCTGAAGGCGCGGCGCGGGCCCTGAAGGCCTGTCTCGAAGACGCCGGCCTGCAGCCTGAGGACGTGGACTACGTCAACGCCCACGGTACCGGCACGCTGGCGAACGATCCGATGGAGGCGAAGGCCATCCGGCAGGTGTTCGGCGATCACGCCGGCCGGCTGGCGGTGAGCTCGACCAAATCCATGCACGGCCACACCTTGGGAGCGGCAGGAGCGATCGAGTGCGTGGCCACGGTGCTGGCGCTGCGCGACGGCCTGCTGCCGCCGACGATCGGCTTCAACGAGCCCGACCCGGAGTGCGATCTCGACGTGGTGCCGAACGAGGCGCGGCGGGCGGAGGTGCGCAACGCCCTCTCCAACTCCTTCGCCTTCGGCGGGCTGAACGTGGTGCTGGCGTTCCGGCGGTGGGAGGGGTAAGACCCCTGGAGGACCACCGAGCTATCGACGTAGATCAACGATCCGCCCGATCCTCATCCAGTCCCTTGAGAAGCTCTTCCAATGTAGTCACGGGGAGGCGAGGAGGAGGCTCATCCGACAGGATCTCGGCCGGTGTGATCCAGCCTTTCCGGACCGCCTCCGCAAGGGCGGGGCGCGTGGATTCCTCGCAGGATGGACCACGGGTTTTCTGGTGCGGTCGAGGTGAGGCTTCACGATCGGTTGGGCTGATAGCTGCCTACCTCCGAGGTAGCAGGCTGGCGATAGGAATGGCCGTCTCTGAATGGGACAGAGGGGACACGCTGTCTCCCGCGCGAAGGGTCGTCCGCGACGTGTAGACGCCGTCCTTGGGCTCCCGGTAGACCTCCAGGCACCAGTCCACCAGGTTTTCCAGCCAGTATTCGGGAATCTCCGCGCGAGCGTAGAGGCCCGCTTTCTTGCGGTCACCCAGGAGAGAGCTGTCCGCGACCTCGACGACGAGAATAGCTGTGGTGGGATGGGCATCAGGATTATCCAGAGGCTTACCAGGAACCACGGCCAGGTCCGGCTCCGGCTCCGAATCGAAGCTCAGGGCCAAAGGCATCTGAATGCGGATATGGAACCCTTCCAAAAAAAGCGGTGATAGAGCGCTCTGGACCTGAAGGACTCCCGTAGCATGACGCCCGCTCTGAGGGCTCATCTCGAGGATGACTCCATCCACCAGCTCGAGTCTCTCTTCATCAAAGAAACCCTGCTCGACGAGGCGCTCATATTCCTCCCGGGTCCAGCGGCGAGTCTTCTCGGCGGTTGCGGCGGCCATCACCGTTCTCCTGAGACTGACATCAGAACGATTCTATCGCGTCTTCTCCTTCTTCCACCCCGTCCACCCCGGCCCGCGCACCACCCGTCCCGCCGCGGCGCCGGTGGGCTCGCCGTCCTTGAGCACCTGGATGCCGTTGACGAAGACGTGACGCATGCCGGTGGCGTACTGGTGCGGCTTGTCGAAGGTGGCGTGGTCCTGGATCTTCGCCGCGTCGAAGACGGCGAGGTCGGCGAAGTAGCCTTCCTTGAGCAGACCGCGGTCGCGGATCTTGAGGTTGCCCGACGGCAGGGAGGTCAGCTTGCGGATCGCCTCCTCGAGGGGGATCACCTTCTCGTCGCGCACGTACTTGGCGAGCACTCGCGCGAAGTTGCCGTAGGCCCGCGGATGGGGATTGGACTTGAGGAAGACGCCTTCGGTGGCCGGCGCCTCGGCGTCGGAGCCGAAGCTCAGCCAGGGCAGGGCGACCTCACGGCGGACGTTGTCCTCGGACATCAGGAAGTAGACGGTGCCCACCCGGCTGTCGTCCTCGATCACGAGGTCCATCGCCGTCTCCGCCGGGGAGGTGCCGCGCATCTGGGCGACCTCGGCGAGGGTCTTGCCGGTCAGCGGCTTCAGCTTGTCGTTCTTGAAGGCGACGAGGAGGATCTTCTCCGGCCCGGCGGCGACGAAGAAGTTCTCCCAGGCGTCGGTCGGCGTCTCCATCTCCTTCTTGACCTTGGCGCGCGTGGCAGGATCCTTCATGCGGGCGATCCAGGCTTCGAGGCCGCCTTCCTGCACCCAGGGCGGCATGGAGGCGTCGAGGCCCGTGGCGCCGGCGGTATAGGTGTACATGTCGGCGGTGATCTTGAGGCCGGCGGCGCGGGCTTCCTCGACTTTCTTGATGGCGGCGTCGAGCTTGCCCCAGTTCTGCCGGCCGCCCGCCTTCAGGTGGTAGATCTCGGCGGGGAGCTTGGCGCGGCGGGAGATCTCGATCAGCTCGTCGATCGCCTCGAGCAGGCGGTTGCCTTCGCTGCGCATGTGGGAGATGTACATGCCGCCGTACTTCGCGGCCTCCTCGCAGAGGGCCACCAGCTCGTCCGTGCCGGCGTAGAAGGCGGGTGCGTAGATGAGCGAGGAGCCCACGCCCAGCGCGCCTTCTTCCATCGCCTGGTCGACGAGCTTGCGCATGCGCGCCAGCTCCTCGGGCGTGGGCGGCCGGTCGGCGTAGCCCACCTCGTGGATGCGCACGGTCGTCGCGCCGACGAAGGAGGCGACGTTGGGCGCGATGCCGCGCGCCGCGACCTGGTCGAGGTACTCGCCGAGGGTGGTCCAGGTGACGTCGTACTTGATGTCCCCCTGCTGCTCGACCGCCTCCTTCTTCATCGCCTCGTTGAGGGGACCCATGGAGCCGCCCTCGCCCATGACCTCAAGGGTGACGCCCTGGCGGACGTCGCTCTGGGCGCGGCCGTCGACGAGCAGCGATTCCGTGGCCCAGCTCAGCATGTTGACGAAGCCCGGAGATACGGCGAGGCCTTTGACGTCGATCTCCGTCCTGCCCTTGGCGTTGCCCAGCGCGCCGACGGCGGCGATGCGGTCGCCGTTCACCGCCACGTCGCCGGCGAACGGTTTGCCGCCCGAGCCGTCGTAGATCGTGCCGCCCCGCAGGATGAGGTCGTACGTCTTCGGCTCCTCGGCGCGGGTGTCGAGGGGAACCGTGAAGAGTAGACAGAGCGACAAAGGGAGCAGTCGGTGCATACGGTCTCCTCGAAAGATTGTGGGATTCTAGCGCGTGTAGGATGGAGAAAACAGAACGCCGGAGGGTCGTAGCGGCGGCCCTACGTGGCCGCCGTTCTTC
>JBKPTH010000100.1:0-3154 GCA_046765915.1 Acidobacteriota bacterium | reverse complement strand
GTTATGGCGAGCGCCCAGTTATGTGGAGTTGGCGATCTCGGTTCAAGCAAGTGGCCTGCTGCGTCGGCCGCGACTGCGCATAACGTGGGGACCGGCCGAGGGCGGCAAGCCAGGCGAGAAGCTTGCCCTTGGGGAACTGACCTTGGGTCAATTCGGGCAAGGCTGCTACAGCGGCAAGCGCCTTCTGCTTCATTCGCAGATCGATTTCGATATAGGCATGGGTGGTGGAGAGCTGGGTGTGACCGAGCCACGCAGCGATGGTGGTGATGTCAACGCCGGCGTGGAGCAGGTGCATGGCCGTTGTGTGCCGGATGACGTGAGGCGAAACGCGCGTAGCGTGGCGAGGCGAGATCCTGGCATGCACGGCGAGTTTTCGTAGGATGTAGGCGACACCCGAACGGCTGAGACGACGGCCCTGGGCGTTGAGGAAGAGCGGTTCGCCGCCGACGTCACGCTCCACAAGCCATGCCTTGAGGGCGTCGACCGTCCTCATCCACAACGGGCATGTACGCTGCTTGCGACCTTTGCCCTCGAGCGTGACAATGGGGACTGGATCTAGGCGGAGGTTACGGATGTCGAGGTCAACGATCTCTTGGACGCGGGCGCCGGTGTTGTAGAGGAGTAGGAATAGCGCTCTGTCGCGTCTCCCCGTGGCGGGGTCAATGGCCTTTACGAGCTTCAGGATTTCGTCGTCATCGAGGTACTTGATCTCCGGGTGCTCGAAACGGGCAGGCGGTAGCTCGCGGATCCTGCGACAGCGCTCCAAGTGCTCGGGAGCGACGGAGGCGGCATAGCGCGCGAACGCCTTGATTGCGGCAAGCCGGTGGTTGCGTGTGCGCGCCGCGCACTTTCGCTGATTCTCCAGCCAACAGAGGAACGAACGGACCACTTCGACGTCGAGTGTTGCGTAGTCAAGATCGTCAGCATCGCGCCCGATCCGTTCCGCGGCGTGGCGGAGGAATAGCTTGAGGCTGTCGCGGTAGGCCAGCACCGTGTGGCGGCTGGCGTGACGTTCAACGGTCAAGTGTTTCTCGAAAAAGTCTTGAACGAGTGTCTGGAGGGAGGGGACCGCGGGCTTCAAGGGTTTCACGACGGCACCTCGTCGAGCGCGCTTGTCTTGCGCGCGAAACGTGCCGCGGCTTGTTCCAGCAGTATGCCGTTGGCGGTCAGATACAGCCGCGTGTTTTCGACGGAGATATGACCCAGGTACGTGCTCAACGTAGGTAGCAGAGCATTGACATCCTGCCCCTCCGCGTACCACGCCGCGACCCGGCTGACGGCGAACGTGTGTCGAAAGTCGTGTGGCCGTGGCAGGGGCTTGGGAATCCCTGCTGCAAGGCACGCCTTCTGGATGGCGGTCTGCACAGTAGGGTGGGACAGACGACGGCGGCGGCCAGAGACAAAGATGGGGTCGGACGCAGCCGTACCCACTGGGCGAAGAGGATGGTCCACATAGCAAACCAGCGCCTCGACGGTTGACTCCCGCAAAGGGAGGGCTCGGCTCTTGCCGAACTTTCCCTTCCTGACGGTCAGAATTCGGTCGCGGCGGTCCAGGTCACCTACGTCAAGAGCCAGGGCCTCGCCGATCCGAATGCCAGTGGTGTACAGCAGGCCGAGCAGCGTCGCGGTCGTCGCTGGCCGCAGGCTCTCCGCCGGCGGCAACCGCCGCGCGGCCGCCAGGATGCTTCGGACTTCCGTGGCGGAGAGGATGCGTGGCTGTCGCTGACGCCAATGTCTCGAAGGCTTGGACGGACGCCTGGGTAGCGCTTCGATGCGGGCACCGTGGCGCATGGCATAAGCCACGGCAGGCCATACCACTGCCACGACGTTGTCCCATCCCCGAGGGGACAACCGGTCGAGTGACGCCAGGTATTGGATCAGCGTCGTCCGGCGCAAAGGGGGCTCCGGGGCGTGGCCACTCATGTACCGATCGAAGGCGAGCAGCAAGTTTCTCTGGGAGACGTAGCCCGCTCCACTCGCACGCCTGAGCGCTACGAAGCGCTCGAAGTAGAGTGCGAGCCAACTGGTGAAGGCACGCGGCCGGGTCATGACGTCACCTCCGGCCAGTCGACGGCTGCCTCGAACAGCCGAGCGAAATCCACCTTCGCGTAGACGGCGACGGCATCGAGCGATCGGTGGCCGAGCAGGTCCGCAATCGCCTTAACCGGCTGGCCAGCACGAAGCAGTCGGGTGGCAAAGGCGTGTCGCAAGGCATGTGGGCCCCGCGGTGGCAACCCGCAGCGCTCCATCCGCGAGCGCACCATGGTGGAGATCGCCGTCGGGCCTAGCCGCAGGTGTGGAAACCGCTGGCGCAGAAAGACGTGGTCGCTGTCGCTGATCGGCCGCTCGTCCCGCAGATAGTCAGCCAGGGATTCCGCCACGGCTTCAGTCAGGACATGGTGGACCGCTTTGCCGCCCTTATGCGCTGCGAACTCGATCGTCCTCTCGTACCAGTCAATATCCGCGAGTCGTAGGGCTGACACCTGCTCGCGTCGTACTCCGTAGGTCACTAATAGGCACACAATAGCCCGGTCGCGGCGGATGCACTTGCTCCCTTCCCATGGTGAACCGAGCATCGTCGCCAGCTGCTCGTCACTCAGCCCCTTCGGCAGGCTACTGAACCGGTACCCCAGCAGGCTCGGCACCGCATCGGCCAACTCCCAGCCCACCCAACCTCGGAAAGCAGCGAACTTCAAGAACAACCGCACCGCCGAGCGCATGCTGCGACGAGCGGCCATCCCGTGGTCCTTGCCGTACTGGACGAAGAAGTCCTCGATGCCGTCGGCGGTGAGCGACCGGAACGCGCGGGCGCATGTCGCCCCTGCGCCAGCCGTCACGGCATCGACAAAAGACCTGGCGGACCACAGCCGTACTGTGATTGACGCCGGGCTAAGGCCTCGGACCTCTCCTAGCCAATCAGCAAACAACCTAAGCGTCGGCCGATTCCCAGCCCGTGCTTTCTCGATCGTCTGGAGCGTGTAGACGCCCTGAGACTCCGGCGTCCAGGGTAGCCTCTCTTTTTTTCTCCCTTTCATGATGATCTCCTCCTCTGAGGAGATCATCAGTTATGCTCAGTGCCACACCGCTGTACCCAAGACCCCACGGCTATGCCGCCCGCCAACTCCACATAACTAGACGCTCGCCATAACACTTC
>JBKPTH010000099.1:0-12651 GCA_046765915.1 Acidobacteriota bacterium | reverse complement strand
CGCTCGGAGATGCTCTGTGCAAGGTTCAGTGGTGCGTTTCTGGGCAACTCGCGAACAACGCGGCCCGCTCTCTGCCATTCAGACCTTGCGCGTAGCCTGACCACGCTCCGGCGCAAGGTGATTTCACCACGGGCTGCTAGGAGATCTAGGTACATGACAAAACCGCGTACGACACTGCTGCAAGGCACCCTCGACATGCTGATCCTGCAGACGCTCCGTGGCGGCGCGCGGCACGGCTACGCCATCGCCCGCTGGCTGGAGGAGAGGACGCAGGACGCGCTGCAGATCGAGGAAGGCTCGCTCTACCCGGCGCTCTACCGCATGGAGCGCAAGGGCTGGATCGAGGCGGAGTGGGGAACCTCGGAGCTCGGCAAGCGGGTCAAGCTCTACTCGCTCACCCCGGACGGACGCCGGCAGTTACGGCTCGAAGCGTCGCAGTGGGCGCACTTCGTGGCCGCGGTGGCGGCCGTGATGCAGCCCGCCTGAGGATGCCATGACGAGCGGCAAGCCGAGGCGGCGTCTGCGCACGCTGTTCTGGAAAGTCCCCGTGGAGCAGGAGGTGGACGAGGAGATCGCCTTCCACCTGGAGATGCAGGCCCGCCGTTACCTCGCCGAGGGCATGCCCCCCGACGCCGCCCGCGAGGCGGCGCTGAGGCGCTTCGGAGACCCCACGGGCGTGCGCGTGGAGTGCCGCGCCATCGGCAAGAAGATGGAGGTCGAGATGCGCCGGGCGGAGCTGCGCCACGAGCTGCGGCAGGACGCGGGGTTCGCCCTGCGCCTGCTGCGCAACAATCCCCTGTTCACCACCATCGCGCTGATCACGCTGGCCGTGGGGGTCGGCGCCAACACGGCGATCTTCAGCGTCGTGAAAGCGGTGCTGCTCCAGGCCCTGCCGTACCGCCACGCCGAGCGCGCGGTGGTGATCTGGAACAGCTACGAGCAGGCCGGGCTGGAGCATGCGGCGATCGCGCCCGCCGAGTTCGCCGACTTCCTCGAGCAGCGGCGCGCCTTCGACGGCATGGCCGCGGTGAGCCGCCAGCCGATGAACCTGATCGGCGAAGGCGAGCCGGAGCAGCTCATGGGCTACGCCGTGTCGCCGAACCTGTTCGACCTGCTGGGGACAAGGCCTCAGCTCGGCCGCGGCTTCAGCGCCGAGGACGGCAAGGAGGGGGCCGAGAAGGTGGTCCTGCTGAGCCACGGCCTATGGCGGCGCCGGTTCGGCGGCGATCCTGCGGTCGTCGGCCGCGTCATCAACGCCGGCGGCCGGCCGCGGACGGTGATCGGGGTGATGCCGGCGGGGGTGAGGTTTCCGGACGCGCCGCTGGACTTCCTCAATCAACGCGGCGAGCTGTGGGTTCCCTACAGCTGGGAGCAGGCCCGCGCGGAGGACCGCGGCGATCAGTATCTCGGCGTCATCGCCCGCCTCCGTCCGGGAACGGGGATCGAGCAGGCGCGCGCGGACCTCGACGCCATCGCGGCGCGGTTCCGCCGGCAATTTCCGGACCGCTACGCCGGCTCGTTCCGCTGGCGCCTCGTCGCCGTGCCGCTGCGCGATCAAATGGTGGGCGACGTGCGGCCGGCGCTGCTCATCCTTCTCGGCGCCGTCGCGCTGGTGCTGCTCATCGCCTGCGTCAACGTGGCGAACCTGCTGCTCACCCGCGGCGCCGTGCGCCAGCGCGAGCTGGCGATGCGCGGCGCGCTCGGCGCCGGGCGCGGCCGGCTGGTGCGCCAGCTCCTCACCGAGAGCACGCTGCTCTCGCTCGCCGGCGGCGCGCTCGGGGTGCTGCTGGCCTGGTGGGGCGTGCGCGTGCTGGTGCGGCTCGATCCGGGCGACATCCCGCGGCTCGACGGCGTGCGCATCGACGGCGCCGTGCTCGCCTTCTCCCTGGGCGTCTCGGCGCTGACCGGTCTCGTCTTCGGACTGGCGCCGGCGCTCCGGCAGTCGCGCTTCGACCTGCGCGGCGCGCTGCAGAGCGGCGGCCGCGGCACCACCGGAGACCGCCGCCACCGGCGCTTCCGCAATGCCCTGGTGATGGCCGAGGTGGCGATGGCGTTCGTCGTCCTCGTGCAGGCAGGGCTTCTCGTGCGCAGCTTCGCGGCGCTGCAGCGCGTTGATCCTGGGTTCCACGGTGAAGGCGTGCTCTCGATGCGGATCTCGCTCCCCCGGTCCAAGTACGACTCTCCCGAGAAGCTGACCGCCTTCCACCGCGATCTGCAGAGCCGCGTCGCCACGATCCCGGGCGTTCGTCAGGCGTCGGCCGTGTACCCCGTGCCGATGAGCGGCGAGGGCTGGAGCGGCTCGTTCATCGTCGAAGGGCAGCCGGTGCCGCCGGGCCAGCCGGAGCCTCACGCCGAGTACGCGGTGGCGATGCCGGGATACTTCCGCACGATGGGGATCGGCCTGCGCGCCGGGCGCGAATTCACCGGCCACGACGACGCGGGTGCGCCGGAAGTGGTGATCGTGGACGAGCTGCTGGCCCGCCGCTACTGGCCCGGCAGGCCGGCCGTCGGCAAGCGCATCAACGTGATCGGCCGTGACGAAGGCGTCTGGGCGACGGTGGTGGGCGTCGCCGCGCACGTGCGCAACGCGGGGCCCCAGGAGGAAGGCGAGCCGCAGATCTACCTGCCCTACCTGCAGCGGCCGCAGGGTCC
Organism: Acidobacteriota bacterium; assembly: GCA_046765915.1. Taxonomy (GTDB): domain Bacteria; phylum Acidobacteriota; class Thermoanaerobaculia; order Multivoradales; family UBA5704; genus DATARR01. The sequence goes on along the minus strand of JBKPTH010000099.1, from coordinate 9,999 downwards.
GCTCTTCGTCGTCGCGCGCGCCGCCGGCGAGCCGGCCGCGCTCGCGCCCGCCCTCCGCCGCGCCGTGCGCGCCGTCGATCCCGATCAACCTATCGCGGACCTGCAGACGATGCGGCAGCGGATGGACGCCGCCGTCGCCCGCCAGCGCTTCAACATGCTCCTCCTCTCCCTCTTCGCCGCCGTCGCGCTGGTGCTCGCCGTCGTCGGCCTCTACGGCATGATGGCGGGCCTCGTCTCGCAGCGCGTCAACGAGATCGGCATCCGCCTGGCGCTCGGCGGCAGGCCGCTGGACGCGTTGCGCCTCATCCTCGGCGAAGGCGTGCTGATCGTGCTCGCCGGATTGATCGTCGGACTCGCCGGCGCCGCGGCGCTCTCGCGGATGGTCGCCGGCCTGCTCTTCTCTACCGCCGCGACCGACCCGCTGACGTACGGCGCGATCGCGGCCTTGGTCATGCTGGTCGCGCTCGCCGCGAGCTACGTCCCGGCGCGCCGAGCGACGCGGATCGATCCGCTGGCGGCGCTGCGCGACGTGTGAAGAGGCCTTGCAGTGGTTGTCTTTGGTGATGATGGAGTAGGTGCCATCGCGCTCGAAGACCGCCGGCGTATCGTCCATGCCTTGAGCTAAGCTAAGGCAAGGAGGCGTTTGAGGAAGGCCTCGCGACGGCCGTCGCTTGGCCCGCACCACCGATGACGCCCATCAGTGGTCGGTGGATATCACGCTGGTAGGGGAGTAAAGAAGGCCCTCCGAAGCCTCACAGAGGGTGAGGTTCGGAGGGCAGACCCGTGCGCAGTCTCCGGCCCTGCGGACCCCAGATTCAGTTTCAAAGAACTCCCTCCCCCGCCCTCGCATCTACTTAGAACGGAACCGCGACCCGACGCACTCCGATCTGCCGCCATATTCCGGCCGCCTCGACATTGACGCAAGCGCCCCGGTGTCCTACCATGATTCAAGTTCTTGCGGGAGAGCGGCATAGAAGGTTGGCTACTTTCAACTTCCCTTCTTGGGAGGAATATGCCATCCCACGTTAGATGTACGGCGGGCAAGATCCCTTGTGTGGGTTGCACATCTTCTGGAGCCTATGCGGTGAATGGAAAATCTGATTACATAGTAGCCGGCACTGAAGAATAGTGTCCTTCTCATTTATGGACAGATCTAAATCGCGCTATGAAGCCGCTCTTCCCGATCAAGGTCTCTCTCGCCGCTACTCTCCTCTTGCTGACTGGCTGCACGAATCTGGCGGAGCAGGAGTTTCAGCCCCTTCTCCTCGATAACGCGAACCTGCTCGCTCCCGCTACGCGGAGTTGGATTGAGAGCTACCGGTTTCCTCGCGGTTACGCCTTGGCTGTCCGCACCGTCGATCTCCTTCAGGATGCCACTCTCGGAGCCGAGGCGGATGATCTCTTCTCTCAGACGGCCGAGGCGAGTGACCACGAGAAGGCCTTGGAGAAGCGCGGCGTCTTTGTACTCGTTTCGCGAAAGCCTGCCCTGATCCAGGTCCGGGTCGGCTCTGAGCTGTACGGGGCCGCCAGATGGGGAGGGGTAATCGCCGGGCCTGAGTACATCGAGAAGCAACGAATCGCGCAGACGAGCGGCCCCGAGGCTGCGTTGCGAGAGATCGTCCCCTGGCTCGCCAACAGCCTTCCACAGGCGATGGACCTCCCCGCCTACAAACGGGCGGTCTTGCAGCAGGCGCCGCAGATCCTTGCCGACGAGCTAGAAGACCTGGGATTACCCTCTGAGACCTTTTACGGTCACTATCTATTGCGCCCCATCCTGCGGCTCCGCGTTCTGGAACTCAACCTTTTCCAGAGCTGGTGGATCACCTATGTTGTTGTCGCTATCATCATCCTTCTCCTGCAGTGGCTCCTCGGCCGTGCCCTCGGTGCTCAAGGGCTTGGCGGTATGGTTCGGCGCAAATCTCAGAGCAAGTGGGCCGGGCAGGTGATCGGGGGAGTCCAAATCTTTCTCGGAATCGTCATCAGCATCGTTCTTAGTATCCCGCCGGCGGCCAGCACAGTGTTCCTCGCCGGTTCGCGCCTTGAAGACCAGGGCGCCCTTCGGGCTTCGGGAATTCCAGGAGTGGAGCGGCTGACCTTCGACCCCGAGGCTTATAGGGTGAAAACGGGCTTGTTCCTTGCCTTGCTGATCCTCTCACTGCGCCTGGTCAAAGGATTTGGTTCACGCGTGTCGTTCCTCGCTCCTGCACTTCTTCCCTCGGAAGAGCAGGAAAGGATCTTTTCGCAAATAGAAGACGAGGAGCCGCTACGGGCATTTCTCATCGCGAGCTTCGGCAGCCGGATGGGCAAAGATATCTCCCTGACGGATGAGGAATTCCGCAAGCAACCATTCACCAACGCTTATCTAATGCCAGGGATCGACGATCTCAAGGCTGCCGTGATGTGGAGCGCGTTGGCTTGGCTCTTTCTCCCGCAACCCGTCTCGATGGCCGCAATCTATTTCTGGGCCCTACCTGCTATCTGGGGCATCTTTGCGACGCTCAAGACCTTGTGGGCATACCAGCAGAGTAAGGGCCGCTCTGTGGTTTTACCTGCCGCTGCGGCAGTATTGCTACTGGCCATCGCCACCGCCTTGGTTCTCAAGAAGGGTATTCCATTTCCCGGTCTGCACCTTAGAGGTTCCCAAGCAGCTTCATCCTTTAGCACGGAATCCAAGACTTCTCTCCGGGGCGTCGGGCCGATCCGGATTGGGATGACCCTCGAACAGGCACGCGAGGTCCTGGGGGAGCTGCACAGCGATCTCGAAGCGACCGCCGACCCAAAGGCGTGTTACTACGTCGTTCCTGTCCATGGCCCAGAAGGCATTTCCATTATGGTGAGTCAAGACCGAATCGCGAGGATCGACATCGTCAGCACCGCTTTCTCCACTATCAGCGGAGCCCGAGTCGGCGATCCCGAGAAGCGTGTCCTGTCTCTTTATCGGAGTCGTCTCAAGGTTGCAAGCCACCAATACGACGAGAACGGTCATTACCTGATCTTTACCCCCAAAGACCAGTCCGATAAGAACTATCGGCTGATTTTCGAGACAGATGGAAAAGTCGTGACGAGCTTCCGGGTGGGGAGGGTACCGGAGATAGAGTGGGTCGAGGGCTGTCTTTAGCTCAAACGTCTTCCTCCGAGGAATTTGCCGAGTTTCGGCGGGTGGTTCATCGAGTTCGATTCAGGGGCGTGGGACGCTCAGGTCGAGGCAGATGCCGCGGCAGGGAAGCTCGATGTACTGGTCGCGGAAGCCCCGCCTCCGTGGTAAAGCTCCCAGGCGACCTCGCGGCGGGTGCTGCCTTGGAGATCGCAGGGGGCCGGACGCTAGAGCTAGACGGGCCGTATGGGTAGTGTTCGGCGCCAGGAAGGTAGGCTGGGGCGGAGGCCTTCCGGGGTGCGAAAAGGCACCCCGGAAGTTCCAACTTCAAAACTTGAATGACACGCGGGTGTAGACGAAGCGGCCGTTCATGCCGAACGGCGAATGGCTGGGATAGGTAAAGATGCCGAGGTTCGAGTTGGCGGGCAGGTTGCGGTCCGGGAAGTTGTCGAACAGGTCCTGGGCGCCCACCGCGAGGGTGAAACGCTGGAAGTTGTAGCCGATCTCGAGGTCCGTCAGCCATTCGGCCCCGAAGGTCTGATCCACCACCTGCCGGTCGACCAGGCAATACTCGCCGTAGCGGCTCTCCCGCACCTGGGCGAACACCTTGCCCTTCTCCCAATCGACCGACGTGCGCAGGCTGTTCTTCGGCTGACCGCACTCGACCCGCCGCCGCTCGATGGCGTCGAAGAGGACCTCCTGCAGGCCGGCGAGCTGGGGCGGCGTGGGCGCGACGCGGGTCACCTCGTTCTCGGTGTCGTTGTAGCCGGCCCATAGCCGCAAAGTCCCGAGGGCCGGACCGGCGAGAGAGTAGCTCGCCGTCACGTCATAGCCCTTCGTCTCGGTGTCGATGGCGTTGGTGAAGAAGCGGGCGCCGGTGACGTTGAAGGGCGCCAGCAGGGCCGCCACTTGCGCGCCGGTGAAGTTGCCGGAGAGCACGATGCGGTCCTTGATGTCCACCTGGTAGTAATCGACGCTCATCTCGAACGCGCTCACCGGATTCCACACCAGGCCGAGGGTCGTGTGCTCGGACTCCTCGGGCTTGAGGTCGCGCGCGCCGAGCGCCCGCGCCACCGGGCTTCCCACCGGGAAGGTGCCGACCTCGAAAGGCACCAGCACGCCGCCGACGGCGAGGAAGTTCGTGCTCACCGTCGAGAAGAAGGACTGGCCGAGCGACGGAGCGCGGAAGCCGGTGCTGACGCCGCCGCGCAGCACCAGCGCCTTGACCGGCTGGAAGCGCGCCGTGAGCTTGTAATCGCTCGTGCTGCCGAAGTCCGAGTAATCCTCGTAACGTCCGGCCACTCCCACGCGGAGCTTGGAGAAAACGTCCCCTTCGAGGTCGACGTAGCCGGCGTAGCTCTCGCGATGGACGTCGACCTCGTTGGAGGGCCGGAAGCCGGGGAACACCTGCGCTCCGGCGGGCGCCTTGCCGCCGAACTGGTCCGGGAAGCCGCCGTCGATGTAGGAGGCGGGCTCGCCGGCGATGATCTCGTAGCCGTCGCGGCGGGCCTCGACGCCGAAGGCGACGTTGAGCGGTCCGGCGAGGCCGATCTCGAAGGGACGGCTGAGGTCGAGGTTGCCCACCCACTGGTCCAGCCCGAGAGCGCCGGCGTCGAAGCTCGTCTGGTTGGGCGGGATGTTGGGCCCCAGCGAGGTGTTGAGGCTGTCGGTGACGTTGAACTGGAACTTGTTGCGTCCGTAGTCGAGGCTGGCGTCCCAGAACCAGTCGCCCGCGGCGCCGCGCACGCCGCCGGTGAGCGAGTAGTCCGTCACCTCGGGCTCGATGAGCGGCAGGAAACCGTCCGGATAGATCGCCGGCTGGTTCTGGGCCTGGAGGGCGCGCCGGAAAAAGCCGCCGGCCGAGCCCTCGCGCCGGCTGACGCCGCCGAAGGTGTAGAAGGAGGCGGTGCCGGCGGCGTTGAGCGGCTTGTCGCCGTTGAAGAAAAACATCGCGTCCTTGGTCTTGGCGTCGCCCCAGTGATGGTTGGGCTGCTTGACCGGATTGACCGAGCCTTGCGGGCGAGGGTCCGGACCGGCGCGGTTGGTCTCGTCGCGGTCGCGGTACTCGGCGGTGGCGAAGAACTGGCCGCCGAACGGCGACCAGCCCCGGCTGAGGCTGGCGTCCACCAGTTGGCCGTCGCCGTGAGTGGTGGCGCCGGTCTTGAGATCGGCCTCGAAGGGGGTCTGACCCGCCTTGAGGACGATATTGATCACCCCGGCGATGGCGTCCGAGCCGTACTGGGCGGCGGCGCCGTCGCGCAGGACCTCGATCTTCTCGATCGCCGAAGCCGGGATGGCGTTGAGGTCGACTCCGGTCGAGCCGCGGCCGATGCTGCCGTTGACGTGCACGAGAGCGCTGGTGTGCCGGCGCTTGCCGTTGACCAGCACCAGGACCTGGTCGGAGCCGAGGCCGCGCAGCGTGGCCGGACGCACGGTGTCGGTGCCGTCCGTGATCGTGGGCCGCGGGAAGTTGAAAGCGGGGGTGAGCGCCTCGAGGATCTGATTCGTCTCGCTGGCGCCCGCCGTCGCGATGTCCTGGACGGTGAAGACGTCCACCGGCACCGCTTTCTGGGCCTCGGCGCCGGCGGCGCGAGAGCCGACGGTGATCGTCTCGAAAAAGGCGATGCCGAGCACGAAGTCCTGCTTCACGGCGCCGGGGGTGAGGGTGACCTCGGCCGTCCGCGGCTCGAGATCCGAGAAAGTGGCCCGCAGCTCGACCGTCTGGCCGCGCGCGAGGTCCGCCGGAATCGTCAAGGTGTAGCGGCCCTCGGCGTCCGTGGTGGCGGTGAGATTGAGGGCCGGCACGCTGACGATGGCGCCCGGCAGCGGCTTGCCGTCGTCGCTGTCGAGGATCTGTCCGCTGATCACTGTCGGCGCCGCCGGAGGCGCCTGGGCGCTGAGCTGGACGGCCATCAGAGGGAGAGAGAAGACCAGGATCGCGATGAGCTGCTTCATGACTGTCTCCTTTCGAGGAGCGCCTACACTGGTATCTGCACGACTGAAATCTGGCTCACGTTACCACGAGCATCCCAAATGGCAGACGCCTTGCAAAGAACGGAAGAAATTGGACGAAAGGAGACTTCGATGATCGACTGGCGAAAGGACGTGGACGCTGCACTCGCGGAAGCGGAACGGGAAGACCGCCCGCTCCTGCTCGACTTCACCGCCGCCCCTCTCTGAAACGGATGCGCTCGGCTGGAGGCCGAGGTGTATCCCGAACCGCGTGTAGATCAACTGATCCGCGAAAATTTCATCGCCGTCCGCCTTCACATCCGGGAGAACCCGGGCGCCATGGAGCGGTTCAACGTCCAGTGGACGCCGACCATCCTGCTCCTCGGTCCGGACGGCAAGGAGCATCACCGCATCGAAGGCTTCCTGGAGGTCGACGACTTCCTGGCGCAGCTCATCCTGGGCCTGGGCAAGATCGCTTTCGCCCGCAAGGAGTGGGACGACGCGGCCCGCTGGTTCGACGAGGCCCTCGACCGGCTGCCGTCGACGGACGCGGCGCCCGAAGCGCAGTACTGGCGCGGCGTGACGCGCTACAAGGCCACCAACGATCCCGCGGCGCTCGCGGCGACCACGGCGGCATTCAAGGAGCGCTATTCCGACAGCCCGTGGGCCAAGAAGGCGTCCATTTGGGGATAGCGCGGAGCTCTAATCGAACCGCAGCGCCACCGTCGGGTCCACCCGCGAGGCCCGCCGCGCGGGCACGTACGTCGCGACGAGCGCCACACCGATCAACAGAGCGCACACTGCGGCCAGCGTCAGCGGATCGCCGGGCTGCGCTTCGGGGATCAGCCGCGTGATGAGCCGCATCGCCGCGAGCGCTCCCGCGAGCCCGATCGCCGTGCCGGTCAGCGCGAGGCCCAGGCCCTGGCGCAGCACCAGCCGCACGACGTCCCCGCGCTCGGCGCCGAGCGCCAGGCGGACTCCCATCTCCGGCGTCCGCTGCGCCACCGTGTAGGAGACGACGCCATAGAGCCCGATCGTCGCCAGCGTCAGCGCCAGCGCCGCGAAGACGGCGAGCAGCAGCGTGTAGACGCGCGGCTCCGCCAGCGAGGCGGAGAGGATCTCGTCGAACGTGCGCACCTCTGCGATCGGCACGTCGCGGTCCACGGAGCGCGCGAAGTCCCTCATCGTTCCGGCCAACTCCGCGGGCTCCCCTTGCGTCCGGATCATCAGGGCGAGCCAGCTCCACTGCGGCCCGGGCTGCAGGAAGGAGAGGTAGACCTCCGGCCGCGGCGCCACCCCCAGCCCCATCTGCCGCACGTCGGCGGTGACGCCGACGACGGTGAGCGTGACGCTCTTCTCGTCATCGATCGGAAGGTCGATCGTCTTGCCGAGGGCGCCCTCGCCCTGCCACAAGCGCGCCGCCGATTCGTTGATGACGATCGCCGGCAGCCCGGTGCCGTCCTGCGGCGTGAACTCGCGCCCGGCGCGCACCGGGATGCCCATGGTGCGGAAGTAGCCGGGGCTCACGATGTTGAAATTGGCGCGGAAATAGCCGTCGGGCTGCGGCGCCGTCTTGCCCGGGATCTTGAATCCCAGTTGGTCCCAGCCGCCGCCCATGGGCGGATTGGCCACCAGCGCCGCCGCGCGCACGCCGGGCAGCGCCGCGGCGCGCGACTGGAGGGCCTCGAAGAACCTCGTGCGTTCGACGGGATTGGCGAACTTGTTCCTGGGCAGCGCGAAGCTCACGCCGAGCATGTTCTTCGTCTCGAATCCCGGCGCCGTGTTGCGCATCACCCAGAGATGCTTCAGCAGGACCCCCGCTCCGGCCAGCAGCACCAGGGCCAGCGCCGTCTCCGTCACCACCAGCGCGCCGCGCAGGCGCCGCCCGCCGCGTCCGCCGGCCGCCGTGCGGCCGGATTCGCGCAGCCCCTCGTGGAGATCGCGCGCGACGGCGAGCGGCGCGAAGACGGCGCCGAAGAGGATCCCCGTGGCGAGCGACAGCACGAGGGCGAAGCCCAGCACCCAGCCGTCCGTGCTCGTGCTCTCCAGCCGCGGGATCTGGAAGCTCTCGCTGAGCAGCCGCACCAGCAGCCTCGCCGTCCAGCTCGACAGCAGCAGGCCCACCGCGCCGCCGGCGAGCGCCAGCGCCGTGCTCTCGATGACCATCTGCTGCAGCAGCCGCGGCCGGCCGGCGCCCAGCGCCGCGCGCAACGCCAGCTCCCGCTGGCGCGACGCGCTGCGTGCCAGCATGAGATTCGCCACGTTGGTGCAGGCGATCAGCAGCACCAGCGCCACGATGCCGAGGAAGATCATCAGGCCGGTCCGCGCGTCGCCCGCCAGGGCGTCGACGAGCGGCACGACGTGGGCGCCGACGTTACGGTTCGAGTCGGGATATTGCCTGGCGAGCCCGGCGGCGATGACGTCCATCTCGGCCTGCGCCGCGGCGATGCGCACGCCCGACCGCAGCCGGCCCAGCACGCGCAGGAAACCATGAGTGCGGCTCGGATCGCGTACGATGGGCGTATAGATCTCCGGCGGCTTGGCGGAGAAGGCGAACCGGAGCTCCGGCGGCATGACGCCGACGATGGTGAACGCCTCCTCGTTCGCCCGGATCGTCCTGCCCAACACGTCCCTGCGGCCGCCGAAGTAGCGCCTCCACGAGCTGTCGCTGAGGATCGCGACGCGGGCATTCCCCTCTTCGCTCTCCTCCGGCCGGAACGTCCTGCCGAGAGCGGGCGCGACGCCGAGCGTCTCGAAGAATCCCGGCGTGCCCTGCACCGCCTCCACCAGCTCCGCCTGGTCGGCGCCTGAGAGCGTCATGCCGCGGGTGGTGAACGCCGCCATGCGCTCGAAGCTGCGGCTGCGCGCCTTCCAATCCTCGAAACCGGGATAGGAGACGACGTCCTCCATGTCGCCGTTCTCCGTGTTCGTGCCCCAGATGAGGACGAGCCGGCGGGACTCCGGAAACGGCAGCGGCCGCAGCAGCACGGCGTTGACGACGCTGAAGATCGCCGTGTTGGCGCCGATGCCGAGGCCGAGGGTCAGCACAGCGACGGCGGTGAAGCCGGGGTTGCGGCGCAGCGTGCGGGCGCCGAAGCGCAGGTCGCGCGCCAGGTTCTCCAGCAGCGGAAGGCCGCGGCGGTCGCGGTAGCGCTCCTCGACCTGCGCCACGCCGCCCAGCCGGAGGAGCGCCTGCCGGCGCGCCTCCGCCGCCGTCATGCCGGAGCGCAGGTTGTCGTCGATGGCCATGGCGAGATGGCCCTCGAGCTCGGCGGCGAGCTCGCCGTCGAGCCGCTCCCGGCCGAACATCGCGCCGAATCGCGACAGGGAAGCGCGCAGCCATCTCATGACGGTTCCTCGCCGCCGGCGAAGAAGCGCGCGATGATCGCCGTCGTGCGCTCCCACTCCCGGGCTTCCCTGGCGAGCTGCGCCCGGCCCGCCCGCGTCAGCTTGTAGAACTTCGCCTTGCGGTTGTTCTCCGAAACGCCCCACTCCGAGGCGATGTAGCCTTCCTGCTCCAGCTTCAGCAGCGCCGGATACAGCGTGCCGTAGTTGACGGCGAGCAGATCGCCGCTCGTCTGCTCGATGCGCCGGGCGATGCCGTAGCCGTGCAGCGGCCCCATCGTCTCCAGTGTCTTGAGCACCATCAGGGCCAGGGTTCCCTGCCAGACGTCCGCCTTGGGTTCGCTCATATGGGATACCAATACCACGGCTCGTATGGGAAGGCAATAGGAGGGCCGACACGCTCCCCCGCCCACCCCCGGCCCCTCTCCCGACACCCCTTCCTCCCGCCTCTCACCGGGAGAGGGGGAGAACAGCAAGGACAAAAATGATGACAAGGATGGCAACGACAACGGTTTCAGGGCGGCCACGCAGGGCCGCCCCTACAGATCGTCCTGTGGCCGCTGTGCGTCCGGTGCGTCATGGGTACGAGGGTGAAATTACCTCCAGGC
>JBKPTH010000098.1:0-12529 GCA_046765915.1 Acidobacteriota bacterium | reverse complement strand
GCTTCGAAGCCGCCGCCGCGGACGCCCGGCCCCTCGGGCGCCACCCGCTGGCGCAAGGAGCCGCCGCGGCGCGACCCTTCCACCCAGGCGACCACTCCCGGCCGTCCGGGCAGCGCCGGCTCGCCGGGGACCGCGGCCACGCCGGCGAGCGTCAAGTCCCAAGCCGTCCCCGGGGAAGCGGCGATCGCGAACCGGTGCGGCAGCTCGCGATAGGTCTCCCGGCGCTCGTCGCCGAAACGCAGCAGGAGACGGGCGTCGGACGCGGGGATCCCAGGCACCTGCCAGCGCACCCGCCGCAGGTCGCGGTCGAGGTGCGGCGTGATGCGGACGGGATAGGTCTCGCCGCCGTCGAAGCTGAGGAACGCCTCCCATTCCGTGACCCGCGCCGGCAGCTCGGATTCCCATTCCAGCTCGGCGGTGGAGCCGGCGAGGAGCGTGGCGCCGGCGCGCGGCGCCAGCAGCCGGAGCGGGGCGCTCGCCTCCCGGGCGGCTGCCGGGGAGGCCAGGGCGAGCCCGGCGAGAGCGAGCCCGAGCGGGGCACCGAGGCGGCGGAAGGGAGACATCGAGACTTTCTACGATATAAGCGAATAGCGGCTTCCGCAAGAGAGATGGTGTAGAATCCCTCCCCCTACCGCTGATGGCGAACGTCGACCGCATCAAGCGCCAGCTCCTGCGCGACCTGGTGCAGCAGAACGTGGACCTGATCCACGGCCGCGCCCCACGCCGGCGCCGCCGCGGGGACGTCTGGCGGTTCGCGGCGCGGGTCGTCGCGCTGGCCTTCCTCTCGCTCGCGCTCTTCGGCTCCTCGCGGCTGATCTCGACCCTCGGCGAGCCCGGTGCGGCGGGGGCGGCGAACCCGGCGGCAGCCGCCGCGGTCCTGCCGGCATCCGGCGTGAAAGCGCCGGCCACGCCTCTCGATCCTCCCGATCCCGTGGATGCCGCCGTCTTTCCGCTCGCCGTGCGCAAGATCGCCATCGACGCCGGCCACGGCGGCGGCAGCACCGGCACCCATACGCCGGACGGCCTGATGGAGAAGGACCTCACCCTCGACATCGCGCGGCGCCTGGAGCGATTGTTGACAAGAGAGTCCTTTCAGGTGGTGATGACGCGCCAGGCGGACGCCGACCTCTCGCTCGAGCAGCGCGGCGCTCTCGCCAACCGGGAGGGAGCGGACATCTTCGTCTCGATCCACGTCAACTGGATCGACAACCAGCGTTCGCGTGGCGTGGAGACCTACTACCTCGGGCCGACCGATGATCCTTATCTCACCCGGTTGGCGGCGGCGGAGAACCGCGAGTCGGGCTACTCCATGGCCGACATGCGGCAGTTGCTCGAGCGCATCTACGCCGGCGTGCGGCAGGACAAATCCCGCCGCCTGGCCCTGTCCGTCCAGGGCTCTCTGTTCCACTCCCTGGGCAAGCTGAGCCCGGAGGTGGAGGACCGCGGCGTCAAGGCGGCGCCCTTCATCGTGCTCCTCGCCACCGAGATGCCCGCCATTCTGGCCGAGGTCTCCTCCCTCTCCAACGAGGACGAGGCGCGGCTGCTGACGAAACCCCTGTACCGGCAGTACATCGCCGAGTCCCTGGCCGACGGCATCCGCAGCTACGCGGGCGCCGTCGAGGGCGCTCCGGAGACGGGTGCGGCCGCAAGGAAAGGAATCTGATCGATGAGCGAGAAGAGAGAGGCCCACGAGAAGAAGGACGTCCTCCAGGTGGGCATCGACCTCGGCACGTCGCGGAGCTCCATCTCCGCTTCCAACGGCGAGCGCCACGTGGTGGAGAGCTACGTCGGCTGGCCGCTCGACATGGTGGCGCGCAAGGTGTTGAAGAAGCCGGTGCTGATCGGCCGCGAAGCCCTGGAGAACCGCTCGATGCTGGACCTCCACCGGCCGCTGGAGGAGGGCCTGATCAAGGACGGCTCCGAGAAGGACGAGGCCGCCGTGCGCGAGCTGCTCTGGCATCTGCTCTCGCTCGCCGGCGCCGACCGCGAGTCGCGCAACGGCGTCAAGGTACGCGCCGTCGTCGGCGTTCCCGCCGAGGCCCTGCGCGTCAACAAGCAGCAGGTGCGCAAGGCGCTCAACGACGCCGTGGACAGCCTGATGATCGTCTCCGAGCCCTTCGCCGTCGCCTACGGTCTGGAGGCCTTGCTGCACACCATGATCATCGACATCGGCGCCGGCACCACCGACTTCTGCGTCATGAACGGCCGCCTGCCCACCGAGGACGACCAGCGCACCCTCACCCAGGCCGGCGACTTCGTCGACGAGCAGCTCATGCGGCTGACCCGCGAGCGCCATCCGGAGGCGAAGTTCTCCATCCACATGGTGCGCACGTGGAAGGAGGAGGGGAGCTTCGTCGGCCAGGCGAAGAACCCGGTGGTCGTCACCGCTCCGGTCAACGGCAAGCCCACCCAGATCGACATCACCCAGGAGATGCGCCTGGCCTGCGAGAGCATCCTGCCGCCGCTCATCGAGTCGATGCTCGACCTGCTCTCCCGCGTCCAGCCGGAATATCAGGAGAGGGTGCGCAACAACGTCATCCTCTCCGGCGGCACGGGCTTGATCCGCGGCCTGGGACCGCGCCTGGAGGCTGAGCTGACGGCGGTGGGCGGCGGCAAGGTGCGGGTGGTCAAGGACCCGATCTTCGTCGGCTCGGACGGCGGCCTCGCCATCGCCTCGGACGCTCCGGATTCGGATTGGGAACGGCTGTCGGCGTAGGCCCTCACTGCCCCTCTCTCCCGACCCCCTCCCTCCCCACCCACACCGGGAGAGAGGGGGCTTCAAGGCCGCTGGCGGTTTTTCCCAATTCCATCTAAAGTACGAAGAAATTAGGATGGACCCTTACCCGGAAGAACGCCGCATCGCCGGTCTGCTGCGCGAGCTCATCGCCCAGAGCGGAATACCGCCGGCCGCCCTGGAAGAGCGCCTCGGTTGGCCACCAGGACGCTTGACGGCATTCGTCGAAGGACAGCAGCGGCTGAGCTTCGACGAGGTCCTGGAGATCCTTCCTCTGCTGGGCCTGACGCCTTCCGGTTTTCTGGTGAGAATCTACGGCTCGCCGCCGGCCGCGAGCTCCCCGGCGAAGCAGCGGGCCAGGGAACGCCTCTTCGAGCGCAGCCTGCGGGCGGTCAGGAACGCGGTCGCCCGCCGGGCCGCCTGGAAGCGGGAGCGGTCGGAGACGGACGGCGATTGAGCCCTCAGTTTTCCTCGACTCTTTGGCGGCGCAGCGGCTCGATGCGCGCGCTCAGGGCCCGGATGAGCTCGAGGGCCTGCTGCTCCTGATCGGCCACCTTCTGGAGCTGGAGGAGCGAGGCGAGCGTCTCGAGCCCCACGCGCAAGGAGTGGAAGATCGGCACCGTCTCCAGCACCGTGCGCTTCAGCTTGTCCACTTGCCCCTGCTTGACGTAGACGGTGGCGAGGTCGAGTGAAATGAGTGCCACCTCATAAGCGAGCTTCTTCTCCATGTAACCCTTGCGGGCGCGGAGCAAGGTTGCCTCGGCGGTGTGGAGTTGCCCAAGGTCGCGCAGGAGCTGGCCCTCCTGCCAGGCCGCCCGCAGCAGAATGAGCGGATCCTCGAACTCCTCGTAGAGCTCCTTGATCTCGGAGTAGATCTGCAGGGCCTGGTCCGGCCGTGCGAGATCGATATAGCAACGGACCAGGTTGTGGCAAGCGACGAGCAGGAGATGGGAATCCTCTTCTTGATCGATGAGGGGAATCGCTTGATTCAGAATGCGGACCGCGCGTTCCGCGTCGCCTGAGTAGAGGGTAGCGGTAGCCTTCTGTACCATCGTACTGGCAAGCAGGTGATTCTCTCCAAGCTCCTGGTAGATTTCGCCTGCCTCCTCACAGATCGCGATAGCGTAATCGAAACGACCTTGGAAGATCGCAAGAGGCGTATTCCTTTCGAGCAACCAGGCGCACAGCATCGGATCGCCAGTTCCTCTTTTGCGGTAGCTCTGAGCGGTCGCGAGGGCGTCTTCCGCTTCGCGCGGCTTACCCGAGACGCGCAATGCATTGCCGTATTGTCCCCATGCGCGCGCCCGCAGATCGGCGAGGCGCAACTCGTTATCCGTTGCGCCCGGCTGGCATGCCTCCGAGGCGAGGCGCGCCAGGTTGGCGGATTCGAGCATCTTCTCTGCGTCCTGGTAGCGAACCTCGTGGCTTCGGTCGATCAGGAGGTTGACAGCAGCCGGGTTGGCCCACTGCCCACCCGCGGCCACGGTGTGAAGCCGCTCGGCAGGCGGCAGGAGCTCCAGCTCGGCGAGCAGCGCGGCCGGCGATCCTGCGCCTTGTGGTTCGGGTGCAAGGAAAGCGGCGACCGCCCGCTCCGCCGCGGTGAAGGCTCCGTTGTAATCGGATCCATTCGCGAGCGCTTTTTCTGCATCGGGCTCGAACATACGGCCGATCTGCGAGCTCGATCGCATCTCGCTCAGCCGCTCGTGACAGACGGAGCAATCCGCCAGGAGATGGCGCAAGACATTAATATTCCGCGATTTGGAAGCCGACCAGGAGGTGCTTTGCACGAATGCTCGAAAGTCTTCAAGAGTCGGGTGATTTGAGTACATTTCCACCTCCTGGTCAGCCCGGCCAGGGCCTAGGAACCAAGAAACTGCAAACGGATCATAGACACCACGGTTTTCCCGTGGGATCGAGGCAAGACCCTCCAGTGGGGGTGCGGCCACCATCCTTCTGGTTCGATCCCGGCGAGCTGGCGGCACGCCCGGAAGGCGAAGGTCGGCGTCCGACGAGATCCTCGAACCACCTCACGGCGGCTCCGAGCCACCCGTCGGCCGCGCGTTCAACCACCTGAGAGGCTGTCACGGGCCTGGCGCTCGCGAAAGGCACCGAAGCCAGGGCAAGGACGATGGCGATGACGAGGACCAGGTACAAGCGAAACATGCGGGTCATGGCGTTTCTCCTCTCCGCGCGAGCCGGCGGCTCGCAAAGTTATGACCTTCAACGGCCTTCAAGGGAATACGTCTTTGAAGGATAAGGTGTGTGATTTCCGTGAAAGCGTGACAACAAAGTGCCAGGGAACGAGATCCAAGCCTCTACCGCTGCTGCCGGAAGGTGGCCCGAGGATCCCGGGCCGAGGCTTTGCCGGCGTGGAAGACGGCGAAGCGCAGCGCGAAGGCGCCGGCGGTGCCGAGCACGCCGCCGGCGAACCGCTTGGCCCGTGAGCGGCCGGGGAGCAGCGCGAGGACGAGGCTCGCCGCGGTCATCGCCTTGGCGGCGCTCCACAGCGTCCCCGAAAGGCCTTCGCGCAAGGGCCGGCCCACTCCTTCGACCTGGTCGGCTTGCCGCTCGACGGCCGTCATGGCGGCCAGGTCCACCACCTTGCCGGCGATGCCGAAGCGCTCGACGATCTTCTCCTCGCGGGGCGCGAGATCGATGGGCAGCAGGCCGAAGAGCGACGCCAGGCCCGAGGCCGAGGTGCCGATGAAGAGGTGGGGCAGGCTCCGCCGCGTCTGCCGCCACATCGGCACGGCCGTGTTGCCGAGGAGCACCGCCGTGTAGCCGGAGAGCGGCATGCCGAGCAGGGCCGCGGCGTAGGCGGCGGCGTCGCCGAGACGGCCGAGGATGCCGTTCCGCTCCGCCAGCAGCGCCGAGCCCATGGTGGCCGATGCGGCGCCCGCCAGCACCCAGGAGCCGACGCTCATCGGCGAGGTCGGCCGGAAGACCCGCAGCATATGGAGGAAGCGCTCCGGCCGGCCGAGGTCGTGGACCAGCAGCGCCGAGCCGGCGGCGCCGCCGAGGGCGGCCACCCAGCGGCAGGCCTTGACCAATCCGCGCAGCTCGTCGCCGTCGAGAGCCTGGGCCGCCGCGCCCAGCACCGCCGCCGCGCCGGCGGTGCCGCCGACGTAGAAGTAGACGGGAACGGCCCAGATCCATACCGGCTCCTTGAGCACCGGCCGCTCGTAGTAGGTGGGATCCTCCTCCTGGAACGAATGCGAGGGAAGATCGCGCCAGACGAAAGTCTTCGACGGGAAAGCTTCGACAGTGGTCCCGATCCGCTGCTGCGAGCCTTCGCCGGCGAGCACGCCGAGATCCGGCGCGATGTGGCGGCCGTCGTCTTCGCTCATGAAGACCGGCTCCTGACGGACAGCACCGCGCCCACCGCCGCCGCCGCCATTCCCAGCACGGCCCATCCCATCGCCCCCCACGCCGCGCCCGCGGTCTTGGTGGGCACCACCGGCTCGGGCGGCAGGTTGTAGACCTCCGGCCGGTCCACCAGCAGGAAGAAAGCGTTGAGCCCCTCGGTGCCCGGCTGGCCGGCCGCGTCCTCGCCGTAGAGGTAGGCCTCGGTCATGCCGTGCCGGTGCAGACGTTCCAGGCGGTCCCGCGCCCGTCCTTTCAGCTCGTCCAGCTCGCCGAAGAGGATCGAATCCGTCGGACAGGCCTTGGCGCAGGCCGGCTCCATCCCCCCCTTCAGGCGGTCGTAGCAGAGGGTGCACTTCCAGGCCCGGCCGTCGTCATCCCGACGGTCGATCACCCCGAAGGGGCAGGCGACGACGCAGTAGCCGCAGCCGTTGCAGATGTCCGGCTGCACGTAGACCGAGTCGAACTCGGTGCGGATGATCGCGCCCGTCGGACAGGCCTCGAGACACCCGGCCCGCTGGCAGTGCTTGCAGACGTCCGACATCAGCAGCCAGGAGAAATTGCCGAGCCCCGTCTCCTGGCCGCTCAGCGGCACCGGCCGCTCGACGAAGGAGACGTGGCGCCAGGTGGCGGCCCCGAGCGAGGCGGTGTTGTCGTACGACATGCCGGTGAACAGGAGGCCGTCGTCCGGGAGCTGGTTCCACTCCTTGCAGGCCACCTCGCAGGCCTTGCAGCCGATGCAGAGCGTCGTGTCGGTGAAGAAGCCGACCGCCATCTCAGGTCTCCTCGTCTTCCTGGGTCTTCGACGCGGAGACGCCGTGGCGGCCGGTGGGCTTCTGCCGCACCACCGGCAGGTCTCGCTCTTCGCCGCCGCCGGCGAGCCGCGGCACCAGCGGTCCGCTGGTCACCACCCGGCGGCCGCGGCTCCGCCGTCCGGCCTCGATGTTGCCGGTCAGCGCCTTGGATTCCTGGATCGACACGTTGGGGTCCGCCGCGAAGGAGATCAGCTCGTTGGCGGCGTCGCCGCGCGCAAGCCCCTTCGATCCCCAGTGATAGGGCAGGCCGATCTGATGGATGACGCGCCCCTTGATGCGCAGCGGCGGGATGCGCTCGGTCACCAGCACCCGCGCCTCGATCTCAGCCCGCGCCGTGGTGAGGGTGGCCCAGCCGCCGTTGGTGAGGCCCTTCTCGCGCGCCAGCTCGGGCGACACCTCGCAGAACATCTCCGGCTGCAGCTCCGAGAGCCAGGAGAGCCAGCGCGACATCGCGCCCGCCGTGTGGTGCTCGGTCAGGCGGTAGGTGGTGATCACGTAGGGGAACCGCGGATCGTCCCAGGCGCGGTGATAGGGGTTGTCCTTGCGTTTCCACTCGATGCGGCTGGGATTGCACTGCTGCCCGTAGAGCGGGTTCCTGACGATCCCCTCCTGCGGCTCGTAATGCGTCGGCAGCGGCCCGTCGAGGAGCCCGTTGGGAGCGAAGATCCAGCCGCGCCCGTCGGCCTGCATGATGAAGGGCGTGTCGCCGGCGATGGTCGCCGTGCCCTTGGCGTCCTCTCCTGGACGGTAGGAGGGCGGCCGGTCGGCGATGAAGTCCGGCACGTCGTGGCCCGTCCAGCGCCGCTTCTCCTCGTCCCACCAGACGTAGCGCTTGCGCTCCGACCACGGCTTCCCCTCCGGGTCCGCCGAGGCGCGGTTGTAGAGCAGGCGCCGGTTGGCGGGCCAGGCCCAGCCCCATTCGGGCGCCACCCAGGACTGCTCGTCCGCGGGCTTGCGCCGCGCCGGCTGATTGGCGCCGTCCTTGTAGCTCCCCGAGTAGATCCAGCAGCCGCAGGCGGTCGAGCCGTCGTCCGCGAGCTCGGTGAACCCGCCGACCGGCGCGCGGTCTGCCATCCGGTAGCCGCTGATTTCGGCCAGCACCGCTTCGGCTGAAGGCTCCTCGATCTCTCCCTCCACGGGATAGTCCCACGTCATCGCGAGGAGGCCGCGGTCCTTGGGCGCCGACGATCCGGCGTACAAATCCTTCAGCCTTCTTCCCAGGTGATAAATGAAATGCAGCTCGCTCCGGCAGTCCCCCGCCGGCTCGACGGCCTTGTGGTGCCACTGGAGCAGGCGCTGCGTGTTGGTGAAGGCGCCGTCCTTCTCGGTGTGGGCGGCGCAGGGGAAGAAGAAGACCTCGGTGCCGATCTCCTCCGGCCGCACCTCGCCGCGCTCGATCTCCGGCGCGTCGCGCCAGAAGTCCGCCGACTCGGTCACCGCGAAATCGCGCACCACCAGCCAGTCGAGCCGGCGCTGTGCGGCGCGGTGGAGGGCGCCGTGCATCGAGCCCACCGTGGGATTCTCCCCCATGAGGAAATAGCCTTTGACGGCGCCGTCGGCCATGGCGCTGACGGTCGTCATGTGCGAATGGTCTCCCGAGAGGCGGGGCAGGGCGTCGAAAAGCCAGCCGTTCTCCTGCGTCGCCGCCTCGCCGAACCAGGCCTTGAGCAGCGAGACGGCGTACTTGGGGAACTCGCTCCACCATCCGGACGTCGAGCCGTTGAGCTTCAGGTACTTCTCGAAGCTCGTGTCGTGCTTGTCCTTCGGCATCGGCAGATAGCCCGGCAGGATGTTGTAGAGCGTCGGGATGTCCGTCGAGCCCTGGATCGACGCGTGGCCGCGCAGCGCCAGGATGCCGCCGCCCGGCCGGCCGATGTTGCCCAGCAGGAGCTGCAGGATGGCGGCGGTGCGGATGTACTGCACGCCCACCGAGTGCTGCGTCCAGCCCACGGCGTAGCAGAAGGCCGTCGTGCGCTCGCGGCCGGAGTTGGCGCACACCGCTTCCGCCACCTTGAGGAAGAGGCCACGCGGCACGCCGCAGGTCTCCTCGACCACCTCCGGCGTGTAACGCGAGAAATGGCGCTTGAGGATCTGGAAGACGCAGCGCGGATGCTGCAGCGTGAAATCGAAGCGCTCCGCCCCTTTCTGCGTGCCGCGTTCCGAGTGCGGCTCGCCCGTGAAGTGCTCGCGCTGGCCCGCCGCCGGTCCGACGTCCGCGCCTTCGTAGCCCCAGGAGGAAGGATCGTACTGGCCGTTCTCCGCGTCCCAGCCGGAGAACAGGCCGTCGAGGTCCTCGGTGTCCTGGAAGCCCTCCTTGATGAGGGCCGGAGCGTTGGTGTAGTGGAGGAGGTACTCCCGGAACCAGCGCTCGTTCTCGATCACGTAGCGGACGATGCCGCCCAGGAACGCGATGTCGCTGCCGGCCCGGATGGGCACGTGGAGATCCGCCACGGCGCTGGTGCGGGTGAAGCGCGGATCGACGTGGATGATCGTCGCGCCGCGGTTCTTCGCCTCCATCACCCAGCGGAAGCCCACCGGGTGGCACTCGGCCATGTTGGAGCCCTGGATGACGATGCAATCCGCGTTCTGCAGGTCCTGCTGGAAGGTCGTGGCGCCGCCGCGGCCGAAGGAGGTCCCCAGACTGGGGACCGTGGAGCTATGTCATATCCGGGCCTGGTTCTCGATCTGAATGACGCCGAGCGCCGTGAACAGCTTCTTGATGAGGTAGTTCTCCTCGTTGTCCAGCGTCGCGCCGCCGAGGTGGGCGATGCCCAGCGTGCGGTTCACGATGTGGCCGTCCTCGGTCTTCTCCTCCCAGGTCTCCTCGCGCGTCCCGCGCACCAGCTCGGCCACCCGGTCCATGGCCCAGTCGAGAGGCACCGCCTCCCACTCGCTGGCGTAGGGCTTGCGATGGAGGACCTGCTTCACCCGGTGCGCGCCGGTGACGAGCTGGAAGGTGGCGGCGCCCTTGGGGCACAGGCAGCCGCGGGAGATGGGGGAGTCCGGATCGCCCTCGATGTCGGTGATCTTCTCGTCCTTGACGAAGACGAGCTGGCCGCACCCCACGGCGCAATACGGGCAGACGGACTGCACCACCCGGTCGGCTGTCTCGGTGCGCGGCCGCAGCGCCTCGCTGCGCGGCGAGCGGGCGGTCTCGCCGAGGGCTTTGAAATCACCGTTGCGGAGCTGCTGCACCACCGGCCACCGCGACAGCGTATCGAGCAAGCCCATCATCACCTCCCGGGCGAGATGCTAGCAAAACCGGTGCACGTCCGTGGCGCGTCTGGGCCTGTCCGTGATCGTCCGATGGGCCGTCCTCTGAAAAGGACAAAAGGGACTCCAAGGATACCCAGGAAAAGGCCCTTCCAGCCCCTCGAGAATCCCTCCTAACTGATTCTCCCCAGGGCACTTCCCTCCATGCGCCTCCTTCGATAAGTCCCCGTGGCATAGCCCTTGTACTAGAGGGTCCGCGGAGATGTTTCACCATGAGACGACACCCTACATTCATCGTCCTTTTCCTCCTGGCGGCCCTGCTGGCGGGCCCGGCGGCTGAGGCGCAGCGCTACACCAAGCGCGACCGTATGTGGAAGGGCGCGGGCATCGGCGCCGCCATCGGCGCGGCCGGCGCCTACGTCAAGGGCAAGCGGCAGGCCGACGAGATCCTGGCCGGCGCGGCCATCGGCGGCGTGGTCGGCGGCGCCCTCGGCGCCTACATGGACCGCCAGCAGGAGCGGCTGGCCCACATCCCCGGCACCCGTGTCGAGCGGCTGAGCGACGACACGCTGCTGGTGCACTTCAACTCCGACGTCCTCTTCGACTCGGGCTCGGCCGGCCTCGACTCCCAAGGCCGCGCCACGCTCGAGCAGGTGGCCGACGTCATCAACGACTACCGCAAGACGGCGGTCGTCATCCAGGGCCACACCGATGCGGCCGGTGACGACGAGTCCAATCAGGATCTGTCCGAGCGCCGTGCCCGGGCAGTTGAACGATATCTGACGAACCGCGGCGTTGATTCCGGGCGCATGACCGCGCTCGGCTTCGGCGAGAGCGCCCCGGTGGCGAGCAACTCCAGCGCTTCCGGGCGCCAGCGAAACCGCCGGGTGGACGTCCTTCTCAAGGCCAAGTCCGGCCCGCTGCGTCAGGGCTAATCAGTCTGAAAGGAGACGAGAGATGTTCAGCAACGTAAGACGACAAGCGCTCATCGCCCTCTGCCTGATGACCTTCCTGGTCTTCGGCGCGATGGCGGCCGAGGCCCGCAGCACGCATGGCTCGGACCGCACGTTGAAGGGCGCCGTGGCGGGAGCCGCGATCGGCACCGTCACCCAGATCGTGCGCGGCCGCACCGCCGGACGCGAGATCCTCAAGGGAGCGGCGCTCGGCGGCGTCATCGGCGCCGGCGTCGGCGCCTACAGCGACTACAAGCAGGAGAAGAGCGCGCGTGAGCGCGCCGAACGCGACGCCTATTACGGCTATCCCCAGTACTCCCGCGGCGGCGGTGGCTACTACTACGGCGGCAATCGCCGCGCCTACCGGGGGGGCCAGAACCTCCGCTTCAGCGGCCCTCTCTCCAACGCGCCCTATTACCAGAACGTGCGCGGCCAGAACGTGCGCGGCCGGGGCGGTAGGCGTCACTGCAACTGAGGTCCTCTGACCGGCGCGGCGGGTCTACGGGCCCGCCGCGGTTCTATCCTGCCGTCCTTGTTCGTCTTTTTGGTCCCTGGCACATCTCTTGATTGAAGGAGGGACGGAACGTCCGAAACGGCCGAACGGAAGGAGACTGACATGCTCAACCTGCACACCAAGAAAGCTTTCGGGGGCCTGACGGCTTCCGTATTGATCCTGTCGCTGTTCGCCGGCTGCGCTTCGACGGCGCAACGGCCGCAGCGCGAGGAGCGGGTCACCAAGCGGGACCGCACCGTCAAGGGCGCGGGCATCGGCGCCGCGGCCGGCGCGGCGGCGGCCGTGATCAAGGGCAAGCGCGAGGCTGACGAGATCCTCGCCGGCGCCGCCATCGGCGCGGTGATCGGCGGCGGCATCGGCGCCTACATGGACGCCCAGCAGGAGAAGCTGGCGCACATCCCCGGCACCACCGTCGAGCGGGTGGACGAGGACACGCTGCTGGTCCACTTCGAATCGGACGTCCTCTTCGACGTCGATTCCGCCGCGCTCGACTCCAGTGGCCGCTCCACCCTCGAGGACGTGGCCCAGGTCATCGACCAGTACAACAAGACCGCCGTCGTCGTGCAGGGGCACACCGACTCGACCGGCAGCGAGGAGCACAACCAGGCGCTCTCCGAGCGGCGGGCGAGCTCGGTCGAGGGCTACCTGGTGAGCCGCGGCGTCGACGCGGACCGCGTGGCGGCCGTCGGCATGGGCGAGGGCTATCCGGTGGCGAGCAACGACACGGAATCCGGCCGCCAGCAGAACCGGCGGGTGGATCTCCTCCTGAAGGCCAAGGCCGGCCCGTTGCGGGGGCGGTAAAACCCTCGACGCCTCGCCCGGACGTAGCGGCGGGCCCACCGGGGCGCCGGTCTCTCCATTGGCCACCCAAGCGGCGGGCCCCGCGGGGCGCCCCCACCGGAAACCACAACAAAGGACCATTTTTTTATGATTTTGT
>JBKPTH010000097.1:0-17366 GCA_046765915.1 Acidobacteriota bacterium | reverse complement strand
CGGTTACGTCGCGGGCCCCGCGGCGTCGCGGGACGCGGCCGAAGCGGCGGCGCGGCCGGCGCCGGATCCGAAGACCATGGTCGACCTCTTCCAGCGCTTCGAACAGGCGAACGCGCGGCTGCAGGACGGCGAGACCGGCGCCGCCCTCGGCGAGCTCGAGGCCCTGGTGGCCGCCGATCCGGCGAACCCGGTGTTCCGCGGCAAGCTGGCGGCGGCCTGGCGCGAGCGCGGCGAGCTGTCGAAAGCCGTGCCGCTCTACCGGCAGGCCGCGGAGACGGCGCCCGAGGATCCGGAAGCCTGGTACAACCTGGCGGCGGCGCTGCAGGAGGCCGGCCGGCTCGCGGAGTCGCGGCAGGCCATCGGCCGCGCCCTGCGGCTCGACGACAGCCGGCCGGAAGCCCACAACACCCTGGGCATCGTAGAGATGGCGGAAGGCAAGCTGGAGGAAGCGCGCGGCGAGTTCGCGGCCGCCGCCGAGCTCGATCCGCGCAATGCTCCGGCGCTGAACAACCTGGGCAACGTGCTGCGCGCTCTCCGCCGGCCCGACGAGGCGGCGCGGGCCTACCAGCGTTCGGCGGAGCTGGCGCCGCGCTACGCCGAGCCGCTCAACGGCCTCGGCACCCTGGAGGTGGAGCGCGACAGGCCGCGGGCCGCACTTCCTTATTTCGAGCGGGCCTTGTCGCTCGCTCCGAGCTATCACGAGGTGCGGCTCAACCGCGCCATCGCGCACGACATGGCCGGCGATGCCGCCGCCGCCGTGAACGCATACCGGGATTTCCTCGCCGCCACCGACGGGGATCCCCGCTTCGACGAGCAGCGCCGTGCCGCGCGGCAGCTCCTCGCCCGGCTTCAACCGGGCGGCGAAGAGCGCCCCGGCCGAGGGGAGGTGATCGCCGCTCATAGTCCGGCTGTCCCGAAGGTTCGTTCCCGTTCCGTTCGACAGGCGAATGGATTTCGTAGCAATACGATCGAGAAGGAGACGAGTCATGAACCGTAGGACAAGATCGGCAGTCCGCCCGCTGGCGCTGGTGGCCCTGCTCGCGCTGGCTCTGGGGCTCGCCCTGCTGCCAGCCGCTCAGGCCCAGACCTCGGGCGCCAACCTCGTGGGCAAGGTCACGGACAAGAACGGCGCCCCCCTGCCGGGCGCCACCGTCACCGTGACGCAGAAGGAGACCGGCCTCACCCGCAGCACCGTCAGCGAGAGCGACGGCACCTACCGGCTGCCGTCCGTCCCCGTCGGCACGTACACCGTCACGGTCGAGCTCAACGGCTTCGCCACGGTGACCGTCGAGGACGTCAAGCTCAACGTCGCCAGCCAGCGCGAGATCAACATCGACATGAGCCCCGCCACGGTCGAGGAGACGATCACCGTCACCGCCGAGGCGCCGCTCGTGCAGACCGAGGCTGCCATCGGCACGGTGGTCAGCGACCAGCAGCTCGAGAACCTGCCGCTCAACGGCCGCCAGTTCGCCAACCTGGCGATCCTGGCCCCGGGTACCTCGCTGGCGTACAACTCCGACCCCACCAAGCCGGGCCAGCTCACCATCGCCCTCAACGGCGGCATCGGCCGCAACGTGAACTTCCTGATCGACGGCGGCGACAACACCGACGACACGATCGGCGGCGCGTTGCAGAACTTCAACCTGGAGAGCGTCCAGGAGTTCAACATCCAGACCCAGCAGTACAAGGCCGAGTACGGCCGCTCGACCGGCGGCGTGCTGACGGTGGTCACCAAGACCGGCACCAACAATTTCGCCGGCAGCGCCTGGGGCTTCTTCCGTGACGACAGCCTCAACACCAAGACGGAGTCCGAGAAGCTCGCCGGCATCGACAAGCAGCCCTACGAGCGCAAGCAGTACGGCGCCTCGCTGGGCGGGCCCATCGTCAAGGACCGCGCGCATTTCTTCGCCACCTATGAGAAGACCGACCGCACGACCAACTACACCGTGAATACCGAGGGAGAGCTGCCGCAGCTCGACGGCACTTCGGTCGCCCTGCCGTTCAAGGACGAGCTGGCGACCGCCAAGGCGACCCACAACATCTCTCCCAAGCAGTATCTCCAGGTGCGCTACGGCTATCAGAAGAACTCGGACAAGTACGGCGCGAGCCCGCTGGCGGCGCCCGATTCGCTGGGCACCATCACCAACAAGTACAGCTCGATCCTCGTCGGCCACAGCCTGCAGATCGGCACCGACAGCCTCAACGAGTTCCTCTTCCAGTACACCAAGTTCGAGAACCTGATCGCGGCGGACTCCGAGGCGCCGACGGTCTACTTCCCGTCCGGCACGCACATCGGCCAGAACATCAACACGCCCCAGAGCACCAACCAGACGAAGTACCAGTACAAGGACGACTTCAGCTTCACCCGCAGCATCGCCGGCCGCGCCAACAACTTCAAGGTCGGCGCCAACTACATCCACGAGCCGACGCTCGGCGGCGACTTCTCCACCGGCCTCAACGGCCAGTTCCAGCTCAACGCCGCCGGCAACGTCACCAACATCACCTTCTTCGGCGGCTTCTTCGGCGAGGACACGCCGGTCGACCAGTACAGCGGCTACGTGCAGGACGACGTGCTGGTCAGCGATCGGCTGACGGTCAACCTCGGCCTGCGCTACGACTACTGGGACGGTTTCGACCTCGACCAGCAGAACAATCCGATCTGGCAGACGCTGTCGACGCAGACGCGGTACAACGAGTTCTACCTGCGCGACTTCCAAGGCGGCCGGGGCGGCAAGCTGAGCAACGACGACAACAACTGGGCGCCCCGGATCGGCTTCACCTGGGACACCAAGGGTGACGGCCGGCGGCTGCTGCGCGGCGGCTACGGCATCTACTACGACTTCCCGTACACCAACGCCACGATCCTTTTCCCCGCCGCGGCGGTGCAGTCCAACTACGGCGTGGTCTACCAGCACGTCAACGGCCAGGGCATCCGGAATCCCAACGGCTCGTTCTTCCGGCCGGGCGATCCGCTGCCTCCCAACCAGCTCCCCGGCGCGGACATTCCGCCGCCGAACGAGGTCGCCTCGCCGACGCTCGCCACGCCGTACTCCAAGCAGGCCTCGCTGGGCTATTCGTGGCAGGTCAACGATTGGCTGGGGCTCAACTTCGAGGCGGTCACCATCGACTACCGCGACATCCCCTTCCGCTTCCGGGCCAATCCCGTCGATCCGGCGACCGGCCGGCGGCGGTTCCCGGACTTCGGCAACTTCCGCCTGTGGTACGGCGGCGGCAAGGCCAGCTACGACGGCCTCAACGTGAGCTTCCGGGCGCGCGCCACGCAGAAGCTGGAGCTGCAGGGCTTCTACACCTACTCCGAGGCCGAGGGCAACGTCCTCGCGGGCGCCGACGAGTTCCGCCTCACGGACGCGGGTTACGAGCCGAGCTTCCGCGTCGCCCGCGACGTCTCCGCCAATCCGCTCAATCCGCTGTGCGACGCCTGCACCGGTCCGCTCAACACCGACGCCAAGCACCGCATCACGCTGAGCGGCGTCTACCAGGGACCCTGGGGGGTCAACGTGGCCGGCATGTACCGCTACCGCTCGGCCACGCCGTACACGGTCTTCACCACCAGCGACCCGAACCATGACGGCTTCATCTTCGACCTGTTGCCGGGCGACAAGGTCAACTCCAAGCGCGGCGACTCCTTCTCGCAGTTCGACCTGCGGCTGTCCAAGGAGTTCAGGTTCGGCAGCAGCTTGGGCTTCGAGCTGATCGCCGAGATGTTCAACGTCTTCAACGAGAAGAACCCGGCGGGCTTCGTCGTCGTGTTCGACCCGAACGGCAATCCCGTCGGCATCGAGCCGACCACCTACGCCGGCGATCCGCTGCAGGGCGAGCAACAGCTCATCCAGCTCGGCGCGCGGATCCGGTTCTAGAAGGGCGTTTTCGTAGGGGCGGGGCTTGTCCCCGCCCCCCTGCATTTCAACGGGCTGGCCGCTTCGGAGCAGCCTCCGCCGGCTCGAAGCGGAACGACGACTTCCCGAACTCGAACGACCAGCGGCCGGGCGACGGGCTGCTGAGGAACGGCGAGGCGTGGAGCGGATACTCCGCGGCCTCCACCGCCTTGCCCGCCACGGCGGCGCGGCGGCCGGGCACGAACGTCGAGAGCTTGCCGTCGCTGGCGGTGAAGCGGATCTCCCCTTCCACCACCTCGAGCCGCGCCTTCGCCGCCTTCTTCTTCCAGGCCGCGAAGTCGCCGTCCTCCGCCCGCCGTCCCGCCTGCAGCGCCACGCTGGCCGGCTGGCGGCGCGGCACGGCCACCCAGGAGCCGGCGAGATCGCGGCGCCGCTGGTTGCCCTTGCCGTAGTAGTCGGGGAAGCGCTCGACGGCCGGCGCCACGTCCCAGCCTCCTTGGGTCACCAGCGCCACGTAGGCGTCGCCGCAGCTCGCCACGAGCACGTCTCCCATCACCTCGAGCTGCGACCAGGGCGGTGAGAGGAAGGCGTGTCCGGGGCCGGCGCCCGGGGTGTCGAGGCGGGCGAGCACGAGGTTGCGGCTGGCCACCGCCTGGTCCTCCACGTTGACCTGATCGGACTTGTTGCCGGACGGCTCCCTGGTGCGGCTCCACAGGTAGAGCGGCGCGAACTCGGGGCTCTCGCAGTAGAGGCTCGCCACGATCTCCTGCCCGCCGGAGACGCGCAGGGCGAGGTCTCCCACCGACTGCGAGACGCCGAGGATGTAGTCCGGCGTGGCGTACGAGTAGAGAGCGGCGTTGACGTCGCGGCGCCTGGCCGGCGCGATCCGCCGCCGCTCGCGGATCTCGTAGGGCGGCTGCCGGCGCCGCTCGGCGAGCAGGCGGGCCACCCCGTCGGGGATCTGGTAGCGGCTGACCGGCAGCTCCGGGCGGTCCATGAAGTTGATCGCCTCGGCGTCGCCGAAGCCGGCGATCAGCCAGGCCCACGCCTGCCACGGGCTGCTGCGGCGGCTGAGCGCCCAGGTGCCCGAGGTGCGGCTCTTCGCTCCGGCGGGATAGCCGCCCACCTGCTCCTGCGCCCAGGCGGAGAAGAGCACGTCGAGCTGCCGGCGCGCGAGCTCCCGCACCGCCGGCTGCGGCGCGTGATCGGCGAGGTGCAGCAGACCGGTGATCGACAGCGCCAGGTAGCCGGGGCTCTCCGCCTCGTACCAGCCGTCGCGGTCGTGCGCCTGGAGGAACGCCGCGGCGAAATCTCCCCACGCCCGGGCGTCCGGCGAGCCGGGCGTGCCCGCCACCGTCTGGGCCACCAGGCTGCGGGCCATGCTGATCATGCGCTGGTTCTCGGTATCGGGGAACGACCAGGGATCGCGGATCTGCGCCTCGTTGGGAGGCGGCGCGGCGTCCGACATCGCCTGGCGCAGGCGGCCGAGCAGCGGCGGCGGCAGCGCCTCGGGGTATTGCAGAACCAATCGTTGCAGAGGGAGCTGCGAGCGCGCGCACTCGTTCTTGTGCCACTGCGCACAGGCATCCAGCACGCCGTCCACCCAGCGGGCCGCCTCGGCGCGCAACGAGGCCGCGTCCGGACCTCCCTGGGAAGCCAAGGCCGCGGCGGCCAGCGCGCCGGCGGCGAGCGGCTGGCGTCCGATCCAGTCAAAATGTCCCTTCAGGCGGCGGATCTGGGCCAGCTCCATCTCCAGGTAACGCGTCTCGCGCTCCGAGAGCTTCTTCCATGGCTGGGACTTCGGAGTGTCTGGAGGCGGCGCCGCGGTCCAGCCGGCGAGCAGGACGCCGGCGAGCGCCAGGTTCGCCAGCACGGCGCGGCGAGCGGGAGATCGGGAAGGGATTCGCATCATGGTCTACTCCTCGGCGGGTCCATGCAGGATCGGGGCCGCTTCTTGCAGGTATCCTGGAGCGGCGCCCGGAGAGGCCCTCAAGGAGGTTTACGGTGGACTGGGGAAGCCTGTTGAAGGTCCTGCTCGTCATCGCGGTCGTGGCCCTGGTGCTGGCCGGGCTGGTGCTGGCCCTGGCGGTGCGGTCCCTGCGGCGCATCCGCGTGCCCGCGGACGCCGATTTCTTCACCACTGTGCGCGCCGTGCCGCTGTCGCTGGTGGTCGGGCTGGACCTGCTGGACCTGGCGCTCGACAGCTTCTCGGCGCCCATCATCTGGCTCATTCTCAACCGCTACGGCCTCAAGGCCCTGCGCAACGTCGGCACCGTCGAGGCGCTGATCCCGATCACCGGCCCCATCCCTACGTTGACTATTGCCTGGTTCGCGGCGCGGATCTTCAAGCTCGGCCAGCCGTACGACCCGAACGTCATCGAGACCCGCCGGATCGAGCCGGACCGTTACGTGCCCCGCTCCTGAGCGATGAAGACCTGGATCATCGTCAATCCCAACGCCGGCGGCGTCGGGGAGGTCGAGGCTCTGCGCGAGAGGCTCGGCGGGTTCCGCGATGCCGAGGTGCGCCTCACCAGCAAAGCCGGCGACGCGAAGAGGATCGCGCGGCGGGCCCTCGCGTCCGGCGCCGATCTGGTCGTCGCCGCCGGCGGTGATGGCACCCTCAACGAGGTCGTCAACGGCCTCGCGGCGGATTTCGGCCGCGCCCGGCTCGGCCTGTTGCCCCTCGGCACCGGCAACGACTTCGCGCGCTCGATCGACGTCCCGGCGGACGTCGACGCCGCCCTCGACATTCTGGCGGCCGGCCGCGTGCGAACAGTGGACGTGGCGCGCGCCACCTTCGGGCGCCGGCGTCGCTGGTTCATCAACATGTCGGCCGGCGGCTTCAGCGGCGCCGTCAGCGAGAAGGCGAGCGAGGTGAAGGACCGCTGGGGTCCGCTCACCTATCTGCGGGCCGCCGTCGGCACCCTGCCGCAGCTCCAGGGCCACGACGTCCGCGTCACCCTCGACGGCGGTGAGCGGCTGGCGGTGGAGGCCTACAACGTCGTCGTCTCGAACGGCCGATTCGTCGCCGGCGGCATCCCCGTCGCTCCGCAGTCGCGGCTGGACGACGGACGGCTCGACGTCATGATCGCCCCCAGCGCGACGATTCCTCAGCTCGCCCGGCTCATACCTCAGGTTCTTATGGGGCGGCACACCGAGAACGACCTCCTCCTCTTCCGCAAGGCCGCCCGGATCGAGATCGACTCCGATCCGCCGATGACCTTCAACCTCGACGGCGAGCTGATCGGCGAGGGGCCCGTCCGCTTCGAGGTGAAGCCGCGGGCGCTGGCGGTGGTGGCAGGGCCGGAGGAGTTAGTCTCATAAAGCTGCCTATCCGAAGAGCTTGCGCTGGCACTCAAGGGTCATCCTAAGGATGACCGGCTGCATCTTTGGGAATATTCTCCAAAAGATTGAGAATAAGACCTACAAGATTGTCAATACCGAGCATCCGCTTCACCGGACCGCCTTCCCGCGGATCTCCGGAGGCAAATCCCTGCGTCGTTCTTTGTTCAGCACTGCCAAAATGAGCCATTTCGGTAATTCACAACGCTTTACCGAGGCAAGGCA
This sequence comes from Acidobacteriota bacterium, assembly GCA_046765915.1. Lineage (GTDB taxonomy): Bacteria > Acidobacteriota > Thermoanaerobaculia > Multivoradales > UBA5704 > DATARR01. The sequence continues at coordinate 9,942 of JBKPTH010000097.1, read as the reverse complement.
CGGTGAAGGAGTGACTGCTTCCGGCGTCAGGTCAGGGGAAAGCCGTGTAGGCTTACAACGTGCGCTTCGAGTGGCATCCGGAGAAAGCGGCAGCGAACCTCGCCAAGCATGGCGTGTCGTTCGACGAGGCAAGTTCGGTCTTCGGGGACCCGCTGGCCACAACGGTTCCGGATCCCGACCATTCGGTTGGAGAAGAGCGGAGGACCTATGAGTCAGGCGAGTAGGCCCGAACCAGACGAGATGAAATCCGAGTACGACATCCGCGGAGGTGTGCGCGGGAAGTACTACGAGCGCTACCAGCAGGGGACGAACGTGGTCCTTCTGGAGCCTGACGTGGCGGCGGTGTTTCACGATTCCCAGTCGGTGAATCGGGCGCTACGCATGCTCATCGATGTCGCGCGCGGCCAAGTAGCGGAGCCCGAGAGGTAGATTGCGTCCATCAAGGGAAGGCGAAAGATGACGGTTACAAGGGCCTACGAAGAGGTCGTCGATTTCATCGCCGCAGAAAGTCCGGGCAAAGCCATCGCCTTCCGGCCCTCCGAGTCGTCGAGAGCGCGAGTTGCCGAGCTCGTCGACCGCGGAAAGGACAGTCGCCTCACGGCGGAGGAAACCTCGGAGTTGGAGCACTACCTGCAGCTCGAGCACATCATGCGTCTGGCGAAAGCGCGCGCCAGGAAGTACTTGCCCTGAAACCTGATTCTTGCTCACTCCGGCTGCACATCCGTCACCACCGCCCGCCCATTGAGCGGCTGCACCGGCCGGCGGTTGCCGTCCGGGAACTGCTTGCCGGAGAAGATCTTCCGGAGCTCCTCGATCTGCCTGGATGACAGCGTGATCGAGCTCGCGAGGACGTTCCATTGGACGCCCTGGCCGCAGGCGGGCGTGGTCAGCGAGCCGGCGTAGCGATAGGAGGCGAGGCTCTTCGGCAGCAGGCCGCGGAGATCGAGGTCGTGGACCTCCGACTCGTCGCCGGGCTTCTTCGGCAGATGAGCCCAGATCTTGGACAGCTCGGGATTGGGATCCCCCTCGCGAATGAAGACGCCGACCACCGCCAGCCGTCCGCCAGGTCCCAAGTGCACCAGGTGAAGCTCGATCGGCGCCTCGTCGCCCATCAGCTTGTGCTCGCTCGGCGTGTGGAAGTGGAACTGGACGAGCCGGTAATCGACGCCCTGGATGCGGAGGGTCACCTTGTCGTCGGGCTCGTCCTTGGACACCTTCGCCTCTACGGTGTGACCGTTGTTCTCCACGGGAAGCTCGGCAAGGGTGCCGTACGAGAACTCCAGCGGCGGCAGGCTGGTCGTCACGGGATTCTCGATGTCGATCGGCGACTGCTCGCCGCCGCTGCACGGGGCGTAGCACGGGCTGAGCGACGGCCATCGCCCAGGGTCCTCATAACCCCAGGGCGCCTTGCAGCAGTCCGCCGGCTTCTCCGCCGCACCTGCGGCAGTGGCCGCGAAGATGACGGCGGGCGCGATGCCAACCGCTATGAGAGCCAGGATAAAGGCCTTGAGAGTCCTCATCGTCCTCCTCCTTGCCGCTGTTCTGTCAACAGAGTTTGAAGAAACCTTAGCACAATAGGCGGATCGCGCCCGCGGCGCGTTACGGCTGGTGTATACTTGGCGCCAACAGGCAGCCCCGCCAGCCCTCGAGGTCAGCGGGATCGAAGGGACGCCCGGTTCGCCGGTCGTCCCTTTGTTATTTCTGGGGTACGGAGACTTTCAGGGTCTCGCGCTCGATCGCCGCGCAGCCCTGCTTCTTGAGGTCCACCTTCCACAGTCCCTCGTAGCCCTCGATCAGCAGGTTGCCGGGCTGGCCGGTGATGTTCAGCCGGGCGTAGCAGTCGGGGGCCGCGCCGAGCGTCCTGAGCAGCTCAGGGAGGGTATTGGAGTGGCCGACGATCAGCACGGCCTTGCCTCCCGCGTGCTTCTCGCGGAGCCCGGTGAGGAAGGCGGCCATCTGTTCCGGCTTCGTCGTGGCGTCGTCCGCGGCGATGGGTATGCCCGTCGCCTGGACGAGCGGCACAGCCGTTTCGATCGTCCGCGTCGTGCGGCTGGTATACACGGCGGCGATGCCCGCGGTCTTCAAGCGGTCGGCGAGGGCCGCCGCGCGCGCGACGCCCACAGGGGAGAGCGGCTGAAAGACGGCGAGGTCGGGATCCGCAGGCCAGGACGCCTTCTCTGCGTGGCGGACGAGGTAGAGGGTGTCCAGCGCCGCGGCGGGAACGGCGACGAGAAACAGAAAGAGCCCGGCTGCGAATCGAGCTCGTCCAATACGAGTTGAGGAGGACTTGGTCACGTGGGCGCCTCGTCTCATCAAGCACGTCGGAGCCGCGTTTCCAACTCGCGGCAGAGCTTGTCGAAGGAAGGAGACCGCGACCGGCAAAGGGTGAGATCCATTGCCTGCGTCAACCGCGGCTGATCGAAGGCCGGAGTGTACTTATCACCTCGGAAACGCTTCTGGATCCATCCCTTCCCCTGGCGGGTCTCCTCCGGTTTCCTGGGAACGGCATCACCTCCCGAAAGGTCCAAAAAACGAGCGAGAGACTCCGCCGCTGCTACAAACCAAGTTTCAAATTCGACATTGGCGATCACGCAGGAGACATCCGCATCAGCGCGAAGGGTTTTGGCGCGAGCCAAGATCTGCGGTCCTAGGATGCAAGGAAGATCGTTGTCCGCATCAAGAACCAAAATGATCAATGCCGGATCATCACCGAATGAGGAGGTCCCTAGTCTCGAAATCGCCAAGTCCAGAATCCGCATCATCTCGGACGCTTGAAGGAGCTTCTGCTTGCTACATCGAAACGGCGTGAAGATCTCAATGTACTCGCCGCCCAGCAGCTCCCAAATCCTCCGAAGAAGGATCGGAACCGCGCCGCCTTCTCCCTGACCTTCCACGATTGGGAAGATCCGAAGCCGGTTCAAGTCGCTTCTTCTCCGCTTCCGACCAGCAGCGGCTCCCTTTTTTGCCTGGCCAGATCCTCTCGGTCCGGCTCAAGCTGGTCTAACCTGAGCAGCTCACCTGGCGTGAAGAGGTGCTCCCTGACGACCTTCTGGCTGGCCTTGTCGATGGGCGCGATCCTCGTCACTCCCTCTGTGGAGATCACTGCCAGGAGGCTTTCCGTCCCCAAGTCTTCATAATCAAGCAAATCGGGGCTGTGGCTGGTGACGAGGATCTGGGTTCGAGAAGCTCTTTCGTTCAAAGCGTCCATCAGTGCCGCCGCCGCCGCCGGATGCAGTGCCGACTCTGGTTCCTCAATACCTACCAGACACACCGGGGTTCTGGCGTCTGAAAGCTGCGCCGTAGCCACGAGGATCGCAAGCACTCGCAACGTTCCATCCGACATCTGCGCGGCACTAAATCCAACTGGAATCTTCCCCATTTCCTGGGCAAAGGAAAGCGTCTCAAAATCCTGGATTGAATCGCTCTTAACTTCCAGAATCCCCGGGACGATGACCTTTATGTACTGATTGATTCTATCCATGATTTCCGGTTGCACCGCCCGCAAACGTGCAATTACATTCGCGAGGTTACCGCCGTCTCCACGCAGCAATCCACCCCCGTTCGCTCTCTTTAGTGTTCTTATTGCTTCCGGCACTATATTGTAGAATCCCATGGCAGCCAGAAAATCGTAGACGAACTGGAACTCGACAAGCCCCGAGGCGTTTATGAGATAGAGCCGATTCGGAAGGACCGCCGGCATGATCGCTACCGATGAATCCACGACCTTGCCGCCCCTGACCTCGTAATGCGCGATACTCGAGCCAGAGGCAGAGAGGATGTCGAGCCGCTCGAGGTGGACCTCTACACCCCCGAACGGCTCTCCCGCGATCTCCACGAGATAGATCGCCGATCGTTGATCGGGGAACGAGACCTCCAGCCGGATCGAGATCCGATCATGCTCCCCCGCCCATCGCGATTGGATTTCATAGAACCCACCCCTCTTTCCGATGGCTAGGCTCAGAGACTCCTGCAAGCCGTCGCTGATCAAATGGAGAGCATCCAGGAAATTGCTTTTCCCCGACCCGTTGCGCCCCACGAGAATCGTGAATGGGCCGAGCTGGACGTCGGCTTGCGCAATGCTCTTGTAGTTCCGAATGCTGACTCTGGTCAGCAAGGGAGCGTTCCGTACCGGATCGCTAATGCTCATTGGGTCAGTATAAGCGTTTTCCAGCTCCTGGCGAAGACAGAATTAGGCCGGCCGGCACCACCCCTACCAGGAGCAACGGACGGTGCGAGCCGGACTGACAGGGCCTCACCCGGCCTCCAACGCAGCATTACCAGCGGGAGTGCGCGGTACGATGTGAGGCCCCTTCTCTAGTCCATCTGCTTCCGCAACACCGTCGGGATGTCGTAGTCGTCCACGTTTGACCAGTTGGGGCCGAAGCCGTTGGGGTCGTCGCCGCGCACGTGGGCGATGGCCTTGCGGTAGAACGGCACGTCGGCGGCCGACTTCTCCTGCTCCTCGCGCTCGGTCTGCGGCGAAGCGGCCAGCGGCGGCGCCGGAGCGGGCATCGGACGGCCGGCGACGATCGGCGGCGGCGCCGGGATGCGCGGCCGGTCGTCCTGGCTGCGGTCGAAGCCGGTGGCGATCACCGTCACCTTCATCGCCTCGTCGAGGCTGGGGTCGATCACCATGCCGGAGATGATGTTGGCGTCGGGGTCGACGGAGTCGGCGATGATGCGCGCCGCCTCGGCCACCTCGTGCAGCGTGAGGTCGTGACCGCCCGAGATGTTGATCAGCACGCCGCGGGCGCCCTGGATGGAGGTCTCCTCCAGCAGCGGCGAGGAGATGGCCCGCTGCGCTGCCTCCAGGGCGCGGTGCTCGCCCTTGGCGATGCCGGTGCCCATGAGCGCCATGCCCATGCCGGTCATGATCGTGCGCACGTCGGCGAAGTCGACGTTGACCTCGCCGGGGATGGTGATGAGGTCGCTGATGCCCTGCACGGCCTGGCGAAGCACGTCGTCGGCGATGCGGAAGGCTTCCGAGAGCGGCGTGCCGCGCTCGACGAAGTTGAGCAGCCGCTCGTTGGGGATGGTGATCAGGGTGTCGACGGCGCCGCGCAGCTCCTCGACGCCGCGCTCGGCGTACTGCAGGCGGCGGCGCCCCTCGAAGCCGAACGGCTTGGTGACCACGGCGACGGTGAGGGCGCCGATCTCCGCCGCCAGCGAGGCGATGATCGGCACCGCGCCGGTGCCGGTGCCGCCGCCGAGGCCGGCGGTGAGGAAGACCATGTCGGCCCCTTCGAGGGTCTCGAGGATCTGATCGGTGTCCTCCAGCGCGGCCTTGCGGCCGACCTCGGGGTCGGCGCCGGCGCCGAGCCCCTTGGTGAGCAGCCGCCCGATCTGCAGCTTCGAGGGCGCGCGGCACTTGGCGAGCGCCTGCAGGTCGGTGTTGGCGGCGATGAACTCGATGCCGCGGAGCTGCGAGTCGATCATGCGGTTCACCGCGTTGCCCCCACCGCCCCCGACGCCGATGACTTTGATCTTGGCGGGCACCGAATCCGCCGCCTCGTGGACGCGGAGCGGCTTTTCCCGCAGGGCCTCCGGGCCGTCCTGGTCTTCGAAAAGAATCATTGTCTCGTCCCCCTATCTTGGGTTGAGTGGGTCTTTCGTTCTCCGTCCTAGAGCAGATCCGAGAACATCCCGCGCAGGCTGCCGACCATGCCGCGCACGCTGAATCCCGCCTTCTTCTGCACCTTGTTCTGACTCTCCTCGGCGGCGCGGGCGTAGAGCAGGAGCCCGGACGCCGCCGCCCAGGTCGGGCTGCTGATGACGTCCACCAGGCCGCCGAGGCCGCGCGGCAGGCCGTAGCGCACGCCGGCGTCGAAGATCTGCTCGGCGAGCTCGAGCAGGCCGTCGAGCTGCGCGCCGCCGCCGGTGAGCACGACGCCGCCGCGCAGGCCTTCGTCGGAGGCATGCTTGAGGAGATCCTCGCGCACCAGGCTGAACAGCTCCTCGGCGCGCGGCTGCAGGATCTCGCACAGCTCGCGCTTGGGCACCACGCGCGAGCTGCCGCCCGCCACCGTGGGGACGGCGATCCCTTCCTCCTCGGTGACCATGCTGGGCAGGCAGCAGCCCTGCTTGACCTTGATGCGCTCGGCCTCGGCGAACGGCGTGCGCAGCACCATGGCGAGATCGTTGGTGAAGTGGCCGGCGCCGATGGGCGCCACGGCGCTGTACTGGATCTCGCCTTCGGCGAAGAGGGCGTACTCGGTGGTGCCGGCGCCGACGTCGACGAGCAGCGCGCCGAGCTCGCGCTCGTCGGGCGTCAGCACGGCCTCGGCGGTGGCGAGCGGCTCGAACACCATCTGCACTACCTCGATGCCGGCGCGGTTGACGCTGGTGAGCAGCGTACGCGAGCGGGTGACGTTGCCGGTCACCAGGTGGACCATGACCTCCAGGCGGGTGCCCTGCATGCCGAGCGGCTCGTCGATGCCGCCCTGCTCGTCGACGAGGAATTCCTGCGGGATGGCGTGCAGGATCTCGCGGTCGGAGGGCAGGGCGGCGGACTGCGCCGCCTCCAGCACGCGCTGGATGTCCTGGCGGGTGATCTCGCGGTCCTTGCGCGACACCGAGACCATGCCGCGCGAGTTGACGCTGCGGATGTCCGCCCCGGCGATGCCGACGTAGGCGCGCGAGATCTCCACGCCGGCCATCACCTCGGCCTCCTCGCTCGCCGCCTTGAGGGCCTCCACCGTCGCCTCAACGTTGACGATGTTGCCCTTGCGCGTGCCGCGGTTGGGAGCCAGGCCCTTGCCGACCACCTCGATGCCGCCCTTGTCGTCGCGCTGGCCGATGAGCACCCCCACCTTGGAGGAGCCGATGTCGATTCCGACGTAGTGCGATTCTGTTTTGGCCATAGCAGACCCCTCACGAAAAAGTTGACGTCAGGCTCCTGTCCTACCCGGCTGCACCACGATCCGGCGCGAGAAGCGCAGATCGACCTTCTCGATTTGCGGATAGCGCCGGGAGAGCTCGGGCAGCAGCTCCACCAGGCGCCGCACCTTGGGACCCACCTGCTCGCTGGTCACCAGCAGGGGGAACGGCAGAGCGTCCGTCTGCAGGCGGAAATCGCCCTCCCCCAGGACCTCGATGCGCGCCAGCTTCGCCGCCCAGGTCGGCTCCACGCGGCCGAGCTCGGCCGCCACCTTGAGGGCGGCGGCCATGCCGTCCGGATGCGGCCCCCGAGAGAAGCTCACCGCCAGCAGCCCGGCCCGCCGCGCCTCCTCCAGCTCCGCCGGCGTCGCCACCGGCGCGATGGCGCGGCCCGCGGAGTCGGCGTAGACGAAACCGCCGGCGGCGATGAGCAGGGCGACCGGCTTGCGCTCCGCCACCTTCACCCGCAGCCGGTCGGGAAGCTCCTTGACCATCTCCACCGAGTCGACCCAGGGATTGCGCCGCACCCGCAGGGCCGCCTCGGCGAGGGACAGCCGCACCAGGTTCTCGCCGTCGAGAGGAGCGAGCGCCTGGCGCACCCAGCCGGCGGTGACGCGGTGGCCGTGCGCGCGGCCGGCGATGCTCCCCACCTTCACCTCGCGCAGGCGGAAGAGCGGCGCCGTGAGCACCCAGGCGGCGAGCCCCACCGGCAGCGCCACCACGGCGAAGGCGGCGGCGAGCGGCTTGGCCAGCGCCAGCAGCACGTTGCGCCGGCGGCGGCGCGGCGGCGTGCCGCGGCGGCGGAAGTCGAGGATGCGCCCTCCCGCGCCGGGCGGCAGCATGGTGGCCATGCCGGCGGTCATCGTCATGCCGCCGCCTCCCGCGCCAGCGCCTCGGCCAGGCTGTTGACGTCGCCGGCGCCGAGGGTGAACACCACGTCCCCGGGGCCCACCTCGCCGCGCAGCAGCTCCGGCGCGTCCTTCCAGGCCGGGCAGTAATGGACGTTGCGATGGCCGCCGCGGCGCGCCGCCTCCACCACCAGCTCGCCGGTGACGCCGGGGATCGGCTGCTCGCGCGACGAATAGACGTCGGTCACCACCGCCATGTCGGCTCCCAGCAGCGCGCGGCCGAAGCCCTCCGCCTGGTCCTGCGTGCGCGAGAAGAGATGGGGCTGGAAGACGGCGAACACCCGGCCGCCGGGGAAGGTCTGCCGCGCCGCCTGCAGCGTCGCCTCGACCTCCGTCGGATGGTGCGCGTAATCGTCCACCACGGCGGCGCCGCGCCAGGTGCCGACCTGCTCGAAGCGGCGGTGGACGCCGGCGAAGCCCGCGATGGCGCGGCCGATGGTGTCGAAGTCGATGCGCAGAGCGAGGCCCACGCCCACCGCCGCCAGGGCGTTGCGCACGTTGTGGCGGCCGGGGATGGGCAGCTCGATGCGGCCGAGATCGATGCGCCCCAGCAGGCGGTCGCCGCCCTTGCGCACGCCGAAGCGGCTGCCGCCCGCGTGGGCTTCGAGGTCGTACGCCGAAATATCCGCCTGCGGCGAGAAGCCGTAGGTGATGATGCGGCGGTCGGCGACGCGCGGCAGGATCTTCTGGATGTTCGGATCGTCCAGGCAGAGGATCAGGCGGCCGAAGAAGGGGACGCGGTTGGCGAACTCGACGAAGGCGTCCTCGATGGCCTCCAGGCTGCCGTAGGTGTCCAGGTGGTCGCGGTCGATGTTGGTGACCACGGCGATCACCGGCGTCAGCCGCAGGAAGCTGCGGTCGAACTCGTCGGCCTCGGCCACCAGGTAGTCGCTCTTGCCCAGGCGGGCGCCGGTGCCCGAGAGGCGCAGCCGGCCGCCGACGATCACCGTCGGATCGAGCTGCGCCTCGGTGAGCACGGCACCGACGAGCGAGGTGGTGGTCGTCTTGCCGTGCGTGCCGGCGACGGCGATGCCGTACTTCAGGCGCATCAGCTCGCCGAGCATCTCGGCCCGCCGCACCACCGTGATGCCGCGCCGGCGCGCCTCGCGCACCTCCGCGTTCTCCTCCGCCACGGCCGAGGAGATCACCACCAGCTCGACGCCCTCCAGATGCTCCGGCGAGTGGCCTTTCTCGATCTGCGCGCCGAGATCCGCCAGCCGCTTGGTCGCCTCTCCCAGGGCGAGATCGCAGCCGCTCACCTCCAGGTCGTACTCGAGGAGGATCTCGGCGATGCCGCTCATGCCGGCGCCGCCGATGCCGACGAAGTGGATGCGCGAGAGATCGGTGAAGCGGTTGAACATCAGCCGATCCCTCCCAGCTCGGCGAGGCAGTCGACGATGTCGGCCACGGCGCGCGGCCGCGCCAGGGCGCGCGCCGCGCGCCCCATCGCCGCGAGGCGGCCGGCGTCCGCCAGCAGCTCCGCGACGCTCGCGGCGAGCCGCTCGGCGGAGAAATGGTCCGAGCGGATCATCCCGGCGCCGCCGGCCTCCGCCAGCAGGCGGGCGTTGTCCACCTGGTGGCCCTTGGCGATGGCCAGCGGCACCAGCAGCGACGGCCGGCCGGCGGCGCAGATCTCCGCCACCGTGACGGCGCCGGCGCGCGAGACCAGCAGGTGGCTCGCCGCCATGGCCCCGGCCACGTCGTCGAGGAACGGCACCACCTCGACGTGCGAGGCGCCGACGCCCGCGCTCTCGTACGCGCCCCGAGTCTCCTCCAGGTTGCGCGGGCCGGCCTGGTGGAGGATGGTGAGCGCGGGCAGCTCCGCGATCAGCCGCGCCGCCGCCTCCGGCAGGGCCTGGTTGATCTGGCGCGCGCCCTGGCTGCCGCCGAGCACCAGCAGGCGCGGCGCATCCAGCGGCGGCAGCTCCTGCGGCACGGCGAAGAAGGCGGGACGCACCGGCACGCCGGTCACCCGGCACGGGCACTTCAAATCCGCGATCGTCTCGCGGTAGCCCACGGCGGCGGCCGTCGCCCAGCGCGACAGCCAGCGGTTGGCGACGCCGGCGCGGCCGTTCGGCTCGAGCAGCAGCACGGGACGCCGCGCCAGGCGCGCGCCGAGCACGGCGGGAGCCGAGACGTAGCCGCCGGTGCCGAGCAC
>JBKPTH010000096.1:0-47051 GCA_046765915.1 Acidobacteriota bacterium | reverse complement strand
TATTGGCCAACCTAAGCATCGCTCCTTCGGAGGGGATCGCCAACTGCATTGGGCTGAGCCGGAGCATCGCTGCCATGAGCCACCAGGACGTGGCTTTCTTATGATGCCGGGCTATTCAAATGGCCTCCCCTTCGGGGCGTCTCTTCAAAACAGAGAAAGATCAGCAGCGGCGTGGCTGGCTACCTAGTCTGGGGACCCAGAATACGTAATCGAATTTACGGTGCGGCCTACTAAGCGGCGGAACCGCGCTTTAGGCGGCCGTCTGCCAGCCACCGCAGGAGCACCAGAGCGCCCAGCGCATACGCGAGAAAGTGGAATAGCAAACGGGCCACGTCGTTGACTGTTGAGCGCAGTCCGAATCCGAAGAGAGCCGATGCACCCGCGGCGACGACGGTGAAGATCAAAGCCGTTCTCTCGACCGGATCGGGGCGGAGTCGTATGAGAATCAAGGCGATCAGTACGATGACGATTCGCGCCCCGGTCTGAAAAGGCGGTAGAGGCGGTCGAGGTGCGAGACCGAATCGGAGCGACCAGTAGGCGGTCCAAATCGCCCCCGCGGCACAGGCTAGCGCCAGGAGGACTGCCAGTACCAGAAGCGCTCTGCTCTTTCCTCCGAGCCTCTTCATCGGTGGCCCTCGGTGTCCTGTTCGGAGAGGCTCCGCCTCAACACTCTCGCTGCCATCTGCCTCACAACCTCAATGAGGACTAACGCGGCGGTTGTCACTTCGAGCAAGATCGTCACGTTCATCGTTACTGTATGCGCCGATAGTGGCGCAAGTACGTAGTGGCCAAGACTGTCGATGCCAAGAGTCGCGTATACAGCCAAAAGCAAGAGACCGGGGAGCTGATATCCGCGAGCTACAAGAAGCCATCCGACTACGCCGATGGTCGTCAGCGCCATCCAAGCGAGATATACGTCTGCACGAGACCATGAAGCGGGCAAGTTTGGGTAGTTCGCGAGAAGTTCGGCATTGTGGACAAAGTGAACAAGGCTTGCAGCCCATAGAGGAGAAGCAGCAGAAGAAGAGTTTTTGGTACCGGCGTACGCATGACTGTCATTGCTTCTCCCACCCAAGGGCGGGATTTCGCTGCATCTCAGCCAGCTTTCCTCAGCGGCGCAATCGCTTTGCTCGGGCGATTCATGGCCAAATCATAGTTCGCCTGCAGATTGATCCAAAACTCAGGACTAGTGTCAAGAGCTTGGGCCAGAAGCCAAGCGGTCTCAGGGGTAACGCCGCGCTTTCCGCGAACGATCTCGTTGATCCGCTGGACCGGAATTTCAAGGTGCTCTGAAAGCGCAACCTGGGTAAGACCCAGCGGCTCAAGAAATTGCTCCTGAAGGATCTCTCCTGGATGGCTAGGGATACGGTTCTCGGGTAGCATATTCCTTCCTCTCAGCCGCGATGGTAGTCAATGATCCGAACTTCGTGAGCCTCCGTCCCCCCCACTGAAAAACCAGGCGCCAGCGCTCATTGATCCGCACGCTGTAATAGCCCCTACGATCCCCTTTGAGGAGTTCGAGGCGGTTCCCCGGTGGTGAACGCATGTCCCTCAAGTCGCCAGCGGAGTTCAGCATATCGAGCTGCTGCAGGGCAGACCGGAGAATCTCAGGCGGGTAGCGCCGGACCCTCTGAGTCTGGCGATTGTGGAAGAGGTCTTCCGTCGCTCTGTCCCCAAACGAGACGATCACCCTTGCGCCACCTCAGCTGCACTATACTACTTTCCCGGTATCCGTGCAACCAGGCACTTCTGGGCGTAGAACAGCTCCGGGCCTTAAGCGGCGGGACCGCGCTAAAGACCAAGCGGTCGTATGCACCCAGGGCGCATGCTTTCAGAAGAACGATCCGCAAAGCGATGGTTGAAGCCTACGCTTGGTTTGTCGCGGCTTTCCGAGAAGCTGCCGAGAAGTTGCGAAGCGGGGACCGGATGGCGAGATTCCCCGAAGGGAGCTTCCCGCCCGGGCTTCCCTTTGTCCACGGCTGCCTACAGGCTTGGCTACGAGAGGATAAACGGCGCGATCGTCGAGGAGATCGTCAGGAATCATCTGGACGATCTTCTCGGCTTCATGAACGCCATTCGGGCGAAGCTCTGAACGCGAATCTCGTCCATTCGTCGGCTCTCTTCTTCCTGTGGCAAGGTGAGGTAATTTAAAGTCCTTGTCCAGCCCACTCGCCTTGCGGATGGGCGAAGCGCGAGAACTATGGAACCTCATCGATCAGCCTTTTGATTGTCTCACGAGTGAAGAGCGTCTCTCCCTGCTTGTTGGGGCGATGGGCCAATTTGTTTCGATGAGCGGTCAGCATTTTAAATCCCTCGCTTGCCTCCCTGAGGATACGGACTTTCGCCTCGGGCAACATTTGTTTGTCATTTAAAGTTCTCTGCACATGGCTCAACAGTCGCCGGATTCTCCTCTCAACGTCCTCTAAACGAGTCGGTCCCGGCAAACCCCTTAGATCTTCAATAATATGAAGCACTTGTGGTCCGAGCCTTATCTGAAGCTCATCCTCAAATTCCCTAATCCTTGCTTCGTCGGGAGCAACGTCTCCCAAAGCGCCTTCGCCGAACTGATTCCGCTCTGCTGGGCTCAACGAGACGATGATCTCCCAGTCTTTGGGATCATCTATCAACAGGTAACCCGACGCTTCCAAAACCGCCAAATTGGTCTTCTTAATTCCCTGTCGCGGCACGGTGTCGAGCTTTGAACGCAGGCGGGGAATAAAGTAGGCCTCAGCTGCCGCTCCTTGCTGAGTGACGATCGTGTTTTGAGTGTTGTTGTTGATCACGATTTCGTTGCCAATCTCAATGCGCTCCTCTGGTTTACTGAGTTCGTTCCAGAGCATGGCGATCGCATCTGCAAGGTCTGACAGTGCGTCCACCCGGACAGGGTCGTTCATGACAATGCGGTAAACGGGAGCAAACCAGGACAGGCGTTGCAGCTTTAGGCCAGCATTGTGGTGTACCAAGACCTCTCTCCCCACTTCGACATGGGTAAGAGGGAGGCTTGGAATACGGAAAAATTGATAGTGCTGATGATAGATACTGTTACCAGCCCAGTGATTGCAGATACCGACAAACGGCGTGAACGGAATTTTCGCCGCATCGCAATAGACCTGTATATCCTTGTTTATAGCGCATGTCAAGCGTACCAGATCGCCGAAGCTGTATGCTTGGAGGTCCATGTTGTTAACAACCTCGCTGATGGACGGATTGTCCCATGCAAGAAAGTGACAGACCGCATTGGGATCACCAAATGGTGCGAAAGTAAATCCAAATTCATAGGAGCGGCTCATGGAAAAGCCGTAACGCTCTTCCCAATCTTGTACTAAGCTAGTACTCGCAATATCTTCCAGTGGGTTCAGTTCTCGCACACCACAGTAATTGCAGGGTGCCTTGTACTCGAGTGCGGTCTTGAGAATTGCTCGTATCTCGGGTCGGTCATAGACTGCAGGCAGCCACACTTTCAAGTGGTCGAATCCCTTGTCCGTTCGGACAAAGACGCGTTGAGTAGAGTAGGTGATTAGATCTTTGCGAATTTTGTCCGCTGCCCTGAGATCTTTGAACTGAACCTGCCAGCTGTCAAGTTCAGCTTGCTCAAGAAGATCCTGGGCTTCCAGGCAAGTCAGCAGATCGGAAACAACGTCCTGCGGCCGCGAGGCAGGATGGAGACCCTTGATCTGGGAAAGTCTGAAAGAGAATGTACCCACGAGACCATCTTCATGGTAGATCAAGCGGTTGGGATCCGGGGAATCGTTCATGATTCCCCGCTCCACCAAGGCATTCCGGCTCCTTCTGATGGCTCGTATCGGCGCGTGGACGTAGACGAACTTGTCTTCCTTGCCGTCGAGGTGTTTTACAGGATCTGCGGGACTCGATCGCGGGATGTGACCGGTGGCTAGACCGCGTTGGTGCAGGACAAGGAGCCCGACGCCCAGGCCATGGTTCTTGGTCACTTTGAGCAGATGTCGTCTCGCCACCTGCATGTTGGGCTCGCGGATAATCTGATCGAAGCTGGTCGCGATGTGATTCATGAGAGCGTTGTCCCTTTTGACACTTGGCATTTGGACCTCCTGATTAGCTCAGCCTTACAGTTCCGTCGTTGGTTCTCCCTTAGCGCAGGCAGTGGCGCCGATGCGGCTATTCTGAAAGCACTTATATCATGGTAAGCCAGCCAAAGGAATCTTAAGCTCGATGAGCATGAGGGCCGCACTAGTCAGCGACAGGCGGCCCCAGTGCTCTCCGGAGTCGCCGAGTTGCGGAAGAGTTCGGAGCCAGAGTGTAGCGGTCTCAGGTTGGCAGCTCTCGCTATCGAGCCAGCTCTGTGACTGCGGGGGTTTTCCATCCCTACCTGTTGTCTTCCTTTCCCTTGCGCACGAGCTGGAGCTCGCCTTCCCTCATCAGGCGGCGCAGGACGCGCGAGGCGGGGAGCTCGAGAAGATGCGCCAGAACCTCGCGACGTTCCGCGCCGCAGCCGCCTCGGCGGTGGATCTCGTCGGACCGGTAGAGCCGGCCGCGCCGCCGCCGGTCGCGCTGAAGCTGCCGCCGCCGGGCAGGAAGTTAGTGAGCGGCTTGCTGCAGATGGCGGTCGCGAGCGCAGAGCTGCAGGAGCCCTTCGGTCCGGCGGCGGTGGCGGCGGAGGCTAACCGCCGCTTCCGGCCTCACCTCAAGGAGTTGATCGGCCCGCGAACCGCCGCATGCAACGCCCGCTGCTCATGATGATGGCCCTGCTCCTGCTCGTGGAAGATCTCCTGCTCGGCGTGGAAGGCTTCCCGCTCGCGGTGATGCGCCTCCCGCTTCTCCAGTTGGGACAGCATCTCCTCGATCGACAGTTTCGAGCTCATACGCCCGCCTCTCGCCTCAAGTTTGCGGTGAAGCCGTCTGGCGCCTACCCTAACACGCGGAGAGGCCGAAATTTAGGCCGAGTTGCGGTGCATAAGCTTACATTGCGGTAGACAAGCTTACATCGCGGCGCCGAAGCATACATTGCGGCAGAGAAGCTTCGGCACCGCAATGTAAGGTTCAGTTGCGGCAGCGAAGCTTACATTGCGGCACCGAAGGAGACAACGCGGCAAAGAAGCTTACAATGCAGTGCCGAAGGAGACTTTGCGGCAGAGAAGCTTACATTGCGGTCAATAAGCTTCGATGCCGCAATGTAAGGGTGCATTGCGGTGGATAAGCTTACATCGCGGTACCGAAGCATACAATGCGGCAGAGAAGCTTGTATTGCGGCAAAGATCCTTCGGCACCGCAATGTAAGCTTCGTTGCGGTCAAGAAGCTTCGGCACCGCGATGTAAGGATACATTGCGGTGGATAAGCTTACATTGCGGCACCGAAGCAGACAACGCGGCGAAGAAGCTTACATCGCGGCAAAGGAGCCGCGGTTATACCATTCCCCGAGCCATGCCGGACTCGCCTCCCCTGATCGAGCTGCGGAATCTCACCAAGACGTATGAGGAAGGGGGACGCCAACGGCTGGTGCTCTGCGATACCAGCGTCTCCATCCAACGCGGCGAGCTGGCGGTGCTCGTCGGCCGCAGCGGCTCGGGGAAATCGACGGTGCTCAACCTCCTCTCCGGCATCGACCAGCCGAGCTCCGGCGAGGTGGTGATCGACGGCGTCGCGATCTCCTCCCTCTCGGAGCGCGCGCGGACGCTCTTCCGCCGCGACCACATCGGCTTCGTCTTCCAGTTCTTCAACCTCATCCCCACCCTCACCGTGGAGGAGAACCTGCTGCTGCCGTTGGAGCTCAAGGGCAGGATCACTCCCGCGCAACGGCGGTCGGCGCTCGATCTGCTGGCCGAGGTGGGGCTCGCGGACCGCGCGGCGAGCTATCCGGACCGGCTCTCCGGCGGCGAGCAGCAGCGCCTGGCCGTGGCGCGGGCCCTGGCGCACGATCCGCTGCTGGTGCTGGCCGACGAGCCGACAGGGAACCTCGATCTCGAAACCGGCCTGCAGGTGCTGGAGATCCTCGACCGGCTGAGCCGGCAGGCCGGCAAGACCATGGTCATGGCCACCCACAGCCCCGAGGTGATCGGGATGGCGGACCGCGTGTTCCGTATTGAAGACTGCCGGCTGATTGAGAAGGACGGGACCGTGATGCCTGACGTCGAGGCTCGGCGATGATCGGGACTGTGCGCCGCCGCGCGCCCCTCACTCCCCCCTGCCCCCTCTCTCCCACCGCACGCCCACCCACCGGGAGAGAGGGGGTTGGAAAAGACAAATCAAAACAGTCTCCCTCCTCTCCCCGGGCGGGTGGGCGTGAGGCGGGAGAGGAGGGCCGGGGAGGTGAGGGGCCCGAGGCGGCCGGAAATCCTCCTTCGTCGACATCTCTCGGCGTCAAGGCGGCGCCATGAGTCCCCTCCTCGCCCGCTCCAGCCTGCGCTACCTCCTGCGCCACCCGTGGCAGTTCGGTCTCGCGGTCCTGGGCGTCGCCTTGGGGGTGGCGGTCGTGGTCTCCATCGATCTCGCCAATGCCAGCGCCCGGCGCGCCTTCACGCTCTCGACGGAGGCGGTGACGGGACGGGCCACGCATCAAGTCGTCGGCGGTCCCGGTGGGCTGCCGGACAGCGTTTTCCGTCGCCTGGTCCTGGAGGCGGGGATCGAGAAATCGGCGCCGGTCGTCGAGGACTGGGTGACGATTCCCGGCGCGCCGGGCGGGCCTTCGCGAGCGCTTCACTTGCTGGGCGTCGATCCTTTTTCCGAGGCCCCCTTCCGCGCCTACCTGAGCGGCGGGGCCGGGCGATCCGATACAGACCGCGCGTCGATCGATCTCGGTCCGCTGCTGACCCGGCCCGGCACCGGCGTGCTGACAGCCGGCACGGCGGCGGAGCTGGGATTGCGGATCGGCGCCACGTTCCGCGTCCGTGCGAGCGGACGCGAGAGGACGATCGAGCTCGCCGGCGTGCTGCGGCCGGGGGACGAGAACACCCGCCGGGCGATCGCCGATCTCCTCATCATGGACATTGCCGCCGCGCAGGAGCTGCTCGGCCGTACGGGGCAATTGGACCGGATCGATCTCATTCTCGCCGCTGGACCCGCAGGGCAGCGGCAGCTCACCCGCGCCGCCGCGGTGCTGCCCGCCGGCGCCCAGATCCTCTCCGCCGCCGGCCGGACGCGCACGAGCGAGGAGATGACGCGCGCCTTCCGGCTCAACCTCACCGCGCTCTCGCTGCTGGCCCTCGTCTGCGGCGCCTTCCTCATCTACAACACGATGACGTTCTCGGTGGTGCAGCGCCGCGGCTGGATCGGCACGCTGCGCGCGCTGGGCGTGACCCGCCGCGAGGTCTTCGCGCTGGTGCTCGGCGAGGCGGCGATCGTGGCCCTGCTCGGCACCGCCGCCGGCCTCGGCTCCGGCGTGCTGCTCGGCCGCGGGCTCGTGCGTCTGGTCACCCAGACGATCAACGACCTCTACTTCGTCGTCTCCGTCCGCGAGCTGGCCGTGCCGGCCGCGACGCTGGTCAAAGGCGCGGTCCTCGGCCTCGGCGCGACGCTCCTCGCCGCGATCGTGCCGGCACTCGAAGCCACGCAGGCGCCGCCGCGGGCGGTGCTCACGCGCTCGGTGCTGGAAGCGCGGCTGCGGCGCGGCCTGCCCCGCGTCACCGCCTTCGGCGCGGTCCTGCTGCTGCTCGGCGCCGGGCTGCTGGTCCCCTCCGGCCTGGCGGCGAGCTTCGCGGGCCTCTTCGCCGTCATCCTGGGCTGCGCTCTCCTGACGCCGGGCGCGACGGTGCTGCTGATGCGCCTCCTCCGCCGGCCCATGGGAGCCCTCTTCGGCATCCTCGGGCGGATGGCCGCCGGAGGCGTCGTCGCGTCGCTCTCGCGCACGGCCGTCGCCATCGCGGCGCTGGTGATCGCGGTCTCCGTCACCGTGGGGATCGGCGTGATGATCGGCAGCTTCCGCCGGACGGTGGTGCGCTGGCTGGAGATGTCGTTGCAGGCGGACGTCTACGTCTCCGTGCCCAGCCGGGCGGGCGGCTTCAACGGCGGCAGGCTCGATCCGGCTGTCGTCCGTCGGGCGGCGGCTCTGCGAGGTGTCGAGCGGATCAATCTCATCCGGCGCGTCGAGCTCCCCTCCCCTGCCGGTCCGCTCCGTCTGGTGGTGATCGGCACCGAGGACCGGAACCTGCGCTCCTTCGAGCTCAAGGATGGCCGGCCCGACGAGGTCTGGCCGGCCTTCCAGCGCGCCGGCGCCGTGCTCGTCTCCGAGCCCTTCGCCTACCGCACCGGCGCCAGGCGCGGCGGGACGGTGCGCCTGCGGACGGCGCGGGGAGACCGCAACTTTCCCATCGCCGGTGTCTATTACGACTATGTCTCGGACCGCGGCATCGTCCTGATGAGCCGTGCGACCTATCTCCGCTACTGGAACGATTCCGCCCTCTCCGGCTTCTCGCTCGATCTCGCGCCGGGAGCCGATCCGGACCGCTTCGTGGAGCGCCTGCGCAAGGCGATCGGCTACGGGCGGGCGCTGTCGATTCAATCCAACCGCTCGATCAAAAAGCTCTCGCTGGCGATCTTCGACCGCACGTTCCTCATCACCGGCGTGCTCCGTCTGCTGGCCGGCCTCGTCGCCTTCATCGGCGTCCTCTCCTCGTTGATGGCGCTGCAGCTCGAGCGCGCCCGCGAGCTGGGAGTGCTGCGCGCCAACGGCCTCACGCCGGGTCAGGTCTGGCAACTGATGACCTCGCAGACGGGCCTGATCGGATTCGCCGCGGGACTCCTCTCGCTGCCGGTGGGCCTCGCTCTCGCGGCGATCATGATCTACATCGTCAACCGGCGCTCCTTCGGCTGGACGATCCGCATGGAGCTCTCCCCCGGCGTGTTCCTCCAGGCCCTGCTGCTAGCCCTCGCCGCGGCCCTCCTCGCCGGCCTCTACCCGGCCTACAAGATGGCGCGCACCTCGCCGGCGGCGGCGTTGCGGGAGGAGTAGCGATGCGCCGTCTCCTGCCGGTCCTCGCGCTCCTGGCATTGGCGGCCGCGGCGGGGGTGTATCTGCTCGCCCGGCCCGAGCCATCTTTCTCGCCGAAAGCTTCTCTCTCCGTTGCCGGAGCGCTGCGCACGGCGAGCGACGAGGGCTACGCGAAGGCCCTTAAGCCGCGGATCTTCCAATTCCCCGCCGATCATGGCCCGCACCCGGAGTTCCGCACGGAGTGGTGGTACTTCACGGGCAATCTGGAGACCCAGGAGGAGCGGCGCTTCGGTTTCCAGCTCACTTTTTTTCGTTCAGCGCTCGCGCCGACGATGCCGGAGCGGGAATCCGCCTGGGCCACGCGGCAGGCCTGGCTCTCTCATTTCACAATCAGTGATATCGCGGGCGGCACGTTCCATTCCTTCGAGCGCTGGAGCCGTGGCGCGCTTGGTCTCGCGGGTGCTCAGGCGGAGCCGTTTCGGGTCTGGGTCAAGGATTGGACGGCTACGTCGGATCGGACCTATCCCATGCGCCTCAACGCCGCGGCGGACGATGTATCGATCGACCTTCTTCTCCAACCGGGCAAGCCGCCCGTGCTCCAGGGCGAGCGCGGGTTCAGCCGCAAGAGCGCCGAGCCGGGCAACGCCTCCTATTACTACTCGCTCACCCGCATGCCCGCATCAGGCAGCATCACGGTCGAAGGCGAGCGCTTCGCGGTGACCGGCCTCGCCTGGATGGACCGCGAGTGGAGCACCAGCGCCCTCGGCAAGGACCAGGTGGGATGGGACTGGTTCTCGCTCCAGCTCTCGGACGGTTGGGACCTCATGCTCTACCGGCTGCGGCGGAAAGATGGCACCGCCGAACTGGCGAGCAGCGGCACCCTGATCGATCCGCAGGGCAAGAGCCGTGCCTTGAATCTCTCGGATTTCCAGATCCTCAGCTCCGGAGAGTGGCGCAGTCCGAGGAGCGGCGCCCGCTATCCCGCACGCTGGCGCCTGCGCATCCCGCGAGAGGATCTCGACCTGGAGGTCCGCCCCCTGCTGGCCGATCAGGAGCTGGACGTCTCCTTTCGCTACTGGGAGGGCGCGGTGAGCATCGAGGGTACCCACCGTGGCCAGCCCATCCGCGGCTCGGGCTACGTCGAGCTGACGGGCTACACGGCAGGATCTTTCCGGTAAGAACGCCCAGCTACTGGCGTTGGGAGGATGTACGCGCTCCTCCTTCAAGCGCGTACGCCGTAGTACCCGGGCCGGTGCCCGCCGCGAGGGCTGGAGAGTGCCTCCTCATCCTCTTCCCGCGCACGGGCACCGGCACGGTTTTCATACTCGAAAACGGGGCTGGAGTTTCATCACGGACTCGTTCGATATTCCGCCGCCCGCTCGGGCTTTCCCCAGGCGGTATAGAGATCGACGATCCGCTGCGCCGCGGCGGAAGCGTACGTGGGACCGGAGTCTTTCTGAAGCACCGGAAGGCTCCGCAGAAGAAGCGGCTCCGCTTCGCTGAACCGGCCTTGACCGGCCAGGCAGCTCCCCAGGACGCTCTCGGCGTCCGCCACTCGCCAGGGGTCCCCCTGGGACCCACGGAAAATTGCCATTGCCTCGTGAGCCTTCGCCTCGCATTCTGAGGCCTTTCCCAGCGAGACGAGCACGGATGCGAGATTGCGGAGCATGACCCCCCTGCTGAAATGATTCCTGCCCTTCGTCTCCTCCACAATCGAGATCGCTTCCCGGTAGAGCGGCTCAGCGGCGGCGGCATTGCCCTGGGCCGCCAACACGTGCGCGAGGTTGTTCAGAACCGCAGCCACATTGAAATGACGTGCGCCGTAGAGCTTCCGTCGCATCTCCAGACTTTGCCGATACAGGGTTTCGGCCTTCGCGAGGTCGCCCCGATCCTCCAACGTAGAGGCAAGGTTGTTGATATTGCCGGCAAGATCCGGATCAGGACGGTCTGGCGAGACCTTCAGATGGATCGCTATCGCCTCCTGGAGGTTCTTCTCGGCGTCTGCGTAGTCCCCTCGCTTGGAGGACAGCTTCCCCAGATTGTTCAGACTGCGGGCTATGCTTTCAGGATCGACATTTGGCAGCTCGCGTTTAATTGCCAGCGACTGTTTGTAAAGCGCTTCGGCCTCATCGGGCTTCCCTTGGTCTTCGAGAATCGCCCCCAAGTTGCTGAGGCCCACCGCATAGTCCAGGGTCCTGGTTTCTCCCAATCTGTCCTGAATTTCCAGAGCTTCGCGCGTGAGCTTCTCGGCAGCGTCATCTTCTTCGGTCTCGTGCAGCAGAAACGCTAGATTGTGCATGCTTTGTGCGACCAGTGGGTGCTCGTCTCCAAATCTCTGACGCCGAAGAGAGAGAGATGTCTCGAGGAGCTGTCTTGCGGGCTCATAGAGACCCAGGCTGCGATACGACCTGCCCATGGTACTCATAAGGGCCGCCCGTTCCTCGGGCTGATCCTTCAAAGTTGCATTGATCTTCTGAACGCCCCGGTCCAGCACCTCTCTCACGGTGATCGTTTCACCTAGCGACTTGCTGGGGTTCGAGCTGCTGAAGAGATCATCCAGAAAGGTGTTCACAGCCTCCGCGCGCGTCTTCTCGCTCTCGGCCCGTCGCCAAAAAAAGGTGACGGCGATGCTGAAGCCGACGATCAGCAAGAGAATCAGCGCGGCGAGGGAGGTCCCCACCTTGTGGCGGCCCACGAACTTCGCGGTCCTGTAGCCCAAGGTGTCCTTGCGGGCGGCGACCGGCAGGCCCTTGAGGTGGCGGCCGATGTCATTGGAGAGTTGATCGGCGGAAGAGTAACGCCGCTGCGGCTCCTTGTGCATCGCCTTGAGGACGATGTTGTCTAAATCCCCCGCCAGTTGGCGGCGAAGGACGCGAGCGTCGCCGTTCCCAGCCTGGCCGACCGGCTGCGGCGTCACCCGCCCGATCACGCTGCTCGGCCGCGGCGGATTCTGCTCGCAGATCGCCTTGGCGAGGCCCTGCGGATCGCCGGTGGACGGCCGGTACGGAGGCCGGCCGGTGAGGAGGCTGTAGAGGAGGACGCCCAGCGAGTAGACGTCGCTCGCCGTGGTGATGGCCTCTCCACGGACCTGCTCCGGGCTGGCGTACATGGGCGTCATCGGCCGCAGGTCAACCAGGGTGAACTGCTGATCAGACGAGAGGAGCTTGGCGATGCCGAAGTCGAGCAGCTTCGGCACGCCGGCCGTGGTCACCAGGACGTTGCCCGGCTTCAAGTCCCGGTGGACGATCAGGTTCTGGTGGGCGAAGTGGACCGCCGAGCAGATCTGTTGAAAGAGCTCCAGCCGCCGGCGGATCGGCAGCTTGCGGGTGTCGCACTCCTCGTCGATGGGCCGGCCCTCGACGTACTCCATGACGAAATACGGGCGGCCGTCTTCCGTCGTGCCGCCATCGAGGAGCTTGGCGATGTTCTCGTGATCGAGGTGGGCGAGGATCTGCCGCTCGGAGCGAAAGCGGCGGACGATCTCCTCGGTGTCCATGCCGCGCCGGATCACCTTGAGGGCGACGCGCCTCTCGAACTCCTCGTCCGCCCGCTCCGCGAGGTAGACGCTGCCCATGCCGCCGCGGCCGATTTCGCGCACGATCCGGTAGACGCCGACGCGCTGCCCCTGGGCCAGGGAAGGCCCGCCGTCGTCCGGCCGGATGCGGAAGACGGGGGTCTCGATGAAGTCGCCGAGGGAGGGCTCGGACGCGAGCAGGGACTCCACCTCCTGCCGGAGCTCCGCGTCTCCCTGGCAGGCAGCGTCGAGGAACGGGGCGCGCTGAGCCGCTTCGAGCTCCAGGACGTCCTCCAGGACGGCCTTGATTTTCTGCCAACGCTCGGGTGTCACCGTTCCCCCGGAGCTGCCCCTGCTCCTGTCGAATCGTTCCTCTTTCTAAAACGCGAGAGACGGTAGCGGATCGGCTCGCCTACGCCTTCGTCAGCTCCCGGAAGAGCCAGAGCCGGGCCGTCTTCCACTCCCGCTTGACCGTCGTCACGCCAATGCCGAGAACCTCGGCGATCTCCTCGTGGGTGAGGCCCATGAAGAAGCGCATCTCGACGACCCGGCTCTGCCGCGGGTCGATCTCCGCCAGCCGCGAGAGGGCTTGGTCCAGGGCCTCCATGTCCAGGTCCGCGGCCGCCTGTGGGATGCCGATCGCCTCGTCCAGAGGGATCTTCACCGCCCGGCTTCCCCGCTTCACCGTCTGGCGCCGCTTGGCGTAGTCGACCAGGATGCGGCGCATCAGCATGGCCGCCACGGCGAAGAACTGCGCGCGGTTCTGCCACTGCATTCCCCGCTGGTCCACCAAGCGAAGGAAAGCTTCGTTGACCAGGGCCGTCGGCTGCAGGGTGTGCGCCTCGTTCTCCCGCTGGAAGAGGCTGCCGGCGATCTTGCGCAGGTCCTCGAAGACGAGCGGGATGAGCTTCTCCAGGGCCACGGCGTCGCCCTGGCTCCAGTCGCGGAGAAGCTTAGTGACCTCGCTAGAGGGATTGGACATCAGGCACGGAGATTCTAGCAGAGCGGCGGACCGCAAGGGGGTGATCGCGCCGCGCTGGTCCGCTCGGCCCCCCGATCTCGCGTTCTACTCAGGGCCGCCAAGCGCCGGCCTCCTCATCGGGGTAGCCCGCGGGCCGGGAACCGACCGACCCCCGGTTGCAGCGGGCGCCCCCTTTTTTTCTGCGTTCACGTGTTCTTCAAGCCCCCCTCTCCCAGTGGTTGGGTGTGCGCATGGGAGAGAGGGGGCTTGAGGAATGACTCTGTCCTCTGTTGGGCTTTCTACCTCACTAGAGCCTGCTCCGCGTGCTGGCGCTGATTCCCGCTCTTGTCGTACCGGCGGTACATGAGGTACCGGGCCCAGTCCAGGATGTGCTCCTCCAGCTTGGCGCGGGTCTCCTCGACCTGGGGCACGGTCCCACCCAGACGCCCGCGGAACGACTCCGGATCGTCGAGCCAGAGGGCCACGTAGCCGCCATCCTCCCGTTTGCCGCGCTCGAGGATCCGCGGCTCCTTGCGTCCCTGTGTGAAGGCAATCACACGCCAGGACGCCGTTGGAGAAAGCTCCGGTAATGTCCTCCGGGACTTAACTTTCATCTTCTTCTTGTCGAAGCGCGGAAGAATGCTCCCGACCTCACCGGGTACGAGACTGAAACGATCGGTCGGCTTGCTAACCGCCGCGACCACCAGCGGCGCGCCGACGACCTCCCCGTAGTCACCTTTTTCTGAGACGAAGGCGAAGAGGGCGCCCCCGTTCTCCACGAAACGCCGGACGACCGCCGCGGTCTCGGGAGAGCGCCGGAGCTGGTCGACGTCCGATGGATCGAGGACGAGAAGATCGATAAGCTCCAGGTGCCGGGCGAGGATCGCGCGGAGCTCGTCCGGATCGCGCGGGAGTTGGGGCGGCGGCGGCGCGGCATCCTCGTCGGCGGGAGGAGCCTGGACGACGGCCTCCGGAGGAGGTGGGCTGGCAGCGGCCACCGGCGGCGGGATTCCCTCCGAGCCCGGTGTGCCGGGAAGGATCAGGGTCTCTGCGAGGACACGGACCGCGGACTTCCCTACGGCCTTGAGGAGACTGCGCTGCTCCTTTTCCGGCCGCTGTTCTTGGCCGTAAAGCAGGAGGTTCAGGATCTTGAGGACGTCTTTGTCGATAAAAAGATCGGCCGCCAACGGATCGGGAGTCTGACTGAAGACGTCGAGGCGCCCGGCGAGACCGAAACGGGTCTTGATCGTCAGACGGGGAAGCTCAGCCGGTTTCTTGTCCTCCGCGGAGCCGCGGGTCACCTTCGGCTCATAAGCGGGGCTTCGCGTGTAATACATCGGCGGAGTGAGGCTGACGGGCAGCAGATCGACGTTCCGCCGCCAGGCGTCGAGGCCCGGAATGTTGGTGGAGGCTGTATAGGCATCGGCCGGCAGGCCGCGCTGTACTTTGGGCTCGGTAAAGTCCAGCGGCAGATCGAGCCGGAACTTTGTCTCCTGGCCCTCCAGGATGGTTCGGTTGGCCGGCCGCGCTCCCGTGGCGTCCAGTCCCAGAGGCAGCGTTTCGCGCACCAAGGAGGTGAGCGTCACCTTCTCCTTGTCCTGGTCACGTACGGTCACCTCGGTCTTCTCGATCTCGTATTTGGGCTCCCAAAGAGCCAATTGATATTCGCCGACCGGAACGACCTCACCTTTGTAATCGTCGATGATCAGCTCTCCGCCTTTGAACTTGTCGAAGTCGAATTTCTGTCCGGCGGCGATGTAGGTCTTGCCGTAATTGGTCTTCACGAGACGCTTCGGCTCGAACAGATTGCACCTCGGATCGTCGCCAAACTCCTCTGTCTCCTCGAATTGATTGAGCTCGATTCTCTTGCCTCCCATCAGAATGACACGCTGCGGAACGTGGGTGTAGTCTGCATCGAGGTATTGGCGCTTGACCCGGGGTCCCAACGAGCCGCCTTTCTTGCGAAAGACAAACCCGAACTTGTCGAGGTCGAAGTCCTCGGCCTTCTGCGGATCGACGCGCACCACGAAGCGCCGCAGATCGGGAGCCGTGCGGCTGAGGGGAAGCCCGGTCACCGTATCCACCTGGCCGAAGAGGTTTCTTGCCTCCCAACGCGCCGCCTCCGTCTTCAGCCCTTCGTATCCGGGCCGCTCGAGGCGCATGGAATACCAGCCGCTCAGCAGGTTTTGGATCGTGTAAGTCGTCGGGTCCAGCGTCCAGGGCTCGATGGTATCGAGCTCGCCGCCGATCGTCACCGTGGAGCTGCGCTCGACAGGCGGCTTCTCCTCGTCGAGGGCCGTGTCGAGCAGGATGGGAGTCAGGAAGACGCGGACGTAGTCGGGCTCTCGCAGATCGATTTTCAGCTTGCCGTAGTACGGACGCAGGAACTCCTGCTCGAGGGCCACACCGAGCCGTTCGACGATCGAGCGCAGACAGGCCACGGGTCCGCTGCGCTGGGCGGCCGCGATGATGCGGCCGTCGAAGCGGGAGAGGAGCTTGGCGTCGACTTCGATGCGCGGCCCCTG
This sequence comes from Acidobacteriota bacterium, assembly GCA_046765915.1. Taxonomy (GTDB): domain Bacteria; phylum Acidobacteriota; class Thermoanaerobaculia; order Multivoradales; family UBA5704; genus DATARR01. The sequence goes on along the minus strand of JBKPTH010000096.1, from coordinate 31,151 downwards.
AATCTTCGTCCGCGACCCCGGCTCCTCCTGCGCGCCGCCGCCCTCCTGCGGCTTCTGCGCCGTCGTCTGCTCGGTGGGGATGTTGAGCAGCGTGACGTTGCCCATGATCAAGCCGTCGATCTTCTCCAGCAGCGCCCGGGCCGCCGCGTCCTCGGGATCGAGGTCGACGTTGCCCTTCTGCATGCGCTGCCATTCATCAAACAGATCGTCGAGCTTCTGCCGCTCGACGACGACGAACTGGCTCTTGCGCTTGAGGAACGTCACCAGCATCGCCTCGACGGACGAGCCGTAACGTGCGCTCTGGGCCTCTGTATTGGTGTCGTCGAACTTGAGCACCGTCACGCGCGGCCGCCGCTGGGCCGTGTACCGCCCACTGACGTGAAAGCTGGCCTCTTCAGGCGGCTGCGCCGGGGCCATCTGCTGCGGTGGGGAAAGCGCGGGCGTGCCCGCCGTCGGCACCTCGGCCACAGCGGCGGTCGCCAAAAGCAGGGCGGCGCCCAAAGTGCAAACGATCTTCTCAATGGTTTTCATATCGTTCCCTCCATGAAGTGACGAATCGATAGATCACGGCTTCGCCCAAGGCCTTCGCTGCCTCCTCACACGCTTTGTCGTCGTCGGCCTGCGAACGGACGGCAGACACGGCGCCGAGGTCAAGGATCTCCCCCTGCCGGCGGGCGCGGCAGCTCGCCGTGAGTCGACAGGCCAGCCAGGGGAAGCCGTCCTGTATGTGCGGAGTGATCTCCAGCGCGTCAACATCGACGCGGAGAGTCCATCCCTGGATCCCCATCTCCATGAGCGGTGCGGCGGCTTCTTTCAGGGCTCCGGCTAAGGCCGCTTTCAGCGTTCCCCCGGCGGCGATCTCGAAGCGCACGGCTTCTCCAGACCCGCCGGCAGCCGATGAGGAAGGAATCATCGTGGACAGCTTCGCTGTCACGGGCGGCGCGCTCTTGCCGGACGGAGCATTGCGCTCTTCAGCCTGCCGCATCTGCGAGGCCGGCTGGGCGGATGAACGGCGCTCGAGCGGAGCTGGCTTCTTCGCCCCCTCCGTATGCGGAATAGGTGCCTCGCCGCGGCGCTCCATCCAATCCACGATCTCGGCGAAGCGCCCTCTCATCGCGACTGGCAGCACCAGAAGCACACCGCAGAGCGCGGCCGCGAGCCACCGCCTGCGCTCCCTCAGCGACTGCCACAACCACCGTTCATCTCTCCAACTCGAAGGGAACACTTTCGCCGGTCGAAGAGGTCCCGGCCAAATCTCGGCTTCTGGGGCGGAATCCGCCTCCTCCGCGAAAACCAATCGAGCATTGGGATGCCCGTAGATCGTGTAGGCCAGCGTGGACGCGTCGCCGGAACGAGCCTCGACGACGTGCCGGCGAGCTGCGAGCGTCGCCTCGCCGAGAGTGGCACCTCGCGCCAATGCGCCGTAGAACGCCTCGACGAAGGCGAGAGCGGTCTTGTCCCTCACCGGCCACATCGGGGCGACAAACGCGCCGCAACCGCAGACGGCGACCCAACGCGCGGCCCATCCGCCGAGGCGCGTCAAGGACCACCCTTGCTGGCCGGCCGAGCAGGCGTTGAGAAAGACCAGCGGCCTGCTGCGTCCGATGCGGGTCGCCAGAGGTCCCTCGAGATCCACGGGGCGGAGCACACTGCTGTCCGGGAACGGAATGGCGGATTCCTCGGGCTGCGCGGCGGCGGGTGCACCATGCCCGAGGAAGTGAAGTAGGTCGAGATCGCACGTCTCGAGGCAGCTCAGGACCGCGCCCGCCGATTCCACCACGGGCGTCGCATCGACAAGATCCGGATGCGACTGCGCGATCTGGCGCACGAGGTTCCTCTCCTGCTTCGCGTGCGGCAGGTCGGACGCCGTTCGGAAGGCGGCAAGCTGCCGGACGGCGATCCACCGCGCCGGCGTCCTGGCTCCGGCGAGCCAGCGGGTCAGCTCGAAGCGGAGGGCCAGAAAGTCGTCGTCGATCACGTCCTCGGGAAGGCTGTCGTCGTAGGGCTTGATCAGCTCCCAGGGGATCCAGGGCTCGTCGGAGACGATCATCCAGGAGCGGACGGAGCGGCGGATCTCGCGGTAGGCCTGACGGATCTCCGGCGGGATGAGCTCGCGCCAGAGGTCCCGGCCCAGTCCCGCGAGCTTGCGCTCGAGCTCACCGGAAGCCAGCCACGAGCCGTCGACGTCCTGACGGAGGACGAGGCGCTCCATCTTCTGGAGCCAATGGCTCTGAAAGGCTTCGGGGCTGCCCTGAAAGGCAGGCCCCGCGATCTCGCGATGGGCGAACTCGACGGCGCCGGTGGGCGAATGCAACGTGTAGCTCAGCCGTACCCGGCCGCTCTCGGCAACGGTTCTGACCCGCATCTCCAAGTCCGGCGGCCGCACGTCGCGAGCCGGCGTCTTGGCTTCCAGGCGATTACCTCGCTCGGCGGGAGCTTCGAGCTTCATGAGAGATGGAAGCCCATGACCTAGACGCGAGAGTCCGGACGGGAAGGGATCAGATATGGCATAAAGCTACGTCCTACCTGGACACTGACCTCGAAACCGGCTTACGCTCTGGAGGTTCTTGTCCAAGACGCCATGAGTTCATCCCAAGCCCCACCCTGGCGGAGCACCGGCACCTGCCGCTCCTGGGGAGGCAAGAAAGAGATACCCCGGTTTATCTCGCGGCTCTCATCCGCCGACGAGAAGAGCTTCGAGCATCTTGTCCGGGTGCTGCTTCGTTTGGCCCTGGCTCCACCGGACCGGCTCCTCGGCGAGGAAGCTTTCCAGCGCTGGAACGGCGGGTACCTGGTAGGCGCCGGAGAGGAGGCCCTCCCGGTCTTCGTTCAACCTGTCGCTTTCGAGGAGCGTTCGGAAGACTTGGGCGAGCCCCACGTGCTGCACTGCCGCGAGGCAATCGAGCGCTTTACCCGCGGCCCTCTCCAGCCTGCGGTCTATGTGCTCGTCCACAACAGGGACCCCCGCAACCCGGCCTTCCGCACCGGTTTGGCAAGAGAGATGGAGGCCTTCCGCGCCAGCGGCCGGGTCGGTATGGCGCTCGCCTGGGATGGTCGCGACCTCATCGAGTCGGCGTTCGACGGCTTGTACGACCTCACGCTGGCCGTTGCGCGCGCCGGCAATCTGTCGGTCGCTCCGGTGGAGACGGCGCTGGCGAGCTCGGCCGATGTGCTGAACCAGGTGCCGCTCCGGGTCTCCTGGCTCACCGCCGATCAGCACCGTATGGGAGCCGACGAGGATCCGGGAACCGAAATGCTCGCCGACCCGGCGGCCCTCCTCTTGGAAGCAAGACCCACCGTCCGCACGTTTCTGCTCGGCGGCTTTGGTTTCGGCAAGACCACGTCCGTCGCCCGCTCGCTCCTCCGCAACGACGTTCAAGTCCTCTATGTACCCGGCTCGTCCTTGACCCAGGAGGTGACGACGTCGAAAATCTTTCTATCACGCTGCCTCAACGCGGACTCTCTCTTTGCCGGCTGCGCTCCAGAGGACCGGGAGATTTATGAACGGATGCTCCGCGCCGCGGCCGATCACCTGTTCAAAGACACCAGCCTCCCTCTGGCGCTGGTGATCGACGGGCTCGACGAGTCGCCTTTCCTCTGCCGGAGCGCCGGCCTGCTGCACCTCCTCAACAACCTGGAGACCGTCCGCATCCCTCTCGTCCTGGCGATGCGGTCGGAATACTGGCTGAGTCGCGTCGGCGACCTGCGGTCGACGTCCGGCAAACTGGCGGCCCAGGGCGAGCCGCGGGTGCGCCAGATCCGCAAGCTGGAGCTCCTCCCGTGGAGATACGAGGAAATCCTCCTCTTCGTGCAACGGTTCCGCTCGGCGCTTGCCGATTCCGCCGAGCAGGAACGCCTGGGCGCGCTCGAAGCCTTGGTGACGCAAGGCCGGTTTGCGGAAATTTACGGCGACATTCCGCACCGTCCGCTCTTCCTGCGTTTGATCGCGGAGTCGGTGGCCGCCCTCGGCCTGCCCGGACAGCGGGTCGGACGTGCCGCGCTCTTCCGCGATTGGGCCCTGTGGAAGATCCACCGCGATCTCCGGGTTTCCCGCCCACACCTGGTCTTCCCGGACGAGCCGGCTGAAGAGGTGCTCGAGACAGCGTGGGAGGCCATGCTCTGGGCCGCGGCTTCCATGACCTATCAGGAAACCGTGGGCGTGCTCGACCTGCTCCCGGATTGCTCGTTCGACCGCGTCAGCAGCGCCACTCCGCGCCTTGCCAAGATGGAGGATGTGATCGCCCTGTCGCTGCAGAGCCTCCTCATCCTTTCGCGCGAGCGCACGGGAGACCGGCCCTCCCGCGTATCCTTCGCGCACCGCGCCTTCCAGGAATTCTTCCTCGCCTGGTTCCTCGCCGAGGGCGGCCTCGACCGCGAGTGGGTGCTTCCGGCTTCGGTGCAGGAGTGGATCCAAGACCTCCGGCGGGAGCGGCTGATCGATCCTGCCGGCCGGCGCGAGGCCGAGCTGCCTCCCGGCCTGCCGCCGACGCCCTCGCGCCCCCTCCAATGGGTGCCTCGTGAGACTGCCTCCTCGCGGCCGCGCGAGCACGCCGCGCCCGCCGAGCTCATTCTCTATGTCCTGGAACGTCCGCGCGGCCGCCGGCGGCTCTTCGATCTCCGCCTCATCGCCCGCGATCCGGAGCTCGACCTGCAAGAGCGCTCTTTCGGCACTCTCGGCTTGGCGACCGACCCGGCAGACTTCTTCCGCCAGCAGCTCAAGGGGGATCTGACCGTCGAGGTTCTCCGCACCCGCGGAGCTTTCTTCGCCGAGCAACTCCTGCCAGCCGATTTGCGGAAGACTCTCTCGTCTCTGCGGGGACGGATTCAGACGCTCCAAATCGTCTCCGATGATCCCTGGATCCCATGGGAGATCCTGCGCATCGAAGAGACCCCAGAGAGCGAAGTGGTGGACGGTCCCTTCCTCTGTAAAGCGTTCGCTCTCACCCGCGGGATGCCGTCCATCCGGCAGACGAACTATCTGCCCCTATCCCGAATCGCCGCCGTCGTACCCCGGAACTCCGATCTGCTTCAGGCCGAGCAGGAATGGCAGGACCTTCAGGCCCTGACCGGAGACGGCAGGCAGGTCGAGCGCATCCCCGCGCGCTTGCGGGAGATCGGTGAGGCGTTCCGTCAGGGCGCCTATGACGGCTGGCACTTCACCGGCCACGGCATGTTCCGCGGACACGCGCCGGATTTGTCGCCGCTTTTTCTGGAGGAGAAGGAAGCGCTCACCCCGGTCCACCTCGCGGGAGAGGCGAGACGGATGGGAATCAAACGTCCCCTGGTCTTCCTCAACGCCTGCGAGACTGGGCAGAGCGATCTGTCGCTGACCGATGCCGGAGGATGGGCGCCGCATTTTCTGCGCGCCGGGGTAGGAGCATTCCTCGGCACCCTCTGGCCGGTCCGCGACTCGCGGAGCCGCGACTTCGCCCGCGCCTTTTACACCGGCTTCATCGGCGGCCTGCCGCTGGCCGAAGCAGTGCAGGCAGCCCGCCAGGCGATCCGTTCGGAGGAGGAACCGACCTGGTTGGCGTATACGGTCTTCGGGCATCCTCTGGCGGTGTGCCGGCCAGTAGGAGGCGATCCGAAGCGATCAAACGGCAAGTTGAAGCTCTAACTGAGGTGCAGATTTCATGACACATCCCCTCGCCATCTTTCTCTGTCATGCATCCGAGGATAAACCTACCGTGCGGAGTCTCTACCATCGACTGTCTTTCGAAGGCATGCGTCCTTGGTTCGATGAATTGGATATATTACCTGGACAGAAGTGGGAACCCGAGATTTCGAAGGCAGTCCGTACTTCAGACGTGGTGGTTGTCTGCCTTTCCCGTGCATCGGTGGCAAAGACTGGGTATGTGCAGAAGGAGATAAAGGTTGCGTTGGACGTGGCCGATGAGCAGCCCGAGGATACGATCTTCATCATACCTCTTCGCCTAGAAGAGTGCAAAGTTCCCGAACGGCTTAGTAAATGGCAGTGGGTCGATTACTTCACAGATACGGGGCACGACAAACTATTGGCTGCCTTGCACCGCCGTGCTCAAGATTTCATTAGCGAAAAGGGCATGTCTCGCGAGATCGCCTCCTTCCGGTCGCGCGAGCGTGCAGCACCGCCGGCTGAGCTGATCCTGTATGTCCTGGAGCGTCCTGGAGGTCGGCGGCGGAGTTTCGATCTACACCTCGTCGCTCACGATCCAGAGCTGGAGCTGCAAGAGCGTTCGTTCGGCACTATTGAGCTGGCGACCGAACCTGCGGAGTTCTTCCGCCAGCAGCTAAAGGGAGATCTCTCTACCGAGATCCTCCGCGCCCACGGAGCTTTCTTCGCCGAGCAGCTTCTACCGGCTGATCTGCGGAAGGCGCTCTCGTCTATGAAGCACCGCTTTCAGACACTCCAAATTGTCTCCGATGATCCATGGATCCCTTGGGAGATCCTGCGCATCGAAGAGAGCCCGGAAAGCGAGGTGGTGGACGGTCCCTTCCTCTGCGAAGCGTTTGCTCTAACCCGCTGGATACCGTCTATACGGCAAACGATCTATCTGCCTCTGGCGCGAATTGCCGCCGCCGTGCCCCGGGGTTCCAATCTCCCCACGATCGAGCAGGAATGGCAGATCCTTCAGGCTTTGGATGGGTACGGACGGCAGGTCGAGCGCATTCCCGCGCGCTTGAGGGAAATCAGCGATGCGTTCCGCCAAGGAGCCTACGACGGCTGGCACCTCACTGGCCACGGCCTATTCCGCCGAGACGCTCCGGATCTCTCGCGTATCTTGCTGGAAGAGGGTGAGGAACTGACTCCGGTTCACCTTGCGGGAGAGGCGAAGCGAATGGGAATCAAACGCCCCCTCGTGTTCCTGAACGTTTGCGATACAAACGGGTGGGCACCCTATTTCTTACGGGCAGGCGCCGGCGCCTTCCTCGGCGCCTCTTGGCCACTCCGCGACCCACAGAGCCTTGAATTCGCCCGAGTCTTCTATACTGCCTTCGTTCATGGCCTACCCTTCGCTGAGGCTGTCCAGGAAGCTCGACGGGCCATCCGCTCTGAGGATGACACTACTTGGCTGTCTTATACCGCTTTCGCCTATCCCGGTGCAGTGTGCCGACCAGTACCGGAGAGAGACAGATGAGCTGTCGGCTACTCATGATTTCGGCCAATCATGCGTACGCCACAGCATGGACCTACATTGGAGCCTCCCTATGAGCAGTCTAGCCTAATCTCAATAACGTATCGATGCAGCTCCGCTCCATACTCCGGCGGATCGGTGGTCAAGAGCCGCGCCGCTTGCGGCGGCAAGCGGCACAAGGGTGTGCGTAGATCACATAAGCGAGAGCTGTTAGCGGATCTTCTTCCAGCAGCTCCCTCCTCACTTCGCGAATTGCGTCACCAATTAGTTCCCCGCGCAGCAGCCGTGTGTAGAGAGCGCTTGCAACCTCGCGCGCACGCCTGTCGCCTACGCTCCAGTGCGTCCCCACAAACGCGCCAGCACCCGCCTCCAAAAACCTTTTCGCCCAGCCGCTTGTACCATCGAGAGACACCCCGCCGCTTCCGGTGCGACAGCCATTGAGAAAGACCCATGGGCGAAGGCGGCCGAACTCACCGGAATTCTTGAGATCCTCGGGCTTCAAAGGCTCGGCCCCTTCGAGCGGAAAGATCCAACGATCCGGGTCCTCCGCCCGCGAGCCGGCATGGCCGATGAAGTGCCAGCCATCGAACTCCCCGGAACGCAGCGCCGCTTTGACCTGCAAGTACCGAGGCTCGATCTCGATGACCTCCCGGAGGCCGGGAGTATTAAGCGAGAGAAGATCCTCCCTCTCCGCAGCAGCGCTCGGGAGGTCGTCGGAGCGTGGGGCTACCAGCGCGATCCGCGAGAGCGGAAGCTCCAGTTGCGGAGCCAATCCCTGGAGCCACCGTGTCACAGCGAACCTCTCCGCCGGGAAAAGCGCTGAATCTGCTACTTGGCGCTGAGGGCGCAGGTGGATCAGCTCCCACGGAAGATAGGGGTCGTCGGAAACGAGCTGGAGGGTCCGCGCCCGATCCTTCAGAATCCAGAGCCACACCTGAAGCCCCAGAGGGAGGAGTCGGAACAGAGTGGTCCCCTTGGCGATCAGTCGTTCTCGGCTGATCGCCCGGCTCTCCTTGTCCTCGCAAGACAAGCCGTCGAGGTCGGTCAGCAGATCGGCCAGAAACGCGCGAGGCGCCTTGGGTGCTGCGATCGGACCGAACTCGTCACGGCTGGGTCCGTGACGCGGATCGCGGACGGCGAGTTCGAAATTCCAGCCCGACGCCTCACCGCCTTCCGTGCGGACGAAAAGCTCCACATCCGTATGCCGACTGAGATCGGCGGAGGGCGCAGCGGGCTCGGTGGTTGGCCCAGGCGTCTCCGGCGGTAGTGCCCACGCCGTTATCCTGCCGTTTGGCCCTACCACCCGGTCTTCGAAGATGAGGGAGCCAGTCTCCAACGCCCACCTGGCGAGGGCATGGGCGGCCGTGTGACCTGGCTGCCGCAGGAGATAGGCCGGATCGATCGCGGCCAGCCCCCTTGCGGCATACCGGGCCAGATTGTCTGCTGCGGCGGGAAGCGTCTCCTCGTCCTCCTCGACATCTGGCGCGCGGCGCAGCAGTGCCAGAAGCACCCCAGCGGCTTCGCGGGCGCGCAGACGTCCGAGACTTTCGCATGCCCGGCGGCGCGCATCCAGATTGGCTGCGTCGTCTTGGCAGAGCGTTACCAGAGCGGGGACGGCCGCATCGCCCACCAGAGACGCCAACCGCGCCGCCTCGCTTGTCAGCTCGGCCGACCGAGGATGCTCCAGAGCGTGCAAGACCTCGCCCGCAGCGAGCGGCGAGAGCCACACGGCATCCACCGTCGACTTGAATCTCTCGCCCGCGACGACCAAAGCTCCCAAAGCGAGCGCGCACTCGGCGCTACTGTGCGCAGCGTCTCGAGTCGCCGCCTTGAGCCACTGCGCATCGGAGGGCCGCGCACACCGCGCAAGGCTCCGAAGCGCTTGGATCCTCACCCGCTCCTCCGTGTCTTCGCGAGCCGCACGCGCGAGCGCCTCGACTACACCGGCACCGGTTGCCACTTCAAGCGCTCCCGCGGCTGCAGCGCGCAGCTCGGCGGAATCTTCTTGCTGCAGAAGACCGATTAAGATGTCACTGCCGCGGTGGACTGGCATACCGGTGATCGCGTGCAACGCCGCAGTCACGATCGGATCTTCCCGTGGGCGAAGCGCCACGATCTCGAGCAGCAGATCCCGCGATGCGGCGCTGTTGATCTTCTCGAGGCACCCCGTGACCATGAGGCCCCACTCCGGGGCGTCGCTCACCTCGAGCAGCCGGGATACGGTTTCGACTGCCTCATCGGAACCAAGGGACGAAAGGGCGAAGAACACCTCATCCGCATTTGCCGGGTCCTCGACGATCGCGTCTATCAGACGGCCGAGCGAGCTGTGATCGCGGATCGCTCCGAGCGCCCAGATCGCGCGCCGCCGCACGTCCGGCCGGACTCTCCGGGATGACGCGGCGGAACGCAGTCGCGTGAGGCCCTTCCGATCAAGGCGGCGATAGATATCCACTTGGTTGAGCGCGACGGCGGCGGTCCTTGGGTCGCCCTGAAGAATTCGATCGACGAGAACCTTGGAAGCTTCCGGTGCCGCCGTGCGGCCCACGGCTTGGAGAAGGAGCGCTTCCGTCCGGCGGTCGGCCTTCGGCAGCGCCCGTTGCACACGCAGAGCCAGACCTGCCGGATCAAGGGCTGCAAAGGCATCGGCGAAGAGAGCATTGGCTGTAAATCGAACAACGCCTGCCCAGAGGCCATCGCGCAAATCGACACCAAGCCGGGAGCGGCCTCCGTCCTCCAGTCCCGCCTCGACGGCGAAGCGCGCCAGGCGCAGGAAGAGATGTCCGAAGCGGTCCGGCTCCCGGGCCAGCCTTGCCAACTCCCGCCAGAACACCTCGCTCGCCGGTCCCTCCAAGCCCGCGAGAAGATGGAAGACCTCGTGCCACGCTCCGGAAAAGAAGTGGCGGCGCAGGTAGCCGAGCAGCTTCCCTGGCGTAGCCAGCGACAACGCGCGAGCGGCGAGGAACTCCTGGAAGGAGGCGTGCAGAAAGTGATGTGTATCCGGCGCGAGCGCCCATTGGGCGAGTAAGCGCGAAGGTTTGAGGTAGCGTTCGAAGAGATGGCGATCGGCTCCGGACGCCGCTACCTCCTCCGGCCCGAACACATAGCAGGGGGCTTGAGGCGCCTCGTCGAGCAGCCAGAGAGCCAGACGCTCGACCTGCTGGCGGCGGGTCTTGTCCCAGCGCTCCTTCTCCTCTCGCTGGCGGTCCTCATCCTGGCGCCTGTGCCGCTCTTCATCTTGCCGATAGATCAATCCGATGGCTGCTTGATACAGAGCCGTGCGCGAGGTCGGCAAGGCCCCATTTCCGTCGCGCTCCGCCTGCAGGGCGAGACCGCAGAGAAGAGTGAGGAGGAAAGGATTTCTCGCCAGCCGCCGAAGGTCGAGGCTCTGGGTGAGCTGATGCCGCAGGACCGCTGTGAGCCCGGGCTCCCCTGCATGCTCGAACCAGCGATCAATCAGCCGCTCGATGCTCTCGGGTGCCAATTCTGTAATCTCGTAGAGATCGTGGATCGGCAGGCTCTTCGGACGTCCCGATGGCCGCGACGTCAGCAGCATCGAAAAGCCATAGGAGTATTCTGCGATCTCGCGAAAAATCGGCGGCCGATCCTCCTCACGAACCTCGTCCCAGCCGTCGAGCAACAGGAGGACGTTCTCCCCGCGCGGGCCGGAAAGATAGCTAAGCGCGTTCGACCAGAGCTGTCTCTGGCGCGCCTCGCCGATCCCGGCCTGGAGCAGACCGAAAGCGAGCAAGTCTCCGTCTGGATGGTCCCGCTTCCAGGCTCCGTAGCTGCGCAGAGGGATGAAGAGGGGAAGCAAGAATCTTCCCCCGGGGTTGGTGATCAATCGCCGAGCGATCCACTTTAGGAGCGTCGTCTTGCCGCTCCCGGGAGGTCCGACCAGGATGGCCGAGCTGTCAAGCCGCTCGAGGGCGAACTCCAACGGGTCCGCCCGCCAGTGCCGCTCTTCATAGCGGAGATCGAGCGCATCGCGTAGAGCTTCTCCCGAAATGGGAGCGGCAACCTCCTCTGGCGCGACAAGACGGAGATCGACCCAAACTCCATCGAGCGACAGAGGTTCCATGTCCGGCAAGGGAGCTTCCGCGCAGGCCCATTCCTTATCCTTCAAGAGGCGGCGCGGCCAGTGGGCAAGGAGCGGATCGAGCTCGAGATGGCTCTCCCGAATCTCGGGGGGTGTCTCAGGCGTGAAGACATCAAGCGCACCGCGCGAAGAGAGGGTTGGTTCTAGGCGGGCGAAGAGTGCCCGTCGCCAGGATCCGATTTCCTCATCCAGCTCTTCCCAGGTCACGACCGCCCGGCGGGCGAGATCGAGCAGCTCCCTTCGGCTCGCCGTGCGCCCTCCGCGAAGCGCAGAAGTCCAGACCTCCGCTAGCCGGGACGGTTGGATCTCCGGTAGCCCCAGGCGCGCGGCCAGGAAGCGGATTCGCGCATCCATGTCAGAAGGAGGGCGCGCACGAAGTTTCCGCTCAATCTCTCGGGCGGCCTCGACCGGATCCTCGGCTCCGCGTACGAGCGTCGAGAGGAGCGCCAGTGGAACGAGCCGATCCGGAGAGCCGTGAGTCTCGAGGTCTGAGGGCTTGTCCGCAGTCACGAGATTGGAGGATATCCCGCGTCAGCCGCGTTCGACGCCCTGAACCACTCGCGCCAGGGGATCGGCGAACAGCGCGTAGGCGAGCCGGGGACGGAGCTGGATGCTCCAGACAGCTCGTTCCTCTAGATCAGCGCTCATTCCGGGGCTCCCCCACCCCCGGCAGGCGCACCGCCGGGTCTCCGAAGACGACGAAGTTCCGGGCGTCGTTGCGCAGCAGCCACAGACGGGCGAAGAGCTCCCCGTCCACCTTCTCGCGGAAGCGCCAACCTTCCTCCATGTTTCCGAGCTGGGCCGCCAAGGAGGCGTACGACTGGTTGAGGTACTCCATCGCCCAGCCGACGGTGTGACCCTGGAGCAGCCGACGGATTCCGTAAATGAAGGCGCCGAGCCCTTCGTTCTTCGGAGAGCCTTCGAAACTTGCCGTCCACGCCCGGTCGACGTGGCCGATCACGGCCAGGGCGCCACCGGACCTAGGAGACAGGTTCTTCGGACAGAGCAATCGTTGCGACAGCCGGGAAACCAGAGGATGCTGCGCAATCTCCCTCGGCTGGCCTACCGACGTCTGGTCGAAATTGTCGCGCTGCGGTGTGCCCAAGCCATAGCAGGCATATAGGAACGCCACCAGGCCATGCAGGGCAGCCTTCTCCCCCTCCGGCACATCGGAAGCGGCGAACCATTGATCCTCCCCGACCCCCTCCTCGTCGTCCGGCCCCGGCCAGTCCTGACAGACGAGGGCCCCCTGACAGTCCTCCTGGCGCTCGTCGCCGGCGTCGAAGCCCACGCCATGACAGGCGGCGAAGAGAAAAGCCGGGGTTTTCTCGCCTCCCAAGAAAGCGCGGAGCTGCTCCTTCCGGGCTTCCTCGCCGGGTACCTCGTCGCCGAGCACCTCGCGGACCTTCCATGGCGCCCCCGGCTCGAGGACCGACTCCGCCAATGGCTGAACGAGCTTCCGGGCGGTCCACTCCGTCGCCGGATCGTTCTTGTGCTCCGTGCCGAAGAAGACGATCTCATTGGACCGCGGCCTCGGCAGGTCTTCAGCCTTTACGACGCTCCTCGCGTAGTTGCTATAGTCCGTGAGATCCTCAAAATAGATCCGGCCCACCGCGTGGTTGACGTCGAGCTCGGCCTGGAACTTGTACGGCAGAGACTCGGGTTTCCCGACCAGAAGGAGGTAATAGGGAATGTTGTCCGGATCCGCCATCATCCCCGGCTGGCCACCATGTCGCCGCACGAAATCGTAGGTCTCCTCGCCGCGGTACTCGTATTCCCGGTAATAGTGGCTATGCCCACCGGCTGTGGCCTGGTCTCGGCGCTTCTCCAGGAGGATTTCCAGCTTGGCCTTGACCCGTGGATCGAGATCTGGGGCGAACACCACGCCCCAGCCGGTCTCGGCCAGATCCCAGGGGCGGTTCGTCTCCAGGACCGGCTTGCGCAGTTTGTCATCCACCGCGTGCTCGCGCGTCCACTCGAGGACCCATTCGGGAGGAGCTTGCCATCCCTCCTCCAACAGCCGATTGACGACTCGCTCGAGCGGAGCCGGCGGCGTCAGGTACTTACCCTTGGGGTTGATGCCCGTGAAGTAGAGCTTCTGATCGCTCATCGTCGTTTCGCTCCGTCCGAGCTCATCTTGGAGGTTCCGGCGGCTTCGGCCGGGGTGGCCTCACTTTCGGCGGCGGCAAGCCCCCGGTGCCGGCGCGCTTTTCAGGATCTGTCCCTCCCGTGTCAGCGGCCTCGATACCGCCACCCGGCCTGCGATCGTAATCCCCCAGAAAGATGAAGCCGGCCCAGAGCGCGGGGTCGCTCCATTGGGGATCTCCCAGCATCGACTTCTGAGCCCGCTGAAGGGCTTCCGGGGGCCGCTCTCCATCGAAAAGCTCCCGATAAAACCGGCTCATCAACTCCGCGGTGGCCTGGTCTTCCACCTTCCACAGGCTGACCACGAGTTGCGGCACACCGATGGACATGAAGCCCCACGTCATTCCGAGCAAACCTTCTCCGCGCATCTCTTTTCCCACGCCGGTCTGGCAAGCACTCAGCACCACCAGATCGGCGTTGAGATTCAGGTCGTAGATCTCGTGCAGCCGCAGGAAGCCCCTAGGACGCGGCGCGCCGTCCGGACCGACTAGCGAAAAGACGAGCCCGGAAAGGTCGGGCTGTCGGTCGTTGAGCAGGCTGTGGGTGGCGAAGTGAAGGATGGAGGCTTGGCGCCAGCGTTCATCATCCAGCACTTCCCGGCTCGCGGCGAAGTCGAAAGACGACAGTACCTCACCGGGACGCCAGAGGCGCTGGATCGACTCCGCCTCCTGCCGCGAGAACGGTAAGCGCTTCAGATCGGAGAGTCCCAGATCGCCGAGCGAGCGAGTCAGTTGTCCGCGAGGCGCCTCGCGCTTCAGCGAGCTCCCGGGATGGACTCTGGGATCGGAGGCGTCGAAGACCGGATCAGCCAGAACCGCGATCACAGGCCCTGGTTGGCGGAGCGGTCCCGTCCGCCGCTCCTTCCTCAGGGTAGCGCCGACCGAAGCGGAAGGGAGCATGATGATCGAGTGGCTTTCGACCAGGAGCGGCTGCCGGACTGCTGCTGGATCGGGCAGAGCCGCGAATGGAACCAACTGCAGGGCACCGTCCGCGACGATCAACAAGCGCCGGTATCTGGGGAGGTCCGCCGCCAACGGCTTCAGCACGAGGGTGGCCAAGTCGTCCACCGCCTTCTGCCGGCGGTCGGACCCGGGCCGGAGCCGCTGGGACAGGAGGTCGCGGACGAGCCGGGCCGCCGTCTCGATCCGCTCGCGCCCGGGAAGCTGATGGTAGGCGAGGGTCGAACGCGTCACTCTCCACAGAATGCTCCGCTCCTCGCCCAACGAATAGACGAGCAACAACGTGTCGGCGTCGAGAAAGCGTTTCTGGATCTCGGCCACGGCAAGCGTCTTCGAGCCTTCGAGCCGAGTCAAATGAGGGCTTGCCTGCCGCATACGGGTGCGCACCCGGTCGAGGCGGGCGAGGAGAGCCTCGGTTTCCTCGGGCCGCTCGGCGAGATCCAGGCGCTGCTGCACCTCCTCTTCTTCTCGGAGGAGCGCGGGATCGGCATGCTGCCGGACTTCGGCCCGCGCCTCCGCCAGGGCATCCAGGAGGCTCCGGGCTCGGCGCCTTTCATCCACCTCTAGCGCGCGGGCCTCGTATCCCTTGTCCGGGTGCAGCCGGTCCAGCTCCAGGAGCGTGTCAATGAAGAGCTCCCAGTAGTGCTGCCGAGTCGCGAAGTAAGAGGCCCGCGTCTCGAGGCTTCCCGTTTCGGTACGCTGGCTCTCCGCGAGCTCGATGCTCGCCTCGACCTCGGACAGCGCCTTGTCCGGTTCTTTGAGCCGCAGCAGGATCTGGGCCACCACATAATGCGTCATGGACAGACCATAGCGATAACCGAGCTTCTCAAGCCGGGTCAACGCGTCCTGGCCGAGTTGGAGCGCTTGTCGGGTGTCCCCGCGGGCCAGCGCGACGCGTGCCAGATGCGCTGTGGCCATTGCTTCCCCCTGCGCGTCTCCAAGCGCATGGAAGAGGCCGAGGGCTTCGGTGAAACGCGCCTGGGCACCCTGCAACTCTCCTGTTTTCAAGAGAACGGAACCGATGGAGATGAGCGTAATAGCCTGGCTTCGCCGATCGCCGAGATTGCGGTAGAGCGCCAACGCCCGTTCGCTTTGGGTTCGGGATTCGGCGAACCTTCCCTCGCGGTAGGTCACCCCTCCTAGGCGGTCGAGCGCCTCGGCGGAAAGCTCGTCGTCACCGGCGGCCTCGGCGATCCGGAGGCTGCTCTCGTAGTTTTTCCGGGCCTCTACTCGCTTGCCGTGATCCAGATAGAGATTGCCTAGACTGAACAATACGATGGCCTCATCCTTGCGGCTTTTGAGCCGGCGCATGATCTCCAAAGCTTGAGAGTAGGCATCGACCGCCTGCTCAAAGCGTCCCGCCGAATTATGGACATTGCCCAGATTATTGAGGGCCGAAGCCTCTCCTTCCGAATCGGCGCTGGCATGAAACAAGCGGACGGCCTCCTCGAATGGCGACCGGGCCTCTTGATACCGGCCCAGGCGGACCAACATGCGGCCCTGCCGGTTGAGCGCGCGGGCCTGGCCCCTAGGATCGCCGGCCTGTTGGAAGAGCTCCGCGGCCTGCGCGCAATGGCCGGCCGCCTCCTCCCAGCGATCGAGGTTTTCCTTCATCCAGCCGATCGAAACGAGGGCCGCGGCTTGTCCGCCGGGATCTCCGGCCTCCTTCGAGAGAGCCAACGCGCGATCATACCGGGTGATCGCGTCCTCGAATTTCTTCTCGCGCCTCAGGCCCTCCCCCTCTTGGAAGACCCGCTCGGCCTCGACGCGGCGGTGGTGCGCCTCGGTCGCCGGACCCTTCTCCTCGATCTGGATCTCATAGGTCCCGGTTCCCTCTCCTCCGACCACTTCGACCCGATAGTCGCCCGCCACGGCGGCGACTTCCGAGACCCGCTCGGCGCCGAGCGCGCCCGTTGGGCTGTCGATCTCGGCGATCCGCTCGCCGGAAGGCGATGAGAGGCGCAGGGCTAGGTCGACTCCCCGCTGCTCGGCGGCAACGCGGACGTACTCGCCGGCTTCGAGACCGACGAGGTAAGAATGCGTTTCCTTCTCCGTGAGCCGACGCTCCTCCCTCTGCCCTGGAGCGAGCCTCACCGGCGTTGCTGGGTTGCTCATGGCAGCCTCTCCTCCCCTATCCTTCGGTGGACCACAGGACAACAAAGCGGCGGACAACACCGCCGGCATGACCCATTGAGCCAAGGCAAATCTCTTGGAATTCATTGAGCGCCAGTTTAACGCAAGGCTCGCTTTCCTCTCGAATCGAGCCTCTGTCGCGTAGACGCGAGGTTTCCCAGAGGAAGATCTCTCGCCCATATCGGCCGTGAGCGACCGTTTCGTCATCGCGCCAGCCGCTGGGCTGGGCAGGCCGTGCCGCTCCAGGATGGCACCGGGAGAGAGATCTTCCCTCTGGAAAAGTCCTGCTCCTACCTGCTTACGCGAAGGTGCGAGCGGAAACGGTCTACGGGAAGGATCCGATGTCCCGGCCGAGCGGCGTCTATTCCATCGTCTCGACCCGCAACGGCTCCTCCGCCAAGGGTTGGGCGCCGAAGCCGGATTCGGGATAGACGCGGATGCGATAGTCGCCATTGGGCAGCAGCTTGCGCGGCAGAAGCAGTCTGAGCTCTTCCAGAGGCTTCAGCCGCTCGCGCCCGCTACGCCAGACCGGCTCGCCGGATCGACGGAGGATCTCCAGGTAGCCATCGCGCGGTCCCGGTCCCAGCGAAGGATCGAGGACCATGACAATCAAGACATGGCTCGCATCTCGAGGCACCTGAATGGTGGTTCCGCCGCGGACGCCCTGTCCCAGATCGATCTCCACGGAAGGAATATCGAACACCGGCGCCGAGAGGCGGTCCACCTCGCTTCGCAGTTGAAGCACCCAGATCGACAGCCCGATCGCCGCCAGCGCGAACATCGCCGCCAGCGCATGGACCGGTCCCCAGGAAGGAGAGGAGAACCGCTTCACCGCCGGCTGCGGGCTGGCCGTAACGAGCTCTCTTGCACGCTTCGGCACTTCCCGGATCCACTCCCTGTACTCGGGATCGGCCTCCGCCTCTTCCGCCAGCGGCGAGGGCGCCAGGGTCCCCGACTCCACTTGGCGGTAGCGCTCGCGGGTCTCGGCCACCGTCTCCGGCGCGAGCACTCCCGAACGATGCTCGGGATCGAACCGCACCGCGTCCAGCCACACCCCGAAACGGCAGCGCAGGCTGAGCGGGCCGCCAGGGTCCTCCTCCCCCACCTCCACGTCGGCCGCGCCGGCGAGCGGATTCGTATCCGCGGGCACGACGAGCAGCTTGCCGCGGCCCTCCGGCCGCCGCTCCAGGACCGCCCACTCGACGGGCAGCTCGGCCGTGGCCGGCAGCACGAAGAGGTCTCCCGGCCCGGCGGGCTGGCCGCGCCTGCGTTCGAGCTCGGCTTCCGACCGAAGCGCGCGCTCCCTGGCTTGCGCCGCCAGCGCTTCCAATCGCCGCGGGTACTCGGGGGACCCGGAGTCAGACCCGTTCGTCATGGCTAGACCTTCCCTTTAAGGAGCTAACGGCGGTTTTTCCCGATATGGCGGCGGTGCACTGGTAGACCAGGTCTCCGATCGTGCGATAGAGGCGCGGCAGCCGGTCCCGCGGCACGCGCAACTGCTCGCTCAGCTTGCGGTCCGAGGGGCGCTCCGCGTCCCCGGCCGCCAGCTCCGGCCCCAGCGCACGGCTGAGCCGCATCGCCGGCTGTGCTTCCGTTCCCTCGGCGGCCTGCAGTCTCAGGAATTGCCAGAGAACCGCGAGATATCCGTGGGTCTTCGGATCGACGTCGAGAGCGGCGAGCGCCTTCGAGACGCACTCGGTCAATTTCCGGAAGAACTGGCGCTCTTCGACGCTTCGGTCGGGATCTACGACCCTCGCCGTCTCCGCTTCGGCGCCTTCCAATTGCGGCACCGATCCGCCCTGCTCGATCTCCAGGATGGCCGCCCACCTCGCCCGCACATCGGCCTTCAACGGATCGATCAGATCCTTGAAACGGAAGGTGCCGATCCCTTCCCGCAACAGGTCGGAAAGCCGCTCGCGCAGGCGGCGGACCACCTCCTCCTGCCGGTGCCCCCGCGACGTCACCAGATCCGGCAGCAGCTCGTCGTTCCACCTCGCCACCAGGGAGGCGATCTCGGGCCGGCCCCGGCCGGAATAATCCATCCCCTGCTCGAAACCGAGGACGGTGTCGTTGCGGATCGCCGCACTGCCCGCCAAGAGCCGAAGCTCGCCTTCCTCGACCGCCAGCGCCACGGCGGCATGCAGGACCGCGAACACCTGGGAGCCGATCGGATCGTGCTCCTTCTGCCGCTCGTGAAGAAAATGGCGAACGTTGAGCACGACCAAACCCTCGATGTTCGGCTTCAACTTCAACTGGGCCTGGAGGCTCCGCAGGCGGGAGACGAAGACGTACGTGTAGGTCTCCGCGACCAGCTCTTCCAGCGGGCTTTCATTGTGTTTCCCGCCTTCGGCCGGTTCCCAACTCGCCCCGCCATAGATGCCCAGATAGGACGGCGGATTCTCCCACAGGCCGCGTCTCTTGAGCTCGCGGCGCACGGCTACGCGCAACGTCTTCCACAGAACCTCGAATTGCGGAGACTCCAGCGGTTCTCCCGCGGCCAGGGCACGAACGTGATCCGTAAAGACCTGCGGCTCGTCCGCAACGGCCCTTTCACGCCTGTCGAGCCAAGGAAGTCCGGGCTTCAAAACCTTCCTATTTGATCACATCGGGCGACAGAGTCGCGTCGCCCCCATTTTCCGGCCACTTCCGGAAATCGTCCCGTTAGTACCCGCCTGAGGTGAGATTGGGACGCCTCGAACCGATCGGTGAAGCCGGGCCGCCGTAAAGCGGCGGATCCGGACATCCCTGAAACCACAACCGAAGCAATTTTCAGGGGCCGTTCGGCCTCAAGGAGAGGGTCCGTGTTCCATCCAACCTTTTTCACCCGCAACACCTCTTTCTCGATCCTCGGCGCCTTGTTCGCCGCCATCGCCGTATGGCAAGGCGCGCCGCCCGTTTCAGCTCAGGACTGCCAGGCCGCGCTCGGCGGCTCCACGGAGGCCGTCTCGCTGGCGACCGGCGGCTTCACGACGAAGTCGAAGGACGTCGACGAGTGGAACGGCGACATCCTCAAGATCCGCACGGCGCTTCCCGGCGTGCTGGTGATCGAAGGCACCGGCGACGGAGCGCAGAGCTCGCTGTATACGGAGGGCTCTACCGGTTCGGATCCGCTCGTCGACAGCGCGTACGTGGGTACGGGATTGGGCGAGCTGCAAGCCGTCATCCCGGCGGGAGACCACTGCATCCAGGTGGCTCCGGGCCTCGGGGCGACGGGCAATTTCGAGGTCGAGGCCACCTTCACCGACGCTTGCCACCTCGGCGAAACGGACGACCATGGAGGCAGCTTCCTCTGCGCCTCACCGATCGAAGTCGATGCCGAAGATCCCGCCAGCGGCGAGATCACCGTGCCCAGCAGCGGGAACGACTACGACATGTTCACCTTCGTCCTGACCTCCACGGCGACGGTCGACGTCGAATCCAGCGGCGACACGAATGTCGCGGCGAGCCTCTACGACGCCAACGGCATGCTGCTGGAGACGGATGACGACGACGGTGCCGATGCGAACTTCCAGATCGTCCGCTCCCTGAATCCAGGGCACTACTACGTCCGGGTCGAAGGGGTGAACGATACCGGCGACTACGAGCTCAGCGTATCGTCCGTGCCCTAGCGAAGACCGGGTAATAACCGGGAGGGGCTCCGGGGGATCAAACCCCGGGGCCCCACTCTTACTTCGCCGACGCCGCCACCTGCTGCGACGAAGCCCCCGTGTCCTGCCCGTAGTAGGCGAGCAACCCGCGCACGACGGCCTCGGCGACCTGCTGGCGGTAGGCGCGGGTCTGGATCAGCTTGCGGTCCTGATCGTTCGCCAGGTTGCAGACCTCGAGCAGGATCTTGGCGGGAATCGAGTTGTAGCGCAGCACCGCCGGCACCCACTCGCCGTTGTTGCGGATGATCTTGTCGCGCACCGGCTTGAAGGGATGCACCGGCAGCCCACCCTCCTGGAAGGCCGCGACGACCTGCTTGGCGAGCTCGCGCGACAGGCCCTCGCTGCGCTCGCGATCCTCGCGGGCGAAGGCGACGCGCGGGCTCTCCTGCACCTCCTTGCGTACGGTGTAGACGGGACCGTTCTTGCCGAAGCTGCCGTCCGTCATGTCGGCGGCGGGAATGTAGGCCATGACGCCGCGCAGCGACGGGTGGAGCGAATCGGCGTGGATGGAGAGGAAGACCACCTTCTGCGGATCCTTGTCCGTCTGCACGGTCTTGCGGAACAGGCTGTTCGCCAGGTACCAGCGCAGGTTGACGCCGATCTTCGGATCCTCGATGGGGTACGGCGGCGTGGTCAGCACGGCGTGGCCGCGCGAGAACGGCAGCACGTCCATCTCCTGCACGCGGAACTCGCCGCCGTCGCGCGTGGTGAGGAGGACGCGCGACGCCGTCTGGGCCTCCAGCACGCGCTTGACGCGCATCGCGATGTCGTAGACG
This sequence comes from Acidobacteriota bacterium, assembly GCA_046765915.1. GTDB lineage: Bacteria > Acidobacteriota > Thermoanaerobaculia > Multivoradales > UBA5704 > DATARR01. The sequence goes on along the minus strand of JBKPTH010000096.1, from coordinate 10,280 downwards.
TAGAGGCTCTCCCAGACGCCGCCGAGGCTCGCTCCCACGTCCTGGCCGCCGTGACCGGCGTCGAGGATCACCGTGATGCCGGCGAGCCCCCGCACCTTGACCTGGTTGCTGAACCGGGCACTGGCGCGCAGCGAGTCCTCGTACTCCTTGCGCTTCGGGTGGCCCTCGGGCAGATACTCGGGCTGCAGCACGTCGAACGGGATCTTCACCCGGTAGCCGATGGGGATGTCCGTCACGTCGCGGATGCCGCTGCGCTGGGCGATCTGCGAGGCCAGAGCGTTGACGTCGGCGGCGAAGACGCGGCCGGTGAAGCGCACGACGACGGACGAGTAGAGGGCCTCGCCGGGCCGCAGCCGGTAGACGGCGTACTCGCCATCCTTGTCGATGCCGTACTCGAGGAGGAACGGCTTTTCGGGCACCGGCAGCACGGTGCGGAAGACGGGCAGCAGCAGCTCGGCCGGGATGGTCACCGCCGTCCCCCGCGCCACTTCCTCGTCCGGCAGCTCGTTGTACTCGCGGATGGCGCGGAAGTTCTCGCCGGTGCCGGTGAACCACTCCGCGAGCCGCCAGAGGCTCTCGCGCTGCAGGGGCCCGACGCCGCGCACCTTGTGGCGCCAGCCGTCCGCCTGCCCGCGGTCCTCGGCGAACAGCACCCGGGTCGCCTTGAGCTGCCACTCCTGGGAGAGCAGATTGAAGGGAATGGTGTAGCGGACGCCGGCGAGCAGGTCCCGCCCGCCGCCGTTCACCTCCGCCACCTGCGGCGCCAGGCGCGAGTCGCCGCACATCCGGCGGGCGAAGGCGGAGAGGCCCTCCCCGCGCCGCGGCACGGCCTCGACGACGATGCCGCGCTCCTCGGAAAGCGAAGCCACCACTCCGTCTTCCAAGGTTACGCGGACGGCGCGCGAGACGGTGGCCGCGGACGCCGCCGCGGCGAGCGATCCCAGCAGGATCAAGCCGAGGAGAATCCTGAAGACGACGGCCCGCATGGCTCAACCGGCCTCCGCTCCCCGGAAGCTGGGCGCCACCGCCCAGCCCACCTCGCGCTCGAAGGCCCGCGCCGCCCGAAACACCGTCGCCTCGGCAAACGGCCTGCCGGTGAGCTGCAGCGACAGCGGCAATCCCTCCTCGTCCATCCCCGACGGCACGGCCACGGCCGGCAGCCCCACCAGGCTGGCGGGAGTGGTGAAGATGTCGTTGAGGTACATGGCGAGGGGATCGTCCATCTTCTCGCCGAGGCGGAAGGCGGCGCCCGGGCTGGTGGGCGTCGCCACCAGATCGGCGGACTCGAAGGCGGCGGCGAGCTCGCGCCGCATGCGCTCGAGCACCGCGCGGGCGCGGCCGTAGTAGGCCTCGTAATAGCCGGAGGAGAGGGCGAAGGTGCCGAGCATGATGCGCCGCTTCACCTCCGGGCCGAAGCCTTCGCTGCGGCTGTCGAAGTAGAGGTCGAGCAGGTTGTCGGCCTCGGGCGCGCGCCGGCCGTAGCGCACGCCGTCGAAGCGGGCGAGGTTGGCGCTGGCCTCGCAGGTGGCGATGACGTAATAGATGGCGATCGCGGCGTCGAGGCTCGGCACCGAGACCTCCACCAGCTCGGCTCCCGCCGCGGCGAGCCGGTCCAGCGACGCGCGCCAGTTGGCCGCCGCGGCGCCGCCGAGACCGGCATGATCGATCTCGCGCAGCACGCCGATGCGCAGGCCCGCGATGCCCTCCTCCAGGCCCGCCAGGTAGTCCTCGACCGGCTCCGCGGCGCACGTCGAGTCGCGAGGATCGGCCCCGGCGATGACCTTCAGGGCCAGCGCGGCGTCGCGCACGTGGCGCGCCAGCGGGCCGATCTGATCCGTCGACGAGGCGAAGGCGACGAGCCCCCAGCGGGAGACCCGCCCATAGGTGGGCTTCACCCCGACGACGCCGCAGAGGGCCGCCGGCTGGCGGATCGAGCCGCCGGTGTCCGAGCCGAACGAGAGCGGCACGCTGCCCGCCGCCACGGCGGCGGCCGGTCCGCCGCTCGAGCCGCCGGGCACCGTGCGCAGATCCCAGGGATTGCGGGTCGCCTGATAGGCGGAGTTCTCGCACGACGAGCCCATGGCGAACTCGTCCATGTTGGCGCGGCCAACCGGCACGGCGCCGGCGGCGAGCAGCCGCTCGACGGCGGTGGCACTGTACGGGGCCACGTAGCCGCCGAGGATGCGGGAGCCGCAGGTGAGGGCGTGGTCCTCCAGGTTGAGATTGTCCTTGAGCGCCACGGGCACGCCGGCGAGCGGTCCCGGGTCCTCGCCCGCCGCGAGGCGGCGATCGATCTCCGCCGCGCGCAGCCGGGCCTCCTCCTCGAAGATCTCCAGGTAGGCGGCGATCAGCGGCTCGACGCGCGCCGTGCGGGCGAGGCAGGACTCCAGCACCTCGGCCGCGGAGACCTCGCGGGCGCGCACCCGCCGCGCCGTCTCCTCCGCCGCGAGCTCCCAGAGGTCAGGCATCGCCGCTCCCGGCCTTGACCTCCGGCACCAGCAGGAAGGCGTCCATGGTCTCGGGAGCGTTCGCCAGGAAGCGCCCGCGCGGCAGACACTCCCGCGGCTCGTCCGGCATCTCCCGCACGCCGCGCGCGGAGACCTCCGGCTCCTCCCCTTCATAGGCCTGGAGCTGATCGATGTAATCGACGATCCTGGCGAGCTGACCGGCGAGCTTCGCCTCTTCTTCGGGAGAAAAACGCAGCCGTGCGAGCGTGGCGATTTTCCTTACATCTTCGGGAGTTAGCGCCATGTCCTTGAAGTGGAAGTTTAGCGCCGAAAGGCGCCATGAAGCAACGGCGAGGGCCTGGGAGCGCCGGCGTCTCGCCGGCATAGGCAGAGAAAGCCGGCGGGACGCCGGCGCTCCCAGGATCTACCGCACCGCCACCGGCCGCGCCAGCACGGTGCCGTTCCTCTGCCGCAGATCGACGCGCACCTGGCCATCTTTGTCTTCGAGCGCGCCGCGGTCGAGGGTCAGGACGTAGTAGCCGGAGATCGTCCGCGCCAGGGTCTTCGTCGCCAGGCCCGGCAGGCGGAAGGTCTTGAAGTAGACGCCGCCGGTGGCTTCGGCGACCCCTTCGAGGCCCACCTCCAGGGAGTGATAATCGGCGCTGGTGACGTCGAGGACGAAGACGGAGGCATGGGCGTCGCTCAGGGCCTTCACGGCGGGCCGGTAGTCCGGCGTCATGCGCACGCCCGTCGAGCCGAAGCGGCCGATGCCCCAGCCGAGGAAGATCACCGTCTTCTCGCCCGGCAGCGGCTCCAGCGCCCGCGCCATGAGCTCCAGGGCCCGCTCCGGCGAAGCGGCCTCGCGCGCGGCGGCGAAATCGAAATGCCGCGCCAGCGAGACGGGCTCGCTCACCGCGATCTCCGGCTCCTTGCTGTAGAACATCGCCTGATCGATCGCCTCGTGGGTGGCGTCCATGTCCTGCGCGAAGTCCTGCCACAGCTTGAGGTGGGAATCGAAGGAGACGACGGCCACGCGGTCGTGCGCGTGGAGCGTGCCCAGCAGCTCGCGCGTATAGCGGCGCAGCCGGAGCTGGCCGCTGATCCGCGTCGGGTTCAGGTCCGCCTGCACGAAGATCACCACCAGCCGGCCGGGCGCGGGCAGCGGCTCCAGGCTGACCGCCGTGGAATCCTCCTCGGGCTGCTGCGTGCGGATGACCTGAACGTCGTCGGCGGAGATCCAGTCCAGGGCGACCACCGGGACTTCCTTCTTCCCCACGCGGACGCGAAGGTCCTCGGGCTTCAAGCCCAGGATCGGCTGCCCCCAACTGTCCACGACGCGGATGACCATCGTGGAGAGGGCGACGTCGATCGCTCCTTCGAACGTCTTCTCCGGCGGATTTTCCTGGGCAGGCACGGAGCCGCGGTCGGCGGCGCCGAGAGCGGAACCGCAAAGGAGGAGGCCGCCGACGGCCAGACAGGCCGCTCCTCGAAACATGGCGGCAGTGTAGCATCCCGGCCGTGACCGCGCGGACCTTCCGCATCCTGCTGCACCATCCCGCCGTACGCGCGTTGGTCGCCGCGAGCGAGGGGACGGAGTGCCACCTTGTCGGCGGCGTGCTGCGCGACCGCGCCCTGGGGCTGGCGAGCCATGACATCGACGCGGTGGTGGCGGCACGCGGACGGGAGATCGCCGGCCGCCTCGCCGCCGAGCTGCCGGCGCGCCTGGTGCTGCTCGGCGGCAAGGAGTTCGCCTCCTACCGCCTGGTGGGCCGCGGCCTGACGCTCGATCTCTGGGACCGCGCCGGCGCCTCCCTGCACGACGATCTGGCACGGCGCGATTTCACCGTCAATGCCTTCGCGTTGGACGCGCGCACCGGCGCCGTCAGCGATCCCTTCGCCGGCCTCGAGGATCTGCGCCGGCGGGTGCTGCGCGCCACCACCGCCGAGAGCTTCACCGGCGATCCCTTGCGCGTGCTGCGTCTGCCGCGCCTGCTGCTCCGCCTCCCCGGTTTCGCCGCGGACCCGCAGACCCTGCTGCTGGCGCGGCGTTCCTCGCCCCGCCTCGTCGAGATGGCGGCCGAGCGCGTGCGCGACGAGCTGGCGTTCCTCTTCGATCACCCCGAGGCGCACCGCGGCCTCGCCATGCTCGTGGCGCTGGACGTCTACCCCGGCCTCTGGCTCGGCTGCCCCGGCGAGCCGGGCCGGCCCGGCGGCGCGGTGGCCGAGCTGGAGGCCCTGCCGGAGCGCGTCCGCGAGCTGCGGCAGCTCGACGCCGCCTTCGCGGAGGCGGTGGACCTGCGGGCGGCCCGCCTCGCCGCCACCTTCGCTCACCTGCCGGCGCGCGCCGGCCGCGGTCCTCTGGACTTTCTGGAGCTGGTGCGCGACGCGGGGTATCTGACGCGTGCTCTCGCCGCCGACGTCGCTCTCCTGCTGAGCTTCACCGAGCTGCCGGAGGATGAGCCAGGCCGCCGCCGGTTCCTGCATCGCGCCGGGCGTCTCTGGGCCACCGCCGCCTGCTCGCTTGGCGCCCGCGCGGAGGACTTGGGGCCCTGGCGCGCCGCCCTGCGCTCGCTGGTCGAGCTGGCCCGGCGGGAGGGGGTGGCGATCATCGATCCGCCGCGCCTCCTCACCGGCGAGGAGGTCCAGGAGCTGCTGGGGGTGCCGGCGGGGCCCGAGATCGGCAAGGCGCTGGCGGCGGTCCGGCAGGCGCAGGTGGAGGGGAAGGTGAGGACGAAAGAAGAAGCGATCGCGTTGGTGAGGTCGTTGTAAAGGCGTCGTCCTGCCCTTCGAGACCTCACCCCCTGGCCCCCTCTCCTAAAGGAGAGGGGGGAACCCCAGGGCCTGAAGCCCCTCTCCTTTAGGAGAGGGGTTGGGGTGAGGTCTACCGGAAAATCCCCGACTTCTGCGCCCCCGTCTCGCCGCCCATGAGACGCTGGTTGAGCTCCTTGATGCGCTCCATCAGCTTGTCGATCTTCTCCTGCGCCTCCTGCCGCAGCCGGGCGTAGTCGGCGCGCAGGCGCTCGCGCTCCTGGGCCATCTCCTGCACGCGCGCCTTGATTTCCTCGAGCTGATCGTCGCGCTGCCGGATGGTCTGGTTCAGCGCGGCCAGGGCCTCGTCCTTCTCGGCGAGGCGGAGCTTGACCTTCTCCTCCTGCTCCTCGTACAGGCGCTTGAACTGCTGCAGCTCGACGATCTCTGAAAAGTCGGACGTGACGGGGCTCAAATCGCCTCCTCGTTCCTCGATCATGGGGAACATCTTGCGCAGCTTCAGGGAAAGGTCGTCGGGATCGGCCGACTGGCGCATCGCCTCGGCGTAGGTGATGGTGCCGTGGACGAGCAGCGCCAGCAGCGACTGGTTCATCGACTGCATGTGGTAATAGCTGACGGACGACTCCATCTCCTCGTGGATCTGGCTGATCTCGCCGGCCTCGATCATCTTGCAGATCTTCGGCGAGGCGCGCAGGACCTCCAGCGCCGCCACCCGCCCCTCGTCCTGCCGCTCCACCAGCTTCATCGACACGACGCCCTTGAGGATCTGCGCCAACTGGGCCCGCACCTGCGTCTGCTGGTCGGCGGGAAAGGTGTCCAGGATGCGGTCCACCGTCTGCGGCGCGCTGTTGGTGTGCAGGGTCGAGAACACCAGGTGGCCGGTCTCGGCGGCGGTGATGACGGTGGACACCGTCTCGGCGTCGCGCATCTCGCCCACCATGATGACGTCGGGGTCCTGCCGCAGGGCGTTGCGGAGGGCCTCGGAGAAGGTGCCGGTATCCGTCCCCACCTCGCGCTGCGAGACGGACGCCACGTCGTCCGTGAACAGGAACTCCATCGGATCCTCGATGGTGATTACGTGGCAGGGACGGCGCCGGGTGATGTAGCGGATGAGCGCGGCGAGCGTCGTCGACTTGCCGCTGCCGGTGGGGCCGGTGACCAGCACCAGGCCCATCGGCAGATCGCAGAACTCGAGCAGCACCGGCGGCAGCTCCAGCTCCTCGACGCTCTTGATCTGGTAGGGGATGCGGCGGAAGGCGGCGGCGATGGTGCCCCGCTGCATGTAGATGTTGCAGCGGAAGCGGGCGAGCCCGCGCACGCCGTAGCCGGTGTCCACCGACATCCGCTCCTCCAGCCTCTCCTTCTGCCGCGGGGTGAGGATCCCCGTCAGCATCTCGGTGAGCTCCTCCGGCTTGAGCGGCGGTATCTCGACCGGCACCAGCCGGCCGTTGATGCGCAGCAGGGGCGGCCGCGTCGGCTTCAGATGAAGGTCCGAAGCCCCCTTGTCCGTCATGAACTTCAGGAGTCGATCAAGTTCCATGATGGGTGAAGCGCATTCTACAGGAGAGAGCGCGAAAAGCTCACTCTTGACGCTCCCCCGCGCCTCTTCTAGAGTCTTGCCGCCTTTCCGGGAAAGAGGAAACGATGTCGACTGCGATCCGTCAAGCGCCGGCGCGGTTCCGGGTCCTCGGCCTGCTCGGCGCCCTCCTCGGCGCCGCCGCGCCCGCGGCGCTCGGGGCCGGGTTCGAGCTGTTCGACCAGGCGGCGAAGCCGGCCGGGCTGGCCGGCGCCTTCGTCGCCCAGGCGAACGATCCCTCCGCCGTCTACTACAACCCGGGCGGGCTCGCCCTGCTGGAGAAGAAGAAGGCGGTCACCGCGGGCGTCGCCCTCGGCGCCTTCAACGAGTCGCTCTACCAGGGGCTGCCGCCGGGCATCGGCACGTCCACCACCGGCGACCAGGAGACGCCGCTGGCGACGCTCCCCCACGCCTTCCTGACGCTGCCCTTCGGCGAGCGGATGGTGATCGGCATGGGCGCCTTCTCGCCCTTCCGGCTGCATACCGAGTGGGCCCATGCGGAGACCTTCGCCGGCCGCCTGCTCGCCACCAAGGCCGAGATCATCGCCTACGATCTCGCGCCCACCCTCGGGCTCAAGGTGACGCCCGACCTCGGCGTCGGCGTCGGCGCCATCTATCGCTCGTCCAAGATCGCGGTGTCGCGCCGGCTGGCGAGCCAGAACCCCTTCGGCGGCGGCCGGGTCGACGTCGGCGGCCTCGCCATGGACACCGACTACGAGACGGCGTTCGGCTGGAGCGCCGGCGTCCTCCACCGGCTGAATCCGCGCCTCTCCTGGGGCCTCTCGTACCGCAGCGCGATCACGATCAACTACCTGGGCGTCGGCCGCCTCACCCAGATCTCCACCGGCAACGCCCAGTTCGACGCCCTGCTGCGCGCGAGCCTGCCGTTCGACCAGGACCTCGCCCTGGCGTCGGCGGTCGAGTTTCCCGACCAGGCCACCGTGGGCGTCGCCTGGAGCCCCGCCAAGTCGACCCTCGTCGAGCTCGACGTGCACCGTACCGGCTGGAGCGGCATGCGGGATCTGGCGTTGAGCTTCCCCGCCAATCCGACGCTCGACATCGCCTACGGCCTGGATTTCGCGGACTCCATGAGCTACCGGCTGGGCGCGCGCTACAAGCTGCCCACCGGGCCGCAGCTCCGCGTCGGCTACGCCTACGACGAGACGCCGCAGCCCGACGAGGCGGTGGGCGCCTTCCTGCCCGACTCGAAACGCAACGTGCTGACGGTGGGCGCCGGCCTCGACTGGCTCGACGTCGCCTTCGCCTGGACCACCTACGACCAGCGGATCGTCTCCACCAGCGCCGAGGGGCTCAACGGCAACTACAGGGCGAACGCCTGGACGTTCATGATCTCGGCGACGAAGTAGAAGAGAGAGTCCGCAGGGGCGGCGCCCGCCTCAATTGCAGATCTGGGAGCCGTCGATGCTCCCGTCGATGGTGACGAACTTGTTGGTGCTGCTGGTGCCCGCGGCGTTGGTCACCATCAGCGAGACCGCGTACGTGCCGTTGGCGAGATAGGTATGGCCGGGGTTCTGGACGGTGCTCTTGCAGGTCGCGCCCTGCGCTTCGCAGTCGCCGAAATCCCAGGCCCACGCGGTCGGCGACCGGGTCGAGGCGTCGAAGAAGAGCACCGCCAGACCGTTCCGCTGGTAGCAGAACTTGGCCACCGGCGGCGCGCTGACGGTGACCACCTGGCTGACGCTGTTCGAACCGGCGGCGTTGGTGGCGGTGAGGGTCACCGTGTACTTGCCCGGCGCCCCGTAGGTGTAACTGGGGTTCTGCAGGGAGCTCTGGCACTGCGGGGCGCCCGTGCATTCGCCGAAGTCCCACAGCCAGCTCGTGGGCTTGCCGGTCGAGCGGTCGACGAACAGGACCGTCAGGCCGTTGGTCTGAAATTCGAAAGCCGCCTTCGGCGGCTCGCCGAGCGAGACGGTGACGAGCTTGCTTTTCATCGACGATCCCGCCGCGTTCGTCGCCGTGAGCGTCACGTTGTACGTCCCCGGCTGAGCGTAGGTGTGCTCGGGGTTCTGGGCGGTGCTGGTGCAGCCGCCGGGCGGCGGCGAGGCGCAGTCGCCGAAGTCCCAGTTCCAGGACGTGGCCTTGGGCGTCGAGGTATCGGTGAACAGCACCCGCAGGCCGTCGATCTGCGTCTGGAAATCCGCCACCGGCGGCTCGCCGAGGGAGACGGTGACGAAGCGGCTCGCCGTGCTCGTCACCCCGAACGTGTTCGCCACCGTCAGCGTCACGGCGTAGCTCCCCGGCCGCGCGTAGGAGTGCCCGGGATTCTGCTCCGTGCTCGTCTTGCCGTCGCCGAAGTCCCACAGCCAGCTCGTCGGCTCGCCGCTCGAAGTGTCGGTGAAGAGCGCCGTCAGGCCGTTGACCTCGAAGGCGAAGCCGGCGACTAGATCCTCGCCCGGCTTGACGGTGACGAACTTGCGCTTCGTGCTCTCGCCGGAGGAGTTCGACACCGTGAGCGAGACGGTGTAGGTGCCTTCCGCGGGGTAGTCGTGGGGAGGCGGATTCTGCATCTCCGAGGTCGTGCCGTCCCCGAAATTCCAATGGAAGGCCGTGGGCTCGCCGGTCGAGGCGTCCGTGAACAGCACCGAGAGGTCGCTCACCTCGAAGGTGAAGTCGGCGACGGGCTTGGGCGACGGCGTCACGATCGACAGGTTGAGCCGGCCCGTGCTCGTCCCCACCTGCGCCAGGATGACGGCGACGCCGGTCTTGTCGCCGGCGAAGAGCTCGACCTCGGCGCTGCCGCCGGAGAGCGTGCGCGTGACGAGCTGCACCGGCTGGCCCGCGGCATCGGAGCCGAAGCTCCCCAGGCTCGTATTGATCTGCACCGCGGTGCCGTCGGGCGCCGGGGTACCGTCGGCGCGCCTGGCGGTGACCTTCACGACGGCCGGCACCGTCGAGCCCGCCGCGAGCTGGGAGGGATTGGCGGTGACGACGACCGTCAGGGTCTCGGAGCCGCCGGGCGGGCCCGGGGCGGGCGCCGGCGGCGCGACGGGATTCCCCGAATCGCAGCCCGCCGCGAGCAGCCCCGCCAGGCACGTCAGAACGACCAAGCTTCGGCGCATTTTGGCAAGTATACCCATCATGCGCCACCCCCGGCGGGCTGGCGCGGAGCCGCCACCACCACCGCCGAGATCCCCTCCCGGCGGGCCAGCTCGGCGAGCGCCGCGGCCGCCTCCTCGCGGCTGGCGTAACGGCCGAGGACGACCGTCTGCAGAACGGCCCCGCCGCCGGCGGGCACCGGCACGAGAGAAGCCTGCAGACCGCGCGACGCGAGATCCTGGACGAGCGCCTTGGCCTCGGCCTCGTCGGTGAAGGCGCCGGCGCGCAGGGCGAAGGCCGGCGGCGCGGCAGGCAGCGGCGAGACGGCCGGCGCCCCCGGAACGGCGGGCGCGGCCGGAAGGGTCGGAGCGGCGGGCGCCCGCAAGGCCGGTCGCTGCAACGCGGGAGCCGCCGGCGCCGCGACCTTGGGG
>JBKPTH010000095.1:0-78695 GCA_046765915.1 Acidobacteriota bacterium | reverse complement strand
GGGCCGGACGAACGGTCGCCGGAGGCGGTGCTCGGCTTCGCGCCGCTGGGCGGGCCGGCGGGGCGCCGCTACGTGCGCGTCGACCTGCCGGCCGGCGTGCTGGCCGGTCAGCGCCGCGCGCTCGCCGTGCTCACGGTCTCGGTGCTCGCCATCAACGGCGCTCTCATGCTGCTGGTCCTCTTCTTCCTCCGCCACCTGCTCGCCCCGTGGGAGACCCTGCTCGCGCGCGCCCGCCAGGTGGGGGCCGGCGGCCCGGCGGCCGCGGATGAGGTGGAGTTCCTCCTCGCCACCTTCGAGCGCGCCCTGGCCGCCCTGGCCGCGGGTCCCGCCCGCGGCGCCGAGGACGACATCGCCGCCCTCGAGCGGACGCTCTCCGCCAGCCTGCAGAGCGGCCTCCTGCTGCTCGACCGCGAGGGGAACGTCCTGGCCCTGAATGCGGTCGGTGCAGAGCTGCTCGGCGCGTCGCTGCCTGAACCCGGGCTGCCGCTCACGCGCGTTCTTGCCGGGCAGCCGGAGCTGCTGGAAGTGCTCTCCGCCGCCGTGGCGGAGGGATCCGCGCCGCAGCGGCTGGAGTGCTCCGTGCGCGCCGGCCGGGAAAAGCTCACCGTGGGCCTCACCGTCCATCCTCTGCGCCGCGACGACGGCGGCGTGCGGGGCTATCTCGTGCTCTTCGCCGATCTCACCGAGGTGCAACGTCGCGCGGAGGACAGCCGCCTCGCCGAGAGCCTGGCGCAGCTCGGCGAGATGGCCGGCGGCGTCGCCCACGAGCTGCGCAATAGCCTGGCGACGCTGCGCGGTTATCTGACCCTGATCGAGCGGCGGCCCGGCGAGGACTCGATCGCCGATTTCCTCTCCGAGATCCGGCGCGAGGCCGATCACCTGCAGCGGGTGCTCGAGGACTTCCTCTCCTTCGCCCGGCCGGGCACGGCCCGCGTGCGCGAGTTTCCGCTCGCCCCCCTCCTCCTTCGCGCGGCGGCCGATCCGGTGCTGGAGGGAATCGAGGTGCGCGTGCACGGCGCCGCGGATCACGGCGCCGTGCTGCGCGGCGATCCCCAGCTCCTCGAGCGGGCGCTGCGCAACCTGCTGCACAACGCGGCGCAGGCCGACCGCGAGGCCGGCCGCTCCGGGCCCCTCGAAATGACGGTGCAGGCGCGGCCCGACGGCGTCGAGGTCGCCATCGAGGACCGCGGTCCGGGCCTGCCGCCGGACCTGCGCGAGCGGCTCTTCCATCCCTTCGTCACCGGCCGCCCCGGCGGCGTCGGATTGGGGCTCTCGCTGGCGCAACGGGTGGTGGTCCTCCACGGCGGCCGTATCCGTCTGGAGGATCGGGAGGGGGGCGGCACCCGCGCGGTCCTCTTCTTCCCCCGCGACACGATCGTTACCGCCGGTAACGAGCCGCCGGCGGAGTGAGCGCCCGCGCCGCGGCGCCCCTAAACCCCTAAACGTTTTCTGCACAAGGAGTTCCGTCCACTCTCTCGCCACGAGTGCGCATGGCACCGGCTTTGCTCCTACCGGGCGCACGATGAAAAAGCCACAGTGCGGTAGAGGCCGGGGCGGCTTCACGCTGATCGAAATGCTGGTAGTGCTGTGCATCGTGATCATTCTGATGCTCTTCGCCGTTCCCGCCTTGCAGACCTACGTGCGCCAGGGCAAGCTGTTGGGTGTTGCGAGCCAGACCAAAGCTCTGATGCAACGGGCGCGCTTTGAAGTCGTCCGGTGGTCCTGCCCAACGATCGTGCGGATCGTCGAAGCTGCCGGCACTAAGCCGGCCCGGGTGGAAGGGTTTGTGGATTGCGACAACGACGGCGTCGCGGACGCGGACAAGCCGGATCTGGGCAGCTTTCCCCTTCCCTCCGGTGTCTATCTCCTCGCGCCTCCGGACCGCGAAGGGAAGGACTCTGTCGGCGGGCTCAGCCCGGATCCGGCGGGCGGGGACGCCAATGTGGCCCTCTTTAAGTCTCAGTACGGCACGATCGACAAGTTCGGTGGTTTCCGCTTCGGCGACGACCGCGGCAACTTTCTGGAGGTCTGGGTGGATCAGACGGCTATGGCGCGGCCCGAGATCCACAAATGCCGCCTCTGCACCGCGGACGTCCGCTCAGACTGGTACGCCCAAGGTGCCGGCGGGGAGCAATGGATATGGAAATGAGATCGACGTCACGCGGCTTCTCGGTCGTCGAGGTGCTGATCGCCGCGGCGATCTTCCTCATCGTCGCCCTCGGGATCTTGCCGCTCTTCGCGCAGGCGATCCGCAACAACCTCTCCGGCCGGGACGCGACGGACGTCAGCAACCTGAGCAAGACACGCGTCGAAGAGCTGCTGCAGGTGCCCTTCGACAATGCCACCCTGACGGTGCCGGCAGGCCAGCAGTGGGGGTGCACCGCCGAGTACTGGTCCCTTTCCGCGAAGCAATGGAAGCCGACGACGGCGCCCACCTCACCGACGGCATGTACCACGGCCAACGTGAGTGCCGTCAGCGGCGATCCGGCGCTCTGGGTGCGCACCATTCAGGTGAGACAGTTCAGCCTCGGGGATCTGCAGAGCACCGGCACGGTCAATCCACAGCCCGGCGGCGCGCCGGCGGGCAACGTCCACCTCAAGGAGATCGTGGTCGAGGTCCGCAGCGGCGACAAGAACCCGCTGAGCTCGGGCAAGACGCTGACGCTTCGCATGCTGCGGGCGGTCTAGGAGGCTGATGATGATTCCGCAACGACAGGCGTCCAACCCCGAAGCGGGCTTCACGCTCGCCGAGATGCTCGTCGCCCTGGGCGTCACCGCGATCTTGCTCATCGGCGTGCTCTTCACCTTCGACTTCACCAGCCGCGTGGCCCGCGCCCAGAGCAACGTCTCCGACCTGCAGCAATCGCTGCGCGTGGCGCAGGACGACATGGTGCGGCTCGTCCGCATGGCCGGCCGCGGCAGCCTGCCGCTTCCCGTTCCCGTGCCGAAGGTGCCCACGCCCCTCGGGGAATTGGAAGGGCTGGCCCTCGCAGTGCGCGACAACGTCGCGAACAACAAGTTCATGCTGGGAACCAACGAGGCGACGCGCATCCTGCCGGGCACCGACGTGCTGACGGTACGCGGGGTCTTCGGCCCGCTCTACCAGGTCAACGTCGCCGGCTCCGCGACGTTCGACGATCCGAACAGTCCGACGAGAGGCACCCTGAAGATCCTGGACGTCACGCCGGGCGGAGCTGCCCAGGATCTGGAGCCGATAAGGACTGCCATCAAAACCAGTACTCCCGAGGCGATCCTCCTCGCCGCCGCGGTCAGCGACACGATCCAGGCCGTCGTGGAGCTGGATCCCGGGGCGAGCAACGCGAGCGACCCCCATCAGGTCATCATCGCCTTCACAATTTCCGGCGGCACGCGTACCGACAAGTACAGCAAGCTCTCGACCGGCGGCGCCTTCCAGAAAGCCGTCGAGAACGTCGCCTTCGCGGGGATCCTGGAGGAGCACCGCTATTACGTGCGCGAGGAGCACGTCATCGCGGGCGACCGCACCTCGGATCTGGCGCCGAAGCTGGCGCGGGCCCACTTCTACCCCGGCACCAACGATCCCTATCAAGGCAACGACAGCAACGCCAGCTTGGATCTGGCGGACAATATCGTCGATCTCCAGGTGGCGCTCGCCTTCGACACCGCCAACGGCGGCTCGGGCTACCCGCTCCTCGAGGCGGCCAACGGCACCAACGACGACTGGTTGTTCAACGGCTCCGCCGACGACTCCACCGCCGCCACCTGGCAAGGGCCGCCCGTGCCGGCCATCCAGTACGTGCGGGTGACGACGCTCGCCCGCACCGACCGGCGGGACTCCAATTACCAGGCGCCCCTGCTGCCGAGCAGCCTCGAGGACCGCGCCTACGCGTCGGGCGATCCGTTGAACAGCTATGCCTCGCGCATGTACCGCTGGCAGATGCTGCGCACGATGATCGATTTGAGAAACCTGTAGCTCCGAGGCCGAGTAACGGTTTCGCGGAGGATTCATGCGCACCGGAAATCAGTCGTCGCCCGTTCGTCCAGCCGCCAGGCCCGGCGAAGCCGGCAGTGCCTACATCGCCGTGCTCATCGTGCTCGTCGTGCTCACCATCCTCGCCCTCGCGCTGTCGCTGATCACCCAGACCGAGACGCAGATCGGCAACAACGAGCGCACCGTCAATCGCGTCTTCTATGCAGCCGACGCCGGCACCCAGGCCGGCCTGGCTCAGGTGATGGTGGAGCGCGACTTCACCGGCCATACGTATCTCCTTACCGATACGGGTCTGCAACTCGTCACCGCCTCGCTGCAGTACGGCACCCAGGTGGCCATCTCGGACTTCTCGAAGGTCCAGGAAGGGCCCTGCAACCTGTGCGAGATCAACCAGTCCGGCACTTACGGCAGCAAGGATTACAAGAAGACGATCCTGGCCTTCACCTCCACGGCCTCGCGGTTCGCCACCATCACCGCCGGCAGCGCCAAGACGCCGCTGGCGCAGGAGGCTATCGACGCCATGTTCGAGATCCAGCCGATCGAGGCGGTGGTGATCGATCCCGAAAAGTCGAAGTCGTAGCAGCCGTTCCAAAGGAGCGTTCCCATGAACCGCCACTCGCGCCCTGCCGCCGCCGTTTCGACCTTCGCGGCCCTTGCCGCCCTGCTGCTGGTGCTCGCGGCAAGCCGGCCGGCCCTCTCCGACGACACGGACCTGCTGCGCTTCAACACCGCCAAGCCGTACGTGTTCTTGATTCTCGACACGTCCGCCTCCATGACGCTCTCCCCGGACGGTAAGTGGGTGCACGCCAACGGCGACGATCCGCGCTCCAAGCTCTACCAGGCCAAACAGGTTCTCTATCAGGTTTTTCAGGAAGTGGACGACATCCACTTCGGCTTCGCCTCCATGAACCAGGACCACGCCGCGGTGGCGTCAAAGCACTGGCTCTACTACTTCACGGGCAGCCTGCCGGCGAGTTGGCCGATCGCCTATCCCCAGCCCGATGCGGACGGGCCGGTGCAGTACAACTCGGATGGCACGGCGATCGACGACGTCGAAGGCGACGTGATGACCTTCGGGCCTCACCTCGATACCGGCGCGAATGCCGTAACCTGCGCCGGCGGTACCTGCACGTATGCCACGTGCAGCGCGCCGCTGAAGCTCTCCACCGAGGAGGAGAAGATCAATCGCGCGTCGAAGCTGGGGACCGACGGCAGCGAAGTTTCGGTGATCTGGCTCACCGCCAACGGCAAGACGTACCGGCTGAAGGTCACCCGTCCGGGAACCAAGCCGGATGCCAGCGCCAACCCCGCCCTCGGCCAGGACGGCTTGAACGTCAAGCTCGATCTGGATGAGATCAGCAACTGCACCGGCTCCGTGGTGGCGAAGAGCTCCACCACCAACATCGATCTCAAGCTGTGGACCGACTTTCTCATGTTCGACGAAGACGCGGGCTCGGACACCGCGCCCAAGACCGAGCACAACGGCGGCGTCGACAGCGTGGCGGGATTCTGGAACAACAAGGACATTCTGGACCAGACGACCTGCGGCTCCGGCCATCCGTTCTCCGGCAAGGGCTGGGAGGGCAATTACGACGGCGCGGTCACGACGCCGGTCCCCGCGGGCATCGCCGGATCGATCAACACGACGTTCGATCCCTACTGCGCTACGGGCGCGCCGGCGTCGTGCTACAACCTGAAGAAGACGACGGGTTTCGATGCCCTCGGCCGGCCGCTCGACCGTGGCGACCTCCTGCCGCTCGATTGGCGAACCGAAAACAAGAACGATTTCCTCGACCGCCTGGCGCCCAACCAGTCGGACGGCCCGCCCGACTTCCGCATCGCCAGCTACTTCAAGGGCTCGCCGGACCTGACCACTGGCGTGCTGCCGCTGGAGGATCCCGGCCGCTCGCCGATGTTCGGCACCGGCCCCTCGCCGCTGAGCAAGATGGTGGTGGACTTCCGCTGCTGGTATCAGGGCGAGGGCAACAAGTGCGACGACGAGGCCTTCAACCCGGGCGGCTGGGAGGGCCTCGCCAAGACCCACGACTCGGAGTGGGGCTGCCGGCGCCCCTACCTGATCGTCATCAGCGACGGCGGCGACAGTTGCACGGGTGAGAACCCTTGCGCCGACACCGCGGACCTGAACTCGAAGTCGAGCGTCCGCACCTGGGTCATCTCCTACGGAAGCGACAGCGGCAGTTGCAATAAACCCCCGCTCAGTTGCATGGCGCAGAACGGCAAGGGCGAGCTGGTGTGCCCGCAAAACGCCAGCGATCTCAAGACCGAGCTGCTCAAGATCCTCGGCCAGATCCGCGAAGAAACGAGGGCGTTCGCTTCCGCCGCCGTGCCGTCGATCCAGACGACCGTCGACCAGCGGGTGTTCCTCACCGACTTCACGCCGCTCAACAACAAGGCGGTGTGGGACGGCCATATGGACGCCTATCTGAAGCCGGTCCCCGCGGTCAATCCGCCGAGCGACCTCAGGCCGGACCGCAACAAGGCCTGCACCCCCACATCAACGCAAAGCTGCCACCTCTGGGACGCCGGCGACGTGATGCGTCTCACGCAGGTGAACACCACCGATTTCCTCGGTGACACCGCGGACAAGAGGCGCGTGTACTACTCGATGGAGAACACCACCGGGTTTTATGCGCAAGCCCGCCGCCTGCTCGAAGCGCCCCGCGCGCGGGTGGGGACCATCGATCCGGACAAGGCGCTGTGGGAGGACCTCCTGGACGCTCTCGAGATCCCCTTCACCTCCGGGGACACTGCGTCGGAGGACGCCGCGCGGGCGCGCGCGGCCCTGGACCTGCAGAAGACGTTCGCGGTGAAGAGCGCCACCATCACGACCACAGACCCGGTGACCGGCAAACCGACGACCAGGACCCTCCAGTACCTGTTGGGCGACATCTTCCATTCCAACCCGCTGGTCGTGGGCAGCCCGCCGAACACCAAATACTTCACCGACGATCTGCACGGCTACCGGGACTTCTTCCGCAAGCACGAGCTGCGGCGCAAAATGCTGGTGGTGGGCAGCAACGACGGTATGCTGCACGTCGTCGATGCCGGGGTCTACCGCACCTCGGCGACTTCACCCGGGTCTCAGTTGCTACCGGCTACGCCGACGAATACGCCGGCCAACAGGTTCGACAATGGCTCGGGCAAGGAGCTTTTCGCCTACACTCCGCGGACGATCTTGCCGACCGTCCGCCAGTTGGCTGAAGGGACGGTCCACCAGTGGGGCGTCGACGGCACCGTCACCGTCGCGGACGTCTTCATCGACCCGACGAACACCGGCACCCCCGATGCCGCCAAGCGCGAGTGGCGTACGGTGGTCCTCGGCGGGCTGCGCGAGGGCGGAGCCGGCTATTTTGCGCTTGATATCACCCAGCCCGACACGATCGACTCGAACAAGGTTCCGCAGCCGGCGAGCGGCGGCTCCGGCCCGCCGTTCCTTCCCTCCTGCATGAACGGCGGCACGGGCTGCGGTCCGCTGGCGTTCCCCGCGGTGCTCTGGGAGCTCACGGACACGGTGCGCGACACCCCGGGCAACCCCGTGAAGCTCGATGAGGACGCCAACGGCCAGCCGGACCTCGGAGACGCCTGGTCGATCTCCAATGTCGGCCGTATCCGGCTGAACGAGGGGACCGCGACCGTGGAAAAGTACGTCATGGTGCTCGGCGGCGGTTTCGATCCCGACAACAAGGCGACCCCCGCGCGGGGCACCTGGCTTTACATGGTCGACGTCGAGACCGGCAAGGTCATCTACAAGCGGCAGCTCCTCGGCGCCGTGCCCAGCGAGCCCGCCGCCGTGGACACCGACCAGGACGGCTTCTTCGACCGCATCTACATCGGCACCACGGCGGGCAAGATGTACCGCGTGGACCTCGTTGCCGACAGCAGCGGCGCCTATCCGGCGCTGACCGGCAAGACCGTGCGCGGCCTCGACGGCAACGGCTACTCGGTCCAGCGGGTGCCCGACGCGCTCTGGGCGCCGCGCGTCATCTTCGACGCCAATACCGGGCTGACGACGGGGCTGACGCGCCCGATCTTCTACCGGCCTTCCGTGATCTTCGTCCCGTCGCTCGGCCGTTACGCGCTCTCGTTCGGCACCGGCGACCGCGAGGACCTCTGGAACACCACCGGGGTCGATGGCCGCTTCTACGTCTTCGTTGACGACACCGAGGACCTCTCCTCCGGCACCGTGCTCGACGAGACGCGGTTCCAGCGGCTCACCGTCACCTCCGCTTCCACCAGCACTCAGCCTCTGCTCAACGGCAGCGCCGGCGGCAGGGGCTGGTACCTGGTGCTCGACCCCGAGGAGCGGCTGATCACCGATCCATTCGCCTTGGCCGGCGTCAGTTTCTTCTCCACCTACCAGCCGGACGTCGTGGTCACCGGCACCAAGGATCCGCTCTGCTCGAAGACAGGCACGAGCCGCCTCTTCGTGGTGTCCACCGTCAACGGCAATCCTTTCCTGCGGGATTCCGGCGGCAACCCGGTGCGCTACGCCGTGGTGAACGACTTCGTCACCAACCCGTTCACCGAGGACCGCAGCTTGAAGGCCGCGAGCGCTACATCGGGCTCCGGAGGAGGAACGGAGATCTGCGATACGGATACGATGAACCAGTTGCGGACCTCCCTCATGAGCCTCTTCCCGTCCAACTGCAAGTTCGGCAATCAGACGATCGACATCAAGACCGTGTCGTCCAAGACGGCGCTGTTCTGCATCGCGCCGGTGCCGGTCTGCATGATCGAGAAGAACTGGCGAGAGGTTCATTGATGCGCGGTGGGTCCCTCTTGCGTCTCGCTTTCCTTGCCGCTCTGCTCGGCCTGGTGGCCGCGCCGGTGCGAGCGGACTGGCTGGTGACACGCGAGGGGACCTGGGTGGAGACCCGCGGCGCCTGGCAGGTGAAGGGGAAGCTGGTGGTGTTCCATACCCTGAAGGGCGACCTGTCATCGCTGCGTCTCGCCGACGTGGATCTGGAGGCGAGCCGGCGGGAGACGGCGCGGGCCGCGCTCGCGCGGCAGACCGCCGAGGAAGCGCGCCGGCAGCCGACGGAGAAGAAGCGGCCGCCGGTCTTCGTGCTCACGGATGACAAGGTGCGCCACGCCGCAGCCGCAGGTACGGCGGCGGGAGCCGTTTCCGCAGCCCCGCCGAGCCTCAGCGTCGCGAGCTGGGAACGCGCGGCGGCGGCGGGCGACGGCCATGTGGTGATCACCGGCACGCTGCGCAACACCTCCGGCGTGCAGGCCTCCGAGATCGAGCTCGCCGTGCAGCTCCTCGACGCCGGGGGCCGCACCACCGCCAGCGGTCAGGCCGTCCTCACCGCCACGGCTCTCGGCGCCGGCGAGCAGAGCGGATTTAAGGTGGATATCCCGGGAGCGACGCCGTATGCGCAGGTCAAATTCGAGCCCAAGGCGGTCTTCGCCGCTGCCGTCGCGGCCGCCCCGGCTCCCGCTGCCCCGGCTCCCGCCGAGGGCGGCTCCCTCGCCGTCAGCTCCTGGAAACGGGTCGACAACGCCGGCGGCCGTGGCGGCGTCGAGATCCAGGGCACGCTGCAGAACGCTGCGAACTCGCTGATCGTCGACGCGGCCGTCGAAGTCCAGCTCTACAACGAAGCGGGGGAGCGGGTGGCGACCGCCCCCGGCGTCCTCTCGGCCACCACGCTCCAGCCCGGAGGCGCGACGGATTTCCGTGCCCGCTTCCCCGGCGTCTTCGCCTTCAGCGAGGTGCGGTTCGAGCCGAAGGGGATGCCGCTGGACGTCGGCCCGGCGGCACCGCAGCCGCCAGCGTAGTATCGCCGGCGCCCCACTACACACCCCAAGGGTTGAGATGTACATCGCATCGCAACCGCTGCGCAGATTGTTGCAACCCCCGTACGACGCATCACAACCGATGCACAGCGCATAGCAACCCTTTCACGGCTCAAGGATGCCGCTGCGCTATGCAAGGGTTGAGATGTACAGCACATCGCAACCGTTGTACAGAACATCGCAACCTTTGTACGCCCTCGGGCTGCCGCTGTACGGCACATCGCAACCCTTGCGCGGTACATCCCAACCCTTGGGTGCCGCGGCGGGCCGGCTGCGCGGGGAGGCTCACTCCCGGTACCGCGGCACCCCCTCCAGGTCGAGCTCTTTGACCTTGCGCAGCAGTGCACGGTAGCTCATGCCCAGGATCTCCGCCGCCCGGCGCTTGTCGCCGTCCGCCGTGGTCAGCGCCTGCTTCAGCCGGTCCCGTTCCCCGGCGCGGTTGAGCGGGCGCAGCAGGGGCCGGAGATCGGAGACGCGGATGGCGGGGCCTTCGCTGAGGATGACCGCCCGCTCCAGGACGTTCGCCAGCTCGCGCACGTTGCCCGGCCACGGCTCGCCGGCCAG
This sequence comes from Acidobacteriota bacterium, assembly GCA_046765915.1. Classification (GTDB taxonomy): domain Bacteria; phylum Acidobacteriota; class Thermoanaerobaculia; order Multivoradales; family UBA5704; genus DATARR01. The sequence continues at coordinate 68,344 of JBKPTH010000095.1, read as the reverse complement.
CAGCTCGGCGGCGGCCTCCTCCAGCCGCGGCGGCGCGACGCCGTGGCGCCGCGCGATCTCCGCCAGCAGGTGGCCGGCGAGGAGGGGTATGTCGCTCGCCCGCTCGCGCAGCGGCGGCAGCTCGATCGGGAAGACGTTCAGCCGGAAGTAGAGGTCGCTCCGGAACTCGCCCGCCGCCACCATGGCCGCGAGGTCGCGGTTGGTGGCGGCGACCAGGCGCACGTCGGCGCGCAGCGTGCGGCCGCCGCCCACGCGCTCGAAGGTCTTTTCCTCGAGCACCCGCAGCACCTTGCCCTGCACGGCGAGCGGCAGCTCGCCGATCTCGTCGAGCAGCAGGGTGCCGCCCTGCGCCAGCTCGAAACGCCCCGGCTGGCGGCGGTCGGCGCCGGTGAAGGCGCCCTTCTCGTGGCCGAAGAGCTCGTTCTCGATCAGGGTCTCGGGAATGGCGGCGCAGTTGAGCGCCACGCAGGGACCACCGCGCCGCGGCGACAGGGCGTGGATCGCCTGGGCGAACAGCTCCTTGCCCGTGCCGCTCTCGCCGGTCAGCAGCACGGTGCTCTCCGTCGGGCCCACCCGCTGCAGCAGCCGGAGGGCGGCGCGCAGGTGCGGATGCGCGCCGAGGATGGGCGGCGCTCCCGGCACCCGGAAGACGGCCGTCTCGCCGCGCTCGCCGATCGCCCGCTCGATGAGCCGCGACAGGTCGTCGATCTCCAGCGGCTTCTCGAGGAAGTCGTAGGCCCCCAGCTTCATCGCCTCGACGGCCGTGCCCACCGTGCCATAGCCGGTGAGCACGACGACGGGCGCCCGCGGCTGCGCCGTCCGGCTCGCCTCCAGCACTTCGAGCCCCGAGACGTCCGGCAGCTTGAGATCGGTGAGGACGAAGTCGAACGCGCGCTCGCCGAGCAGCCGGATACCCGCCCGGCCGTCGGCGGCGGCCGCCACCTCATATCCCTCCTCGCCGAGCGCCCGCTCCAGCATGCGCCGCAACGAGTCCCGGTCCTCGACGATGAGAAGGCGGCCCTTGGACATGGGAATGAAGAATGGCGAATCAAGAATGGCGAAGGGCGTTCTTCATTCTTCGTTCGTCCTTGTCAGTCCGTGCCCGTCCGTGCCCGCCCGTGCTGTCCTGACCGCCGCGATCAGCGCCTCGTCGTCCTCCTCCGCCACCGTCCGCAGGTCGAGGATCAGCCGGCCCTGGCGCAGGTAGCCGATGACGGGCGGCTCGCCGTGGCGGAGGCGGGCGAGCAGGCCGTCGTCGCCGGGCAGGGCCAGCGCCTCGCCGCGGATGGGCGACTCCGGCGCCGAGCCGCCGCCGAGGAAGGCCTCGGCGTCCACGATGCCGGCGCCGAGCGCCGCGGCGGCGTGCTCGAGCCGCGCCCGGTGGGAGCCCGGATCGGGCCACAGCCGGTCGAGCGGCAGGGGAGCTCCCGCCAGGTGGAGGCGGAGCACCCCTTCGAGCGCGGCGAGGGCGGTGCGGTCCGGCCGCAGGGCGCGGTAGAGCGGATGCCGCCGGCAACGCTCGACGAGCTCGGCGCGGCCCACCAGCAGCCCGGCCTGGGGGCCGCCGAGCAGCTTGTCGCCGCTGCCGCAGGCGAGATCGCAGCCGGCGGCTATCAGCTCCGCGAGGCTCGGATGGCCGGCGAGCTGCGGCGAGGGGTGGGGGCGCAGCAGGCCGCTCCCTTCGTCCACCAGCACCGGCAGGCGGAGGTGCCGGCCGAGCTCCACGAGCTGCCGCGGCTCGACGGCGGCGACGAAGCCGGTGAGCCGGAAGTTGCTGGGAAACACCTTGAGCAGCAGCGCCGTTCCGGGGCCCACCGCCCCTTCATAGTCCGCGAGGCGGGTGCGGTTCGTCGCTCCCACCTCCACCAGGCGGGCCCCGGCGGCGGCCATGATCTCCGGAATGCGGAACGAGCCGCCGATCTCGATCAGCTCACCGCGCGACACCACGACCTCGCGGTCCTTCGCCAGGGCCGCCAGCGCGATCACCAGCGCGGCCGCGTTGTTGTTGACCACCAGGCCGGCCTCGGCGCCGGTGAGCGCCGTCAGCAGGCGCTCGGCGCGGCGGTTGCGCTGGCCCCGCCGGCCGGTCGCGAGATCCAGCTCCAGATCGCAATAGGCGTCGAGCAGCGGCGGCAGGGCGCGCGCCACGGAACCGGGCAGCGGCGCCCGGCCGAGGTTGGTGTGGAGGAAGACGCCGGTGGCGTTGAGCACGCGGCGGAGCGGGCCTCCGAGCAGGGCCTCGACCTCGGCGGCGAGGCGCTCCGGCAGCGCCGCGACGGCGCCTTCGATCTCCTCCGGCGGCGGGGGCGGATCCGCGGCGAGCCGGCTGCGCAGCTCCTCCATCACCCGCCGCGCTTGGACCCTTACCTGATCCCGCCCGTATAATGGGATGAGGCTCGCCACCGCCGGATGGCTCAGCAGCCGGTCGAGCGGGGGCAGTCCGCGCCGTACGTCGTGGGAGTCGAGGCTTTCCACTGCACCGCATTCTAGGAGATTCGTGGACCCCAAACGAAGTCCGAGAGCCGTCCCCGATCCGTTGCGCCCGGCGGGCTCGCCGTTGCAGCCGGCCAGGGCCGGCGTGCAGCCGAAACGGCCGGGGACGCCCGCCGACGCCTCGCCGCCGGGGGCCGCCCAGCGCCAGCTCCCGGGCCTGGCGGAGGTCTTCGACCGGCTCGACCGCGACATCAAGCAGCTCCGCGTCGATTTCGAGCGCTTCTTCAGCGGCACCCTGCCGGCCCCTCCGGAGGAGCTGCGGGTGCGGGTGCAGGCGCAGATTCGCGGCCTGCGCGGCATCAACCTCAAGACCTTCGCGGACAACTTCCGGCTGGGGGATCTCGAGGCGCGGTTCAACAGCTACAACGAGCTGTTCAACCGCCGCCTGCGCGCGCTCGAAGAAGGCCGGCGGCCGATCTCCCGTGCGGTGCCGATTCCCGTTCCCAACCGCTTCGATCCCGAGAGGGGGATCGCCTTCGGGGACCGCATCGATCCGGAGGCGGTGGAGGCGCTCTACCAGGGCCTCGCCGCCGCTCCGGGCGACGGCGGTCCCCGCTTCGATCTCGACAGCTTCCAAACCTATCTCACCCGGCAGGTGGCCGCCATCCGCGAAAAGACGGGCTGCGCGCAAGTGCAGTTCCGGCTGGCGGCCGAGGACGGTAAGCTCAAGCTCAAGGCCCGGCCTGTCGGAGCCCGCGAGGGCCCTTAGAAAGTAAAACTAGAAGGAGACCCATGGTGCGTAGAAGGACTTCCTGGATTCTCGTCGCTTCCCTCGCCGTGCTGGCCGCGATCGCCGCGGTGGCTGCGGTTCCGCCCAACCTCTCCAAGGCCATCGAAGCCCAGCAGCGCCTGGCGACGGAGCGGCCCAACGACGCCGCGGTGTACAACGACCTCGGCAACCTGCTGCTCCTCGTCCCGCGGCCCGAGGAAGCCGAAGCCGCCTACCGCAAGGCCCTCGAGCTCGATCCGAACAAGGCCTCCGCGCACTACAACCTCGGCCTGCTGCTGCAGCAGCGGGGCGAGGCGCGGGAGGCCATGAAGCACTACGAGCAGACGGTGAAGCTGGAGCCCCGGCACGCCTGGGCCCACTACCAGATGGGCACCCTCCACGAGCGATGGGGACAGGAATCGCGGGCCGTCGACGATTACGCGCAGGCCTTCGCCCTCGATCCGCAGCTCGCGTTCCCCGAGGTCAACCCTCACATCGTCGAGAACAAGCTGGTCACCGAGGCGATGCTGCGCGCCTACAAGGGCGACTACGCGCCGCCGCAGGCGCCGAAGGTCTACGAAGATCCGGCGCGCATCGCCAACCTCCTCGTGACCACGCCGGAGGCCGCCGGCAAGGAGCAGGTGGCCGACGCCCCGCAGCAGCAGCCGGGTACGCCGCCCGCGAACCGCCAGCAGCAGCCGGCCGGCCAGGCGCCAAACCCGGGGCAGGTGCTGCGCGAGCGCGATCTCGACCGCGGCAATCCGGCCGGCCAAGCGGTGCCGCAGGGCATGTCGCGCGGCCGGGTGACGGGCGTCCAGCAGCCGCAGCGCGGTCTGCGCGAGTGGAACCGGCCGGAGCCGACCATCCAGGAGAATCCCGAAGGCATGACCAACGAGGAGGTCGAGCCCGGTCCGGTGATCACCCCACCGCCGGGAGGCGTCTATTACCGGCCGGGCGTGCCGAGCACGGGCCGGTTGAGCCTGCAGCTCGTGCCGCAACGGCAGAGGACGGGGCGGGGGTAGAGCCCGCCACACAGACATCCTTGCCGTCTCGACCTCACCCCAACCCCTCTCCTAAAGGAGAGGGGCTTTCATGTTTTCCTCCCCTCTCCTTTAGGAGAGGGGCCGGGGGTGAGGTCGCGCGGGCAATCCAGGTGAAGCCGGGTGCGTTCGGCCCTACACGTTGAACCTGAAGTGCACCACGTCCCCATCCTTCACCACGTACTCCTTGCCCTCCAGGCGGAGCAGGCCGGCGTCGCGGCAGGCGGCTAGGGTCTTCAGGCGGATCAGGTCGTCGCAGGGGACGACCTCGGCGCGGATGAAGCCGCGCTCGATGTCGGAGTGGATGGCGCCGGCGGCCTCGCGGGCGCGGGTGCCGCGGCGGATCGTCCACGCCCGCACCTCGTCCTCGCCCACGGTGAAGAAGGAGATCACCCCCAGCAGGTCGTAGCTCGCCCGCGTCACCCGGTCGAGGCTGGGCTCGGCGAGCCCCAGGTCGGCGAGGAACTCCTTCTGCTCCTCGGGCGAGAGGACGCTGATCTCCTGCTCGATGGGCGCGCTGACGGTGACGGCGCGCACGGCCGGCCGCGGCGTGACGCCGAAGCTCTCGGGCGGCGCGGCGGCGCGGGCCTCGTCGGCGTTGATGACGATCAGCAGGGGCTTCGCCGAGAGGAGCTGGAAGCCCCGCAGCCGCTTCTCGTCCTCCGCCTCCAGCTCGACCTCGCGCAGCGGCTTCTCGGCTTCGAGGGCGGGGAGGAGCACCTCCGAGAGGATCTGCCGCTCGCGCAGCTCCTCGGGCGTGAGGCCCCGCTTGACCGCCTTCTCCAGCCGTTCCAGGCGCCGCTCCACGATGTCGTGGTCCGCCAGGATCAGCTCGAGGTCCCCCGTCGCCACGTCCCGCGCCGGATCGACGCTGCCCTCCGGGTGCAGGATCTCCGGATCCTCGAAGGCCCGCACCACGTGGACGAGGGCGTCCACCGTCTTGAGCTTGGCGAGATCGAGGCTCTCGGCGCTCTCCCCTTTCTTGATGCCGGGGATGTCCACGTACTGCACTGTGGCGGGCACATAGCGCTTCGGCTGGAAGAGGTCGCGCAGCGCCTCCAGGCGCACGTCGCGGACGGTCGCCACGCCCATGTTCGTCTGGCTGGAGGTGGCGTACTTGTCCGTCGCCTGGTGCGAGGCGGTGAGCGTGTTGAACAGCGTCGTCTTGCCCGATTTCGCGAGACCGAGGATGCCGAGTTGCACGAGCGGGAGTATATGCCGGTAGAGGGGGCGGCCGCCTCAGTAGACCTCCTCATGGGAGCCTATCGACTCCAGAAGGATCGCCTCGCGGCCTTCATGTTGCACGAAGCTGAAGATGATCCGCAGATCGTAAGCCACGCTGCAAGCCCACGAACCTCGGAGATTTCCCTTCAGCTTGTGAGATCGCAACCGAGGATTAAAAGCGTCTGCTGCCAGCAACTCCAGGGTGGCCTCAAGCGCATGGCCTAGCGACGGGTCTTTCTTGAGGATTCGCCTGACTGCCCGCACGAAGGCCGGGGACAGCAGCAGAAGCCTGTTCACGAGAGGATTTCTTTGAGGATTTCATCCGGCGTCGCGACTCTACACAGGCCGGCCTCAAACTCCCGCCTGGCCTGCTGAACCTCCTGCGCGATCTCGTTACGCCGGCGTTCACCAATTCGGCGATTCAGTACCTCGACGAGAGTCGCCTGCTCTTCGAGGGACAATTGGTCGGCGGCTTCGAGAATGTCGTTGAAACTCATAGCACTTCCCCCGTTGGGAGTATACCGGTTCCGGCGCGCATTCTGCATCGCCAGAGCTTAACCTGCCCGATATGCCACAATCCCTGAATGGCCGATCTCGCCGTCACGGCTTCCCCGACCGCGCCCGCGCGCACCCGCCCGTCGCTGATCTCCCGCGTCCCCGACGGCGGCGCGGCCGACGCGGACGCCATCCTCGACCTCTTCGTGGACTGGGCGGCGGAGGCTGGGTTCGAGCTGTATCCGGCGCAGGAGGAGGCGCTGCTGGAGATCATGGCCGGCCGGCACGTGATCCTCAATACGCCCACCGGCTCCGGCAAGTCGCTGGTCGCTCTCGGCCTCCACTTCAAGGCGCTGTGCGAAGGGAAAAAATCCTTCTACACCAGCCCCATCAAGGCTCTCGCCTCCGAGAAGTTCTTCTCCCTCTGCGACGACTTCGGCGCCGAGAACGTCGGCATGATGACCGGCGACGCCTCGATCAATCCGGAGGCTCCGGTCATCTGCTGCACGGCCGAGGTGCTCGCCAACCGCGCCCTGCGTGAAGGCGAGCGGCTCGACGCGCCGTACGTGGTGATGGACGAGTTCCACTACTACTCGGACCCCGAGCGCGGCGCCGCCTGGCAGATCCCGCTCATCGAGCTGCCTCACACCCGGTTTCTCCTCATGTCCGCCACCCTCGGCGACGTCTCCGCCATCCAGGAGCGCATCCAGGAGCGCACGGGCTTCGAGGCGGCGCTGGTGAGCTCCGAGGATCGCCCGGTGCCGCTCGACTTCGAGTACCGCGAGACGCCGCTCCACGAGACCATCGAGGTGTTGACCAAGGACGGCCGGGCGCCCATCTACATCGTCAACTTCACCCAGCGCGAGTGCGCCGAGCTGGCCCAGTCCCTCACCAGCATGCAGATCTCCACCCGCGAAGAGCGCGAGAGGATCCGCGCAGCCGTGGGCGACTTCCGCTTCGACACGCCCTACGGCAAGGAGTGCAAGCGCTTCATCTCCTTCGGCATCGGCGTCCACCACGCCGGTCTGCTGCCGAAGTATCGGCTCCTCGTCGAGCAGCTCTCCCAGCAGGGATTGCTGCGCGTCATCGCCGGCACCGACACCTTGGGCGTCGGCGTCAACATCCCCATCCGCACCGTCCTCTTCACCAAGCTCGCCAAGTTCGGCGGCCAGAAGGTCGCGATCCTCTCCGTGCGCGACTTCAAGCAGATCGCCGGCCGCGCCGGCCGCAAGGGTTTCGACGTCAAGGGGAGCGTCGTGGCGCAGGCGCCGGAGCACATCATCGAGAAGCGCAAGAACGAGAGGAGCGGCGGCAAGAAGATCTTCAAGGGTCCGGCCAAGGGCGAGGTCTCGTGGAACCAGGAGACCTTCGACAAGCTCATCGCGCGGCCGCCGGAGACGCTCAAGTCGCGTTTCCGCGTCACCCACGGCATGGTGCTCAACCTCCTGCAGCGCGACGCCGAGTTGGACGATCCCAACCTGCGCAACTTCGATTCCCTGCGCGAGCTGATCCGCCGCTGCCACGAAGAGGAGGGCGGCAAGGCGCGGCTCCTCACTCAGGCGGCCGTCCTCGTGCGCTCGCTCTACCGCGCCGGCATCATCCGCATGAAGCGGGACGCCCGCACGAACTATCTCTGGGCGGTGGTGGCCGAGGACCTGCAGTGGGACTTCTCTCTCAACCAGGCGCTCTCCCTCTACCTGGTGGAGACGATCGGCGAGCTCGAGCCCGAGTCCGAGACCTACGTGCCCGATCTCATCACCCTCGTCGAATCGGTCCTCGAAAATCCGGAGATCGTCCTCCGCAAGCAGGTGGACAAGATCAAGGGCGAGCTGGTGGCGCAGCTCAAGGCCGAGGGCGTCGAGTACGACGCACGCATGGAGCGCCTGGACGAGGTCACGCATCCGAAGCCGCTCTCCGACTTCATCTACGGCACCTTCAACCGCTTCCGCGGCAAGCATCCGTGGGTGGGCGGCGAGGACATCAAGCCGAAGTCGATCGGCCGCGAGATGTTCGAGGGCTACATGAGCTTCGCGGACTACGTGAAGCGCTACGGCCTGCAGCGCAGCGAAGGCGTGCTCTTGCGCTATCTCTCGCAGCTCTACAAGACGTTGGACCAGAACGTCCCCGAGCCGGCCAAGACCGAAGGCGTGTGGGATGCCCTCGGCTTCTTCCGCGCCCTCGTCGAGACGACCGATTCCAGCCTTCTCGAGGAATGGGAAGGCCTGCTCCATCCCGAGATCCTGGTGCGTACCAAGGAGCGCGAGACCGCCCGCGAGATCCTCTGGCTCCAGGAGCTGCTCGCCGATCCGAAGACCTTCGCCGCCCGCGTGCGCGCCGAGATGCACCTCCTCACCCGCGCTCTTTCCATCAAGGATTGGGAGGACGCGTCCAACCTCGTCAAGCAGGACCCGGACGATCCCCAGACCCTCTGGGACGCCGAGCGCTTTGAGCAGACGATGGCGCCCTTCTTCACCGAATACGGCGAGCTCCTCTTCACTCCCGAAGCCCGCCGCCATCAGTGGACGCAGATCGAGAAGATCGGCGACCGGCAGTGGGAGATCGCTCACACCTTGCTCGATCCGCAGGGAGACAACCTTTGGGCGATTCAAGGGACGATCGATCTACGAGATCCCGATGAGGCGGAGGGGCCGATCGTGCGGGTGGGACGGATCGGGGCGTGAGCGTCTTCAGTCGTTCGCCAGCGAGATCGTCAGGCGTTTTCCCACGGCTTCGGCGTAGCGTACGAGCGTCTCGATGGTGGGATTGAGGCGTTGTCCGGTCTCCAGCTTGGAGAGCGCCGAACGGTCCATACCAGTCAATCGGGTCATGTCGGAGAGGCTCAGCCCCTTCTCCTCCCGCGCAGCCTTCAACTGCTGTAACAGGCCTTCCAACTCGTCGAAGGTCGCCAAACGCTCGTGATGCCGGTCAATCAGATCAGGCAGCTCTTTTTCGACCTGGGTTCGGACTTCACGATACTTCGACGCCTCGTTGCGCGAGAGTCGACGGTTGCGGGTGATACGCCGGAGCGTCATCGTCGGGACCTCCCTGGAACTTCGAAAGCAATTATCGGGCAGCCTAGGTAAAGCTCGCTACAGCAACATTCCTCGGCTTCGCCAGGGCACGCCGATGCAGCTTGATCCTCTCGATCTCGTGCAAGGTTTCAGCGGTCAGATAGCTCTCGCCGCAATGGGGACAAACCACAACAGGCACGTCTTCTATTACCAATAGCTTTGTCCCCTTACCATAGCTACGGGTCATGTAGCGGATTTGGGCTCCACTGTGGCCGCAAATATCACAGATCATGGCTTTCTCTTTCGTATTATTCGGCATAAACGGTCAGGATCACCAGTTTGTCGGTCGGGCCAAACTTGCTCACTACGACAGCGTGCTGCATTCCGTCCACGGTTTCTCCGCGGACGAGGTATTTGCGTTCTCTAGTTCTTCGGTCGCGCTGCTGTTCGATGATTCTCCCCGTCAGGATGACGCTCTCCACGTCGAAGATGGTCAACCCGTCATCGTCCATCTCCTCTTCCGCGTGGAGTGTCATGACGTATTGCAGCTTGCGGACTCGCTCCCGCATTCGGTTGAGGGTACGAGTCGACACGAGTTCAGATACTGGACAAGATCACGCCGTTTGACGGACATAGTCCAGGTCGATGGACACCGGCTCGAGAAGATTGGTGCCGAGCGGAATCTCCTTGCCTTGCTGCTGGTAGGCAAGGATCATCTCCTGGAGGGCATCCCGCAGCATCGACCGGCAATCCTCCACGTCGACCCCCTCGGTGACCACCTCCGGCCACTCCACCAGTTGGCCAGGATAGCCGGAATCGATCTTTGTGTAGCGGGCGGTATAGGTCGTGACCATGGTGGTGATCCTCGCAGGGCATCTTACACCCAAGCCCCTCAGCTAATTCGGCTCGGCCGTCAACAGCTTCTCCCGCTCGATCTCCCGCCGCTTGAGCACCACCGTCCGAATCCGCTTGGCGTTGCCGATGTCCACCGTCGGGTCCGCATCCAGGATCACCAGGTCGGCTCCGTAGCCCGGCGCGATTCGCCCAAGCTGCCGCCAGGGTCCGAGCCTGCCGTAGTTCGCCGTCGCGGCGGCGAGGGCCTGGCGCGGCGTGAGGCCGATGCGCACCAGCAGGGCGAGCTCGGTGTGCAGCGAGATGCCCGGCATGGTGCCGAAGGCGGAGGTGCCGCTGCCGGCGAGGTAGTGGGCTCCGGCCTTGCGATACTGCTCGTCCAGCATCAATAGCGTTCGCCAGGTAGCGGACGGTGTCCATGAAGAAGAGACGGGGCGACGGGTCGGCGGCCGCGAACGTCGGGCGGCGGCGCGGATCACGGGCCTGTGGATCCTCCCCGGGAGCGGGCAGACGCGTGACGACGGAGGACACCCCCATGTAGAGGTAGGCGTTGGCAAAGGCTTGGCTGGACTGGGTCCCGAAGCCGTCGATCAGGCCGGGTATGACATAACCCCCGCGCGCATCGAGAATCCGCGCATCCCGCGGCACCCGCACCTCGGAGCGGGGCCCCGCCGCGACGATCTTTTCCCCGTCTACGATTACCACCGCGTCGCGAACGTCCCGGCTCGAGTTGCCGTAATCCGAGACGTCCACCAGCGTGCCTCCGACGATGGCGAGAGGCTGCGAAGAGGCGTGGACCGGCGGCCGGATTTCGCGGGACAGACAGCGGGCGGCAGGCTGTGAAGGCCGCAGCCGCAAGAACGGCGAGGAGAAGGTGGCTTCGGATCATCGGTGGCCCATCTAAGCTTGAATCATCGCATCGAAGCTTCGGCGCGACGCTGTCTCCGGCCGGTTACCGCCTCCTGGTTTCGGGCATCCCCCTTGCAGTCTCCTGGGCTGAGATCCGGGGAATCTCCCTGGACGACCTAGACTCCAAGGAGGCCATCATGAGGACCGCAACACGAACCCTACTGATCCTGCTCTTTACGCTGGCGGTGGCGCCGCTGGCGAAGGCCCAGGACAATAAGCCCAATATCGGCCAGGTGATGATCGAGGTCAAGGACATCGATTCCAAGGAAATCATCGCTTCCGTCGAGCCCGGCGGCACGGTGACCCTGCCTTCGGGGAGCCACGTGCGGCTCATCATGACGGCGTTGCCCACCGGCCGCGCCCGCGGGCCGCTCTATCCGGCGACGACATTCAGCGACACCTCGAACGGCGGCGTGACCATCACCCGCTCGAACGTCGAGAACTCGACGGCGGACCTAGTGCTCAACCGCGGCAAGGCGGCGTCCGGCCGCACCGAGACGATCCGCTACCAGATCAACGAGAGCTGGGTGCCCGCGGGCCTGCGGACGGGCTCGTTCCGCATCCACATCGCGCCGGCCTCTTCGCTGCCGGGCAACGTGGGCAGCGGCATCTCTCTCGGCAACTCGAACGCCGAGCAGCTCACCCGCATGCTCTACCAGGCCATCCTGCTGCGCGAGCCGGACAGCGGCGCGGCGGGCACGATCGACTCCATCGCCAACAGCGGCTATACCGCCGTGGTGGCGGCGGCGATCGGCATCGCCAACAGCGAGGAGAGCCGCGTCCGCCTCTACGAGCAGGGGAAGACCAACGAGCAGCGGCTGACCGCGCTCTACCGGTATCTCCTCGACCTGAGCCCCAGCCAGATCGATCGCGCGCAGTACAACGAAGACCTGCGGCGGATCAACGACGGCCGCATCGCCGACGTGGTGTCGGATATCGTCAATTCGCAGCGCTTCCGCGACCGCATCGGCGTGACGCGGTATTAAGGACGACAAGGACAGAAGGGACAGCAAGGAGATCATCATGAAAAAAGTTATAGGAACCCTCCTGCCGGGTGTCCTTACGGTGCTGCTGTGCGCTCTGGCGGCGTGGCCCGCGGACGCGCAGTCGAGCCGCCGGGCCGATATCGAAGCGGTCCGCATCCTGGTGCGTGACGTCGCGACGCGCGAAGAGCTGGGGACGGTGGAGTCCGGCGGCACCATAACGCTGCCGGAAGGCGCGCACGTGCGGATCAACATGCAGGCGATCCCCGACGTCTCGTCGCGCAACCCGCTCTACCCGGCCACCGAGTTCACCGACCTCAACCGCAGCGGCGTGCGCATCACCCGCGCCCGCGAGGAGAACGCCGCGGCGGACCTCGAGATCCTGCCGATGCGCAACCCGAGCCGCATCCAGACGATCCAGTACCGGATCACCGACACTTGGGTGCCGGCGGGCCTGCGCACGGGGAGCTTCTCGATCCGCGTCGTGCCCGAGGGCGGCAGCGCCAACTCCGGTTACTGGAGCGGCGAGCGGGCGCGGGATCTCACCCGCACTCTCTATCGGGCGATCCTGATGCGGGAACCGGACCGGGACGCCAGCGGCACGATCCGCGCCATCCAGCGCGGGGGCTATGAGGCCTTGGTGGACGCGGCTGTGGACCTCGCCGGCAGCGATGAGAGCCGCATCCAGGTCTACGAACGGGAGAACGTCTGCAACCAGCAGCGGCTGCTGGCGCTCTACAAGAACCTGCTCGGCCTCTCCGCCACCCAGATCAACCGCAGCCAATGGGATGCGGACCTGCGCCGGTTGGAGCGCGGCGACATCGCGCAGGTGGTCGAGAGCCTCCTGCGCTCGGACCGCTTCCGCTCGCGGTACGACATCACGGCGAGGGGCCGGTAATTCCACATGCCCTGAGCTGAGGAGCGGGCCGTCCTCTCGCGAGGACGGCCCGGCGCTCCCTCCCCTCGGAATTCCCACTGGCATTAGAGTTGCCTGGTTGCGCGGGTCTGTCTATTACCCGCGGAGGGAACCATGAACGCGCCGCGCCGCCTGGCCGCTCTCGTCTGTGCCGCCGGCGCGGGGGAGCTCGAGCGATGAAATATGATTTCCTCAGTCGCCAAAGTAGGCAGAGCCTTTACGAGGCACCGGAGGAGTCCATGCCGAGATCGTCGTTGCGTCTTGCCCTCGCGGCTTGTGCCGCAGCAGCCCTGACCCTCGCGGTCCGGGCCGAGCAGCCGCCCACCTTCGGCGAGGCGGTCGACGTGCGGGTGGTCAACGTCGAGGTGGTGGTGACGGACCGCGACGGCAACCGCGTGCCGAACCTTTTACCGGCGGACTTTCGGCTTCGCGTGGACGGCGAGGAGGTGCCGATCGAGTACTTCAGCGAGATCCAGGAGGGTAGATCCGTAGCAGCGTCCGCCGGCGAGGGGAAGCCGGGGGCGGCCGGTGTGCAGGGCGTGGCTCCGGAAGGGGCGGTGGGGAACTATTACCTTGTCTTCATCGACGACCTCTTCTCCACGCCGCCGCGCCGCAACGACGTCCTCAAGGCCCTCAAAGCCGATCTCGGCCGCCTCGGCGCGGAGGACCGCATGGCGGTGGTGGCCTACGACGGCGGCCGGCTCGCGCTGCTCGCCGATTGGTCGGCGTCGCGGAGCGATCTCGAGCGCGCGTTCGATCAGGCGATGGCGAGGACCGCCCGCGGCTTCGATCGGACGACTGAGCTGCGGACTCTCCAGGGAGACCAGGAGTTTGCCAAGCTGACGACCGCCGACGGCACGCCTCTGGACCTCAACTCCAGAGTCACCGACATCGGGCTGAACGAACGGGAGCGCGTCTACGCCGAGACCCTGATCCGCCAGATGCGGGGCTCGATCGGGGCTGCGGTGAGCGCCATGCGCGGGCTCGCCGCGCCGCGCGGCCGCAAGGTGATGCTGCTGCTGTCGGGGGGCTGGCCCTTCTCGATCGTGAGCTTCATCCGCGGCTCCGAAGGCGTCGTCCCATCCAGCCAGACGGTGAGCGGCGAGGAGATCTTCCGTCCCTTGACGAGCACGGCCAACCTGCTCGGCTATACCGTCTATCCGGTGGACGTGCCCGGCATCCAGGCGGTGGATGCGGACGCCACGACCGATCCGACGCCGGGCCAGACGAGGGTCGGCACGGGCTCCGGGATCGGGGCTGCGGTGCGGGATTTCGCCCCTCAAGCTCAGCCGTCGGCACCCAAGCTCTCCAGCACCAGCGAGCAGGAGATCGAAGGATCCCTGTACTTCATCGCCCAGGAGACGGGAGGCAAGCCGATCCTCAACACCGCCCGCACGGCGGCGCTCGCCACCGCCAGCGCCGACACCCGTTCCTACTACTGGCTCGGCTTCTCTCCAGCCTGGCAGAGAAACGACAAGATCCATGCCGTCAAGGTCGAGATGCTGCGGCCGGGACTCGACATCCGCTACCGCACCAGCTTCCGCGACCTCTCGCGCAGCGCCGAGGTGGCGATGAAGGTGGAGAGCGCGCTGCTCTTCGGCAAGCATCCGGGCGCACTGGCGATGCCGATCCGCCTGGGGAAGCCGCAGCGCACGAAGCAGGGAGTGCAGATCCCCGTCACTCTCGGCCTGCCGGTGGAAGTGATGACGGCGCTGCCGGCGGCCGGCGGCTTTATCAGCCAGGTGAAGCTGCACTTCGCGGCTTCGGACGACAACGGCAACAGCTCGGATCTCGCCGTCCTGCCGGTCAACCTGGCGTCGGCGGGGCCGCCCGAGCCCGGCAAGTTCATCCGCTACGACACCACGGTGACACTGCGCGGCAAGGCCAACCACCTCGTGGTGGCCGTCTACGATCCGCTGAGCGGCAAGGTGGCCACGGCGGAGGCCGACCTCGCCACGCCCTGAGACGCTACTTCTGGAGGGACTCCAGGTAGGCCACCAGATCGCGGATCTTCTCCTGGACCTCCCGCTCCTGGTCCAGGTCCCTTCCCCCCTCCTGGAAGCTGAGGCCCCAGACCGGCATGGAGCCCGGACCGTGGCTGAGCACCTCCGCGCGGCCGTCGATCGTCGAGGCGATCCGCTCCGCGGGGAAGCCGCCGTAACGTTCGCTGATGCGGGTGAGGTCGGCGGGCTCGGCGGCGAGCGCATGCGCCATCGGTCCATTCCCTTCGGCGGAGAGGCCGTGGCAGCTCGCGCAGTAGATATGGAATGCTTGCCCGCCCCGCGCTACGCGATCCTGCTTTCCGGCGTCGGTGCTCTTGGAGAGGGGCAGCGCCGCTGCCAGGCTCGCCACCGCGAGGAAGGCGATCACCTGCAGGCCCTCCTTCGTCTTGCTTCGCATGACCGGACCTCCTGGCGGCCCTTCCCTCGACGAGGGGGTATCCGCTGGCTGCTTTTATAGGAGGTTCGGGGAGAGAGAGGACCCCTTCGAGGGGTGGGAACGGCGGTCGCGGCGGGGTGGGAAGGCGCCTAGTCCTGGCCGAAGCGCCGCGCCATGTAGTCCTCGCGCAGCAGGCCGTAGAGAAAGTTGTCCACCCGCCGGCCGCGCAGCTTGAAGTAGCCGCGCAGGCGGCCCTCCCGCTCGAAGCCGCACTTCTCCAGCACGCGTTGCGAGCCGACGTTCTCGAGGGCGCAGCGGGCTTCGATGCGCTCGAGCAGGGTGTTCTGGAAGAGGTCGTCGAGCAGGAGGGAGAGCGCGTCGCTCATCACGCCCTGGTTCTGGTAGATGGTGGAGAGGGCGTAGCCCACCTCCGCCAGCCCGTGCTCCCAGTTGCTCACCACCAGCGTGATCCAGCCGCCCGGCTGGGCGTCCACCTGGACGATCCACTGGAACTTCTCGCCGCGGCCGCGGTAGAGATCGGCCATGCGCTGGCTGGAGACGTCGGCGCGGAGTTGCGCGGTGGGCAGCTCGTTGAGGGGCTGATACCGCCGCACGCTCGCTTCGGCGCGCCACTGACGGAGGAGATCGGCGTCGCGCGGCGCCGCCGGTCGCAAAGTCACCCGCGGTTCGCGCCTCTCGGCTACTGCCATGGAGGTATTTTATCTGGAGCGAGTGGCTCTGATTCACAGATCCACTTGAAATCGGAACGTTGCCGCGCCGCCGAGGCCCCTCACCACCCCGGCCCTCCTCTCCCACCTCACGCCCGCCCGCCCGGGGAGAGGAGGGAGACTGCCGAAGAAGAAATTAGTTTTTGCTTTTTCCAACCCCCTCTCTCCCGGGGGAGGGGGTGTGCGGCGGGAGAGAGGGGGAAGGGGGAGTGAGGGGCCGGGCGGCGCGGCAACGGGTCGATTCAGGACATCGTGGGCATCGGCGTCCTCCGCCCGCGCACCCACCAATCCCGCACCGACGGCAGATAGCTCAGCACCGCCATGTAGCCGTAGCCCTGGACGAAGAGGAGGAGGAAGGGGATGGACATCCACATTCCCGCGAACCAGGCGTAGACGGTGCAGCCCAGGAAGTAGAGGGAGAGCAACGCCTCGACGGCGCGGGTGGGGTCCGTGCCCGCCCGGTAGCGCTTGGCCGTCCAGCTCTGGCCCCGCCGCTCGATGCGGTACTTGGGCGTGCGTTGAAAGGTGCCGCCGCGCTGGAACAGGCCCGAGAGCACCGCGCGGGCGTTGTTCAGGGAGAGGCCGATGCCGACTCCCATCAGCGCCGGCAGGTAGCGGATGTGCCGGCGCCAGCCGTCGCCGGTGGCGATCTGGCTCATCAGGTAGAAGGTGAGCACGGAGACCGTGGCGGCCAGGAACATCGGCAGGTCCACCAGCAGCACCGTCCGCATCGAGGTGCCGCGGCGCGCCAGCATGGCGGGAAAGATGAGCGCGCCGAGCAGCACCATCAACGGATAGCTGGCGTTGTTGGTGAGGTGGATGAACGCCTCCGCCTTGACCCGCAGCGGCAGCGGCGAGCGCAGGATCCGCCGCAGCAGCTTGCGGCCCGTCTGCACGGCTCCCTTGGCCCACCGGTGCTGCTGGCTCTTGAAGCCGTTGACGTCCACCGGCAGCTCGGAGGGCACCGCCAGCTCGGGGAGGTAGAGGAACCGCCAGCCGGCGAGCTGCGCGCGGTAGGAGAGGTCGAGGTCCTCGGTCAGCGTGTCGTGCTCCCAGCCGCCGGCGGTCTCGATGGCCCGCCGGCGCCAGACGCCCGCGGTGCCGTTGAAGTTGAAGAAGCAGCCGCCGCGGTTGCGCGCCGTGTGCTCGATGAGGAAGTGGCCGTCGAGCAGCACGGCCTCGACGCGGGTGAGCAGCGAATAGCCGCGGTTGATGTGCGCCCAACTGCCCTGGACCATGCCGATGCCGGAATCGGCGAAGTAGGGCACGGACCGGCGCAGGAAGTCCGCCGCCGGAACGAAGTCGGCGTCGAAGATGGCGAGCAGCTCGCCGCGCGCCCCGGCGAGGCCGGCGGCGAGGGCCCCGGCCTTGAAGCCGGTGCGGTCGGTGCGGTGGAGGTGATGGATGTCGACGCCGCGCGCCCGGTGCGCGGCCACGGCGCGGGCGACGATCTCGGTGGTCTCGTCGGTCGAGTCGTCGAGCACCTGGATCTCCAGCCGGCCGGCCGGATAGTCGAGCCCGCAGACGGCGTCGATCAGCCGCTCGGCCACGTACATCTCGTTGTAGAGTGGCAACTGCACCGTGACCACGGGCCAGGCCGCCGGGTCCGCCGGCAGCTCCGGGAGAGGCGTCCCGCGCCGCCGGGTGCGCAGAAAGACCGCCACCAGCACCAGGCGGTGGACGCCGTAGAACGCAAGCACCGCCAGGACGGAATAATAGAGTGCCAGCACAGCCGGCGCCCATGGAAAGCTCATCGTCGGCGCTCGGGGAAGGGCGGCGCCGGCTGGGCGCGACCGCCCTCGCGCTGCCGCTCTTCGCGGCCCACCTCGGCTTGCTGCTCGTCTTCGATCTGGCTCATCATCTGCTGGCGACGCTGACCCTTCTCGGCGCCGCGTTTCTCTCCCTCCTCTTTGCGGCGCGCCGGCTGGAGGCGTCGAGGTCTTCCCTGGGCGGGGTGATCCTCGCCGGGGCCGTGCTGCTGCGGCTCCCGCTGCTGCCGCTGCCGCCGACGCTCTCGGACGACGCGCTGCGCTACCTGTGGGATGGCAAGGTGGCCGCGGCCGGCTTCAATCCATACGCCCTGGCGCCGGCCGCCGAGGAGCTCACCCGCCTCCGCGACGCGACCTGGCGGCGGATTCCGCATTCCCGCGTCCCCACCGTCTATCCGCCGCTCGCGGTCGCGGCCTTCAGTATAGCGAGTCGGCTGCCGTTTCCGCTCCTCGCCTGGAAACTGATGGCCACGGCGACGGACCTGCTCGGCTGCTGGCTGCTGCTGGCGCTGGCGCGCAGCCGCGGAGTGCCGGAGGGGAGGACGGTCTGGTATGCCTGGAGTCCCCTGGTGGCGCTGGAGACCGCCGGCATGGGCCACCTCGACGCCATCGGCGTGGCGGCGGTGCTGGGAGCGGTGCTCTGGCTGGGGCCCCGCCTGAAGCGCACTTTCGGGCTCGGAACGGCGGCCGGCCTGGCGGCGGCGGGAGCCCTCGCCAAGCTGGTGCCCTTCGCCGCGTTTCCCATGTGGGCGCGCCAGAGCGGCCGGCCTTGGCGATTCCTGGCCTGGGCGGGCGGGCTCACCGCGCTAGCCCTGCTGCCGGTGCTCGCGGCCACGGGCGGCGTGCCGCCGGGCCTCACGACCTACGGCGTGTCCTGGGAGTTCAACGGTCCGCTCTTCGAGCCCCTCTGGCGGCTGCTCGACGCCATCGGCGCGGCGCCGGCCCTCGCCCGGGGCCTCGACCGCCTGAAGGAGTGGACGGAGATGTGGGAGGCGTGGAATCCCATCTATCCTTATCTCTATCCTCAATTCCTGGCCAAGCTGATCCTGGCCGCCGGCGCCGGCGTGGCCGTCCTCCTCTCGCTGCGCGAGCGCGATCCCCTGGCGGGAGCCGGCCGGCTGTTCGGCTGGCTGCTCCTGCTCTCGGCGACCGTCTATCCCTGGTACCTCCTCTGGGTGCTCCCTTGGGCGGCCCTCCATCGCCGGACGACGTGGCTCGCGCTCTCGGCGCTGTCGCTGCTCTCGTACCTCGTGTTGATGGGCGTGCCGGCGTGGCCGTGGGTGTATGCGATGGTGTGGGGGCCGTTCGCGGTGGTGCTCGTTGTGGAGCGACTGCGGACTCCATGATCCACACCTACCGCCTCCTCCTCTCCTACCGCGGCACGGCCTACGCGGGCTGGCAGCGCCAGAAGAACGCGCTGGCGGTGCAGCAGGTGGTGGAGGAGGCCCTGGAGCGCCTCCTGGGTCAGCCGGTGCGGGTGGTGGGCGCCAGCCGCACCGACGCCGGGGTCCATGCCCGCGGCCAGGCGGCTCACCTGGAGCTGCCGCGGCCGTTCGCCGAGGGCGGACTGGTGCACGGCGCCAACCATCTCCTGCCGGAGGACGTGCGGGTGATGGCGGCCGCCGCCATGCCGGCGGGCTTCCACGCCCGCAAGCACGCCCGGGCCAAGGAGTACGTCTACCGGCTGAGCCGCGCGCCCGTGCTCTCGCCCCTCGACGCGCCTTTCGTGGCCCAGGCGCCGGCGAGGCTCGATCTCGCGCCGATGGCGCGGGCCGCCGAGACGCTGCCCGGACGGCACGATTTTTCGGCCTTCGCGCTGGCGGGGGGCTCCCACACGCAGACGTTCCGGCGTATCTTCTCGGCGCGCTGGGAAGAGGATGGGGAGGAGATGCGTTTCCACGTCATCGGAGAGGGCTTCCTGCGCGGCATGGTGCGCGGATTGGTGGGGACGCTGATCGAGGTCGGCGCCGGCAGGAGATCCCCCGAGAGCTTCGTTGCCCTGCTCGCCGGCCGGCCGCGAGCGGAGGCCGGCGCCACGGCGCCCGCGCACGGCCTCACGCTGCAGCGGGTCTTCTATCCTCCCCCGTGGCGGGCGCCGGGCGATCCGCTTGATAGGGAAGGGCTTGTGATACCTTAAGGACCCTCGATCATGGCAGAACTGTCCAAACTCGCGGACCCCGGATCTCCCGAAGAGCTTCTGGTGCGCCGCCTCGACATGGAGCGGCTGCCGCGGCACGTCGCCGTCATCATGGACGGCAACGGTCGCTGGGCCAAGGCGCGCAGCCTGCCGCGGGTGGAAGGCCACCGCGCCGGCGTCGCCTCCGTGCGCGAGACGGTGGAGACCGCGGCGCGGCTGGGGCTGGAGGCGCTCACCCTCTACGCCTTCTCGGTGGAGAACTGGAAGCGCCCGCGGTTCGAGGTGTGGACCCTGATGAACCTGCTCAAGGAATACGTGCGCAAGGAGCGGGAGGCGCTGGCCGAGAACGACATCCGCTTCAACGTCCTCGGCCGCTGGCAGGAGCTGGAGCCGGCGGTGATCCGCGAGCTCGAGGCGACGATCGAAGCCACCCGGCACTGCCGGGGGATGAGCTTCAACATCGCCCTCAACTACTCGGGCCGCTGCGAGATCGTGGACGCCTGCCGCCGCATCGTCTCCGACTGGGCGGCGGGCAAGCGGGCCGACATCGACGAGGAGACGATCGGCCGCTACCTCTATACCTCCGGCCAGCCGGACCCCGACCTGCTGATCCGCACCTCGGGCGAGCTGCGCGTCTCCAACTTCCTGCTCTGGCAGATCGCCTACTCCGAGATCTGGGTGACGAACACCCTGTGGCCCGACTTCCGGCGCCGCGAGCTCTACGAGGCCATCCTCGACTTCCAGCGGCGGGAGCGCCGCTACGGCGGCGTCAAGCCGGCCGAGGAGGCGGACGTCTTCGCCGCCGGCCGGCTGCGGGGCTGAGCCCGGCACAGGCGCGGCTCCTCCCTATGCAGCGTCTCCTCACCGCCCTCATCGGCACCCCCCTCGTGCTGGCGGCCGTCTTCTGGCTGCCGGGATGGTGGTTCTTCGTCTTCATGGCCGTCGTCATCGACTGGGCGGCGTTCGAGTACCTGATCATCGTGCGGCCGCGGGCGCCGCATGCGCCGCTGCGGCTGCTGCTCGTCCTGGCGCCGGTGGCGGCCTACGCCATCAGCTTCGCCCTCTCGGACAGCACCGATCTCCTCGCCCTGCGCCTCCACCTGCTGGCGGGCGCCCTCGTCATCTCCATCGGCCTCGGCACCGTGATGCTGTTCAGCCGCACGCCGCTGGAGGAGACCATCCCCGCCCTCGGCATCCTGGGCTTCGGCATCCCCTACTTCGCCCTGCCCATCGCCAGCGTCTTCCGGCTGAAGGAGATCGATCCCTGGGTGATCATCCTGATGCTGGCCATCGTCTGGCTGGGGGACACCGCGGCGTTCTACGTCGGCTCGCGCATCGGCCGTCACAAGCTGGCGCCGGACGTCAGCCCGAAGAAGAGCTGGGAGGGCGCGGCCGCCGGCTTCCTGGTGGGGATCGCCGCCGCCGTGGTGTGGAGCTGGCAGTACCTCGGACGGCTGGACTGGAAGATCCTGATCGCCTCGGTCGTCACCGCGGTGGCGGCGCAGATCGGCGACCTGGTGGAATCGATGATCAAGCGCGGCTCCGGGGTCAAGGACTCGGGAAGCATCCTGCCGGGCCACGGCGGCGTCCTCGACCGCCTGGACGCCCTGCTCTTCGCCGCTCCGGTGCTCCTCTTCAGCCTCTGGCTGCTGGCCGTCGATCTGCCGCGCTAGGCCCCGGGAATCTCCGGCCCCCGCCCGCCGTTCGGTATAATCGACCGTTCATCCCGACTGCGCGCCGCGGACGCAAAAACCACATGGCACACCTGATCGAAATCCTGGGCAACAGCCTCTACACCATCCTCGCCTTCCTGGTCGCGCTCGGCGTGATCATCGTGGTCCACGAGGCCGGGCACCTGATGGTGGCCAAGGCCTTCGGCGTCCGCGTGCTGACCTTTTCGGTCGGCTTCGGCCGGCGGCTGTGGGGGGTGCGCCGGGGCGAGACCGACTACCGCGTCTCCCTGGTGCCCCTGGGCGGCTACGTGCGGCTGGGCGGCGAGAACCCCGACGAGGTGACCGACGATCCGCGCGAGTTCCTCAACAAGCCGCGCTGGCAGCGCATCCTGGTCTACCTCGCCGGGCCGGCGATGAACGTGGTGCTCGCCATCGCCCTCGTCGCCGCCCTGTTCATGGTCGGCTTCCAGATGCTGAACCTGCCCGATACGCCGCCGCTGATCGGCGACGTCGAAAAGGGATCGTCCGCCGCGCGCGCCGGACTGCAGCGGGGGGACCTCATCCTGAAGGTCAAGGGCGAGCCAGTCGACGACTGGCAGGAGGTGGCCCTGGCCCTCATGGGCTCTCCCGAGCGGCCCCTGCCGCTCGCCGTCCGCCGCGGCGGCCGCGTTTTCCAGGCGGCGGTGACGCCGGGCCGGGTGCCCAACTACGACCTCGGGGATTCAGCGGGCCTGGTGCCGAGCGTGCGGGCGCAGGTCATCAAGGTCTATGCGGGGATGCCCGCCGCGGCCGCCGACTTCCGTCCGGGCGACGAGATCCGCGCCGTCGACGGACGCCCCATCTCCGACAGCCAGGACTTCGTCGAGGTCATCAGCGGCCGCAAGGGCCGGCGGCTCGAGGTGCGCATCGTGCGGCAAGGGCAGCCGCTCATCCTGCAGGTGGTGCCCAACCCGGAGGGGAAGATCGGCGTCGAGATCGGCTCCTATCAGTTCCGCCGCTTCGGTCCCGTGCGCGCCGTCGTCGAGAGCGTGCGCTACAACGTGCAGATGATACGGGATACCTTCAAGATCCTGGGTAAGGTGGTGAGCCGCGAGCTGCCGGTCAAGGGCACCGTCGGCGGACCGCTCGAGATCGCCAAGCAGAGCGGCGAGGCGGCGCGGCGGGGCTTCAAGGACTTCCTCCACCTGATGGCCTTCATCAGCATCAGCATCGCCATCATGAACCTGATGCCGATCCCCATCCTCGACGGCGGACAGATCTTCGTGCTGCTGGTGGAAGGGGTGATCCGGCGCGACCTCTCGCTGCGTCTGAAGGAGGTCATCAGCCAGGTCGGCTTCATCATGATCCTGCTGCTCATCTTCATGGTGATATGGTTCGACTTCGCGAAGAACCCCCCGTCCACCTGGTTCTCCGGCTCCTGAGCCGGCGCGTCCGCGAGGAGGAGACATGCCCGGAACGGTCTCGATCGGCGATACCGCCCCGAACTTCGACCTGAGCTCGACGGAGGACGCCGTCCTGATGTTGAAGGACGAGGTGATCCGCACGGCGGTGGTCCTCTACTTCTTCGCCGACCCCGGAAGCGACCGCGTCCGCCGCGACCTCGACGCCCTCAACCGCGGCCTCGGCGCCCTCGCCAAGCTGAACGCCCGGGTGCTGGCGGTCTCGCCGGCCAAGCTCGACGAGCTGAAGAAGCTGCAGGCCGAGCGCAAGCTCCTCTTCCCCCTCCTGCACGACGACCGCAACTTCTCGGCTTCGTACGGCGTCGTTGCCGGCGCGCCGGAGAGGCCCGCCGATCCGGCGCTGGTGGTGGTGGGACGCCGCCAGGACGTGAAGTGGCTGGCCAATCCCGTCGCCTCCGCCGCGGACGCCCTGCCGCAGGTCGAGAAGCTCCTCGAGGATCTCCCCTCGCCCACTCGTAGCTATCCCAAGAGCGTGATCAACCGCTCCGTGGAATTCCTGATGCGTTTTCGCCGGCCGAACCCGCAGACGCAGGCCTGAACGAGCTTCCGCGTTGACACCGAGCAGGGCCGGGCGTATCGTTTCGTAAGTTATAGAGGAGGTGCGGCATGAGCACCAAAGAGAGTTCCGAGCGGGTCAACCGGGCCATTTCGGAGGTCGCCGAGACCTCTCTGCCGGTGGCTCACCAGGTTGTGGACGTGATCCAGAAGAACGTCGAGCAATTGAGCGGCTCGAGCCGGGAGCTGCTCGACGTGGTTCAGCGCAATCTCGACCCGTTGGTCCAGGCGGCCACCCGCCTGGCGTCCTCGGGCGTCCAGCTCGCGACCGATCTCATGCAGGAGAGGTCGACGGGGGGCGAGAACCCACGTCCTCCCCGGCCGACTCCGACCGGCTAGCCCCGGCCATCCCCCGGCTTGCTTCGGCCAGAGCTCCGAGGACCACCAGGTCGTAGAGGTATTCCGAGGTGTCCAGCTCGGGGAGCTCCGATGCCGGCTCCTCCTCCTCATCCCGCGGTGCAGGAGGCTCCGCATCCTCGCCCCGGACATCCCCGTTCCCCACTGCCTTCAGCTCGCTCGCGAAGCGCGCCAGGGTCCGGATGAGATCCGCCAGCGAGCCGGTCACCGCCTGCAGGGCCGCGCGGCCGACCGGCGCGGGCGGCGGGCCGTCGAGCATCAGGTCTTCCAACTCGAGCACGTCGAAGAGGAGGCGGCCTCCTTTATAGAGAGGATGGGGCTGGGTGGCATGCAAGAGGAGGTGGGCGCGGACAGGGTCGTCCCGCCGTAGCGCCATGCCCATTCGGGCCAGTGTGCAGAGCAGTGCACGCCCGCCGAGGGTCGCCCCCTCGATGCCCGCCAGCAGCTTTTCGTCGGGTGTCTGGTTCACAGCTTCCGGGTGTTGACGTAATGGATGACCTGACGCAGGAGGGCCTTGCTCTCGCTCTCCGGCAGGAAGCCTAGCTCGCTCTCGAAGAGGCCTGCCCCTTGGGCGGCGTAGCGGGCGGCCACGGTGCGTCCGTATTCGATCGAACCCTCGCGCTCCAGGAGAGAGACGACCCACCGCGCCCCGTCGAGGTCCTTGGCGCGGCGCGGCCGGGCGAGCCAGCGCAGCACGCGGCCACGCTCACGGCCCGCGAGCGAGCGCATCAGGTGGATCAGCATCAGCGTCCGCTTGCCTTCCAGGAGGTCGCCCAGGATCTCTTTGCCGTAGACCGACTCCTCACCGACCAGGTTGAGGACGTCGTCCTGGATCTGGAAGGCCACGCCCACCTTCTCGAAGACCCGACCGAGGAGGTCGAGATTCTCCGGCCGGGTGTGGCCGGCAGCGATGGCCCCGAGGCGGCAGGGGGAAAGGCAGGTGTACCAGCCGGTCTTCTTGACGACCATATGGACGTAGTCGTCATCGCCCGGCGGCACCTCTCGGGCGCGGATCCAGCCCAGCTCGATGGCCTGTCCTTCGACGGTCTCGCGGCACATCCGGATCACCTCGTGGATCAGCCCCAGGGTGCGGGCGAGGCCGAGCCGCTCGATGTTCGTCAATACCGTCTCGACCGCTTGGAGGTTGAGGGCGTCTCCGGCGTTGATCGCGAGCGGGATGCCATGCTCGCCGTGCAGGCAGCGGGTGCCGCGGCGCGAGATCGACTCGTCCTCGATGTCGTCGTGGATCAGGAAGGCATTGTGGAACATCTCCACCGCCGCCGCCGTACGCACCGCGTCTTCCGCTCGGCCGCCGAAGGCGCCACAGGTCGCCATGCAGAGCGTGGCGCGCAGCCCCTTGCCGCCGCGCGAGGGATATTCGCGCATCAGGTCGTACAGGGCGGCCTTGGGCTCGCCCCTGGGCAGCAGCCGGTCCACCTCGTCGAGTGCCCGCCGGTGACAGGCCTCCATCACCTCGAACAGGTCGGCGTCGCGCGGTCCGGGGAAGGTCCACCAGCCCGCCCCGCCGCGGCCGTCCCAGAGGACCCGGGTGGTGGCCACCGAGGCGGTCCGGGCGGTTGAAGCCTCGGTGCCGCGCAGCAGGGCGGCGGCGTCGGGGTGGGGGCGGTGGGGCCCAGGCGGGGGAGGCTCCGGCGCCCCGGTCTCCACCGGCTCTGGCGGGATGCGCCGCCGGTATTCCGTCCAGACGGTCTGCACGACTCGCAGCCCCGCCGCGCGCTGCGCCAGGATCTGGAAAGTCCGCCAGCAGGCCAGGACCGCCTCGGCCGGGCCGCGCGTGTCGAGCTCGCCGGTTGCCAGCAGCTCGGCCGGCCGCCGTTCCAGGTCGAACAGCCGCCGTAGCGAGGCGTCGCTCAGCAGGCATTCGACCGTCGGCTCCTCGGTGCCGGCCGGGCGGACGCGCAGGGCGTTGTGGTCGGCGTGGAGGAGGGTTTGGCTGCCGTCGGTGAAGCGGAGGACGAGCCTCTCGGGCCCCAGCTCGCGGGCAGCGTCGGCGAGGATCGACGGCGCCCTCTGCGCCAGGAGGTCCACGGTGCGCCGGATCAGCTCCGCCCCGTCGCGCGGCGCGGTGCCGGTCTCAAGGGCCATCCCAGCTCCCTTCCGCCGCACCGCCCGCGAACTCGACGATCGCGGGGCTGCGGAACGAGGCGCGGTGCGCACCGATGTCGAGCTCGACCTCCGCCTCTCCGATGACCTCGTGCACGGAGTAGGGGCGCAGACTGCTCTCGGACGGCACCACGAGGCGGGCGGCGGCGCGGCACCGGAAGCGCAACTGTACCCAGTCCCGGCCCTGGTAGCCGTCGATGCAGAGGGCGGCCGGCACCGCCGCCGTCGGCCCGGTGCCGAGGAACGACATCTGGGCGGGCAGGGTCTCGACCCGGTCCCGCTCGAGCTGGCCGGCGGCGGTCACCCGCAGCGAGCGCCGAGGGATGAACCGGATCAGCCGGCCGCGCCGCCAGAGCATGAGCACGCAATTCTGCGCCGGCATCTCTTCGCCGGGCTGGAGCAGGGCGAAGACGAGGGACCACTCCGGCGGGCGGCCGTCCCGGAGGCCCTCCGGCGCATGGTTGCAGAACCCGAAGACCCAGCCGCCCATCTCCGGCCAGCCCCAGCGGCCGCGGACCCGCTCGTGATAGCCCACCGCCTCGAAGGGGCGCGACTCTTCCGGGCGGGTCCGCCAGAGCCCCCGTGCCAGCACGCCGGGCTCGGCCTGCCAGCGCTGCCAGTGGCCGCCCTGGAAGGTGGCGCACCCGCCGACCCCGGGCGTCGAGGTCGGCTGGAGCCGGAGCCGCGCCCACGGCCAGCCCTTCGAAGCCGCCAGCTCGAAATCCGGCGCCTCGCGCGGCGGTCCCGGCAACCGAGGCGGTGAAGCGAGCCGAAACGAGCTCCACGGCTCCGCCGGGCCGGCGGCGTTCCACTGGCTGCAGCTCCAGCCCGCCTCGCGCTCATGGGTCAACAGGATTGCGGTGCGCAGGCCGGCGGAGCTCCCCTCGTCCGCGAGCCAGGCGATGTTGGCTATCAGCGCCCGCGACCCGTCCCGGGAGAGAAAGGCGTAATGGAGCCAGCGGCGCTCGAGGGGGTGGCGAAAGGCGGAGCGCGGAAAGGGACCCGGAGGATGCGGCTGCGCCGGAGCGATGTTCTCCACGGGTTGATCGCCGCGTCAACGTTTACGCAAGCGATGATGACAGGATATCCCACCCGGAGGCAACAAAGCTTGGGGAGCTGAGGCCATCTGAAGGTAAAACCCTTCATACCCGAAGGTGGATGGGTGGAGGTGGAGTAGGGCTACTCCACCCGCCGGATCGTCATCACCGGACACGGCGCGTGCTCCACCACCCGCTCGGCGGTGCTGCCGAGGAGGAGGTGGCGAATTCCCGACTGGCCGCGGGTCCCCATGGTGATGAGGTCCGCTCCCCGCTTCTCCGCCTCTTCCGCGATGACGTGCGCCGGGTCCCCCTCGCGGGCCAGCGTCTCGATCGCCAGCCCCTCGCGCTGCAGCGCCTGCGCCGTCTCGAAGAGCCGCCGCTCCGCTTCCAGACCGGTGTCCTCCAGGTAGGTGATCGAGAGCGGGATCGGGCCGTAGGCCGTGTACTCGATCGGCAGGTTGAAAGCGTGAAGGAGGATGAGGCGGGCGTCGCGCTCCAGCGGCGCCAGCAGCGCGTGGGCGGTGCGGATGGCGAGATCCGCGTCGCGCGAGAAGTCGGTCGGCACGAGGATGGTGCGGATGGCGCGGTGCTTGCCAAGGTCGCCGGGATGCACGGTGAGCACCGGGCAGCGGGCGCCGTGGACCACCCGTTGCGTGGTGCTGCCGAGCAGCAGGTGGCGCAGACCCGTCAGCCCGCGGGTGCCGATGACGATCGCCTTCGCGGAGACCTTCTCGGCGCGGTCGACGATCACCTGCGACGGCGTGCCGGGCGCCAGGTAGGTATCGATCTCGACGCCCTTCTCCCGCAGACCGGCGGCCGTCTCCTTCAGCCGCTGCTCGGCCGCCCGCCGCACGTCCGCCTCGAAGTCCAGCCCGCCCGTGGGGACGTAGCCCGGCATCGACGGCGGCAGGGTGACGGCGTGGACCAGCTCGACGCGGGCTCCCTGCTGCCTGGCGAGCTCGACGGCCCAATCGAGGGCCGCGGTCGCGGTGGCGGAGAAGTCGGTCGCGGCGAGGACGACGGGGACGGTAGAAGGGTTCGGTTCCATGATGGGCCATTGTAGCCCGCTCGACCTCGCCCCAACCCCTCTCCTAAAGGAGAGGGGCTTGAAGAACGCTCCTAAAGGAGAGGGTCGGCCTTTTTCCTCCCCCTCTCCTTTAGGAGAGGGGGCCAGGGGGTGAGGTCATGGCGTCTTCACCGGGTCCGCGGGACGTTTCGGATACGCCTTCGGCGCCGCCTGGATCTTCTTCATCACCTCGGCCACCCCCCGCTCGAGCTGCGGATCGCGGCCGGCGATGACGGACTGGGGATCGTTCTCCACTACGATGTCCGGATCGACGCCGTGCCCCTCGATGACCCATTGGCCTTCGAGCGACACCGAGCCGGCCTCGGGCACGAAGATCTGCCCGCCGTCGATCAGCGGCCCGTGGCCGGAGATCCCCACGACGCCGCCCCAGGTGCGGACGCCGATCAGCGGCCCCAGCCCCAACTGGCGGAACACGGCGGGGAAGATGTCGCCGTCCGAACCCGAGCCGGCGTTGATCAGGCAGGCCATGTAGCCGTTGAAGACCACGGCCGGATAGGGCTGCGGGTCCTCGTCGGTGCGGCCGTAGTCGACCATCAGCGGATGGCGCGCCAGCCGCTCGAGCAGCGTCTGCGAGACGAAGCCGCCGCCGTTCTCGCGCACGTCCACGATGAGCCCTTCCTTGCGCACCTGGCCGAAGTACTGCTTGATGAACTCCCGCATGCCGTCCTCCCCCATGTCGGGGAGCTGGATGTAGCCGACGCGGCCGCCGGAGAGCTTCGTCACGCGCTCGCGGTTGCCGGTGACCCAATCGAGATAGATCAGGCTCGCCTCGCTCTCGATCGGCCGGAAGGTGATCTCGCGCGAGCCGTCGAGGGACGGCTTGGCATTCACCGTCAGGCGCACGGGCCGGTCCGCCTTGTGGCGTAGCAGGCGGTAGGGATTGTCGTTCGCCGCGAGGTCCTCGCCGTCGATCGCCAGCACGTAGTCCCCCACATGGACGTCCATCCCCACCTCGGTGAGCGGCGAGCGGTAGAGATCCTCCTCGTTCTGGCCGCGGAAGATCCTGGCGATGCGGTAGCGGCCGGCCGCCTTGTCGAGCTCGAAGCGGGCGCCCGGCAGCGCCACCTTGGGCCGCGGCGGCAGGTCGAAATCGCCGCCCGCCACGTAGGCGTGGGAGACGTTGAGCTCGGCGATCATCTCGCCGATGACGTAGTTGAGGTCCGAGCGGTGGCCGACGGAAGCCAGCAGCGGCTCGTACTGGCGGCGCAGCGCCTCCCAGTCGTAGCCATGCATGTTCCCGACGTAGAAGAAGTCGCGGTAGCGCCGCCAGGCCTCGCGGAAGATCTCGGCCCACTCCTCGGCGGGCACCCGGTTCACCACCATGCCCGAGGTGTCGATGACCTTCTTGGAGTCCTTGCCGTCCGGCTTGGCGTCGTAGAGATTGTGCTGGCCGTCCTGGAAGACCAGGACCTTTTCACCGTCCCGCGACAGGTCATAGCCGTTGACGCCGTCGGTGAGCGTGGCCGCCTTGCGGTCCTTGAAGGTGAAGATCCGCAGCTCCGGCTTGGACGCCGGCTCGCCGAAGCCCTGCGCCGGAAACCTCACGTAGAGCAGCTTGCCCTCGCCCGCGCTCAGGCCGTCGTAGTTGTCGAACGGCACCGGCACGCGCGTCACCCGGGAGGCCAGCCCCTCGAAGTCGATTCTGGTGGTTGTGGGCTTCTTCTCTTCTTTCTTATCCTTATCCTTCTCGTCCTTGCCATCCTTTTCGTCCTTTTTCTCCTCGCCGCCCAGCGTCACCTTGTCTTCTTCCGGCGGGAAAGGGTTTTCCACCTCTTTCCGCAGAGCCAGGGCGTAGACGCCGACGTTGCGGTCGAGGGCGAAGTTGAAGTCGATGGCGTCGAACTGCGGCGCGTACGCGCGCCCGGAGAGGTAGTACAAGTACTTGCCCTGCGGGTCCCAGGCGGGCTGGAACTCGCCGAAGTCCTCGTCCGTGATGCGGTGGAGCTTGCCGTCCACGCCCCAGATCCAGAGCGAGCGGAAGTTGTTGGGGTCCAGCATGCTGAAAGCCACGTAATCGCTGCCCGGCGACCAGGTGTAGTCGCGGATCTCGCGCCGGGCGTCGTGCGCCGCGAGCGTGAGCTTCTTGTCGGCCACGGTGAGCACCCACAGGTTGCGGTCCTTGTCGCCGAAGGCCAGCCGCTTGCCGTCCGGCGACCACTCGGGCGCGTAGCGCATGGCCTTGCCGCCGCTGGTGAGCTGCTCGGGCTGGCCCGCGCCCAGAGCATCCATCACATAGATCTCCTCTTCTCCCGTGCGGTCGGAGATGAAGGCGATCTTGCGGCCGTCGGGCGACCAGCGGGCGTGCTTGTCGTGGGCTCCCGAGGTGCGGGTGAGATTGCGCGTCACGCCCTTCTCGATGGGGACGTTGAAGACGTCGCCGCGGCCGACGGCCACCATCCGCTCGCCCTTCGGCGACAGGGCGGAGCCCTCGATCTGCTTGTCGGCCGAGACCTGCGACGGCCGGCTGTCGAGCTGGTCGCTGGGCACCGTGATCGAGAGGTGCCGCGACTGACCGTTGCGGGTATCGAAGACGTTCAGCTCGCCGTCCATCTCGTAGACGATCTGTCCCGCTTCGTCGGCGCTGGGCCAGCGGATGTCCCATTGCGTGCTCTGGGTGAGCTGCGCCGTGGCACCGGACGCCACATCGTAGGAGTAGAGGTTGAGCGTGCCGGTGCGGTCCGAGTTGAAGAAGATCTTGTTGCCGACCCACATCGGATCGCGCTCCGAGCGCGGGGTGTTGGTGATGTTCTTCGCCGCGTGGGTGGCGAGATCGAAGATCCACAGGTCCTGGGCCCAGCCGCCCTGGTAACGCTTCCAGGTGCGGAAGTCGCGCGCGTAGGGGGTGTAGACGGCCTGCTTGCCGTCCGGGGAGAGCGCGGTGGCGCCGCTCAGCGGCATCGGCAGGGCTTCGCCGAGCGCGCCGGTGAGCGGCACCGTGTAGACGCGGCTGTCCGCCACGTCCCAGCCGTCGCGCAGCGAGCGGAAGAAGACGGACTTGCCGTCCGGCGTCCAGCCGTAGACCTGGTTGTCGTAGCCCCACCGCGGCGCCATCGGTCCGCGGGCGGGATAGTAGGTGAGCTGCTTCGGCGCGCCGCCGGTCGCCGGGATGACATAGACCTGCTCGTCGCCGTCGTACTGGCCGGTGAAGGCGATCCAGCTCCCGTCGGGCGAGAACTTGGCGAACATCTCCAGCCCGGGATGGGCCGTCAGCCGGGTCGCCGTGCCGCCGGCGGAGGGCGCCGTCCACAGGTCGCCGGCGTAGGTGAAGACCACCTTGTCGCCGTGGATGTCCGGAAAGCGGAGGAGCTTGGTCTGCGCGGAGGCCGCCCCGGCGGCGAAGGCGGCTAAGCAGAGCAGGGTTCGGATGACGAAAGGCATGAGAACCTCCCTGAGACGTTTGACGTAGCTGATCAGCAGCGCCGCCTCCGCAGGAAGCGACTAGAATGTCTACGAGCGTAGGTAGGCTGAAGTTGCGGGAGGGAACAGTCGGAGGGTTTGGTCCTCATGCTCGCCGAGATGTGGCCTCTAACTCTAAATGAGCCAGCGTAGAAACCGGGTTGGTTCGCGCCTACTAATCAGACGGTGGCGCTCGATGTTGAAGATCGCCTACGACGTCGACTCCCGGGTTCCGATTGGTCGGCGCGCGGCGGCTCGAAACGAACACCGAAGAGACCGCCGTCTTCGGTCGCGTCCGTGAGCCTCTGTGGCAGAAGGTAACGCTCGACCTCGAAATCCGATGGCAATTCGGAAAGCACGTCCGAGTTGAGCGTCACGAAATACTGAAAGCCGATCTCTTCAGCGAGTCGAGCGCCCACAGTCAAGGCACGGCCGGTCTGGCGAGGATCCACACCATCAAACAAATGGCTGTCGTGAACCAAAAAGCCGGGCCCTATCTTCTGTCTAGCACACATGCGCTGGAGCATCATGTCGAAGCAGAAGATCTCCATATTGCCGATGCCACGACTCCGGTCACCCTGGATAGCGATTCGTAGTTCGGGGCCGTTGTGAGTTGGATGGAATTCAAGCCGCCCTGGCTCACCGTATAGTTCCTCGACAACGCTACTGAATGCCCTGATCGCATCATCGAGGACCGCGCTTCGCTCAGTAAATTCCTGTCGTAGCCGCTCGACCAAGCGAACGCGATCCGACTCAAGTGACGAGCTGGTGGACTCGAGCTGGGAGGCAGCCTCGAATCTACGTCGAAGCGTTTCTACTTCTGCTTGTAGTCGGCCGTGCTCAGCCTGCAATGTGACAAATTGGTCCAGCGCGCCGTGCGACTTCAGCATTCCCATCAGTTCTGACCGTCGACGATCGAGTTCCGCCCTCTTTGCGTCACGCAATCTCACCCGCTCCGCCGCGGTTGCGTGCTCGGCCTGCAAATAGCTCCGCCGATTGCGTATGACGGATTCGTGGAACTTAAGGACGTCCTCATAGCGCCTTCGAACAAGGTCCGGCAGGATAACGCCAGCCTCTTCATACAAGCGCGTGAGATCGGTCGGGGCAGGCGGCGCTTCCGCCTGCATGGCAGTCTCAAGCTCCTCGATATAGGTGCGATCGAGGGCGCTTTCGTCAGAAAGATCCGCGATTTGGCGCGTAATCGTTGAGGCCTCTCGTTCCATGTTGTGATATTGATCGTGGACGCGGAACGAAGAAAGCGTGGTTACGACACGCTTCAGCCTTTCTTCCGCAACGACTAGGCGAGAGCGCAAAGAGGCAGCTGAGTCCAATACCTCAGTGAGCACGCCTTGGCCAACGATCCTCTTTAACTCACGGATCTGTTTCTCCTTCTGGCGTATAGCTTCCCATTGCTGTGCGATGGTCCAGTCGATGCCAATTAGATAAGAAATAGCGATCTGTTCGTTTCCCTTTTTCTGCATCGTGTTGTTCCGTGTTGCTTCGCGCATTCCACCGTTGCTCTCGCGCCGTGCGAAATAGGGGAAAAGCGAGCGAAATGTCGGTCGACCCGCACTACCCTCAACTTCCTCGGTATCCGCTTCTTCGTCGATGCCAAAAAATCCCCGGCCCAGAACTGCTCGCCAGTCGGGGTTGGATATAACGCGCCGACCGGAATCCTTATCTGCCTTGGGTTGTTTAGGCCATATTGTCGCCTTGCCGCGCTCAACAATGATCTTAGATGGCTCCGATGCAGAGCGTGATACGCGGACGGTTTCGTCAAACACATCTAACTCCAAACCGAATGAAGACAGGACCAATTCTGCCGCTCGAAAGGTTGAGTCTGCGTCGCAGTTTCCTCCGCAAACGAAGTGAATCAGTTCGACAAGACTCGACTTGCCGGCGCGGTTTCGTGTCTGTTGTTCAGTAGCTCCAGCGCTTTTGTCAGACAACAGTATGTTCAGCCCAGGCCGTAGCTCCAGATGCTTGAACGACTTTAGCGAGCTAAAGACATGATGGATCATCGTGCAACCCTCTGGCGGGTGCGGCGGATCCGACCGTCCTCGAAGTCCACCACGCCCCACAAATAAAGCAGATTGAGAGCCAGGAGGAACCAGTCGTAAGATATTGCCTCTAGCAGACTACTCTGCCGCTGTCTCATCTGCTCCCAAAGCCGCGAAACCGTCTTAGGTCGGTCTAGACGGCGGAGCACGTCAGCTCCTATGGAGAGGAGCGCGCGGTCAACCGCCAAGCCTTTTGTAGGAAGGATCATGTTGGCACGTTCGTCCCACTTGGCGGGCGCTCGAAGATTTCGCATGCCTCGAAGAAGTACGCCAGGATCGCAAGCGTGGCAGCTTGATGCGAAGGACTGGGAATACCGTCGCCAGCGACGAATTTCTGAAGACCGCCGAAGATGTCGTCTGGCGGTAGGCCGTCGGCTTTTAACTTCTCGTAGTGCCCTCGGAATGCGGCCGCTACGCGATCGTGACGGGTCTGGTCCGCAAGGCCGCGGAGGTATCTCTTGACGATTTCGGCGCGCGTCATGCCCGCCTTAAGCAGAATCGCTGCGGCATCGGACAACTGGTTGTGCTGCAACTTTGCCGCAGGTACAGGTCTGACATCGACGGTTAACGGTTCCGGCTGAAGAGCAACATGCTTCAGCAGTC
This sequence comes from Acidobacteriota bacterium, assembly GCA_046765915.1. Lineage (GTDB taxonomy): Bacteria > Acidobacteriota > Thermoanaerobaculia > Multivoradales > UBA5704 > DATARR01. The sequence continues at coordinate 34,344 of JBKPTH010000095.1, read as the reverse complement.
GCTGCACATCCTCCACGCGAACTTCGACGACATCCTTCAGCCCAGGTGCAGGGCCAAGCAGGGACGCCGCGTCCGTCAGCGGTAAGGCCTTAAACTCAGTCAAAAGTTCGCCATAGCCCCAGTGTGTCGCGGCAAGGGGCCTCCGTTCCGAACTGAGATCGAGCAGGAGCCTTAGGATGTCTGGCGCGAGCCCTTTGATGTCGTTGTGTGTGAAGATCCACTCATCAAAGTACCGCTCCCAATAGGGTAGGGCCGCGTTAAAGTCATCGTTGATCTTTTTGATGGTTTTCGACAACTTCAATTCACGGGGGGCGAAACACTGGAAGAGCTTTCGGCGAGAGCGAAGATAGCCATCATTCTTCCGATCGCCGACGTTTCCCCACGGACGTACACGAACGAAGTCGCCGGGGTACCGCATCTCCATAATGGAGGAGAACAGATCCTGGAACGTCTCACCCGTTGACTCCACGAAGCGGAGCCTAAACGTCACCTCGTAGTACGCGCTCTTAAGGTCTTGCAAGACTTCACTATTCTCCCTCAAGAGCTAAGCCAAAGTATAGGGGGATGCCCACCTCCGTGCCCCGCCAGCCTCCCCTCAGTGCTCCAACCCACTCCCCATTCTACCCTACCACCACCTGGGGTAGGAGAACACTTCGGCGGAAGGTCCGCCGCCAGCTTTCCTGCGGTCACTCCCCCGGAAATCCCACCCGCCGGTCCTTCGCCGCGGTGCCTTCCAGCTCCTTGATCTTCTGCAGCAGATCCGCCCGATCTTCGGTGACCTCGACAGAAGCGCCGGAGAGGAGGAGCAGGCGGGTTCCCCGGCCGTGCCGCTCGGGTACGGTGAGACCGATGACGGACTCCGTTCTCAGCCAGACTTCGCGATTCGAGCTTTCGGTGACCTGGATCCAGGGCATGGGGATCGCCTCCGTTTGGATTTACAGCAGGAACGGTATCACCCGCTTCGTCCGCCGGGCGTACTCCTCATACTCCGGATAGCGCTGCCGCACCAGGGTCTCCTCGAAGATCATGCGCAGGAATAGCATGGCCGTGGCGACGACTCCGAGGGCGACGCTCTTGAGCGACGGATTGGCGGCGATCCCGACCCAGACGAAAAGGAGGATGGCGGCGTAGATGGGGTGCCGCATCCAGCGGTAGGGACCGGTGGTGATGAGGCCGCCCCGGGTCGGGTTGGCCGCGTAGTGGAAGCTGCGGATGCCGAAGGTGACGCGCGCCCAGATCATGAGCAGGAAGGCCGCAGCCTGGAGCCCGAGGGTCACCGGTCCGTGGCCCAGAAGGCTGCGCGTCCATACGAGACCGGCGATCGCCAGCACCAGGACGGCGAAGACCGGCCCCGAGAGCGGCTTGGCATACTTCTCCAGGAAGGAGCCCGGCATGCCAACCTACAACGCCACCTCGGGATCCCGCTCCGACGCCGAGCCCATCCGGTAGAGCTCCTCGAGGACCTCGGCGAAGAGATCGAAGAGCTGCTTCAGGCGCTGCACGTCCTTGATGATGCCGACGACCTGGAAGTGCAGCTCGTCCACGCCCTCCGGAAAGTGATGGCGGAAGAAGCCTTCGTCGTCCTTGAGCTCGAGCCGGATCTGCGGCTGCTCCTGGATCAGCCGGCGGATCTCCGGGTTGGCGAAGAGGGCCCGGATCTTGGCCTCGTCGTTGCCCTGGATGATGAAATCGTCGTCGAATTGGAGCGAGTGCCCCACCTCGATGTCCTGCATGCCCAAAGCCTCGCCCAGGCCGCTGAAGAACCCCTTGCGATAGATGCGGAAGCGCAGGCCGTCGTTGCTGACGAAGGGAGCGCGCATCCGCGTGTAGGTGACGTGGCTGTGGCCGCTGGATACCGTGTAGGTATCGAGGGTGATCGTCCAATGCTTCGCGTGCGCCTGGACCTTGTCGCCCCGCCAGAAGCCGCCGTCGACGAAGTCGGCCCCGATCTCGGCGCAGAGCTGCTTCCACACCTCCTCGCGGCTGGGACCGAAGACACCTGTCAGAAAGCCCATTCAATCTCCCTTCAGGCGAGCGCCATTAAAGCACGGGATCGCGCGAGGCTCCTCCGGAGGACAAAACCGTGCTCCCGGGAGGACGATTTTCGTCACCCGCCGATGTCGAAGACCTCCCCGGACCGCGCCCAGCGGACCGGCAGATCGCCCGCCGCGGCGCGCGCTTCCGCGAGGGAGACCTGCGGGTCGAACGTCGGCCAGACGTGCGTGAGGGCCAGCTCGCGCACCCCGGCACGCCGCGCGGCGTCGCCGGCCTGGCGGGCGCTGAGATGGACGGGCCCGCCTATCTTCCCTTCCTGATAGGTGGCCTCGCAGAGCAGCAGATCGCTGCCCTGCGCGAAGCCGGCGAGGTCCGCGCCGGTGTGCGTGTCCGCCGAGTAGGTGAGGGTGCCGCCGGAGGTCTCGGCGCGGATGCCCAGCGTGTGCGCGGGATGATCCATGCGCAGGAAGCGCAAGCGAAAGCCGCTGATCTCCACCCTGTCTCCGGCGTCGACGGTGTGGAATTCGAAGGCTTCGCCGAGATCCTCCCAGCCCCCTTCGCCGAGCAGCTTCCCGAGCGTCTCGCGGACTCCCGGAGGGCAGTACAGAGGGAGGCGTAATCCGCTGTGCTCGCCGTAGCGTATCGCCACATGGAGAGGGAAGACGTCCGCGCAGTGGTCCGCGTGGACGTGGCTGAGCACCAGGGCGTCGATCCTGGTGAAGTCCGCCAGCCGCTGCAGCTCGGCGAAGGTGCCGTTGCCGGCGTCGATCCACAGCTTCGCGCCGCCGTGCTCGAGGAGAAAGCCGCTGCTGGGATTGCCGGGAGCCGGATAGCCGCCGGAGCTGCCGAGGACGGTCAAGCGCATGGGGTACACCTCCCAAGCAAGAGAATACCTCGAAGGGTCCAAGAGTACTGTTGCGGTCTGCCCTCCGAAGCCTCACCCCCTTGTCCCCCTCTCCCTGACGGGCGAGGGGGGGACGATTCATAGCCAGTCTTGCCAATAGGAGCCTACCTTTTTCGGCAAGACTCCTTCGCAGACGTCCCCCCTCGCCCGTCAGGGAGAGGGGGACAGGGGGGTGAGGCTTCGGAGGGCAGGTCCCGTCCAAGACCAAGGCGCATCTGGATCTCCCCTGAAACGAACTTTCAGCGTCCGTCACTCGTAAACAGAGATAGGACAGCTCGTCTGGCACCACTTATGCACCTATCTATATAGAAGCGGCTTCATTCAAGCGGTTCCGCGGATCTGAAAGGTGGGACTTTCATGTCTGATCTGATCTCCCCGCACTCTCCCCAGGAAAGGACTATCCCTGCCGGCCGCCATGCGGTCGTGGTGGGGGGAAGCATCGGAGGCATGCTCGCGGCGCGCGTGCTCTCCGAGCACTTCGATGCCGTCACCGTCGTCGAGCGCGACCGCCTGCCGGAGGGGAGCGAGGACCGGCCCGGCGTGCCGCACGCCCGGCACCTCCACTTCTTCTTCAAGCGCGGCCTTATGGTGGTCGAGGAGCTGTTCCCCGGCGTCACGGCCGATCTCCTGGCGGCGGGCAGCCATCTCCTCGATCAGGGAAGCGACTTCCGCATCCTCTACCGCTCCGGCTGGTCGCCGCGCGGCGAGCTGGGGCTGGAGTTCTGCACCTTCACGCGGCCGCTGCTGGAAGCGACGATCCGCCGGCATCTGAAGACCGATCCCAGGATCACCCTCATCGAAGGCTTCCAGGTCTCCGGCCTGACGCTGAGCGAGGACCGCTCGCGGGTGCAAGGGGTGACGATCGTCTCCCGCCAGCGCGATACCAGCGCGTCGCCGGAGACCCTGACGCTGCCGGCCGAGCTGGTAGTGGATACCAGCGGTCGCGGCTCGCGCGCGCCGGAGTGGCTGCAGGCGGCCGGCCGCGCGAAGCCCGAAGAGACCGTGGTCGACGCCTTCTGGGGCTACGCGACGCGCATCTACGAGCCGGTCCCCGATGTGCAGAAGGATTGGAAGACCCTGTTCATCATGAACCGGCCGCCGTATCAGCCGCGGGCGGGGATCATCCAGCCCATCGAAGGCGACCGCTGGATGGTGACGATCGCCGGCGTGATGCACGACTACCCGCCGACGGATGAAAAGGGCTTCCTCGACTTCGCCCGCAGCCTGCCCTCGCCGGAGCTGCACCGGGCGATCCAGCATGCCCGGCCGCTCTCCCGCATCTACGGCTACCGCCGCACGGCGAACCTCCTGCGCCATTACGACAAGGCGGACGTGCCGCAGGGGTTCGCGGCGCTGGGGGATTCGGTGTGCGCCTTCAATCCGGTCTACGGTGTCGGCATGACGCTGGCCGGCCTCGAGGCCCTGGAGCTGCGGCGGCTCCTGCGCGAGAACGGCGGCCGGCTCGACAGCCGAAGTTTCCAGAAGCGGGTCGCAAAGCTGGTCACCGGTCCCTGGGCCCTGACCACGGGCGAGGATCTGCGCTGGCCGGCCACCCAGGGCGGCGAGATCACCGCCAAGGTCAAGTTCATGCACTGGTACATCGAGCAGGTGATCCGGCTGATCCCGCAAAGCCAGGAGGTCTTCCGCCGCTTCCAGGAGGTCAACCACATGATGAAGTCGCCGGCGGCCCTCTTCCATCCCGCCGTGCTGGGGCCGGTGCTGCGGCAGGCCTTCGGGCCCCGGCGGCGCGCGGTGCCGCAAACGCTGGAGGCGCCGGCGCGAAGCGCCACGGGCTCGGCGACGATCACGGCGCGCTGAGGGTTGCCGCATCTTGACAGAAGGGAGGAATCGGTTAGGCTAGCCATGCTCTATTAATTAAATGAGGAAGCCTGGATGGCGAAGGCAAGTCCGCCTTACTCCTCGCGTTGGTTTTGGTTGGTCGTGGCGACCGGCGTCGTGGCGGGTTTGCCGATGCGCGGAGCACCGCTGGTCCGTGACGAGAAGGTGGTTCCCACCGACCTTCCGGGAACGGAGGGTGTCGTCGAATACGAGGCGCTGGGCCTCTACGACTCCGCTCACCCTGACGGTGTAATCCCTCCCTTCATTGGCTCTCGCACCATGGTCATGGGTCCCGATAACGTTCTTTGGTACATCCGCAGGCAGGACGATCGGCGTCACTACCATTCGGGGCTGGGGCGGATACGCCTGGACGGCGTTCGTACGGCGGGGATGGGATTCATATATACCCAATATCCCACCGAAGGGGCTGGCCTCTTTAATTTGGCTCGAGGAGGCGACAACGACGACGACAGCATCTGGTATACCTGTCGGGAAGCCAGCCGTATTGGACGCATCTACAACATCAAGAGTGGATCGTGGCAGCAACAGGAATGGAGGCTCCCCGGACCCTTCGGCATGCCCGAGGGAATAACGGCCGGTCCCGATGGGGCGATGTGGTTCACCTATCATGCCGGAGGCCCGGGGGCCTCGGGGGGACTAGGCCGCATCACCGCTGATGGCAAGGTCACAAATTTTCCGCCGCCAGAAGACTATTCGCGGCCCAAGGCAATCGTGTCCGACGGAGCTTCTCTTTGGTTCATCGACGATTACTCAGTCTATAGGATGGATACCAGCGGTCATATCACCACGATCCTTCATAACCAAGCCGAGAAGGCAGACCTCACCTTTTTTGGGGACAGCGTCTGGTTTACGACAAAATTCAGTCTCAATTTCAAGGAGGTCGGCATCGGGCGTATCGTCCTGAACGCCGGCTCGATTACCAAAATAGTCTATTACAGCAACGTCTACAACCCGTTCCGAAAGTACGACTTCCCCAACGGCGTGACCGGCTTGATCTTTGAACAGTCGGATAAGCTGTGGTACTCCTACGGCACGGCGATCGGTTTGCTGGATCTCAAAGAGGCAGAGGCCCGCCCTGTTGCTGCTCGTCGGATGGAGGACGGCCACCTGCTCGAGTTCCGCCAAGTGACTATCGACGATGACGTAAGACATACGGCACCGAGCCGAGTGCAGTCGGGCGATACCTACCGCTACCCCTTTACATCGGGCCTCCTGCAGGCCCCTTCGGGCGAAACGATGAACATCTGGTTCCTGGAGCAGAATGCCGATCGTATCGCTCGCTTCCCCATCGGGCCGTACGACGGGCCTATCGGGTTCGATCTGCGTCTCAAGCGGCCTGGAACAGTTCCCGATCATCGCAACGGCGAGCCGTTTGTGGATCTCCTCCTCGGCACGCTTACCGACACCAAGTCTCGGCCGAGCAGCTACTATACAGCCACTGTCAACTGGGGCGACGGTACCGTCGAGAGAGCAACGCTAAAGGCTCGGACGAGCGGCGAAGCGGGTTATGAGATCGTTGGCAGCCATGCCTACGATTGGACGGGCTGCAAGCCGGCCGCGGAAGACCGTTGCAGCGTCTCGGTTGCCCTTACGGTCTCCGCTCAGGATGGGCGAAGCGTGCCAGAAGAACGCCTGGGGCTCTCTGGTCCCGAGCGCACGCGGCTGGTCTCGGAGAAGGTCCACGACGATTTCGGCGACGGCCTGAGCAATGCTGTTGTCGCAACCTTTGTCGATCGCACGGGCAGCGGCAGCGCATCGGACTTCGCGGCGACGATCGACTGGCGCGATGGGACGACATCGCAGGGAGTCATCGTGCCGAACGGGCCGGGATCCTTCAAGATTCTCGGCACACACACGTTCGAGGTGTTCAGCGGGGAACTTGAAGTGATCCTGACGCACGGCTCCGGACGGCAAACCGTACGCTCGTCTGTAACCGTGCCAGCGCTGACGGTAAACGGGAAGGTTGTTAGCGTCGAAACACCTCCCTTCGCGCACAGGGCCGCGTTTGCGACCATCAGTGATGCTATCCACAGGCGACGAGGTGGTTCCGGCTCGGCGAATTACACATGCGAGAGCGTGGACGGCACCGTGGGTTGTGACGCCTCCGGTTCCCTTGAAATCTCAGGCGACGATCTCATCGGTACCATACACTTCTTCCCGCAGTCGCCGGAGGGTGTCGGTGCCGGAGACGTCAGGCTCAACATCACACTGGCCCTCGCCGATGGCCGGAGCGCCTCCACCGAGCTCACTGTCAGAGTGGGCTGGATCATAAAAGAATGAGGCTGGCGTCTCGGTTGGCATCTAAACCGGCGATGACTCTCCGCGACCCTTCCCCGAAGCTCACCTACGAGGACTATCTCCTCTTCCCGGACGACGGGAAGCCGCCTTGTGGATGCACATCATGTGACCGGCCTCGAAGAGCTCACGGAGTCGGCGACGACCTAGCCTAAGAGCCGAGCCCGAACAGCTCGTTGGTGTCGAGGATCACCACCTTGGCGCCGCGCCGCTGCGACTGCTCGACCAGATCCCCGGTGCCGCCGGGACCGTCGCCGGCCTTGCCGTTCCAGAGCGCGATCAGAGTGACCTCCTGCTCCTGCTCGGCCAGGGCGTTGTGCAGCATCCATAGATTGTTGCGCTGCCAGATCGTGTACCTGTCGGCCCGCTCGATCAGCCAGGCGGGGAGATTCTTGGAGAGGGAGAGCTCCCGCATCTCCGGATGCTGCTGGTAGATCCGATTGAAGCGCTCCACCCATTTCGGGCCCGCGGACTGGACCGACTCGACGATGTACTCCTCCCTCGGCAGCGCCAGGTAGAGCCGCGTCGGGATTCCGAGCTCGGCGCAGACCTCGTGAAACAGGACGTCGCCGCCGCTGGCGCCGCCGGCGATGCCATAGGCCACCGGTGCGAGCGCCTGTTCCTCCTCGATGGCTTTGCAGAGGGCCTGGCGGGCGACGCCCTCCTTGTCGGCAGGGAAACGTGGCTTTTCCCGGCCGGGCTTGTCGATCATGTGGCCGGTGAAGAGGAGCACCCGCTGCCGTTTTTCTTTTGAGGGCTGCGAAGCGGGCAGCTCGGCCAGGGCCGCGGCGACGTTTTCCGACAGCACGCCGAGCTGCTGGTAAAGCTCGAGCTGGGTGCGTGCGGCGTCCGCGGCGAAGTCGGGGGCCTCGGCCAGGGCTTTGCGGTAGGCGTTCGCAACCTTTTTAGGGCGGTCCGACGTGAGGCAGCAGAGGTCCGCCTCGCTGATATCCACCCAGATGTTGGGCTTGCGCTCGCGGGCGAGCCGCTTCTTAGCCGCGTCGATGGAGATCTCCACGGCCGCCGCCAGCTTCTGGAACTGCTCCTGGCGCTTCTCGAGCTCGCGCTCGGCGTCCTCCTCCTCGTCGAACGGCTCGGCCCAGACATCAGGTAGGGCCGTGGCCAGCTCGATCAGGACCTTGAGCAGCCCGAGCGCGTTGAGGCCGGAGTAGAAGTGATTGAGCGCCTCGTCGAAGGCGTCCGCATAGGCTGTCAGGGATTCCTGCAGGCACGGCGAGCGCAGAGCCTCATCGCGTTGTTTCTCAGGCGGAAGGTCCTCCCAGTCGCTCCGCCAGTTCGCCTTCGCGTTGCGAGCCTGGAGAGACAAGGCCTCGGCCCTGTCCTGGCCGGAAATATCGGTTCTCTTGAGCACGCGTTTGACCGCCTGCTCGGAGCGCGTGAAGTCGCCCAGGCGCTGATAGATGGTGGCGAGCAGGGTGTTCGCTTCCAGATCATCGGAGTCGAGGTTCCGGACGGCCTCCCAGGTCTCGCGCGCTCCTCCAAAAGCCTTGAGGTCGAACTGGGCGCGGCCGACCACTCGCAGTCCCTCGCTCTCCCAGGGGAAGCCTTTTACCTCGGCTGCGAGCAGCTCGAGGTCTCCCAGATGCTTGCCGCTGTCGGCAAGCTCCACCTCCTCGGCGAAATCCGTCGGTACGGCGAGGAACTTCGAGCGGTCCTGCGGCTTCATGTTGGGCAGCGAACGGAAGACCGGGCTGTCCTGGTCGGGTGAGGCCTGGGTCTGCTGCAAGGCTTTGATCAGGAGCGGCAGGCTCGCTTTCAGGTCGTTCTTGTCATAGACGAAATAGCGGTCGGTCTGCAGATCGAACGGATACTTGTCGCCATCACAACGGAGCAGAAACGTGCGCTTCTCCCGCAGAGAGTGGCGGATCCCCAACTCGTAGAAGACGTTGGCATTGTGGATTGAAAGGTCGGCCACGACGAGGTCCGCCGTGAGCAGGCGCTGGAACATATCGGTCCGAATATTGCCCTGCTTGAGGATCTCGCCCGTGGTCCGTCCGGTATAGCCCGTTGCGGCCAGGGCGGGATAGATCAGCTCATCCTCGACACGGTCGAAGTCGATCTCGTTTTTGATCCCAAAAGGACGGACGATGAAGGCGAGCATTCGTTCCTCCTGGCGAAACCTATACGAACGGCCCGAAATGCTCGATCCTCACTTCGTCGCCGACTCGCTGGCCGATGCGCCGGAGGTCGGCGATGTTCTGGACGGAGTCGAGGCGGCTCACCGCCGCCGGATCGATGTCGCCCATCCCCCAGGCGTTGAGCGCCTTGCTGGTCAGCTCGGCGTTGTAGCGGGCATAGAGGAAGGCCCGCCCGAGATCCGGGTCCAAGGGGGCCACTTCGCCGTTGCTGTCCCGCGGGATCATGTCCCCGAGCTCGCGGTCGATGGGATCGCCGTAGACGCAGCGGCCCACCATGCGGCAGTTGATGTCCTGATCCACCTGCGCGCCGTACATCAGGGCTCCGGGGATGCCGGCCAGGTTCGAGACCGCGTTCTGGCTCGGTGACGAGGCATCCGCGCCGAGGGTCGGAGCCGCGCCGGTGCCTATCGAAATCAGCAGCAGATTGCGCTCTCCCTTCTTCCATCCCAACTGGTAGCCCGCTTCCGTGGCCATGCGGTAGAGGAGGAAGGAGGGATTGTTGTAAGGCGTCATGCCGCCGTCGACGAAGACGAAGTGCTTCGAAGGATCCTTCGGGTCCCACTGCAGGACCTCGGGAGCGAAGAAGATAGGCGCCGCCGTGCTGGCGCGGACGAGCTGCCAGAGCGGGATGCACAGATTGCAGTCGGGCCGCTCGGGGAGGTTGTACTTCGCCAAGGGGTTGCTGCTGACCGGCCAGGGCGAGTCGGTGGTGACGTTGCGGGTGACGATGAGGAGCAGGCACTTCAGGTGATCTGGGAAGAGCTGCGTGTCTTTTCCATACGTCTTCTGCAGCTCCTTCGCCAGCGGCTGTGATTCATAAAGGTAGCGCAGGCGGTTGAGGATGAACGACTTGTCGAACATGGCGGGGCCGGTCTGGATATAAAAATCGCGCATCTCCTGGGCCGACTTGCCGCGCGCCAGGCCGGCCGCGATGATGGCGCCCGTGCTGGTGCCCGCGATGTAGTCGAAGAACTGGCAGAGCCGGAACGACTCGCCCTTGCCGGTGGCGTCGGCGAGGAGCTTCTCCATCTTGCACAGCACTTCGAGAGTGAGGACCCCGCGGATGCCGCCGCCGTCCAGGGCGAGCAGCCGGTGCGGGCGGTCCGGGTCCTTGTAGCGCTCGTAGAGCTTTCCCCAGAGCTGTTGCTTCCTCTCCTGGCTGAGGCTTTCCGACGCCATGGCTCTGCCCTCCGCAAAGAAAGCTGTTGATTATTCAGCGAGTTTCTCGAGCCTACTGCCGCCAGCGGAGAACGTCAATCGGCACGCTTACGGTTTCGCTACGGCCGGAGGCGCGAGGTCGGAGGCGTGGAAGTGGCTGATCAGCCAGCGGTCCTCGACGTGGCGCCAGACGAACGTGCGCCGGCGCACGAGACCCGCGGATGTGTCCCGAACATTGAACGTGACCACCGCCAACGAACCCGAGACCTCCACCTTCGCGTCTTCCGGCACGAGCGACAGCCGCGAGGTGGTGGGCCGGGTGCGCTCGACGAAGGCGCGGAAGATGCGGACGACGGCGTCCTTGCCTTCCACCCGCTCGGCTTGGGCGACGGGCACGAAGGCGGTGATGTCCGGCGCGAAGAAGGTCGCCATCCGGTCCGCGTCCAGAGCATTGAGAGCGCTCATGAAGCCGGACATCGCCGCCCATACTTCGGTTTCGGCCGGACTGTCTTGGGCCACGACAGCGCCAGTCGCGGCCAGGCCGAGTAGAACCGCAAGGAACGGGAATCTCGATCGGGTCATCATGAACCAATTTTACGCTGGATCGGGCGATCGGCAATAAGAGCCGCCTCTCAAGCAATCTCGTGCACGTACTCCGGCTCGATCCAGATCGTGTTCATGAAACCGCCGAGGAGCGCATCCAGCTCTCGGCCGAGCTCGAGCTCGAGGTGACCGTAGGGACCGTGGCCCTGGACGACGAACGTCTTCCCGAGAGCGGCGCGAAAGGCGGCCTTCGTCTCCTCTGGGAAGGTGTCGAGATCCGGCGGAAGTCGATCGACCTGGACCGAGGCTCCGATGGGAATCGATGGGTCCATGGTCCTTACTTCAGCCCCGGCGCCGCCTTCCGGATAAACCCCGCGATGGCCTTCTTGAGCTTCTCGTGGTCGGTCTTGCGGATGTACATCATGTGGCCGGACTCGAAGAGCTCGACCTGCACGTTGCCGCGCAGCTCCTTGGGCAATCCGAGGTGGTCACGGCTGAACAGGGTATCGAAGTAGGGAGTGGCGAGATCGTAGACGCCGTTCGCCATCAGCACCTGCAGGTCCGGATTCTGGGTCATCGCCTGACGCAGGTACTCGCCCATGTTCACGTACTGGTTCTCGAAGTCGTCCCAGCTCCACGGCCAGACGTTGCCGCTCCGCTCGTAGACGAGGTCGTTCTCCACCTTGAGCTCGCGCCGGAGATAGTCGTTGATCGCCGCCGAGAACGAGCCGCTGAGGGAGGCCATGGCGGGGTCGTATTCGAAGGTCTCGCCCGCCGCGTCGAGATCGGTGCCGGTGAAGCGGGTGTCGAGGCGGCCGACGGTCTTGCCCTGATCGCGCAGCAGCTCCTTGCAGAAGCGGTGGATCTGGATGCAAAGGTTGGAGCGTTCGACGTAGTCGAGCGAGAGGCCGGTGTAGCGCGCCAGCTTGGCCGCGATCTCCTTGCGCCGCGCGTCGGACAGCCGGTCGCCCTGAAGCAGCGCCGGCGCGTACTCGTCGAGAGCGAAGGCCTCCACCTCGGCGAGGGTCTTGAACAGGTCGCCCGAGAGCTCCGGCGGCAGCTTCTTGTGATACCAGGCGGTGGCGGTGTAGGTCGGCAGGTGGATGAAGCAGGGCTGGTCGTTGCCGACGTGGAAGTCCTGGTCCTGCCAGTTGAGGATGGTGGAGATCAGGATGACGCCGTTGAGGTTCATGCCGTAACGGTCGGCGAGGTGGTAGGCGAGGCCCGACGCGCGGGTGGTGCCGTAGCTCTCGCCGGCGACGAACTTGGGGCTCGCCCAGCGCTGGTTGCGGGTGGTCCACAACCGGATGAATTCGGCGACGGACTCGACGTCCTTCCGCACGCCGTGGAACTGCTTCGGGTCCTGCCCCGGCGCCGGACGGCTGAAGCCGGTGCTCACCGGATCGATGAAGACGAGGTCGGTGAGGTCGAGGATCGACTGGTCGTTGTCGACCAGCCGGCCGGGCGGCGGCAGGGCCATGCCCTCGTCCGTGCGCTCGACCCGCTTCGGCCCGAAGGCGCCCATGTGGAGCAGGACCGACGCCGAGCCCGGGCCGCCGTTGAAGGCGAAGGTGACGGGCCGGCCCGCCGGATCCTTCACGCCGTCGAGGGTGTAGGCGATGTAGAAGACCGACGCCTTGACGGTGCCGTCGTCGGCCTTGAGCAGCAGGTTGCCGGCGGTGGCGGTGTACGCGAGCTTCTGGCCATCCAGGGTCAGGGTGTGATGGGTGACGGAGGATTTCTCCTCCGGCGGCTTGGCTTCCTTGGCGTCGGGTTTCTTGTCCTTGGCGTCCGGCGCTTGGGCGAGGGCCGGCGCGGCGAGCAGGAGAAGGAGAGCGAGGAGCTTCTTCGGCATCAGGGGCCTCCGGTGAGTCGGGTTGACGGAGGTAGATCCTATGCGAGCCCGATCCCAATGTCCTCGTCTCTCCCAGACCCCGGGGATGCTCCTATGCGATAAACTCCCCCGGCTGACGCGTCTTCCAGGCACGAAGCTGCTTTTCAGGAGGTCCCCTTTATGCGATCGATCGAGGACGAGACGATGGTGGAGGATTCGCCCATGCTGAGCCGGCGCAACTTCCTCGGCGGCCTGGGCGCCGCCGCGGCCATGGCCACAGGCGCCGCCGGTCTGGTGCCGCTCGCGGCCGAGGCGGGCCAGGTGGTGGCCTCGACGGACGCCCTGGGCGCCTCTCCGTCGGGCATCCTGAGGCGCAACCGCGCCTTCCAGCTCCGCATGGATGCCGCGACGTACCACAAGAGCCAGCCGATGGCGCGGCACCTCACCAACGGCGACGAGGCCCGCTACCCGAACCGCATCGGCAACTACTCGAAGGGCCTGCCGCACGACAGCTTCGGCGAGGTCGACGCCGCGGCCTATGAAAGTTTGCTGAGCGCCGTCCGGTCGGGCAATCCCGAGGACTTCGACGCCATCATTCTCGGTGGCACGAACAAGCTGACGAGCCCTCAAGGCGGCCTGGCGTTCGACATGGAGGGGGCGGATTCGCACGAGATCGCGGTGCCGCCGCCGCCGGCTCTCGCCAGCGCCGAGGAAGCCGGCGAAGGCGTGGAGCTCTACTGGATGGCGCTGCTGCGCGACGTCAACTTCCTCGATTACGCGGGAAGCGCCGATGCTGCCGCCGCCTGTGCGGATCTCAACCGTTTCGGCGGCGACTTCAAAGGTCTCAAGGCCAACGGCAAGGTGACGCCGCAGACGCTGTTCCGGGACGCTCTCGTCGAGACCCGTAACGGTCCTTATATCTCCCAGTTCATGTGGATGAACACGCCGTTCGGCGCCGAGTTCGTCGAGCGCAAGATGCGCACGCTGCTGCCGGGCACCGACCATCTGACGGACTATGGCAACTGGCTGGCGGTGCAGGACGGCCACTTCCCTGAGTCCGCGGCGGGCGATTTCGATGCCGTCCGGCGCTACATCCGCAACGGGCGGGACCTCGCGCAGTGGGTCCACATGGACGTCCTCTTCCAGGCCTATTTCAACGCCTGCCTGATCCTGGTGACGCCGCCGAGCTCCGATCCCCTCTCCGGCGGCATCGGTTGTCCGTTCAACAAGGGCAACCCCTACATCGGCAATCCGACGCAGATCGGCTTCACCACCTTCGGCCCGCCGCACATGAAGGCGCTGATGTGCGAGGTCGCGTCGCGGGCCCTCAAGGTGACCTGGCACAAGAAGTGGCAGGTCCACCGCCGGCTGCGCCCCGAGGAGTGGGGCGGCCTGGTGCACAACCAGGTCGAGCACGACCGCTACCCCGGCGTGATCCACGCGAAGCAGCTCGACTCGCCGGCCCTGGACAAGGTGCGCAGCCGGTTCGGCGGCTCGCTGCTGCCCATGGCGTTTCCGGAGGGCGCTCCGACGCATCCCTCCTACACCGCGGGGCATGCCACGGTGGCCGGCGCATGCGTGACGACCCTGAAGGCGCTGTTCGACGAGAGCTTCGTCATCCCGAACCCGGTGGTGCCGAGCGCGGACGGCCTGGCGCTGGAGCCCTACACCGGACCGCCGCTCACGGTGCGCGGCGAGCTCAACAAGCTGGCCTCCAACATCGCCACCGGCCGCAACGTCGCCGGCGTCCATTGGCGCTCCGACGCCCTCGAATCCCTGCGCGCCGGCGAGGCGCTCGCCATCAGCATCCTGCGCGACCAGCGGGCCTGCTACAACGAGAAGTTCGGCGGCTTCACGTTCACCAGGTTCGACGGGACGACGGTGACGGTGTAGGGCGGCATGGCCTGACGTTCTCCGCAATCCCAATGTAGAGACGCCCTGCGGGCGTCTCTGGGACCGCACCCATCGCCCCGCGAACCTGATCGGCCTTCGGAGAGGAATCACCGCCACAGAGACGCCCGCAGGGCGTCTCTACATTGGGTGGTTCTCCGGCACGTCCCCCCGTTGACGAACCTATCGCACTGCGCTATGTAAGGTCGCGGTGTTGGCGTCGTCCTGCCTTCCATCTGACTTCCAGGGGGAATCCATGAACCGAATCCTCAGATTCGCAGCGCTTGCGCTCCTGCTTCTCCCTGCCGCGGCTCTCGCGGCGGGCTCCGTGGACCCGGACCTGCTCGCCGGGCTCAAGGCGCGCTCGATCGGTCCGGCGGCGATGAGCGGCCGCGTGGCCGCCATCGACGTCGTGGTGTCGAACCCGGACGTCATCTACGTCGGCGCGGCCGCAGGCGGCGTCTGGAAGTCCGTCAATGGCGGCCTTACCTGGACGCCGGTGTTCGACGATCAGCCGGTGGCCTCGGTCGGCGCCATCGCCATCGATCAGGCCAATCCGGACGTCGTCTGGGTGGGCACGGGCGAGGGCAATCCGCGCAACAGCGTGTCGATCGGCAACGGCGTCTACCGCTCGCTGGACGGCGGCAAGACGTGGGCGCATCTCGGGCTCGAGGGCACGGAGCGCATCCATCGCGTCGTGCTCCATCCGGGCGATCCGAACACCGCCTGGGTCGCGGCCCTGGGGCAGGCGTGGGGCGAGAACGCCGACCGCGGCGTGTTCAAGACGACGGACGGCGGCAAGACCTGGCGGAAGGTGCTGTACGTCGATCCGCGCACGGGCGCGGCGGACCTGGTGATCGATCCGAGCAATCCGAACAAGCTCTTCGCCGCCATGTGGGACTACCGGCGCTGGCCGTGGTTTTTCCGCTCGGGCGGACCCGGCTCCGGGCTCTACGTCTCCTACGACGGCGGCGAGAGCTGGAAGCGCTACACGGAGGAGGACGGCCTGCCGAAGGGCGATCTCGGGCGTATCGGCCTCGGCATCTCGCGCTCGAACCCGAACATCGTCTACGCCCTGGTGGAGGCCGAGAAGAGCGCGCTCCTGCGCACCACCGACGGCGGCAAGACCTGGGAGAAGGTCAACGAGGACCAGCGCACGGCGGAGCGGCCGTTCTACTACGCCGACATCCGCGTCGATCCGGTGTGGCCGAACCGGCTCTACAACCTGACGGCGCGGCTCATGGTCTCGGAGGACAGCGGCAAGACGTTCGGCATGCTCGGCCGCTCGCGCGAGGTCCACGGCGATTACCACGCGATGTGGATCGATCCCAACAATCCCGATCACATCGTCACCGGCAGCGACGGGGGCGTGGCGATCAGCAGTGACCGCGGCCAGACCTGGCAGTTCGTGGGCGACCTGCCGATCGGGCAGTTCTACCACGTGGCGATGGACATGGAGACGCCGTACAACATCTACGGCGGCCTGCAGGACAACGGCTCGTGGCGGGGCCCGAGCGCGGTGTGGGAGCAGGGCGGGATCCGCAATTCCCGCTGGGACGCCGTGGGCGGCGGCGACGGCTTCGACACGCGTCCCGATCCGCAGGACTCGATGGCGGGCTATTCGATGTCGCAGGGCGGCAGCCTGATCCGCTGGGACCTGCGCGCGCGCGAGTTCCGGCCGATCAAGCCGGCCGAGCCGAAGCCGGGGAGCGGCCTCGAGAAGCTCCGCTTCAACTGGAACGCCGGCCTGGCCGTCGATCCCTTCGAGCCGGGAACGATCTATTACGGCAGCCAGTATCTCCACAAGTCGACGGACCGCGGCGCGAGCTGGACGGTGATCAGCCCCGATCTGACGAGCGACAATCCCGAGTGGCAGCAGCAGTCGAAGACCGGCGGCCTGACGCCGGACGTCAGCGCGGCCGAGAACTTCACCACCATCATCGCCATCGCGCCGAGCCCGCGGCAGCGAGGGGTGATCTGGGTGGGGACGGACGATGGCCGGCTGCATGTCACGCGCGACGGCGGCGCCACCTGGACGAGCGTCGAGAAGAACGTCCCCGGCGTGCCGGCCAACACCTGGATCCCGCACATCCTGCCGTCGAAGCTCGATGCCGGCTCGGCCTTCGTGGTGTTCGACAATCACCGCCGCGAGGACTTCAAGCCCTACGTCTACCGCACGGACGACTGGGGCAAGAGCTGGAAGAGTCTGGCGACCAAGGACCTGCGGGGCTACGCGCTGTCGGTGGAGCAGGATCCGGCCGACAAGGACCTGCTCTTCCTCGGCACCGAATTCGGCCTGTGGGTCTCGTTCGACGGCGGCGCCCGATGGCTGCCCTGGCGCCACGGCGTGCCGACCACGTCGGTGATGGACCTGGCGATCCATCCGCGCGACCTCGACCTCGTCATCGGCACGCACGGCCGCGCCCTCTACGTGCTCGACGACATCACGCCGCTGCGCCAGGTCACGCCGGAGACGCTCGCCGAGCCGGTGCACCTCTTCCCCGCCCCGCCGGCGATGCTGCACCGCAACCGGCCGGGCGGCGGCGTGCGCGGCGGCGGCGCCGGCGAGTTCCAGGGTGAGAACCGCGAGTTCGGCGCTCTCATCACCTATTCGCTCAACGCTCCCGGCCTGCCGCTGCCGGACAGCGAGAAGGAGCGGGCGCGCAAGGAAGCCGAGCGCGCCGCGGCGCGGGCCAAGGCACCGCCGGCCGCCGAGGCGCCGGCCGGCGCGGTCAAGGAGGATCAGCCGACGAAAGAGGAGGTCCGCGGCCGGCCCTCGACCGAGGAGCGCGGCGAGGAAGGCAAGGACAAGGAGCCGAAGGCCGAGATCCGCATCACCGACGCCGCCGGCAAGCTCGTGCGGAAGATGGAGGGCCCGGCCAAGCTCGGCATCAACCGCGCCGCGTGGGACTTCGGCCGCGATTCCTTCCGCCGGCCGCCGCTGGGCGAGCGGGGCGCGTTCTTCCAGCGCGACAGCGGACCGGTGGTGGCGCCCGGCACCTACACGGTGGCCGTGAAATTCCGCGACAAGGAAGCGAAGCAGACGCTGCAGGTGATCGCCGATCCGGCGCTCGGCAACAGCGACGCCGACTGGCAGGCGCGGGAAACCGCGGTGGTGCGCGCCGGCGAGCTGCAGAACGCGTTGACGGACGCCATCTCGCGCATCGCCGCGGCGAAGGACGACGTCAAGGTGGTGCTCGCCAAGCTGGACGCGCGCAAGAAGGTGCGCGAGCGGGACGCCGGCGCGGCGAAGGACGCCGCCGATCCGGACAAGCCGCTGGCGCAGGCGGCGCGCGATCTGCAGAAGAAGCTCTCGGCGATGGAGCGCCGGCTCTACGTGCCGCCGGACGCCAAGGGCCTCGTCGAGGACGAAACTCCATGGGGCAAGGTCTCCGTCGTCGGCCGCGCCTTCGAGTCCACTTGGAGCCGCCCCTCGCCCACGACGATGGCCAACCTGGAGGAAGCCGAGACGGCGGTCAAGGCCGTTCTCGCCGACTTCAACAAGCTCTTCGCGGAGGACGTGGCAGCCTTCCGCAAGAAAGTGGCCGAGTCGAAAATCGATCTGTTCGGCGAGGAGGGGCCGATCGAGGTGAAGTAGGCCTCAGATTTTGATCACGATCTTCCCGAAGTGGTCCCCCGCCGCCATGTGGTCGAAGGCGGAGCGGGACTCTTCGAAGGGGAAGGTCCGGTCGACCACCGGACGGACGCCGTGCAGGGCCATGGCGCGGTTCATCGCCTCGAAGCTCTCGCGGTGGCCGACGAGGATGCCGTTGACGCGGAGCCTCTGCATGAAGATCTGGGTGAGCAGCAGCTCGGTCCTGGTGCCCGCGAGATTGCCGATCAGGCTGATGGTGCCGCCGAAGCGCACGGCGCGCAGCGACTGCTGGAGCGTGCCCGCGCCGCCGACCTCGACCACGTGATCCACTCCCATGCCTCCCGTCAGCTCCTTGGCGCGCACACCCCACTCCGGAACCTCGCGATAGTTGATCGTTTCCGCGGCGCCCATCTCGCGCACGCGTGCCAGCTTCGCGTCCCGGCTGGAGGTGGCGATGACGCGCGCGCCGATCAGCTTCGCGATCTGCAGCGCGAAGAGCGAGACGCCGCCGGTGCCTTGAACGAGCACAGTCTCGCCCGCGGTCACGCCGCCTTCCGTCACCAGCGCGCTCCAGGCGGTGACGGCGGCGCAGGGCAGCGTCGCCGCCTCCTCGTCCGAGAGGTGCTCCGGGATCCTGACGAGCGCTTCCTGATCGAAGACGGCCAGCTCGGCGAGCGTGCCGTCCAGCGGACCGCCGAGCGTCGCGCGCAGCTTCTCGCGCGTCGGCGGGCCGGCGATCCAACGCGGGGCGAAGTTGGCGCAGACGTGGTCTCCCAGCGCCACACGCGTCACGCCCTCGCCGATCTCCACCACCTCGCCGGCGCCGTCCGAGCAGGGGATGAGCGGCAGCTTCTGCTTCGGGTTGTACTTCCCCTCCACCGTCAGCAGGTCGCGATAGTTGAGCGAAACGGCGTGGAGCCGCACCAGCGCCTGCCCCGGACCGGGCCGCGGATCGGGCCGCTCGACGAGGGCCAGGTTGTCGAGGCCGAAGGCGCCGCGGATCTCGACCGCGCGCACGGCGCTTACGCCTCCAGCTCGCGGCGGATCTTCTCCTGCAGCTCATGGGCGGACTCGGCGGAGAGCGTGCGGGCGGGCCAGCCGATGCCGAGCCCTTCGCTCCCGAGCTTCGGGATGATGTGGAAGTGCACGTGCATCACCACCTGGTGCGCCTCAGAGCCGTTGTTCTGCAGGACGTTATAGGCGCCGGCGCCGGTGGCCTTCAGCACGGCCCGGCACAGCCGCGGCAGCACGCGTCCGATGGCGGCGGCCGACTCGTCCGAGAGCTGGTGGAGCTGCGCCTTGCGCTCCTTGGGAATGACCAGCGTGTGGCCGTCCGACAGCGGGCCGATGTCGAGGAAGGCAAGGACGTGCTCGTCCTCGTACACCTTCCAGCACGGGATCTCTCCCGCCAGGATCTTGTCGAAGATGGTGGGCTGGTGGTCGCTCATGGGGTTATTGTATCCGCGCCTTTGATACCCTGACTTCCATGGATCGTCAACCCGCCTGGGAAGAAACGGACAGCCGCGACTTCCTCGATCTCGGCCGCTTCTTCGTGCCGGACCGCGAGGAGCAGATCGCCACCATCGCCGCGATGGTCCCGGACCCCGGCGACGGCCTGCTCGTGGACCTCTGCTGCGGCGAAGGGCTCGTCTCGCGGGCGCTGCTGGCGCGCTTCCCGCGTGCCCGCGTCGTGGCGATGGATCTCTCTCCCGCCATGCTGGAGCGGGCGCGCGCCACCTGCGCCACGTTCGCGGACCGCTTCGAGACGCGGCCGTTCGATCTGGCCGACGACGCGTGGCGGGAATTCGCCGAGCCGGTGCGCGGCTTCGTCAGCTCGCTCGCCATCCATCATCTCGACGGCGAAGGCAAGCGCCGGCTCTATCGCGATCTCGCCACGGCGCTGGCGCCGGGCGGCGCCGTGGTCGTCGCCGATCTCGTCCAGCCGGCGACGCCCGCCGCGCAGACCCTGGCCGCCGAGGCGTGGGACGAGGCGGTGCGCCGCCGCTCGCTCGAGCTGGCGGGCGGTCTCGAGCCCTACGAGAAGTTTCTCGACATGCGCTGGAATCTCTGGGCGGAGACCGCGCCGGACCCGATCGATCATCCCTCGCCGCTGCTCGACCAGCTCCGCTGGCTGGAGGAGGCGGGCCTCGCTGGCGTCGACGTCTACTGGCTGAAAGCCGGCCACGCCGTCTTCGGCGGCGTCCGCTGAAAAAAACCCATCGAAACCTCTTGACAGCCGGCAGAAGTCCGCTATCTTTAATTGCGTGGAGATGAACGTGCCGCCCGACCAACCTCCGAGTAGCGTGGACAGCCCGCTGTCCACGACCTCTCGTCGCGGGCTGTCCGCCGTCGCCCTCGCTTTCTCCGTCGTCCCCATCCCGCCGTCCGCACACGCTTCCGCAACCATTTCCGGTTGTGGTGTCACCCCGCCCGGGTTGACGAACTAGCCGATCATGCTCACGGAGCCCCCCGGGGCTTTCCCGCCGGATGATCGATCCGGGTGGGTTGTCGGCCTGGGAAGCCGGGTGCCTTCCCCGTCGGCGTTTTCCACGCTCTTCATTCCCTCTCATGGAGGAACCCTGAGATGAAGCAGGAGGCGTTGGCCTCGTATGCGGTCGAGACCACCACCCGGCGCGAGGACGTCTGCGCAATCCTCGGCCAGCCTTACGATCCCGCTCACTGGAACGATTGGCGCTGGCAGATGCGCCACCGCTTCACCGGCATCGCGCAGTTCGAGAAGCTGCTCGATCTGACCGCCTCCGAGCGCCGCGGGCTGACGCTCGCGAGCGAGAAGTTTTCCGTCGCGGTCACGCCGCAGTTCGCGACGCTGATCGATCCCCACGATCCCGACTGCCCGATCCGCCTCCAGGTGGTGCCGCAGGAGAGCGAGCTGGTGGTGAGCCGGGGCGACATGACCGATCCCTGCGGCGAGGACGGCGCCAGCGTCGCCGAGGGCCTGGTGCACCGCTATCCCGACCGCGTGCTCTTCCTCGTGCTCGACACCTGCGCCGCCTATTGCCGCTATTGCACGCGCAGCCGCCTGGTGAGCCAGGGCGAGCTCGAGCCGCTCAACCGCCGCGTCGAGGAGGCGCTCGCCTATCTCGAGGAGCACACCGAGGTGCGCGACGTGCTCCTCTCCGGCGGCGATCCGCTGCTGATGTCCGACGCTTCGCTCGACCGGCTCCTCGGCCGGCTGCGGGCGATTCCCCATATCGAGTTCCTGCGCATCGGCACCCGCATCCCGGGCTTCCTGCCGCAGCGCATCACCCCGGAGCTGGTGCGGGTGCTCCGCCGCCATCGCGTCTGGCTCTCCCTCCACTTCTGCCACGTCAAGGAGCTGACGCCGGAAGTGGCCGAGGCGTGCGACCTGCTGGCGGACGGCGGCATTCCGCTCGGCTGCCAGACGGTGCTGCTCAAGGGCGTCAACGATTCGGCCGAGGCGCTCGGCGATCTCTTCCGCGGGCTGCTCAAGCTGCGCGTGCGGCCGTACTACCTCTACCAGTGCGATCCCGTGCTCGGCACCGGCCATCTGCGCACCTCGGTCGAGAAGGGGCTGGAGCTGATGGATCAGCTCCGCGGCCACGTCACCGGCTACGCGGTGCCGACCTACGTCGTCGACGCGCCGGGCGGCGGCGGCAAGGTGCCGGTGCAGCGCGAGACCATCCTGGAGTACGGCGAGGGCGTGGCGCGCATCCGCAACTGGCAAGGCAGGACCTACTCCTACATCGATCCCGTCGAGTCCCAGGCATGAGACCGCTGCGCATCGCCCTCTGCTACGACTTGAAGTCGGACTACCTCGCCGCGGGGTTCGCGCCCGAGGACGTCATGGAGTTCGACGAGGAGGAGACGGTCGAGTTTCTCGACGGCACCCTCGATCAGCTCGGGCATCATCTCGAACGGGTCGGCCGAGGCGTCGAGCTCACCCGCCGTCTCGCCACCGGCGAGCGCTGGGACCTGGTGTTCAACGTCGCCGAAGGAGTGCACGGCCGCTCGCGCGAGGCCCAGGTGCCGGCCGTGTGCGAGATGTTCGACCAGCCGTACACGTTCTCCGATCCGCTGACCTGCGCGCTGACGTTGGACAAGGCGATGGCCAAGCGGGTGGTGCGCGACCACGGACTGCCGACGGCGCCGTTCGCCGTCGTGGAGCGGCTGGAGGACCTGGAATCGGTGGATCTGGAGCCGCCGCTCTTCATCAAGCCGCTGGCCGAAGGGAGCAGCAAGGGAGTGACCGCGCGCTCCCGCGTCGGCAGCCGGGAAGAGCTGCGGGAAGCCTGCGCCGAGTTGCTCCAGACCTTCCGCCAGCCGGTGCTCGTAGAAAGGTTTTTGCCGGGGCGGGAAGTGACCATCGGCATCGTCGGCAACGGCGGCGAGGCCCGCATCGTCGGAGCGATGGAGGTCGCCTTCCGGGAGGGCGCCGACCCCGCCTACACGGCGCTGAACAAGAAGGATTACGCGACCTGGATGGACTACTGGCTGCTCGACGGCGAGCCCTTCGCCCAGCGGGCGCGGCAGGTGGCGCTCGCGGCCTACAGGAGCCTCGGCTGCCGCGACCTGGCGCGCGTCGATCTGCGCTGCGACGCCTCCGGCGAGCCCAATTTTCTGGAAGTGAATCCGCTGCCCGGCCTGCACCCCACCTACTCGGACCTGCCGCTCCTGGCGGGCCGGGCCGGGATCTCCTACGACGAGCTGCTCGGCCAGGTCATCGAGGCTTCGGCGCGCCGGTGGGGACTGTGGACCTGACGGCGGTCTCGCGCGTCCTCATCCTCTACAACCAGGTGGAGGAGGGGGACGATCCCTCGACCATGGACGTCTTGTCCGACGTGCGGTGGGTGTCCTCGGGTCTGGAGGCGCTGGGCATTCCGTATCGGGTGCTTGCCGTGCCGGGATGGAAGCCCTGGCTTCATGTCGCCGCCGACCCGGAGACGGTCGTCTTCAATCTGTTCGAGGCCCCGCCGGGGGTGCCCGGCGCGCTCACCTCCGCCACGGCGGCGCTGGAGGCGATGGACCTGCCTTTCACCGGTTCACCGGCCGCCGCCCTCTGGCTGACCACCGACAAGCTGGCGACGCGTGCGGTGTTGGCGGCCGAAGGTCTGCCCGTCGCGCCTGGCGGACGTCTCGATCCGGATCATCCGGAGCTGCTCGAGCGGATTCCGGGACCATGGATCTTGAAGCCGGCGTGCGAGGACGCCTCCCTCGGCCTGGAAGAAGATTCGGTCTGCGCCACGCGCGACGCCGCCCTCGCCCGCGCCCGGCATCTGCAGGCCCGTTTCCCCGGCGAGGC
This sequence comes from Acidobacteriota bacterium, assembly GCA_046765915.1. Taxonomy (GTDB): domain Bacteria; phylum Acidobacteriota; class Thermoanaerobaculia; order Multivoradales; family UBA5704; genus DATARR01. Next base: position 10,830 of record JBKPTH010000095.1, on the reverse strand, counting down.
CATCCTTGCCGAGGCTTATCTCCCGGGCCGCGAGCTCAACGTGTCGCTGCTCGCCCGCGAGGATGGCGTCGAGGTCCTTCCCGTGGCCGAGATCCTCTTCGAGGGCTATCCTGAGGGCATGCCGCGCGTCGTCAGCTACGAGGCCAAGTGGCTCGAGGGTTCCTTCGCCTACGCCCATACGAGGCGCCATTTTCCGGCGGACCCCGCCGACGGCGCTCTGCTCGCACGGGTGAGGAAGATCGCCGCCGCGGCCTGGCGCATCTGCGGCCTGCGCGGCTATGCCCGCGTGGACCTCCGGCTGGACGAGCATGGCACGCCGTACGTCCTGGAGGTGAACGCGAACCCCTGTCTGGCGGAGGACGCCGGCTTCACGGCCGCGGCGGCCAAGGCCGGGCTCACCAGGCGCGAGGCCGTGGGCAGGATTCTGGCGGACGCCGTTCGCGGGCGGCCGCGGCTCGCCCTAACAGCCTCTACAACCATGAAGCCCAGCAACGGCAACGGCCTTCACCTGCGTCGCGATCTCGAGGGCGCGGATCGGCCGGTGATCGAAGCGTTGATCCAGGCGACGAGATTCTTCAATCCCGAGGAAGTCGGCGTCGCCCTGGAACTGGTGGACGATCGCCTAGCGCACGGCGAGGCGAGCCATTACCGATTCCTGGTGGCGGAGATCGAGGAAAGAGTGGTGGGCTACGCCTGCTGGGGTCCTGTTCCCGGCACCCTCGCCGCGGCCGACCTCTACTGGATCGTGGTCCATCCCGAGCTGCAGGGCAACGGGGTCGGCGCCGTGCTTCTCCAGACGGCCGAAGAGTGGATCGCGAAGGCCGGCCGCACGCGCGTCTACGTCGAGACCTCCACCCGGCCGCAGTACGAGCCCACCCGCGCCTTTTACGCCGCCTGCGGCTACGCGCCCGCCGCCGAGCTGGCGGACTTCTACGCGCCGGGAGATGGCAAGGCGATGCTGCTGAAGGTCCTCGACGAGGGAGGAGCGCGCTCTGGCCACCCTGTCGAATAACAGTCTGAAGCCCAGGAGGTTCAAGGATGCGTTGGATACCACGTAGAGGGCTGGCGCTCGCCGGTGGGACGCTGCTGGCGGTGGCGGCGATTCCCGCGCTCGCCGCGCCCCAGGAGCCCGTGAAGCCCCCCAGCCTGACGCCGCCACCGCCCGCCGCCGCACCGGCTGCGATCCCGACCGCTCCTACCGAGGAGACGGCCCGCCGAATCTCGGTGGCCGAGGCCCGCCAGGCGCTCGCCAAGGGCGAGGCCGTGCTCGTGGACGTCCGCCCCAAGGAGGGGTACGACATGAGCCACGCCCAGGGCGCGATCTCGCTCCCGCTCTCCGAGCTCGGCTCGCGCGCCGGCGAGCTGCCCAAAGACAAACTGGTCATCACCTACTGCACCTGACATGCCGAGCATACGAGCGCCCGTGCGGTGCTCGAGCTGCAGGCGAAAGGCTTCACGAAGGTGGCGTGTCTGCTCGGCGGGCTGGATGCCTGGACCCGGGCCGGAGGGGCGCTCGTCAATGCGCAGCCGTAGCGCGGTCGAGGAACAGGAGGGGTTCGCGATGGGTGATGACTCTCAGCGGTCGTTTGAGGCGTATGCTTCCGAAGTCTTCGCCGGAGGCGGGATGTCGCTGCTGTTGACTTGCATCGACTACCGCTATCCCCGACGGGTGCTCGACGCGATGCAGCGCGTCCTCCCCGGCATCGCCTACGACCAGTTCATCCTTGCGGGCGCGTCGCTCGGGGCCTGCCGGCCGGACTGGCAGGAAGTGCTCGTGGAGCACGTCAAGGCCGCCATATTCCTGAAGCACGACATCAGGCGAATCGTCATTCTCGACCATCGTGACTGCGGGGCGTACCGGCACCCGAAGGAGCTCAAAATCCCGAAGCGGATCCTCAAGACCGGTCTCGAGAAAGACGTGCTGCCGAGCGTCGAGAAGGCAACCCACCAGGCTGTTCTCGACAAGTTGATCCCGATGCTCCGCGAGCGGCTCGACGACGTGATTCCGGGCTTGGAGTACCATTCGTGGCTGATGGCGCGGGACGAGGACGATGAATTGGCCATCGTCAAGTAGGATCGGCCGCGCAAACGCGGCGCTGTAAGATCCGCGCCCTCCGGCCGTATTGAGGAATGCTGGAGGGAGCCGACATGGAAGAGCGACGAATTGATGCCTCACCCCGAGCTCTCGCACGAGTCGGCGGCCTGCTGTACCTGATCATCATCGTCATCGGCCTCTTCGGCGAGATGTTCGTCCGCGGCAGGATCGTCTCCGGCGATGCGGCGGCCACGGCCGCCAACCTCCGGTCGATGGAGCCGCTATGGCGCTTCGGTATCGCCGCCGAATTCATCCTGCTGAGCTGCGCGATCGCCCTGACGCTGATCTTCTTCGTCCTGCTGCGGCCGGTCAGCCGAGATGTCGCATACCTCGCGGTGTTCTTCAACCTGGTGTCGATCGCGGTGGAAGCGGCCGCCGCCCTGAATCTCGTCGCGGCGCTGTTTCCGCTGGGGAACGCCGGCTACCTGAAAGCCTTCGCGCCGGAGCAGCTCTACGCCATGGCGAGCCTGGCGGTGAAAGCGCACGGCTATGGCTTCGGCGTCGCCCTGATCTTCTTCGGCTTCGAGTGTCTCATCCTCGGGTATCTGATCTTCAAATCGGGCTTTCTGCCGAAGACGATCGGCGTTCTCATGCAGATCGCCGGTTGGTGCTATCTGATCAATAGCTTCGCGCTGATCCTGGCGCCCGCCCTCGCGAATCGGCTCTTCCCCGCCATCCTCCTACCCGCTTTCGTCGGCGAGGCATCCCTCTGCCTCTGGCTCCTGGTGAAGGGCGTGGACGTCGAGAGATGGAAAGAGGCCGCGGCCCGCCTGACGTAGCCGCCCTACAATATCCGCACCCCTCATTCGTCTACAGCCGTAGTGAGGAACGCGGCGAGCCTGAAGCGGATGGCACTCGAACAGGACGAGCGGATCTCAGAAGCCGTCGAGCGGGAGCAGTCCCGGCTGCGCAACTTCATTCGCCGGCGCGTGCCCGACCCGCGCGATGCCGAGGACATCCTGCAGGACGTCTTCTACGAGCTGGTGGAAGCGAACCGCCTGCTGATGCCGATCGATCACGTCACCGGCTGGCTGTTCCGCGTCGCCCGCAACCGCATCACCGATCTCTTCCGCAGGAAGAGGCCGGAGAGCTTGAGCGATGCCGTCGCGGACAACGGCGCCGATGAGAACGGCGAGCTTCTGCGGTTGGAAGAGCTGTTCCCTTCGCCCGACGCCGGACCGGAGGCTCTCTACGCCCGCCACGTGCTTCTCGATGCGCTCGAGCTGGCGGTCGACGAGCTGCCGAAGGAGCAACGCGAGGTGTTCGTGGCGCACGAGCTGGAAGGGCGTAGCTTCAAGGAGATGGCCGCCGCGACCGGCGTCAGCCTGAACACGCTGCTCTCCCGCAAGCGTTATGCGGTGTTGCATCTGCGCGAGCGCTTGCGAGGGGTCTACGACGAACTTACGAGGGCATGAGGGACCGAACATGAGACCGAGATTGAAGAAAATGATCTTGATCGCTCCACTGGCGATCCTGGGGATGCTGATCTTCATCGCCATCGGCGGCCAGATCGTGCGGCTGCTGTGGAATTGGCTGCTGCCGCCGCTCTTCGGCTGGCCCCAGATCACCTTCTGGCGGGCGCTCGGGCTGCTGGCGCTGTGCCGGATCCTCTTCGGTGGATCCGGATGGCGTGGCTCCATGCGCTCTTCCATGCGGCGGCGGATGTGGGAGCGCATGGAAGAGCGCTGCGCCGGCATGACTCCGGAAGAGCGGGAGCGATTCCGGCAACGCATGCGCGAACGTTGGGGCTTCGGCTCTTCCATGGACGAGAGCGACGCGCCATGAGGCCTGCTGTTCAGTGGGTTGAGGCCGGCTGCGGACGCGGCTTCTCGATCCCCAGCCAGCTCGCTGCCTTGACGGCTATTTCGGGATTCCGCACGGTGCCGGCGTTCCCCTTGCCAATTCCCGCTCCGAGGGCCATGTAAATGCCGTGCACCTGCGGATGGGTGTTGAAGTAGCCGTGCATGCCGAGGACGTCGGCGGGCGCCGAGGCGCGGCCTTGCTTCAACAGGCCGCCTCGCGCGCTGTAGCCCTCGCGGAAAAAGAGGATCAGGTCGCCGCTGTTGGCGTGATCGAGGCCCGCGTCCTTCGCGTCGCGGCGGTCGAAGATGCGCTCGACCGGCCGTTCGCCGTCGACGTTCCAATCGGCGAAGAGACGTCGCAGCCTGGCGAGGAGATCCCGCTTGCCGGGAGCGATGTAGACCTGGCTCACGCCGCCGGAGCCGACGGCATAGGCGGCGGTGCCGGCCTCCAGGACTTTGCCTTCCATATCCGCGGCGAGGAGTCCCTGCTCCCGCAGCAGCACGTTGGGATCGAGCAGGGTGTGGACCGGCGCCATGCCGTGATCGCTCACCACGGCGACGACGGTCGTCCGCGGATCGACGGCGGCGAGCAGGCGGGCCAGCTCGCGGTCCACCGCCTGCCAGACCCGCCGCCGCGCCGCCGCGAGCTCGTCGCGGCGCGCGGCGGAGAAGCCGGGCTGGCGCGGATCGGCCAGGGTGAGCTGGTGTCCGGCCTCGTCGAGGACCGGCATGTAGCCCATCAGCAGGTCCCAGTCCGGACGCCGCGCGGCGGCGAGCAGGCCCTCGCCGAAGAAATGGGCGAAGCGCACGTCCTGCTCGATCCAGGTCTCGAGGTCGATGCCCGGCCGGCCGGTCCAGGAGTCGTTCAGGCGGTCGTGTCGTTGAGCGGAGCCGTGCCGCCAGGTGAGAATCGGCAGGGGACATCCTGCCACGTCCCCACGGAAACCACCGTGGGATTCCGTGCCGGGTCGCCGTCTCGCCGCGCCTGGAATACCTCGACACCGTCGTAGTTGAGGGTCGCGTCATTCGTGCGATCCACGGCCAGAAGGTCAAACCTCTGCGCCCCGGGGCCGCTGCCGACGGTCACCTGGGCATGGTGAGCGTTCAGCGTCACCAGCTCCGCCTCGCGGTCCGGCGTGTTGACGTATGTCATGCCCCAGTCGGCCCGCCGGCGTGGGCCGGTGTCGTCGGCTCCCGGCCAGGCCATGACTCCGGCCCGCTTGCCCTGCCGCCGCGCCGCCTCCCACAGCGTCTCGGTCTCGATGGGCGCCGCGAAGCCGCTCACCGTCTCCAGGAAAGGCGCGCCCGGCCGATGGAAGACGTTGCCGACGATCTCCGTCCGGTCGGCGGTATAGCCGGTCGCGAGGCTGATGTGATTCGGCGCGGTCAGCGAGGGATTGACGGGGATGAGCCGCTCGGCGACCTGCCCCTCCGCGAAAAAGCGCGCGAAACCGCCGGCGGAGAAGGCCCCCTCGTCATGGAGACGGTGGAGCTCGTGCGCGCTCGCGCCGTCGAGGCTCAGCAGGATGACGCGGCGGGGTGAGGGCGGTGGCGTTTGGGGCGGAGCGGTGTGGCAGGCAAGGACGGCAAGGGCAGGAAGGACGGCAAGGACTGCGAAGACCCGACGGCGGAGGGAGGATTTCATGCGCGCGCTACTCCACCCCCGTGGACCCGAACCCGCCTTCGCCCCGGCGGCTCTCTTCGAGCGTCTCGGCCTCTTCCCACTCCACGCTCTCCACGCGCGCGATGACGAGCTGCGCGATGCGGTCGCCGCGATGCAGGCTGTACGGAGCTTCGCCGAGGTTGATGAGGATCACGGCCACTTCGCCGCGGTAGTCGCTGTCGATGGTGCCGGGGGCGTTGACGACGCCGATGCCGTGGCGCAGGGCGAGACCGCTGCGGGGACGGACCTGGCCTTCCCAGCCGGCGGGGATCTCCAGCACCAGGCCGGTGGGCACCAGCAGCCGCTCGCCCGGGCGGAGCACCACCTCGCCCTCGACGGCGGCGCGGAGATCGAAGCCGGCGCTGCCGGGAGAAGCGGGGGAAGGCAGGGGCAGGTCGCGGGCGGCGGGCAGCCGCTGGATGCGGACCCTCATGCGGGAGTCAAGGCTTGGAGGGGCGCTTCGGATTCGGATTGGGATCCGGCAGCAAAGCGTCCGGAGGCTGATTGAGGAAGCGCAACGGCCGGCCGAGCCAACGGTAGGAGAGCTGGAGGCCTCCCAACGGGTCGCCACCAACACGTTGGCCCGCAACGCCGCCCAGCAGGACGCTCTCGGTGAACGTCCATTCGTCGTAGCGCTCGCGGCCGAAGAGGACGATGAAGGACTTCTCGTGGCTCTTGCTGCGCACGCCGACGATCGGACCGACCTGGACGGTTTCGTCCTTCTTGGGGCCGAATTGCGGCCCGCGGCCGTTCTCGTCCTCCTCGGTGGACTGCTCGCCTTTCTGATCGGCCGGGGGTTTCTGTCCCTGCTGTCCCTCCGTTTGCGGTTGGAGAGGACCCTGCGGGCCATTTAGGGGGATCAATACCCACTTGCCGTCGTCCGTCATCGGGTCCTTCCAGAGCTGGCGGATGCAGCGCCGCGGCTTGGCGTTGAGGAGATCTTCGAGCTTGGTGGGATACTGCTGGAACTGGTTGTGGTAGAGGCGGATGGCCTCCGCGTACTGGAAGCCGCGGAAGATCAGCTCCTCTTCCTTCTCGCGCCGGATCTGGGTGCTCCACAAGGGCAGCATGGCCGCCACCAGGATGTTGAGCACGGTGATCGCCACGATGAGGACGACCATGTTGTAGCCGGCTTCGGCGCGCCTCGCACCTACGAAGAAATCTCTCTTGCTTTTTTCAACCCCCTCTCTCCCGGGGGTCGGGAGTGCGGTGGGAGAGAGGGGGCAGGGGGGAGTGAGGGGCACCATCACCACTCCGAGTACGGCGTCCCGTCGAGCGAGGTCAGCGGCGAGCCGGAGTGGACGTCGATGATTCCCGGCTGAGCGGAATCGTCTTCACCTTCGGGTGGACTGTCCGGATTCGGCTCCTCGTAGACGGGCACCCAGGTCTCGCTGCTCTTGGTGATGGGATCGATGGGGATCTTGCGCAGGTATCCCAGCTCGACCAGCGCGTCGAGGCTGGTGGGATAGCGGCCCTTGTCGCCGTAATGCTGGTCGATGACGTCGCGCAGGGTGCGCAGGTTGGTCTTCAGCACCGACTCCCGGGCTTTCAGCGGCACGTTCTTGAGCGCCGGCATGGCGATGGTGGCCAGGATGCCGATGATGGCGATGACCACGATCAGCTCGAGCAGGGTGAAGCCGCGCTGCCGCGCGCCGTTGCCTCTGTTCCGTCGCATGATGCTTCTCCTCCGCCTCACCACTTGCGGTAGGGAATGCCGTTCAGCCCCACGCCTCCCGAGAGGGAGTAGACGTCGAAGACGTTCTCTCCGCCCCACGAGGTCGCGTCGAAATTGTCCTGGTAGCTGCGCAGGCCCCACTCGTCCTTGCCCGTCATCGGGTCGACGGGGATGCGGCGCAGCAGCTTCAGCTTCTTGTCCACCTGGCCGACGATCTCCACTCCCTCCACCAGCACGTCGAGCTTCTTCGGGTAGCCTTCCGTGCCGAGGTCGATGGCGATGAGGCCGGCGTCGCTGTAGTGCTTGTACTCGTCGATCGCCATGCGCATCTGGCGCAGCGCCAGGCGGAGGTCCGCCTCCTTGGAGCGCTTGAGGGTGAATTTGGCGACCGGCAGGCTCACCAGCGCCAGCACCGCCATGACCGCGGCCACCGTGACCAGCTCGGCCAGGGTGAAACCGGCCTGCGCGCGGCGCCGGGAGCGGGTCGAGAGGCTTGCGTTCAGCATTCTCCTGCGGCCTCCATTCCTTTCAACGCCGGCTCAGAGGTGAAGCTTCCCGCGGCGGCGTCTCCGGCCGCGGCTCGGGCTCCCCCGCCACCTCGACCAGCGACGGCCGCGTGCGCACGGCGACCGGGCGCAGGGCGGAGTCCAGGGCCTTGCCGTCGAAGCTCAGCTCGCTCGAGCCGGCCGCCACGGCGCGGAAGGTGATGATGGCCACGGTGCCGCGCCCGGTGACGCCGGGGACCTTGCCCAGCCGGCTGGCGCCGATCACCAGGGCCCCGGGCCGGCCGGCGTCGGACATCACCTGGGCCTCGCCGGCGCCGCCGAGGAAATCGCCGGCGTCCACCTTCTCGACCGCCAGCACCGCCGGATTGAACGACAGCGAGAGCGGCAGGTGCGAGACGGGCTGGCCGGCGTCGGCCTGCACCCGCACCGCGAAGCGGTCGCCGGGAGCCACGGCGAGCCGGCCGGGAGTCAGCCAGAGGCGCACCGGCCGCTGCGCGGCGGCCGCTACCGTGCTGGCGCCGGCCTGCGAGGCCGCGGGGACCGCCTTGACGGCGAGGGATGCCGTGCCCGAGGCCGGGGCCTGGGAGACGAGGCTGTTCGGCGGCTCTTCCTCGGGGGGCGGCGGGGCCTCCGGGGCGGCGGGCGGGCGGAAGACGTCGGAAGGCGGCGCCGTGGGCACCAGGTTCACGCCGCCCGGCGGCGGCGGGGGAACCTGGTCGGGTGGCACCGGCTCGCCGTTCTCCTCTTCGCCGGCCTCCTCGCCGGGCCGCAGGCCGCGGGGCAGCCGCTGCAGGCGGCGGCGGATGGCGTCCTGGATCTCCTCCGGCGTGCCTTCGTTGGTGTCGAACGGCCCTTCGACGTCGGACTCGACGCGCGGGCTGCCGCCGCGGAAGGTGATGTTGGCCTCCGTGCCGACCCAGATGGGCTCCAGGTCCTCCTGCGTGATCTCGGCGTTGCGGATGATGTGCGGCGTCATCGTCAGGATGACGTCCGTGCGCTGCGCCTCGTTGCGCTTGTTGGAGAACAGCCGGCCGATGAGGGGGATCTCCGAGAGGCCGGGGAAGCCCTGGTCGGAGTTGGTCTCGTCGGTGCGGATGAGGCCGGCGAGGAGGTTGGTCTCGCCGTCCTGCAGGCGGATCACGGTGTCGATCGTGCGCGTGCCGATGATCGGCTGCGACTGGCCGCCGGCGCCCTGGACGTTGCCGTTGAGGTTGGAGACCTCGACCTTGATCTTGAGCGTCACCTCCTGGTTGTGGTGGACGCGAGGCTCGATGTCGATGCGGATGCCGACGTCCGTGTACTGGAAGGAGGTGATGGGCACGATGTTGCCGCCGACGTTGTTGGCGGTGTTGAAGGTGGTGAGCGGGATCGGTATGCGGTCGCCGATCACCAGGTTCGCCTTCTCGCCCTCGGTGATGCGGAGCTGGGGCTTGGCGAGGAGCTGGGCGTCGGTGTTCGTCTTGACGAAGTTGTAGAGGAAGCTCGGGATGGTGAGCAGCCAGTTGCTCTGGTTGAGGAACTGCAGGTCCGAGAGGCGGATGCCGCTCGGCGTCGTCGTGCCGGTGCCGGTGCCCCCGGTGCCGGTGCCGCCGCTGGAGGTGCCGACGGTCAGGCTCTGGCCGAGCGAGTAGCTGGAGAGGCTGACGCCGAGGTCGCGCAGCCGCGCGGTGTTGATCTGCAGCAGCTCGACGTCCACCACCACCTCGGCCTTGGACTTGTCGTTCGACTCGATGATGCGCTCGGCCACCTTCACCTTGTCCGCCGTGTCGCGCAGGATGATGGCGTTGAGCTGCTCGTTGACGGCGATCTTGCGCGCGTCGATCAGGCTGCGCAGGATCGTCAGCATGTCCTTGACCTCGGAGTTGGAGAGGAAGAACGTCTGGATGACGAGGTCCTCGTAGGTGCGGCGGTTCTGCGGCGTGTCCTGGGCGATGATGATGGTGTGCTCGTCCATCACCTTGTAGAAGTGGCCGGCGGCGCGCATCAAGGTCTCGAGGGCCGACTGGGCGGTGACGTCCTTGAGGTCGATGGCGATCTCCTGGTCGCGCAGGTTGGGATCGAACAGCACGTTGATGCCGAAGGCCTGGCCGAGGGCGCGGTAGATGGAGAAGATCGACACCGGCTGCGGGAACTCCAGCGAGATCGGCTGGTTCGAGCGCGGATTCAGCACCGGCGGCTGCGGGCGGGCGCCGCGGGCCTTCTGCTTCATCTGCTCGATCGTCTCGTAGCCGCGGCTCTGCTTCTGCGCCAGATAGGCCTGGTGCATGTGCTCGAGCTGCGCCGCGGCGTACTGGTTGGTGGGGTCGAGCTGCACCGACTGCTGGTACTCCACCAAGGCGCGTTCGACGACGCCGGCCTTCTCGAACTCCTGGCCCTTCTCGAAGTGGGCCTGCGAGGCCTTGATCTTGGCGCGCAGCAGGGCCGCCCGATAGGAGATGTTGCCCGGGTCGTCCTCCAGCGCCTTCATGTAGTGCAGGACGGCGTCGTCCCACTTGCCGAGCTGGGAGGCGATCTCCCCCTGCCGATAGTTCTGATGGCTGGTGCAGCCGGCCATTATCATCCCGAGCGCGCCGAGCGCCAGCAGGGGGATCGACAACCGGACGATGAGGTCACGCATCTTAGGGGTTCCTCCGACTAGGGATGACGGACGCCCAGCCGCTTCGGGGGCACGTCGGGAAAGCCCACGAAGCGGATGTCCACGGATTCGTAGCCGATGCGGGCCACGATGAACTTATTGTCGATCACTTCACCCTCCAGGGCGTTGTGGATCTTCTTGCCGTCGCTGAAGACGGCGAGCTTGCGGCTCGGCGGGCCAAAGTTGCCGAGGTACTCCATGGTGAACTCGGGCGGCTTCGGCTTGGCCGCCTCGATCGCCGCCAGCCGCGCCGCCTCCTCGGCCCGCCGGCGCTCCTCTTCCATCTGCCGCAACTGCTCGGCGGTCGGCGGCGGCGGCGGCGGCGGGGGAGGTGGCGGCGGCGGCGGCGGCGGATCGACGAAGCGCCAGGGATCGCGGCCCACCTCCAGGTCTCGCGGCACGCGCTCGAGGTCCGCCATGCGCAGCACGGCGACGCGGTCCCCCGGGTGGGCGC
>JBKPTH010000094.1:0-19763 GCA_046765915.1 Acidobacteriota bacterium | reverse complement strand
GCGCCGCCCTGCGGGCGCTGATCGGTGAAGCCGGGGCCGCGGCCGTGGGCCTGGAGCGGGCGGCGCGGACGCCGGACCGCGCGGCGGCGGCGCGGCAGGTCGCCAGGCTCGCGGCGCTTCACGCGAGATTCGAGAAGCTGTCCAAGGGAGGGTGAGGCGTGAAGAAGGCGACGCAGCTCGCGCTCGGCATTCTCACCGGCGTCGGTGGATTTTTCGACATCGGCAACCTCGCGACGGGCGCGCAGGCCGGGGCCAGCTTCCGCTTCCAGCTCATCTGGTCGCTCCTCCTCGGCACGCTGCTGGTGATCTTCCTGGTGGAGATGTCCGGCCGCTTCGCCGCGGTCTCGCGCAAGGCCCTGCCGGACACCATCCGCGAGCACTTCGGCTTCACCTTCTGGCTGGTGCCCTTCATCGTCCTGACGCTCGTCCACTTCCTGGTGCTGGGCTCGGAGATCGGCGGCGTCTGCTTCGCCCTTCACCTGATCACCGGGCTGCCGACGCCGGTCTGGGCCCTCCCCGTCGCCATCCTGATCTGGCTCTTCCTCTGGCGGGCGACCTTCAACACCATTGAGAACAGCACGTCGCTGCTCGGCCTCGTCACGCTGGCGTTCGTGGTGGCGGCATTCCGCCACCATCCGCCGGCCGGCGAGCTGCTGGCGGGCGCGCTGCCGTCGCTGCCCGGCCACGACCCGGAGAAGTACTGGTTCATCGCCGTCAGCATCCTCGGGGCGGTCCTCGCGCCGTACCTCTTCTACTTCTACTCCTCCGGCGCGGTGGAGGACGAGTGGGACGCCACCTACATCCCCGTCAACCGGGGGATCTCGGTGATCGGCATGGGCTTCGGCAGCGTCATCGCGCTCGGGGCGATCGTCGTCGCCGCCATGGTGCTCTCGCCGCGGGGCATCCAGGTGAGCGACTATCACCAGGCGGCCCTCATGCTCACCGACGCCTTCCCGTTCTGGGGCTTCGCCCTGTTCGCCGCGGCGATGGGGGTCGCCTGCCTGGGGGCGGCGCTCGAGGTCGCCCTGTCGATGGCCTACACGACCGCCCAGACCTTCGGCTGGAACTGGGGCGAAGACCTCGATCCGCGCGAGGACGCCCGCTTCAGCCTCGTCTATACGGGGGCCATCCTGCTGTCATCGCTGCTCATCCTCTTCGGCGTCGATCCGCTGAAGCTCACCCTGCTCACCATGGCGGTGAACGCGGCGGTGCTGCCCTTCGTCGCCATCCCCTTCCTGCTGCTGATGAACGACCGCAAGCTGCTGCGCGAGCACGCCAACGGCTGGATCTCGAACGCCGTCGCCGTCGTCGTGGTCGCCCTGTCGTTCGTCCTCGCCGTGGTGTCGATTCCGCTGGCCATCGTGGGAGGTGGCTGATGAAGGAGCTGGACCTGGCGCGGGACGTCCTCGACAAGCAGGTGGTCGACGAGGAGGAAACGCAGATGGGCCGGGTCGACGGTCTCGTCCTCGAGCTGCGCGACAGCGGGCCGCCGCGCGTCGAGGCGATCGAGCTGGGGTTCGTCGTGCTGGCGCGGCGCGTCCATCCGTGGGTGGAGCGCTGGGCCGAGCGGCTGCACCGCCGCCTCGGCGTGCGCAAGTCGGCGCGCCAGCGCGTTCCCTGGGCCAAGGTCGAGGACGTGACCCCCCACCATATCCAGCTCGCGGTGAAGCTGAAGGAAACCCCGGCGTTCGACTGGGAGCGCTGGCTGCGCAATCACGTCGTCGCCAAGATCCCGGGGTCCCGGGAATGAAGGCGCAGAAGATTCATCTCGAGCAGCTGCTCGGCAAGCTCGTGCGCGATTCCGAGGGAGTCAAGGCGGGACGCATCCTCTCGGTGCGCGCCGAGCGGCAGGGAGACGAGTGTCTGGTCCGCGGCTACAACCTCGGCCCGGCCGCCCTGCTGTCACGGCTCGGCATCTCGGTCCGGCGGCTGGCGGGCTGGCCGGCCCCCAAGGAACCGCTGCGCGTGCCCTGGGACCAGCTCGACCTCAGCGATCCCGAGCGGCCGCGGCTGCGCTGTCCCTTATCCGAGCTGAAGTAGGCGGCCGCGCACTCTGCGTGGCGCGAATTTTGCTCTCTGATTCCCCGCATGAGTTGAAGTTTCTCCGGAGGGTAACAACACCGATGCACCATCCCGTAGGCACGGGAAATCAACCCGCAAAGAAGCTCGGCTTCATGGATCGCGTCGCGATGGGAATCATCCTTCTGGCGGTCATCCCATCTACGGCAGGCTGCCGCACCAAGGCGGAGGACGCGAGGCGGCCGGCGCCGGGGGCGACCGTGGCGCGCAGCCCCCTCCTGGCTGGGGCCCGGGTGGCAGGTCAGCCGGCGCAGGACGACGGCCAGTGGCTGATGCCGGCCAAGAACTACGCCAGCACGCGCTACAGCGGTCTTTCCCAGATCAACGCCGGCAACGTCCGCAATCTCAAGGCAGCCTGGACGTTCTCCACCGGCAATACGCGCGGCGAGGAAGCGGCGCCGCTGGTGGTGGGCAGCACGATGTACGTGGTCGGGCCCTTCCCCAACTACCTCTTCGCGCTCGACCTCGAGAAGCCCGGCTCCACGCGATGGGTTTACAAGCCGCCGGTCAACAGCGCGGCTCAGGGGGTGGCCTGCTGCGATCAGGTGAACCGGGGCGCGTCGTACGCCGACGGCAAGATTTTCTACAACACGCTCGACGGCCAGACGGTCGCGGTGGATGCCGGGAGCGGCCGGGAGGTCTGGCGGACGCCGCTCGGCGACATCAACAAGGGCGAGTCGATCACCATGGCGCCGCTGGTGGTCAAGAACAAGGTTCTGGTGGGCAACAGCGGCGGCGAGTTCGGAGTGCGCGGCTGGCTCACGGCGCTCGACACCGCCACCGGCGAGATCGTGTGGAAGGCCTATTCCACGGGTCCGGACAAAGACGTGCTGATCGGACCTGATTTCAAGCCGTTCTACGCCATGGACCGCGGCCGGGACCTCGGCGTCGCCACCTGGCCGCCCGGCGCCTGGAAGACCGGCGGCGGCACGGTGTGGGGATGGATCTCCTACGACCCCGAGCTCGATCTGATCTATTACGGCACCGGCAATCCCGGTCCCTGGAATCCGGACCAGCGCCCGGGCGACAACAAGTGGACCTGCGGCATCTTCGCCCGCGACGCCGACACCGGCGCGGCGCGCTGGTTCTATCAGTTGAGCCCGCACGACCTTTACGACTACGACGGTATCAACGAGAACGTGCTGCTCGACCTCGACCTCCGCGGCGGGCGGCGCAAGGTCCTCGTCCGCCCCGAGCGCAACGGTTACGTCTACGTGATCGACCGGACGACGGGCGAGGTGCTCTCGGCCGATCCGTTCGTCACCATCACCACGTCGGCGGGAGTGGATCTCCGCACCGGCCGCCTGCGCGAGGTGCCGGAGAAGAAGACGGGCGCCGGCAAGGTGGTGCGGGAGATCTGTCCAGCGGCGCCCGGCGCCAAGGACTGGCAGCCCTCCGCCTTCTCGCCGCGCACCGGGCTGCTCTATCTCCCCCATAACAACCTGTGCATGGATTTCGAGGGGATGGAGGCCAACTACATCGCCGGCACGCCGTTCGTCGGCGCCAACGTCAGGATGTACCCCGGCCCCGGCGGCAACAGGGGGTTTTTCACCGCGTGGGACCCGGTGGCGGGCAGGCCCCGCTGGCAGCTCAAGGAGATGTTTCCGGCCTGGAGCGGCGCGCTGGTGACGGCGGGAGACGTGGTCTTCTACGGCACCATGGACGGCTGGTTCAAGGCTGTCCATGCCGCCAACGGGCGGGAGCTGTGGAAGTTCAAGGTCGGCTCCGGGATCATCGGCCAGCCGGTCACCTACCGCGGGCCGGACGGCAAACAGTACGTCGCCATCCTCTCCGGCGTGGGCGGCTGGTCCGGCGCCGTGGTGGCGGGCGACCTCGACCCGCGGGACGGCACCGGCGCGCTGGGCTTCCTCAACGCCATGAAGGACCTGCCGCAACATTCGACGAAGGGGGGGATGTTGTATGTGTTCGCGCTGCCGTGAGGCCCTTACCGTCGCGCTTCTCCTCCTCACCGCCGCCTGCACGCAGAGCCATGCCGCCCCGCCGGCCCGCGTTCTGCGCGTCTGCGCCGATCCGAACAACCTGCCGTTCTCCAACCGCATCGGACAGGGGTTCGAGAACGATCTCGCCAGGATCGTCGCCCGCGACCTGCACGCCACCGTGCGCTACACCTGGTGGCCGCAGCGCCGCGGCTTCGTCCGCAATACCCTGAAGAAGGGGCGCTGCGACGTGCTGCCCGGCATCCCGAGCAGCTTCGAGATGGCGCTCGCGACGCGGCCCTACTACCGCTCCACCTATGTGTTCGTCACCCGCCGGGACCGCAGGATCGATCTCCGCTCGTTCGACGATCCCATCCTCAGGAGGCTGCGGATCGGCGTACAGATGATCGGCGACGACGGCTACAACTCGCCGCCGGCCCACGCTCTCGCCAACCGGGGAATCCTGAACCACGTCGTGGGCTTCAGCGTCTACGGCGATTACTCGCAGCCCAACCCGCCCGCCCGCATCGTCGAGGCGGTCGCCCGCGGCGAGGTGGACGCGGCGGTGGTGTGGGGTCCGCTGGCCGGCTATTTCGCGCCGCGGCAGCAGGTGCCCCTTGACCTCGTGCCCGTCTCGCCGCAGATCGACATGCCTTTCCTTCCCTTCGTGTTCGACATCTCGATGGGGGTGCGGCGGGGCGACGTGAAGCTGCGCGAGGAGCTCGACGGCATCCTGGAGCGGCGGCGGCCGGAGATCGACGCCCTGCTGCGCCGCTTCGGGGTGCCGCGGGCGTAAGGAGAGGATAGGAAAGGAACGAGCATGCGAAGCGCCCGCGGTTTCATCGTCGGCTCCTGCGCGCTGGTCCTCGGGCTCGCTCTCGGGGCGTGCGAGCGGGAGGAACGGCAGTTCCGGGAGCTTCCTCCCCTGAGCGGCCGGTGGGACCAGCCCAAGCGGCTGGTCTCGCTGCAGCCGGGCCAGTCGCTGCCCGCCGACGTCGGCGGCGGGCGCTACGAGGACAACGCCTACGCCATTGCCGAGGGCAAGCGGCTCTACGAGTGGTACAACTGCGCAGGCTGCCACTTCCAGGGCGGCGGCGGCATCGGTCCGGCGCTGATGGACGACCTGTGGATCTACGGCGGCAGCTCGCGGAACATCCACGACACCGTCGTCGAGGGGCGGCCGAACGGCATGCCCTCCTATGGCGGCCACGTCGCGGACGACCAGATCTGGAAGATCACCGCCTACGTGCGGTCGCTCTCCGGCCAAGTCCCCAAGCCGGCGGCTCCCACCCGCAGCGACGACTTGTCCGGCGCTCCTTCCGAGCAGGCGAGGAAGGGACTCCTCGAAGGCAAGCGGCCGCAGCGCAGCCAGAAAGCGAGGCAGCCGGGATGAAGGGGCCGGTTTGGCTCTCCGGCTTGGCTCTCCTGATTCCCGACTGGATCGGCCGCCACTCGGCCCTCGACGCCGCCGGCCCGCAGGCCGGCCGCATCGCGGGGCTGTGGTGGCTGATGTTCTGGGTGTGCTCGGCGGTGTTCGTGACGGTGACGGCGGCGCTCGCCGGAGCCGTCATGCTCCGCGGGCGGCGGATGGGCGAGAACCCGGACCACACGCTGTCTCCCGAGACGCGCCGGCTGCTCACCCGCTGGGTCGGCGGCGCGGTGGCCGTCACCGTGCTGCTGCTGTTCGTGCTGCTGGTGGCGAGCGTGGGCACGGGGCGCGCGGTGGCGTCGCTCTCCTCGCCCGGGGCGCCGGTGATCCAGGTGACCGGCCACCAATGGTGGTGGCAGGTCGAGTACCTCGATCCCGTGCCGGGCCGCCGGGTCACCACCGCCAACGAGATCCACATCCCGGTGGGGAAGCCGGTCCTCTTCCGCCTCGTCTCCCACGACGTCATCCACAGCTTCTGGGTCCCCAACCTGCACGGCAAGCGGGACATGATCCCTGGCCACGACACCGAGTACTGGCTGCAGGCCGGCCGGCCCGGGGTGTACCGCGGGTTCTGCGCCGAGTTCTGCGGCCATCAGCACGCACACATGGGCCTGCTGGTGATCGCCGAGCCGCCGGCGGCGTTCGACGCCTGGTACGCCGCCCAGCTCCAGCCCTCGGTTCTGCCCTCGACTCCGCTCCAGCAGCGGGGGAGGCAACTCGTGGAGTCGCTCCCCTGCGCCCTCTGCCACAACATCCAGGGCTCGCAGGCCTCCGGCAGGACGGGGCCCGACCTGACGCATCTCGCCAGCCGGCGGACGATCGCCGCCGCGGCTCTGCCCAACACTCCGGGCAACCTCGCGGGCTGGATCCTCGACCCGCAGAGCATCAAGCCGGGGACCCACATGCCGGCCAACAGCATGGCCTCTGAAGACGTGCAGGCCGTGCTCGCCTACCTGGGGAGCTTGCGATGAGCGCGGAGCCCCTTGAACGGGGAGATCGCGGAGAGGCCGCCGATGCCGAGGAACGGCGCCGGCTGGAGGAGAGCTGGCGGTTCGTCCCCGGCCTCGCCGGCTGGTTCACCGAGGTGAGCCACACCCGGATCGGCAAGCGCTACATCGTCACGGCCATGGCTTTCTTCGCCCTCGGCGGCCTGGAGGCGCTGCTGATGCGCATCCAGCTCGCGCGGCCGGAAAACGGCTTCCTCAACCCCGATCTGTACGACGAGATCTTCACCACCCACGGCACGACGATGATGTTCCTCTTCGCCGTGCCGGTGATGCTGGGGCTGGGGGTCTACCTGGTGCCGCTGATGATCGGCACCCGCAACCTGGCCTTTCCGCGCCTCAATGCGATGTCGTACTGGGTGTACCTCTTCGGCGGGCTGTTCCTCTACGCGGCCTTCTTCCTCAACACCGGACCGGACGCGGGCTGGTTCGCCTACGTGCCGCTCTCCGGCCCGGAGTTCAGCCTCGGCAAGCGGGTGGACGTCTGGGCCCAGATGATCACCTTCACCGAGATCTCCGCCCTGGCCGTGGCGGTCAACCTCATCGTCACCATCTTCAAGCAGCGCGTTCCGGGCATGTCGCTCAACCGCATGCCGCTCTTCGTGTGGGCGATGCTGGTGACCTCGTTCATGGTGGTCTTCGCCATGCCGGCGGTGATGCTCTCCAGCCTGATGCTCGCCATGGACCGGCTGGTGGACACCCATTTCTTCAATCCCGCCCAGGGGGGCGACGCGCTGCTCTGGCAGCACCTGTTCTGGTTCTTCGGCCACCCCGAGGTCTACATCATCTTCATCCCCGCCACAGGCATCGTCTCCACGCTGCTCACGCCGTTCACGCGGCGCGAGGACTTCGGCTACCTCGCCCTCGTCCTCTCGCTGGTGGCCACCGGCTTCATCGGCTTCGGCCTGTGGGTGCACCACATGTTCGCCACCGGCCTGCCGCAGCTCGGGGCCAGCTTCTTCACGGCGGCGAGCATCATGATCGCGATCCCCACCGGCACGCAGATCTTCTGCTGGCTCGCCACCCTGTGGAGCGGCAGGCTGCTCCTCAAGACGCCGTTGCTCTACGTGCTCGCCTTCATCTTCACCTTCGTCATCGGCGGCCTGACGGGCGTCATGATGGCCGCGGTGCCGCTCGACCTCCAGCTCCACGACACGTTCTTCATCGTCGCCCACTTCCACTACGTGCTGATCGGCGGCGCCGTCTTCCCGCTCTTAGGCGCGCTCTTCTACTGGTTCCCGAAGATGACCGGCCGCATGCCTTCCGAGGCGGTGGGCAAGGGTTCGTTCTGGCTGGTGTTCCTGGGCTTCAATCTGACCTTCTTCCCCATGCACGTCCTCGGGCTGCGCGGCATGCCCCGGCGCGTCTACACCTACCTGCCCGAGACCGGCTGGGGAGGCCTCAACCTGCTCTCGACCCTGGGCGGGCTCGTGCTCGCGGCGGGCGTGCTGGCGTACGTCGGCAACCTTCTCTGGAGCCTGAAGGCCGGCGCGCCCGCCGGCGACGACCCGTGGGAGTCGGACTCGCTGGAGTGGGATACCGCCTCGCCGCCGCCGCCCTACAACTTCCAGCACCTGCCGACCGTCAACAGCCGCCATCCGCGCTGGACCCGCGGCGAGGCCCAGCCGGTGGTCACCGGCTTGCGCAGCGACCGGCGGGAGGTGCTCGTCACCAACCTGCTCGACGCCGAGCCGGACCACAAAAGCGTGCTCCCCGAGCCGACGATCTGGCCGTTCGTCCTGGCCGTGGGCATCGCCGTGACTTTCATCGCCGCGATCTTCACCCCCTGGGGCGTGGTGGCCGGCGCGGCGCCGTGCGCGGTCGCCCTTGCGGCCTGGTTCTGGCCGCCGGGCGATCTGGGCCGCCGCGTGATCAAGGGGAAGTCATGAGAGGCCGGGCCGAGCTCGACGTCTCCGAGCTGCCGCACGTCGTCTTCGGCTCCCGCGCGCCGCTGTGGTGGGGCGTGCTGGGCGTCATGACCATCGAAGGAACGATGTTCGCCATCATGGCGGCGTGCTACTTCTACCTCCGCGGCGGCGCGCAGATCTGGCCGCCGCCCGGCGTGGTCCATCCGGGCCTCGGGCCGACCACCCTGAACCTCGCCATCCTCCTCGCCAGCGCGCTCCCCATGCACCTCGCGGCCAGGGCCGCCGCGCGCGAGGACGTCCCCGGCATCCGCAAGTGGCTGATCGTCTCCACCCTCCTCATGATCGCCTTCATCGTGGTCAGGGCGCTGATCCTCAAGGACCTGACCTTCCGCTGGGACAGCCACGCCTACGGCTCGGTGATCTGGACGACGGCCGGGCTCCACACCCTGCACGTCCTCACCGACATCGGCGAGAACATCCTCTTCATCCTCCTGCTCACCAAGGGGCCGGTCGAGGACAAGCACATGCTCGATCTGCGTCTGAACACCCTGTACTGGTACTTCGTGGTCGCCATCTGGGTGGTCTTCTACTGCATCTTCTTCCTCGACCCGGCTCTGCTGGGCACCCGCTGAGCGATATGGACGACTCCGCCGCCGATCCGCGAGAGCCACGCATCGCACGCCGGGACGTCCTCCTCTGGCTGGCCGCGCTCGCGGGACCGTTCGCCTGGGCCCTGCACGAACAGGCGAGCTACATGCTGACCCCCTCCGCCTGCGATGCGAGAGCGCACGTCATCCTGCACCTCGTCACCCTCGCGGCCCTGCTGATCGCCGGGGCCGGAGGCGCGGTCGCCTGGCGCCGCTGGAAGGCCGCCCCCGCCGGCTCGACGGAGAAAGGCGATCCGGTGGCTTCCCGCATCCGCTTCATGGCGCTCGCCGGGTTGACCTTGTGCGTCTTCTGCGCGCTGATCATCCTGGCGGCCGAGGTGCCGAACCTGGTGCTGGGGGTGTGCGATTGATGGTGGGTTTTCTCTTTCACTCCGGCGAGCATCACCTCGACGCCGGCACCATCCTCCGCTGGTGGACCTGGGACCCGTTCGTCCTGGCGCTCCTCGCCGTCTCGGGGACGCTCTACGCGATCGGCGTCGCCCGGCTGTGGCGGCGGGCGGGGGTGGGCCAGGGTGTCCGCCGCTGGGAGACGGCCTGCTTCGCGGCGGGATGGCTCTCGCTGCTCGCGGCCCTGATCTCGCCGCTCGACGCGCTGGGGGACGTGCTGTTCTCGGCGCACATGGTCCAGCACGAGGTGCTGATCCTCATCGCCGCGCCGCTGCTGGTGCTCGGCAGGCCGCTCGCGCCGTTCCTCTGGAGCCTGCCGAAAGCGGGGCGGGAGCGGGCGGGCCGGTGGACGCAGCTTCCGGCCGTGGCCGCCGCGTGGAGGTTTCTCACGGCGCCTCTCGCCGTCTTCGTGATCCACGGCCTCGCCCTCTGGATCTGGCACCTGCCGAGCCTCTACCAGGCGACGCTGGACGACGATTTCATCCACGCCCTCCAGCACCTGAGCTTCTTCGGCAGCGCCGCGCTTTTCTGGTGGGCGCTCCTCCGCGGCCGCTTCGGCCGGCTGGGCTATGGAGCGGCCGTGCTCTACGTCTTCATCACCTCGATGCACAGCGGCATCCTGGGCGCCCTGCTCACGTTCGCGCCGCGGCTGTGGTATCCCCTCTACCAGGCGAGGACGAGCCGGTGGGGCCTCTCGCCCTTGGAGGACCAGCAGCTCGCCGGGCTGATCATGTGGGTGCCGGCCGGGCTCGTCTTCGTCCTCCTGGGGCTGGCGCTCTTCGCGGCCTGGCTGGGCGAGGCGGAGCGCCGGGTGGCCCATACCCGCAGCGAGACGATGCTGCGGGAAGGAGAGAGGCATGGCGCGTGAGAAGGCGCTTCGCAAAGCCGGCCTGGCCGCGGCGTTCGTCGTGCTCTGCGGCTGCCGGGGGGACGTCGAGCGGACGGCCGCCGCGATGACCGGCGGCACTCCGGCGCGCGGGAAGGAGATCATCCGCCGCTATGGCTGCGAGGCCTGCCACAGCATCCCGGGCGTGGCGGGAGCGCGCGGCCAGGTCGGCCCGCCGCTCGACGGCATCGGCAGCCGCGCCTACCTCGCCGGCCGGCTGCCCAACGATCCCTCGAACATGATGCGCTGGATCCGCGACCCCCAGGGCGTCGAGCCCGGCACGGCCATGCCCCGGATGGGGGTGACCGAAGCCGACGCGCGCGACATCGCGGCCTACCTCTACACCCTTCGCCGATGACGAGCCGCCGCGACTTCCTGCGCTGCCTGCTGGGAGCGGGCGCGATGGCCGGCTTCGGCGGCGCGGCCGCGTTCGCCTCCCGGCGCGCCGTCCCCCTGGGGCTCCTCCTCTTTCCTGGTAGCGCGGCGGGGCGGGGAGCGGTCCTCGGGCTCGAGGAGGCGCGGCGGGCAGGCGACCTCCTGCAGGTGGATTTCCGGTCGGCTCCCACCTCCGACTACGCCCTGATCGGTCTCGCGCCGCCGAAGGAGACGACGCGCGTGCTGTTTTTCGCCGTGGGGAATTCCGAGTCTGCGGCGCGTCCGCGCGTCTATTCCGTCGCTTCGAGCCCGCGATTCCGGCGGCAGGTCCTCGCCCGCCAGGCCGGCGAGAAACTCCGCGTGGTGGATTGGCATCCCGATCTCGACCGCTTCGGCGCCGACGCGCTCAACCTGCGGTTCCATCGCCGTTTCCGCCGGCCCATGGACGCGGACGCCTGGCGCGGCTGGGTGGCCGTCAAGATCGCCGCCGAGCTCGCCCTGCGGAGCTCCGGGCCGAACCCCGCGTCCAAGATCGAGTCCCTGCGCTTCGACGGCCACAAGGGGATGCCGCTCCGCTTCGACCCGCCGGATCACCACCTCGTCCAGCCGGTGTACCTGGTGGATGCCAGGGGCAAGCTGATGGGAGAGGTCAAGCCGGAGGGGGAGGCGTGAAGCATGGGGGGATCGGTCTGCTGTTCTTCTTGATCTGCCTCCCGGCCGGCTCCGCCCCCCTCGCCTACGTCACCAACGAGCGCGCCGGCACCGTGACGTTGATCGACACCGCGACCGATCGGAACATCGCGACGCTAAGGGTTGGAGCCCGGCCGCGGGGAATTCAGGTGGCGGCCGACGGCCGGCGGGTCTACGTCGCGCTGAGCGACACGGCGCGCAATGCCCGGGGCGCCGCGGACGCCATCGTGGCCTTCGATCCGAAGACCGTCAGGATCGTCGCCCGCTACGAGGCGGGGAGCGATCCCGAGCGGTTCGTGGTCAGCCGCGACGGCTCCCGGCTCTACTCGGCCAACGAGGACGCGGGCACGGCCTCGATCACCGACGTCGGCAAGAACAAGGTGATCGCCACCCTGATCGTGGGCATCGAGCCGGAGGGAGTGGCGCTCAGCCCGGACGGCCGCTGGGTCTACGTGACGGCGGAGACGAGCAGCACCGTGTCGGTGATCGACGCCCGCGCCCGGCGCGTCGTGGCGAGCTTCCTCGTCGATCCCCGCCCGCGCGCGGCCGCCTTCTCGCCGGACGGCCGGCGGGCCTGGATCACCGCCGAGATCGGCGGCACCGTGACCGTGGTTGATGTGGCGCGCCACCAGCCGTCACGCAGTATCGCGCTGCCGCGCGCCGCCCATCCCGTAGGCATCGCCGTGTCGCCGGACGGGCGGCGCGTCTACGTCGCCAACGGCCACGGCAACTCGGTGTCCGTCATCGACGCCGCCAGCGGCAAAGTAACGGCGACCGTTCCCGTGGGCCGGCGCCCGTGGGGCATCGCCGTCACTCCCGACGGCCGCAAGGTCTACACCGCCAACGGCGTCAGCAACGACGTTTCGGTGATTGACGCCGCCAGCCTGCGGGTTGTCGCCACCATCCCGGCGGGGGCCGGGACCTGGGGCGTGGCGATCGGTCCGCGCTGATCGCGGAGGACGATGATGAGCACGCTCGCGTTGTTGGCCGCCCTCTGGATGGGCCTGGCGCCGCCCGCCGCCTTCTCCGACACCCTCGTCGTCACCGCCTCCCGCGACGCGCAGCGCATCGTGGACGCGGTGGCGCCGACGTCGGTCCTCCGCCGCGAGGACCTGCGCCGTTCGCCGGCGCTGACGCTCGACGACCAGCTCCGGCAGATCCCCGGCTTCAGCCTGCTGCGGCGGTCGAGCAGCCTGACGGCGCATCCCACCTCGCAGGGCGTATCGCTGCGGGGGCTGGGGCCCAGCGGCGCGAGCCGCACGCTGGTGCTCTTCGACGGCGCGCCGCTCAACGATCCCTTCGGCGGCTGGGTGTACTGGGACCGGTTGCCGCTCGCGACGCTGCAGTCCGTCGAGGTGGCCCGCGGCTCCCTCTCGCAGCTCTACGGCAGCGCGGCCATGGGTGGAGCGATCCAGCTCGTGCCCCGCGATCCCAGGCCGGACACGCTCGAGACCACGGTCCGCGGCGGCGGCCGGGACACCCGCGACGTGGAGGTCTTCGCCTCCGACGCCGCGGCGGGCGGCGCCTGGGGCTGGTCTCTGGCCGGCCGCCTCTTCGACACCGACGGCTTCTACGTCGTCGCGCCCGCAGACCGGGGCGCGGTGGACCGGCCGGCGAACGCCGGTTTCGGCGCCTTCTTCGGACGCTGCGAGCGGGGGCGCTATCACGTCGATCTCAACCTTTTCGAGGAGGACCGTGAGAACGGCACCGCGCTCCAGGAGAACGATACGCGCCTGCTCTCGCTCGCGGCGGGCTGGTCCGGCGGCCACTGGGAGTGGGACGTCTTCGGCCAGAGCCAGCGCTTCCGGAGCACCTTCTCGCGCATCCTGCCGGACCGCTCCCAGGAGCTCCTCACCGCGCGCCAGGACTTCGAGACCCTGGGCTGGGGCGGCTCGGCCGCCTGGCGCTCCGGCGACGGTCTGCTCGCCGGGGCGGACGTGCGCCGCGCATCGTGGGACGACGTGGACCAGACCCTGGGCGGCGTCTACGCGCAGCAGACCTTCGGCCCCTCTTCCCGCCTGGACCTCCTCGCGGGAGCCCGGCTCGACGCGTGGAAGAGCGCGCGCACCCGGGCGAGCCTCAACCCCCGGATCGGCGTTCTCTTCCGCGGCACGGATGCCCTCACCCTCCGCGCCTCCGCCTACCGGGGATTCCGGGCGCCGACCCTCAACGAGCTCTACCGTCCTTTCCGGGTCGGCAACGTCGAAACCGAGGCCAACCCGGACCTGCGGGAGGAGACCCTTGCGGGTGTGGAGGCCGGAGCCGACTTTCATCCCTCCCCGACCGTCTTCGCGCGATTGAACGCCTTCCGCAACCGCATCGAGGGCGCCGTCGGCAACGTCACGATCGCCGCGACGCCGCAGCTCATTACGCGCCGGCGCGAGAACCTGGACCGCGTGACCGCCGAGGGCATCGAGGCCGAGCTCCATCTCCGGCCGCTCCCGCGCTGGGAGGTCCGGGCCGCCTACCTCTATACGGATTCTCGCGTCGCGCGCACACAGTTGCGGGTGCCGCAGGTGCCGCTCAACCAGGGCTCGCTGGGTATTTCCTTCGATGGCCCGGTCATCATCCTGCTCCAGGGCCGCTGGGCCGGGGACCAGTTCGAGGACGACCTCAACCAGCTCCCGCTGCGCTCCTACTCCGTGGCGGATCTCTCCCTGCGCCGGCTCTTGAGCGACCGCTTGGAGATTTTCCTCTCCGTGGAGAACCTCTTCGACGAGAAGGTAGTCACCGGCCGGCTGCCGGTGGAAACCTTCGGCGCGCCGCGGCTCGTGCAACTCGGGGTGAGGATTATCCGGCAGGATTGAGCCAGGGTGAGAGGGCAGCCGCGCTGGTGTACGAGGAATCCGTAGAGGGTTTACGCCGGCAGCCGCAGCAGGGCCTGGCAGCCGGGCTCGGGACTGCGGTTCTCCAGGGTCAGCGTGCCGCCGTGCGCCTCGGCGATCTGCCGGGAGAGGGCGAGGCCGATGCCGGTCCCTCCGGGCTTCGTCGTGTAGAAGGGGACGAAGAGGTTCTCGGTATTGGAGAGGCCCGGGCCTTCGTCCTCGACGCGCACCTCGACGTGGGCGCCGTTCGTCCGCCATCCCACGCCCACCGTGCCGCCGGTGAGCAGCGCCGCGTCCACGGCGTTGCGGATGAGGTTGATCAGGAGCTGCGCGATCTGGTCCGCGTCCCCCTCGATCGCCACCTGCGGCCCTTTTTCGACATAGACGGGGAGCCGCGTCTCCAGGGCGGCGGTGCGGCGGATCAGGCTCGACAGCTCGAAGGCGGCCCGGCGCGGCGGCGGCAGCCGGGCGAGGCGGGCGTAGGCGGCCATGAAGCGGATCAGCGCTCCCGAGCGGTCGCCGATCACCTCCAGACCGCGCCGCATGTCGTCCTTCCAATCCTCCGGCGGCGGCTCGCGGGTGAGCAGGAGGGCGAGGGTCGAGGCCATGGAGTGGATGGGAGCGAGGGAGTTGTTGAGCTCGTGGCCAAGCACGCGGATGAGGCGCTGCCAGGCCTGGCGCTCCTCCTCGCGCAACGTCTGCGAGAGCTCCGAGATGACCAGCAGCCGGTGGGGGAGGCCGCGCTCGCGGATCGTGCTGCGCCGGATCTCCCAGCGCCCCGGGCCGCCGGGGAAGGTGCGGCTCTGCAGGCGCGAGACCTCGCCGCCGAGCAGGTCCGCCAGGCCGAGATCCTCCGCCGCTCTTCCCAGCAGGCGTTCGGCGGGCTCCGTCAGCAGGCGCTCGCCGGCGCGGTTGACCAGCCGCAGCCGCCCGAGCTCGTCGAAGGCGAAGACGGCCACGTCCACCTCGCTGACGACACGGTCGAGAAGCGCCGCGGCCTCGACGGCGCCCAGCCGCTGCTCGCGCATCACCTCGCCGATGGCGTTGACCTCGTTGACGACCTGGGCGAGCGCGTCGGCTTCCGGCGTCTGGCGGGCGCGCAGGGAGAAGTCCCCCTCCCGCAGCGCGGAGAGGAGGTTCGCCAGCGTCTGCAACGGCCGCACGACGCGATCGCGCAGGTTCGCCGCCTGCCAGCCCCAGAGGAGGACCGCGAACAGGGTCACCGTCCAGCGCAGCTTGAGGCTGTGCGGGTCGTGCCAGACGAAGACCACCGCGAGCAGGGTTCCCGGCAGTCCGGCGGCCAGGGAGAGGAGCAGGATGCGCTCCTCGAAGGCGAGGGCGCGCAGGCGTCCGGAGCGGAAGAGGCGGCGGAAGGGCTCAGAGGCCATGCTTCTCGATCCGCCGGTAGAGGGCGCTGCGCGAGAGCCCCAGCGCCTGGGCGGCCTGGCTGACGTTGCCGCCGTAGCGGGCGAGAGCCTTCTGGATCAGCACCTTCTCCACTTCCTCCAGCGTCATGTCCTCCAGCCGTTGCGCGGCGGGGGCGGCCGCCTGCAAGCCGAGGTCCGGCGCGCGCACGTAGCCGCCGCCCCCCAGGAGGACGCCGCGCTCGACGGCGTGGTCGAGCTCGCGCACGTTGCCCGGCCAGGGGTGGCTCAGCAGGGCCGTGCGCGCCGTCTCCTCGAAGCCGAGGAACGATTTGCGGTAGCGCAGCGCGTGCTGCCTGAGGAAGTGATGGGCGAGCGGCAGGATGTCCACCCGCCGCTCGCGCAAGGCCGGGATGTGGATCTCGACCGTGTTGAGGCGGAAGAGGAGGTCCCGCCGGAAGCGGCCGGCCGCGACCTCCTCGCGCAGGTCGGCGTTGGTGGCGGAGAAGACGCGTACGTTGGCGGTGCGGGTCTTCGACGAGCCCAGGCGCTCGAACTCGCCCGTCTCCAGCACTCGCAGGAGCTTGGCCTGCTGGGTGAGCGAGATGTTGGCGATCTCGTCGAGGAAGATGGTGCCGCCGTCGGCGAGCTCGAAGCGGCCCACGCGGTCGCTCTTGGCGTCGGTGAACGCCCCGCGCACGTGGCCGAAGAGCTCGCTCTCGAAGACCGCTTCGGCAAGGCCGCCGGTGTTGACGGTGAGCATCGGCACGGCGGCGCGGGGCGAGATCGTGTGCAGGGCGCGGGCCACGACGCCTTTGCCGGTGCCGTTTTCGCCGGTGATCAGCACGTTCGCTTCCGACGGGCCGACGCGCGCGATCAGCTCGCTGACCGGCTGCATCTCCGGCGACCCGGCGATCAGGATGGGCTCGCCCGCCGCGCGCAGCAGCTCGTTTTCGGCCTCCAGCCGCTGGCCCCGGCGCAGCGCCTTGCGCAGGTCGATCTGGTTGCGCAGGATGGCCAGCAGGCGGGCGTTCTCCCAGGGCTTCTCCACGAAGTCGCGCGCTCCCCGGCGCATCGCTTCCACGGCCACATCGACGCTGGCCCAGGCGGTCATCACCACCACCGGCAGCGACTCGTCGACGGCGCGCAGCCGCGTCAGGAGGTCCAGCCCTTCCTGCCCGGAGGTGGTGTCGCGCGTGTAGTTGAGGTCCATCAGCACGGCGTCGAACTCGCGGCTGGTGACGGCCTGGAGGATCTCGGCGGGGGAGCCGGCGGTCTCCGTCTCGAACCCCTCCGCCTTGAGCAGCAGGCGCAGGGCTTCGCGCACCTCGTGCAGGTCGTCCGCGATCAGGACGCGGGGCTTGGGCGGCGCGCCGTTCATCGCCAAGACTTTAGCAGGGGGAACAAAAAAAGGGCTGCCGCTATCAGGGCGGCAGCCTTCAAAGGCGCGCGAACATCACCCGCGCACGACGCGCGGGGTACCAGAATTCCTAGACGACTTCGAAGCCGCTCGCCTTGAGCTCGCGGCTCTCGATCTCCCGCTGAATGCCCGTCTCTTCCTCGACGACGCGGCCGTCGAAGAGGTGGACGGTGCGCTGCGCGTAACGGGCGAAGCGCGGATCGTGGGTGACCATGCAGATGGTGGCGCCGTCGCGGTGCAGGTCCTGCAGCAGATCCATGACGGTCTCGCTGTTCTTCGAATCGAGGTTGCCCGTGGGCTCGTCGGCGAGCAGGATCGAAGGCTTGCCGACCACGGCGCGCGCCACCGCGACGCGCTGCTGCTGGCCGCCGGAGAGCTGCGACGGGTAGTGCTTCATGCGATGCGACATGCCCACCTTCTCCAGCGCCTCCTGGACCCGCTCCTTGCGCTCCTTGGCCGCCATGCCGCGGTAGGTGAGCGGCAGCTCGACGTTCTCGTACACCGTCAGATCGCCGATGAGGTTGAACGCCTGGAAGATGAAGCCGATCTCGCGGTTGCGGATGCGCGCCCGCTCCGAGAAGGAGAGGTCGGCGACCTGCTTGCCGTTGAGGTTGTACTTGCCTTCGCTCGGCGTATCGAGCAGGCCGAGGATCGACAGCAGGGTGGTCTTGCCGCAGCCGGACGGCCCCGCGATCGAGACGTACTCGCCGTTGTGGATCTCCATGTGGATTCCCGACAGGGCATGGGTCTCGACCTCGTCGGTGAGGAAGACCTTGGTCACGCCATCGAGGCGGATCAGCGGCTCGGATGCATTCATGAATTATCTCCCCAAGCGTCGTTTTCAGTTCAGCCGGATCTTGTCGTAACCGTCCTGCGCCGCGGTGTCCGAGAGGATCACCTGGTCGCCGACCTGCAATCCCTTGACGATCTCCACCGTATTGACCGAGGTGCGCCCCAGCTCGACCGGCACCCGCACCGCCTCCTTGCCGTCCTTCACCAGCTTGAACAGCTCGATCTTGCTGTTGGCCTGGCCGATGGCCGGCCGGCCGACGTAGAGGACGTTCTCCAGCCGCTCGATCTCCACGGTGCCGTCCACCGAGAGGTTCGGCCGCGCGCCCGGCGGCAGCGGTCCGTCCAGCGCCACGTCCACCACCACCGAGCCGTCCTGCGACGACGGCGCGACCCGCGTCACGTGGCCGGAGATGATGACCGGGCGGGTGTCGATCGAGGCCTTCATGCCCACCTGGACTTCCTTGGCCTGCACCTCGGGGATGCGCAGCTCGGCCTTGAGCTTCTCCGGCCGCGCCACCCGCGCCAGCACGGTGCCGGGCGTCACGCTCTGGCCCACCTGCACCGGCAGCTCCTGGAGCTGGCCGGAGATGCCGGCCCGCACCTTGAGCGATTCCACCTGCCGCCGCCGCAGCTCGTTCATGGCGCGCATCTGGTCCACCCGCGCCCGCTGGGCGGCGAGCTGCGCGTCGGCCGAGCGCTTGTTCTGCTGCACGCGCTCGCGCTCGATGCGGGCCTGCTTCGAGAGCTGGGCCGCCCGGAGGCGCGACAGCTTCAGGTTGAGGTCCGGAATCAGCCCGTCCTTGGCCAGCTTCTCGTCCGCCTCCTCCTGCAGGTTCGCCTGCTCGCTCTGCGATTCCGCCGCGGCGAGCTGGGCCTGCTGATTGAGGAGCTGGTTCTCGAGCTGCGCCTTGAGATCGTCGTAATCGGCCTGCGCCGCCTTGAGCTGCGCCTCGGCCTCCAGCGCGCTCTGCTGGATCTGCGGATCGCTCATCTCGAGCAGCACCGTGTCGGCGGTGACCGTGACGCCCGGCAGGGCGGGGATGCGCTCGATCCTGCCCTCGACCGGCGCCGAGATCCAGCGCACGTCCTCCGGCACCAGCGTGCCGGGACCGCGCACCTGGCGCAGCATCAGGCCGCGCTTGACGGTGTCGGTGAGCACGGTCTCCTTCTCGACCGTCGGTGCCGCCGGCTCCAGGCGGGTCAGCCCGATGGTGACCAGCGAAATCACCGCGATGCCCCCGACGATGAAGATACTCCGCCGCAAGCGGCGCTTCTGTGCTTCTCCCGTGCGAGGTATATCCATGAGGATCGGCTCTCCGTTCACAGTACGCATTGGCCGTGCCAATGTTTCATCGGTCGTAACCCGCTGATTCCAAAAATTTTAAGCGTTCCTTTACAGAGCGTGATCGTTCGCTCGCGGGATGCGGCGGTCCCAGAACCGGACACCGCCGTGCTAGCCTTCGCGCATGAGCGCCGAAGACCACCGCCGCGCCGCGCCAGACCTCCTGGGCTTCGCCGTGCTCACCGTGAGCGACAGCCGGAAGCCCGCGGACGACACCAGCGGCGACGCGATCCGCGGTCTCATCTCCGCCGCCGGCCACCGGATCGTAGATTCTACTCTCGTTCCGGACGATGTGGCGGCCATTCGCGCGGCTTTACGACGGCTGCTGGCATTGGACGAGGTCGACGTGCTGGTGACCACCGGCGGCACCGGCTTCTCGCCGCGCGACCTCACCCTGGAGGCGGTGGGACCGCTGCTGGAGCGCTCCCTCGACGGCTTCGGCGAGCTCTTCCGCATGCTCTCCTACCACCAGGTAGGTGCCGCGGCCATGCTCAGCCGCGCCGCCGCCGGCCTCATCGGCGCCAAGGCCGTGTTCCTGCTGCCCGGCTCGCCCAAGGCGGTGGCGCTGGCGATGGAGAAGCTGATCCTGCCCGAGGCGGGGCACCTGCTGGGCCAGGCGCGGCGGACGGCGGGCACGTAGGCCCGCCGCTACGGCGCTTCGCCGAAGGATCGTAGCGACGGGCCTACGTGCCCGCCG
>JBKPTH010000093.1:0-29905 GCA_046765915.1 Acidobacteriota bacterium | reverse complement strand
GCAGCAGAATCGAACCTATCCCCCAGCCCGCCAAAGACCATGCCTTGGCCAACGGGCTCGGCGGACCGGACCGGGACGTTCGATGACAAGCGATCGAGCGCTCAGGGGAGGTATACCCTTGACATCTCTTTCTATGGATGGGGCGCCAGCCCCAGGATCACCGTCCCCACACCCCCAAGCCAGCCCCGAAGGGGCGGCATCCACTATCGCCTCGAAAAAGGTGAGCGATGAGAGTCCGACTTTCCGACTTTATAAGGAGAGCGGATGGAATCTCCCGTCCGTCCTCTGACTGGCCCCTTGGAGGGGCGGAGGAAAGCGATGGCCGGCACCTTCTCCAGGCTCCTGTACCACATCGTCTTCAGCACCAAGAAACGCGTCCCCTTTATCGACTCTGACCTGCGCGCCGAGCTCTATCCCTACATGGGAGGGATCATCCGCCAGCAGGGAGGTTGGCTTCTGGCGCTGGGTGGCATGCCGGATCACGTCCACATCCTGGCTCGGCTCAAGCCGGTCATGGCGATATCGGACCTCGTGCGCGAGGTCAAGGCGGGCTCCTCGAAATGGGTTCACGAACGCGACAAGGCCTTACCCGACTTCGCCTGGCAGACGGGGTACGCGGTGTTCTCGGTCAGCGAATCGAACGAGGGCGTGGTACGGCGGTATGTCCAGAACCAGGAGAATCACCACCGAAAATCCACCTTCGAGGAGGAGCTGATCGCGTTGCTGACAAAACACGGAATCGAATTCGACCCGGCCTACCTTCTGGATTGAGAGGGTGCCTCGCAGAGGTGCCGCCCCTTCGGGGCTGGCTTGGGGTGTGGGGACGGTGGTCCTGGGGCTGGCGCCCCAGGCTATTCAAATTGTGCCTCTTCGAGGCACGTTCACGGGCCGTGTCCCAGGACACTACCTCTTCATGGCGCCACTGTCGCCGGACAGAGCCTAAAGGGGAGGTTTTATAGATGCTCTCAAGGCGGCACCGAGCATCCCTCCGGCTCGGTGACGTCGATCCGCTCCATCTCGAAGTCGTCGCCCTGACGCTGGACCGTGAAGAAGATCTCGTCAGGGAGCGACTCCGAAGGCTGGTCCCATTCGAGGTCAGCGGATCACCAGCGCTCGTCGCTCCAATCGGTTCCGACCGCATCCAAGTCGCTGGCTCCCCGTGTTTGCTCCTGAACCAGCTCGGGGTCAGCGAAGAGCTCGTTCAGGCGCTTCGTGACCTCGGTATCGCGGCGGGCGCGAACGGCCTCCTGGAGCACACGCGTGACGAACCGATTCCTCGACTCGCCGCGCGCGCTTGCGGCACGATCCACGGCTGAGAGGAGGTCGTCGGAGATGGCTATCGCAGTCTTTCGAAGTGGCATGGGGTTCATAAGAGTACGTCACAGAGTGGAAGTCCCTCAAGGGAAAGGAAACCTGACGGCTGTGCTCTCCTTGGTCTAGAATCCCGATTTCCCAAGGGAGGATTTCCATGCCCGCTGCCCGCCGCGCCGCCGTGCTGTTCGTCCTTCCGCTGCTCGCCTTCGCCGCCGTCTCCCTGGCCGAAGAAACCCAGGACGTGGACCTCCAATGGGGCGTCCGCATCCCGATGCGCGACGGCGTCGAGCTGGCCGCGACTCTCTACCGGCCGGCGGGACAGAAGGAGCCGCTCCCGGTCGTCTTCACGCTCACTCCCTATATCGGCGACACGTACCACCCGCGCGCCATGTACTTCGCGCGGCACGGCTACGTCTTCGCGCTGGTGGACGTGCGGGGCCGGGGCAGCTCGGGCGGCACGTTCGATCCTTTCGCCCAGGAGGCGCGGGACGGCCACGACGCCGTCGAGTGGCTGGCGCGGCAGAGCTGGTCGAACGGCAAGGTGGCGATGTGGGGCGGCTCCTACGCGGGGTACGACCAGTGGGCCACGGCCAAGGAGCGGCCACCGCACCTGGCGACCATCGTCCCCGCCGCCTCGGCCCACCCGGGCGTCGACTTCCCTTACACCTACAACATCTTCTATCCCTACGACATCCAGTGGCTGACCTACACCAGCGGCGGCACCCCGAACGTCAACCTGTTCGGCGAGGCGTCGTTCTGGATGCAGAAGTTCCGCGAGCTGTACCTCGCGCACCGGCCCTTCCGCGAGCTGGACGCCCTCGTGGGCAACCCGAGCCCGATCTTCCAGCGCTGGCTCGCCCATCCCACCTACGACGATCACTGGAAATCCATGGTGCCGACGGCGGAGCAGTTCGCGGCGATCGACCTCCCCATCCTCACCATCACCGGCCACTACGACGGCGATCAACCGGGCGCCCTCTCCTTCTACCGCGACCACCTGCGCCACGCCTCCCCCGCCGCGCGCGACCGCCACTTCCTGATCGTCGGTCCGTGGGACCACGCCGGCACCCGCACGCCGAAGCGCGAGGTCGGCGGCCTGACCTTCGGCGAGGCGAGCGTGCTCGACCTCAACGCCCTCCACACGGAGTGGTACGACTGGACGATGAAGGGCGGCGCGAAACCGAAGTTCCTCCAGAAGCACGTGGCCTACTACGTCGTCGGACCCGGAGCGGAAAACTGGAAGTATGCCGACACGCTCGAAGAGATCGGCGCCGAGCGGCGCACCCTGTACCTCGGCGGTCCGGCGGGCGACGCCTTCCATTCCGGCTCGCTCGCCGAGGCGAAGCCGGCGGCATCGGCGGCGCCCGACCGCTGGATCTACGATCCTCTCGACGTGCGGCCGGCGGAGCTCGAGCGGGAAGACATCGAGAAACCCCTCACCGATCAGCGCTATGCCCTGAACCTCTTCGGCAACGGGCTCGTCTATCACAGCGAGCCGTTCGCCGAGGCGACCGAGGTTTCCGGACAGGTGAAGCTCTCGCTTTGGATCGCCCTCGACGTGCCGGATACGGACTTCAAAGCCGATCTCTACGAGATCCTGCCGGACGGCGGCAGCGTGGCCCTCACCTCGGACCTGCTGCGCGCCCGCTATCGGGAGTCGCGGGAGAAGGAGACCCTCGTGCCGCCGGGCAAGGTGCTGCGCTACGACTTCAACGGCTTCACCTGGTTTTCACGCCGCGTCTCGAAAGGCAGCCGTCTGCGCCTGGTGATCTCCTGCCCCAACTCGATCTACACGCAGAAGAACTACAACTCGGGCGGCGTCGTGGCCGACGAGGCGGCGAAGGATGCCCGCACGGCCCGCGTCGTGCTCTACCACGACGCCGCACATCTCAGCGCCCTGGAGATCCCGATCGTCCGGTGAGCGGTGCCTTCGCGGCCGCCCGCCGCGTGTACCATCGGAGCCGCTGTACGTTGCAGCGGACCGGCTGTACGTTGCAGCGGGGCCGCTGTACAGCACAACGGGTCGGCTGTACGGTGCAACGGAGCCGCTGTGCCGTACAACGGAGCCGCTGTGCTGTACACGGAGGTCGCTGTGCCGTACAACGGGCCGGCTGCACCGTACAACGGAGCCGCTGCACGGTACAGCGAGCCGGCTGTGTCGTACAGCGGAGCCGCTGTGCTGTACATCGGGGGCGCTGCATGGTGATGCTCAAGCCTTCCGCAGCGCCGCCGCCACGATGTCCACGGCCGGCGGCTGCAGTCCAGCTCACATCGCCGGCTCAAGGTTCTGACGTGACCTCGCTGGCCGAGGAAGCCACGGCGGCCCGCCGCAACCACCGATCCAATCGATCGATATCGAGACAGCGCAAGATCGCCTGCCGCTGATCCATACTTACAGCCATACCGCGTGCTTCCAAGACCTCGAGAATCGCTGCGGCCTTGCCCTTGGCTTCTCCTCGGACTTCTCCCTTGGCTTCTCCTTTGGCTTCTCCCCTCGCTTCCGCCGCGGCTTCCCGTTTCCGGATCTCCGGATTGCCCTTCGCGATCAGAGCTTCGACGACGGCCTTGTCGGCCGCCGCGGCATCGAGCAGTGCCGCCACGGCCACCGGCGCCACCAGGCAGGGATCCTCGATCCGTGAGCCGGCTTCCAAGGGACGCCAGCTCCGGCTCTCCGGGGACCATTCGCAGACCCGGCGTGAACCCTTGACCCAGACCGCAAAGATCCGCCGCACGCCGCGCCGGTGCATCCGCCGGGCCTTCTCCGCTACAAAACGCTCGGTCTGCTCCGAGACCACCTCGAAGGCGATCTCCTCCAGGTGGCGACCGCCGGTCGCCGGATCGACGCCGTCCTTGACCACGCACGTGTCGGTGGCGAAATCCGACTCCTCGTCGTGGCGGGTGAGCAGGTCCGTCGCCGCGTGATAGCCGGCAGCTATGTGAGCTCCCAGGAGATAGTCGAGCTGGAAGTGCTGATTGGCGTGCGGCTCCTTGGCCGGCGACAAGATCACCCGCTGGCCTCCGAT
The DNA here is from genome assembly GCA_046765915.1 of Acidobacteriota bacterium. Taxonomy (GTDB): domain Bacteria; phylum Acidobacteriota; class Thermoanaerobaculia; order Multivoradales; family UBA5704; genus DATARR01. The sequence goes on along the minus strand of JBKPTH010000093.1, from coordinate 25,568 downwards.
GATCTCGTCCCGCGTGATCTCCGGCTGCACCAGGTGATCATCGACATCGGGGAAAGAGCCCCGGCCGGGCAGGCGCCGAGGGGAGCCCGCGCCCGGGGGACCGGGTGCCTTGAGGCTGTACGGCGGGCGGTTCTCGTCCATCGCCGGCAATGGTAACAGAGCTTTCACTTCCAAACGCTGAGCGCCGCCGCCACGATGTCTACGGCCGGCGGCTGCATGATCGCCCAGTGATCGCCCGGCAGCTCCCGAAGCTCGACGCCGCCCGCCGCCAAGGCCCCCCAGCCGAGCGTGGGATCCGCCGGGTCCGCGAAATGGGAGGCGGCGGCCCGGAAGAGGTCCAGGCGGCCCGGGTAGGGCCGCGCGGCGTAGCCTTCGACGAGCCGCAGATTGCGCTTGAAGATCTCGAACCGGCGGGCGGCGGCGGCGAAGTCGAGATCGGCGGGCAGCACGCCGAGGTCCCGCGCCCGGGCGAACGCCTCGGCGAGCGGCGCATCGGCGGGGATCTCTCCCAGCGCGGCGGGCAGGGGCCTGCCGAGGAGCCCGGCGAGGTCCTGGGCGAACCAGGCGAGCACCGTCGCATCGTCGGCCTCGCCGCGCGTGGAATTCGCGGCGACGTCGAGCACGGCGAGCTGCTCGACCGCCTCGCCGCCCGCCGCGAGCTGGCGCGCCATCTCGAAGGCCACGACGCCGCCCAGCGACCAGCCGCCGAGGCGGTAGGGGCCTCGCGGCTGCACGGCGCGCAGGGCCTCCAGGTAGCGCGCCGCCATCTCCTCCAGGCTCGCCGGCGGCGCGCCGTCCTCCTCCGGCACCTGCAGGCCGTAGACCGGCTGGTCGGGCCCCAGGGCGCGGGCGAGCGCCGTGTAGCAGAAGACGCTGCCGCCGACCGGATGGACGAGGAAGAGGGGCCGCCGGGAGCCGCCGGTCTGCAGGCCGACGAGGGGGCCCTGGGCCGGCGATGCCGCGCCGGCCGCTTCGCCGAGGGCGGCCGCCAACTGGGCGATGGTCGGCGCGCGGAAGATGGCCGCCAGCGGCAGGTCGCGCCCGAGCTGGGAGCGGATGCGCGCCATCAGCCGCACGGCGAGCAGGGAGTGCCCGCCCAGGTCGAAGAAGCTGTCGTGGATCCCCACCCGCTCGGCCCGCAGCAGTTGCCGCCAGATGTCCGCCAGGTCCCGCTCCAGCCCGGTGCGCGGCGCCGCGGCGGCCGCCTCCTCCGCGGCCGCCGGCGCCTCCAGGTCGGGCAGGGCGCGGCGGTTGACCTTGCCGCTCGGGGTGAGCGGCAGAGCGTCGAGGAAGTGGAAGACCGAGGGCACCATGTACTCCGGGAGCCGCTCGCGCACCCGCGCCCGCAGCTCGCCGGCGGTGACGGCGCCCGCGGCCGCCACGTAGGCCACCAGGCGGCGCGCTCCGCCGAGGTCCTGCCGCGCCACCACCGCGGCCTCGCGCACCTCCGGATGCGCCGCCAGCACGGCCTCGATCTCGCCCGGCTCCACCCGGAAGCCGCGGATCTTGAGCTGCTGGTCGCTGCGGCCCAGGAACTCGAGGTTGCCGTCGGGCAGCCAGCGGGCGAGATCGCCGGTGCGGTAGAGCCGCTCGCCATGGCGGCCGAACGGGTCGGGCACGAAGCGCTCGGCGGTGAGGTCCGGCCGGGCGAGATAGCCGCGGGCCAGGCAATCGCCGCCGAGGTAGAGCTCGCCGGGTACCCCGACCGGCACCAGCCCGAACGCGGCGTCGAGCAGCCGGACGAGGCTGTTGGCGACCGGCAGCCCGATCGGCGGCAGCGCCGGCCAGCCGCGCGCCGCTCCGGAGAGGGCGTAGGCGGTGACGACGTGGGTCTCGGAGGGGCCGTATTGATTGAACAGGCGCGCCTCCGGCAGGCGGGTGAAGAGCGCCGCGACCGCCTGGGTGATCTGGAGCTGCTCGCCGGCGGTGACGACCTCGCGCAGGGCCTCGGGGAAGGTGTGGCGCTCGGCGGCGGTCTCGGCGAGCTGCTGCAGGGCCACGAAGGGCAGGAACAGGCGCTCGACCGCCAGGCCGCGCAGGACCTCCAGCAGCGCCGCGACGTCCAGCCGCAGGTCTTCGTCGATCAGCACCAGGGTGCCGCCGGCCGCCCAGGTGGAGAACAGCTCCTGGCAGGAGACGTCGAAGGAGAGCGAGGCGAACTGCAGCGTCTTCGCCCCGGGCGCGAGCGCCGAGTTGCGGAGCTGCCAGTGCATCAGGTTGACCAGCGGCCGATGGGGCATGGCGACGCCCTTGGGCACGCCCGTGGAGCCGGAGGTGAAGATGACGTAGGCGAGGTTCTCGGGGCCGGCCTCGACGATCTCGACGGCCGGCGGCGCGTCCCCTTCCTCCGGGGGCGCCTCGCCCATCGCATCCAGGGTGAGCACGGCGAAACCGCCGCCGGGGAGCGCTTCCCGCAGCCCTTCCTCGGTGAGCAGGACGCGCGCGCCGGCGATGGCGAACATCATCTCCAGCCGCTCGCGCGGATAGGTGGGATCGATCGGCACGTAGGCGCCGCCCGCCTTGAGGGCGGCGAGCACGGCCACCGCCAGCGCCGGCGAGCGGCGGAGGCAGACGGCCACCGGCACGTCGGGGCCGACGCCGAGGCGGCGCAGGCGGCGGGCCAGTCGGTCGGCCGCGGCTCCGAGCTCGCGGTAGGTCAGCCGCGCGCCGCCCGTCCGGTCGACGAGGGCGGCGGCCTCCGGCGTGCGCGCCGCCTGGGCCTCGAAGAGGTGGTGGAGACAGCTCGCGCGCGGCCAGGGCGCGGCCGTGTCGTTCCACTCCTGGAGCACCTGCGAGCGCTCGGCGGCGGAGAGGGCCGGCAGGGCCGAGAGGCGCCGCTCCGGAGCGGCCAGGGCGCCGCTGAGCAGGGACGTGAAGTGCTCCGCCATGCGGGCGACCGTCGCCGCATCGAACAGGTCGGTGTTGTACTCGAAATAGGCGATGAGTTCCGGCTCCGCCTCCCAGAGGAAGAGGGAGAGATCGAACTTCGAGGTGCTGGCCCGCATCGGCAGCGCCGAGAAGGTCAGGCCGGAGATGGCGAGCTCCGGCATCGGCGCGTTCTGCAGCAGGAACATCACCTGGAAGAGCGGATTGTGCGAGAGCTGCCGCTCGGGCGCGATCTCGTCGACCAGGGTCTCGAACGGCAGGTCCTGGTGGGCGTAGGCGCCGGCCGCCACGGCCTGGACCCGCGCCAGCAGCTCGCTGAAGGGCGGATCGCCGGCCGCGTCCGCGCGCAGCACCAGGGTGTTGACGAAGAAGCCGATCAGCCCTTCGATCTCGGCCCGGCCGCGGTTGGCGATCGGCGAGCCCACCACCAGGTCGGTGCGCGAGGTGTAGCGGTGGAGCAGCGCCAGGAAGGCGGCGAGCAGCGTCATGAACGGGGTGGACCCGGCGCGCCTGGAGAGCGCCTGCACCGCCGCCGTGGTCCCCGGGGGCAGCGCCACGGGCAGGGTGGTGCCGCGGAAGGTCTGGACGCCGGGGCGCGGCCGGTCGGTGGGCAGCTCCAGCAGCGGCGGCAGCCCCGCCAGCCGCTCCTTCCAGTAGGCGAGGAGGCGTTCGAGGACGGCGCCGGCGAGGTGCTCCCGCTGCCAGGCGGCGAAGTCGGCGTACTGGATGGGCAGGGCCGGCAGCGGCGACGGGCGGCGGTGCGAGAAGGCGTCGTAGAGCGCGCCCATCTCGCGCACCAGCACGCCCAGCGACCAGCCGTCGCAGACGACGTGGTGCAGGCTGAGCAGCAGCGCATGGTCGTCCCCGGCAACCGAGAAGAGGACGGCGCGGACGAGCGGACCCCGCGCCAGGTCGAAGGGCCGCAGCGCCTCTCGCTGGGCCAGGCGCAGCAGCTCGGCCTCCCGCGCCTGCGCGGGCAGCGCTCCGAGATCGATCAGCGGCAACGGCAGGCCGGTGGGAGGACCGACGATCTGGACCGCGGTCTCGGCTCCCTCCCCGGCGAGGGCGAAGGTGGTGCGCCACGCCTCGTGGCGCCGCTCGAGCTCGGCGAGCGCCGCCGCCAGCGCGGCGACGTCCAGCCGTCCCCGCAGCCGCAGGGGAATGGGCATGTTGTACCAGGAGCTGCCCGGCTCCAGTTGATCGAGGAACCAGAGCCGCTGCTGGGCGAAGGAGAGCGGGAACGGCCGGCCGTCGCGCGGCAGCGGCGGAATGCGTCCCCCCGGCTCGGCGCTGCGCTCGCGGGCCAGCCGCAGCTCCAGCAGGCGGCGCTGCTTGGGCGACAGCGATTCCAGCCGGCGCGAGAGGGCGTCCGCTTCGCTCACAGGCCGGCTCTTGCGACGGCGCCGGCCGGCGGCGGGGGCCCGGCGGCCGGCTCTTCCCCGGGCGCTTCGCGCAGGGCGTCCGGCAGCTCGGTCTCCACGCAGCGCACGGCCCGCACCTCGTAGATCACCACCACCGACAGCAAGGTGAGGGCGCCGAACAGCATGAAGAGGAGGCCCACCCCCCGCCCCGGCCCGACGCCGATGAGGCGTCCGAGGCTGCCGGCGAGCGCCCCGCCGGGGAGGAGCAGCGGCCCGAAGACGCGGTCGGCGAGCGGTCCGGCCGAGGCGCCGGCCAGCGGGAAGGCGACGCCGGCGATCATCCGGCGGATGGCGTAGACCCGGCCCTGGAGGTCCTGCGGCACCTTGAGCTGCCAGATCGCCTCGCTGGAGCCGCGGATGATCGGCGTCGCGAACAGCGCGACGGCGGTGGCCGCCGCCACCAGCACGGCGTTGGGGCGCAGGCCGCCCAGCAGCAGCGTCGCGCCCTGCAGCACGGTGAAGCCCAGGATCAGCGGGATGCGGCGCATGGAGCGGCCGCCGCCCCAGACGCTCAGCAGGAGCCCGCCCAGCAGGGCGCCGCCGGCGCCGCAGGCGTTGACGGCGCCCAGCGTCCTGGCGGAGGCGAAGGAGAGGACCAGCGGCGTGAGCAGGATCTGCACCACGGCGAGGAAGTAGTTGGCCGAGGCGAAGAACAGCAGCAGCCCCAGCAGGCCCTGCCGCTTGCGGATGTAGGTCCAGCCGTAGAGCGACTCGTAGAGCAGCGATCCCCTGCCCTCCTGGCCGGCGGCGGAGGTCTCCGGTTTCGGGATGTCGATGGAGAGCAGCGTCGCGGCGGCGAACAGGAACGAGGAGAAGTCGAGGAAGATGACGCCGCCGACGCCGATCAGGTCCATCAGCGCGGCGGCGAGCATCGGCGCGGCGATCTGCGCCGCCGCCGGCCCCATCTGGGCCAGACCGTTGGCGCGCACCAGATGGCGCCGCGGCACGAGCTGCACCGTCGCCGCCGCGAAGGCGGGGAGCTGGAAGACGTTGAAGCACCGGCTGGCGAGCACCAGCACGTAGATGTGCCAGATCTCGATCCTGCCGGTCCAGTAGAGCACCGCCAGCAGCAGCGTGCAGGTGCCCGAGCCGAAATTGTTGATCAGCAGCACCGTGCGCCGGCTCCAGCGGTCGGTGAGCGCGCCGGCGAGGGGCGACAGCAGCAGGTTCGGCAGGGTGGCGAACAGGGTGATCAGCGACAGGGCGGTGACCGAGCCGGTCTGGCGGAAGGCCCAGACGCCCAGCGCGAAGGCGGTGAGCCCGGAGCCCAGGGTCGAGATCACCTGGCCGAACCAGATCACCAGGAAGTCCCCCATGCTGCGCGGCCTCGACGGTTCCTTCATGCGGCTCCCCGGCTCTCCTCGGCGGCGAGGAGGGCGTCGAGCTCCGCTTCGGAGAGCCCCTCCACCTCGTCCAGCAGTTGGGCCATCCGTCCATCGCCCTCCGCACCGCCGGCGGGCTGGCTGGCGAGGGCCGCGGCCAGCCCGGCGACGGTGGGCTCGGCGAAGAAGCGGGCGATCGTCAGCCCGGCCTGGAAGGTGTCGCGCAGCCGCGAGGTGATCTGCGTGGCGAGCAGCGAGTGGCCGCCCAGCTCGAAGAAGTTGTCGTGGAGGCCGATCCCCTGGATGCCGAGGTACTCCTCCCACACCGCGGCGACGGCCTTCTCGGTCTCGTCCACGGGCGCCACGTAGGAGGTGCCCAGCATCGGCCGGGCGTGCGAGGCCGCCATCCGGGGAGCGCCGGCCTCGGCGACGGCCGCGGCGGCGTGCCGCCGCGCCAGCAGGCCCAGGAGGTCGCGCGTCGAGACCACCACGTGCGGCAGGCCGCTGCGCAGCGCGCGGTCGAACACCGCCAGCGCCTCGCCGGTGGCCATGCCGTGCCGGAGGCTCTCCCGCCGCACCTCCTCCAGGTCCGGCGGCAGCTCGCTCTCCGCCACCGCGCCGGTCTCGCTCCAGGTGTCCCAGCCGATGGCGAGGGTGAGGCAGTCCTGCCCGGCCGAGCGCTGGACGGCGAAGGCGTCGAGGAAGGCGCTGGCGGCGCAGAAGTCCACCCGGCCGAAGCCGCCGAGGACCGAATTGACGGCGGAGCAGAGCACCAGGAAGTCCAGCGGCTCGCCCGCCAGCGCCGCGGCGAGGACCTGCGTGCCCCGCACCTTGGGCGCCAGGACCTCCGCCGCCGACTCCGGCGTCTTGAGCTGGATCATGCCGCCGCTCACCACGCCCGCGGCATGGATGGCGCCGTTCAGCGGGCCGAAGCGCCGCCGCGCCTCGTCGAGCACGGCGCCCAGGGCGTCCGCGTCGCAGACGTCGGCGCTCGCCGCCAGCACCTCGGCGCCCAGCTCCTCCAGCGCCAGGAGGTGGCGGATCCTGCGGCTCGTCCGGTCCTCTTCGCCGTGCCGGGCGAGCCAGCCGTCCCACTCCTCGCGCGGCGGAAAGGTAGAACGGCCGAGGAGGACCAGCCGGGCCTGCACCGTCCGCGCCAGGTGCTCGGCCAGCGCGAGACCGACGCCGCCCAGGCCGCCGGTGATCAGGTAGACGCCGCCCGGCCGCAGCGGGCTGGGGCCGGCCGGCAGCCGGATGGGCTCGAAGCTGCGCACCCAGCGGTGGGCGCCGCGGTAGGCCACGGCGAAGTCGGCGGGCGGCGGCGGCTCGGCGAGGGAGGAGACCAGATCCGCGGCGAGCTGGTCGATGCGCGCGCTCTCGCGCCGGCTCCCCCGCTCCGGCAGGTCGACGTCGATGGCGCGGCAGGCGACGTCGGGGATCTCCTGCGGCACGACGCGGACCGGCCCGAGGACGAGCGCCTTCTCCGGCTCGACGCGTTCTTCGCCGGTGACCGCCTGGGCGCCGCTGGTGATCACCTCGAGGCGCACCGGCTTCGCCGTCCCGCGGTCGGCGAGCGCCGCGGCGAGGCTGAGCAGGCTGTAGAAGCCCGCGCCATCTTCGGCCGTGGCCGCGCCGTCGTCCACGCCACCGAGGTGGACGATGGCGTCCGGGACCTCGCCGAGCTGGTAGCCCTCGCGCTCGCCCGGCGCCACCACCGCCACCCGCTGCCCCATCTCCCGCAGGCGCGCCGCGAGGAGGTCGCCGAGGCCGTGGCGGTCGAGGAACAGCAGCCAGGAGGAGACCGCCGGCTCGCCGTCGACGGCCGCCGGCGGGGACTGGCGCCAGGAGGGGACGTAGAGCCAGTTGGCGACGTCCGCCCGCTTGCGCAGGGCGGCCCGGCGCTGCAGGTCTTCGAGCGTCTGCAGCCGCGGCTCCACCCAGTAGTACTGGCGCTCGAAAGGGTAGGTCGGCAGGCGGAGCCGGCGGCGGCGCTCGCCGGCGTAGAAGCCCTCCCAACCCACGGCCGCGCCGGCCAGCCAGAGCTTGCCGAGCGCCTGCAGCAGGAAGACGTCGTCCGGCTGCTGGTCCTGCGGATGGCGCAGCGAGTTGAGCGCCGTCTGGCCGGCGGGCCGGCCGGGGTGCTGCATGACCAGCGTGCTCAGGGTGCGGCCGGGCCCCACCTCCAGGAAGATGCGCTCCCCCTCGGCCAGCAGCTCGCCGAGGCCGTCGGCGAAGCGCACGGTGCGGCGCAGGTGCCGCACCCAGTAGCCGGGATCGGCGGCGTCGGCGGCGGTCATCCAGGTGCCGGTGACGTTGGAGATGTAGGGGATGGCGGGCGGCGACAGCGCGAGCGTCGAGACGAAGTCGCCGAACTCGCGCAGGATGGGCTCCACCACGGGAGAGTGGCCGGCGGCGGCGATGTGCAGGCGGCGGGCGTCGACGCCGCGCGCGGCCCACGCCTCGCGGGCCTGCGCGATCGCCTCGGCCGGACCCGAGACGACGCAGAAGGCCGGGCCGTTGACGGCGGCGACGGCGAGCTCGCCGCCGAGCTCCGGCAGCACCTCCGCTTCCGGCAGCGGCACGGTGAGCATGCCGCCCGCGGGCAGGGTGTCGATCAGGCGGGCGCGCAGCGCCACCATGGCCAGGGCGTCCGGGAGCGACATCACCCCGGCGAGGCAGGCCGCCGTGTACTCCCCCAGGCTGTGGCCGATCATCGCCTGCGGCCGCACGCCCCACGACATCCACAGCCTGGCCAGCGCGTACTCGACGGTGAAGAGGACCGGCAGCGCGACCGTCGTCCGCTCGAGGCGCCGCGCGGCCTCCTCCGCCTCCGCGGGCGCGGGGAAGAGGTACCGCCGCAGGTCGGCTTCCACGTGCGGCTCGAGGAGGCGCAGGCAGAGGTCCACCCCCTCGCGGAACACCGGCTCCGTGCGGTAGAGGTCCAGGCCCATGTTGGCGTACTGCGTGCCGCCGCCCGCGAACATGAAGACGACGGAGCGGTCGGCCGAGTCCTGGACGTGGGTGAGGACGCGCTTCGGGTCGCGGGACTCCAGGGCGGCCGCGGCGTCCTCGGCGCTGGCGGCGATGACCGTCCGCCGGTGCAGGAAGACCTTGCGGCCGGCGTGGAGGGTGTAGGCCACGTCGGCCAGCGGCAGGTCCGGGTGCTGCCGCAGGTGCCGCGCCAGGTTGTCCGTGGCGGCTTCCAGGGCCGTCTCGGTGCGCGCCGAGAGCACCAGGACCTGGGCGGAGCGGGAGGGGCCGGAGGGCGCCGCCGCGGGCGCCTGCTCCAGCACCACGTGGGCGTTGGTGCCACCGATGCCGAAGGAGCTCACCCCGGCGCGGCGGGGGCCCGCGCCCGCCGGCCAGGGAGCGCGCCGGTCGACGACGTAGAACGGCGTGCTCGGCAGGTCCAGGACGGGGTTGGGCCGCTCGAAGTGGAGCGACGGCGGCAGCTCGCCGCGCTCCACCGCCAGGGCGGCCTTGATCAGCCCGGCGACGCCGGCGGCGGTATCGAGGTGGCCGACGTTGGTCTTCAACGAGCCGATGCCGCAGAAGCCTTTTGCGTCGGCGCCGGCGCGGAAGGCCTGGGTGAGCGCCCGCACTTCGATCGGATCGCCGAGCGCGGTGGCGGTGCCGTGCGTCTCGACGTAGCGGATGGTCTCGGGCTCGACGCCGGCGATGGCGAGCGCCTGGGAGATCACCGCCGTCTGCCCCTCGACGCTGGGCGCGGTGTAGCCCACCTTGACGGAGCCGTCGTTGTTGATCGCCGAACCCTTGACGACGGCGTAGATCGCGTCGCCGGCGGCGAGCGCGTCGTCCAGCCGCTTGAGGAGGACGGCGGCGGCGCCGTTGCCGAACACGGTGCCGCGGGCCCGCTCGTCGAACGCCCGGCAGTGGCCGTCCGGCGAGAGGACGCCGCCCTCGTAATACATCGCCCCGGACTTGACGGGGACCGAGAGGGTGACCCCGCCGGCGAGCGCCGCATCGCACTCGCCGTGCAGCAGGTGCTGGCAGGCGAGGTGGACCGCCACCAGCGAGGTCGAGCAGGCGGTCTGCACGTTGAGGCTGGGTCCCTTGAGGTTCAGCTTGTAGGACGCCCGGGTGGGCAGGAAGTCCTTGTCGTTGCTGATGAACGCCTGGAAGCCGCTCACCGCCGCCATCAGCTCGGGGTTGGAGTAGAGGTTCACCAGGTAGGTGTTGAGCCCGGCGCCGGCGAACACCCCGATCAGGCCGGGGTAGCGCTCGGGATCGCAGGCGGCGTCCTCCAGGGCCTCCCAGGCGACCTCGAGGAACATGCGCTGCTGCGGATCGATGATCTCGGCCTCGCGCGGCGTGTAGCCGAAGAAGCCGGCGTCGAACCAGCCGATGCCGTCGGCCACCCCCTTGGCGTTGATGTAGCTGGGGCTGCGGAAGACCTCCGGATCGATGCCGGAGTCGATCAGCTCCTCGTCGGTGAAGCGGGAGATCGACTCGACGCCGTCGAGCAGGTTGCGCCAGAAGCTCTCGACGCCGGCGGCCCCCGGGAAGCGGCCGCTCATGCCGACGATGGCGATCTCCGTCCCCTGGCGGGCCAGCGAGCCGCGGCGGATCTCCGCCCGCAGCCGTCCGGGCTCGCCCTCCGCCGGCGCGTCGACCTCCGGGCTGAGGTGCCGCGCCAGGGCGGCGATCGTGGGGTACTGGAACAGCTCCACCATGGTCAGGCCGGCGGCGAGACCGGCGGGCAGGCTCGCGCGCAGCCGGTGGTGGACCTGCGCCATCAGCAGCGAGTGGCCGCCGAGGTCGAAGAAGTTGTCGTGGACGCCGACCCGCTCGCGGTTGAGGACCGCGCGCCAGATCTCGGAGACGGCGCCCTCCAGGCGGCCGCGCGGCGCGGTGAACGCCGCCGGGGTTTCCAGCCGCTCGCCCTCCGGCGCCAGCGGCGCCGGCAGCGACTTGCGGTCCACCTTGCCGTTGGGCAGCAGCGGCAGCTCGGCGAGGACCACGAAGGCCGAAGGCACCATGTACTCGGGGAGCTTGGCCCGCAGGTGGCGGCGCAGCTCGCCGCTCCTGGGGGCCGCCCCGTCGCCGGCCACCACGTAGGCGGTCAGCCGGTGGTCTCCCGGCACGTCCTCCCGCACCAGCACCACGGCCGCGCGCACGGCCGGGTGCTGCTCCAGGGCGGCCTCGATCTCCCCCAGCTCGATGCGGTAGCCGCGCACCTTCACCTGGTGGTCGAGGCGGCCCAGGAACTCGACCTCGCCGGCGGCGAGCCAGCGGGCGAGGTCGCCGGTGCGGTAGAGGCGGGCCCCGGCGTCGCCCGAGAAGGGGTCCGGGATGAAGCGCTCCGCCGTCAGAGCCGGCCGACCGAGGTAGCCGCGGGCGAGGCCGGCGCCGCCGATCAGCAGCTCCCCGGGAACGCCGATCGGCGCCGGCCGCAGGCCGGCATCCACGACGTAGATCCGGGTGTTGGCGATCGGGCCGCCGATGGGGACGGCGGCGGCTCCCTCGCCCGCCTGCGGGCCGACGAGGCGCGTGGCGGACCAGATCGTCGTCTCCGTGGGGCCGTACATGTTCCATAGCGAGCCGGCGCGCGCGGCGATCTCCCCCGCCAGCTTCGGCGGCAGGGCCTCGCCGCCGCAGAGCGCCTTCAGACCGGCATTGCCCTGCCAGCCGGCGTCGAGCAGCAGCCGCCAGGTGGAGGGGGTGGCTTGGAGGACGGTCGCTTCGCCGAGGCGGGAGAGCAGCCGCGGCCCGTCCGCCGCCAGCTCCCGGCTGGCGATCTCGACCCGGGCTCCCGCCAGCAGGGGCAGGAAGAGCTCCAGGCCGGCGATGTCGAAGGAGAGGGAGGTGACGGCGAGCAGGCGGTCGCCGGCGGCGAGGCCCGGGCGCTCGCGCATCGACTCCAGGAAGTTGACCAGCGCGCCGTGCGGGATCTGCACCCCTTTGGGCCGCCCCGTGGAGCCGGAGGTGTAGAGGACGTAGGCGAGCGACTCCGGGCCGGCGGGGACGCCGGGGTCCTGCGCGCTCTCCCCCGCGACGTCCTCGCGGTCGAGGCAGACGGCGCGGGCCGCGCTCGGCGGCACCGTCGCCAGCAGGCTCTCCTCGGTCAGCACCACCGGCGCGCCGGAGTCCTCCAGCATGTAGGACAGACGCTCGCGCGGATAGGCGGGATCGAGCGGCAGGTAGGCGCCGCCCGCCTTCCAGACCGCCAGCAGGGCGGCCGGCATGGCGAGCGAGCGGTCGAGGTAGATCCCCACCGGCACCTCCGGCCCCACGCCCAGCGCGCGCAGCCGGTGGGCCAGGCGGTTGGCGCGGGCGTCCAGCTCGCCGTAGGAGAGCGCCCCGCCCTCGCAGAGCACGGCCGGGGCCGCCGGAGACCGCGCCGCGTGCCGCGCGATGAGGGCGTGGACCGGGCGGTCCAGGGCGAAGTCTCGCGCCGTCTCGTTCCACGCCACGAGGAGCTGCCGTTCCTCCTCGGCCGGCAGCAGCGGCAGGCGGGAGAGGAGCTCACCCGCATCGCCCGCGGCCGCCGCGAGCAGGCGGGTCCAGTGGCCCACCGCCCGGCTCACCGTCGCCTCGTCGAAGAGGTCGGTGTTGTATTCCACGCTGCCGGCGATGGCGCCGCCCCTCTCGGCGAGGAAGAACGTCCACTCGAACCGCGCGGCGCCGGCGTCGATCTCAAGCGGCGTGGCGACGAGGGACGGAGCGGCCGGCGCGGCGGCGGCCACGGGGTTGTTCTCCAAGCCCAGCATCACCTGGAACAGCGGGCTGCGCGCGAGGTCGCGCCGCGGCCTGATCTCCTCGACCAGCTTTTCGAACGGCAGGTCCTGGTGCGCGTACGCTCCCACCGTGGTGTCGCGCACCCGGTCCAGGAGCTCCGCGAAGCCGGGGTCCCGCGAGAGGTCGGTGCGCAGCACCAGCGTGTTGACGAAGAATCCGATCAGCCCCTCGATCTCGCTGCGGTTGCGGCCGGCGATGGGCACGCCGACCAGCAGGTCCTCCTGGCCGGTGTAGCGCAGGAGCAGGGTCTTGAAGGCCGCCAGCAGGACCATGAACAGCGTCGCGCCGCGCTCCCCGGCGAGGGCCCGCAGGCGCTCCGTGAGGTCCGCCGGCACCGCCAGGTGGAGCCTGGCGCCGCGGAAGGTCTGCAGCGGCGGCCGCGGCCGGTCGAGCGGCAGCTCCAGCACCGGCAGGGCGCCGCCCAGCCGCTGCCGCCACCAGGCGAGCTGGGCGGCCAGGACGTCGCCGGCGAGCCAGCCGCGCTGCCAGACCGTGAAGTCGGCGTACTGCACCGGCAGCGGCGGCAGGGGCGGCTCCTCGCCGCGCGCCAAGGCGCCGTAGAGCGCCGCCAGCTCGTGGATGAAGATGCCGATCGACCAGCCGTCGGAGATGATGTGGTGCATCGTCAGCAGCACCACGTGGTCCTCGGCGGCGAGGCGCAGCAGGCGGAGCCGCCAGAGCGGCCCCAGCTCGAGGTCGAAGGAGCGCCGCGCCTCCTCGCCGGCCAGCCGCCGCGCCTCGTCGAGGGAAGAGGGGATCTCCTCCAGCTCGACCACGGGCAGGGAGAACGGCTCTGGCGGGGCAACCACCTGCACCGGCTCGCCGCCGGAGAGGGCGAAGGTGGTGCGCAGGCTCTCGTGCCGGCGGACGATCTCGGCGGCCGCCCGCTCCAGGACGGCAGGCACCAGCGGCCCCTGGAAGCGCACGGCGATCGGCATGTTGTAGCCGGCGCTCCCCGGCTCGAGCTGGTGCAGGAACCAGAGGCGCTGCTGGGCGAACGACAGGGGAAGATCGCCGTCGCGCGGCGCCTGGGGGATCGAGCGGACCGGGGCGCCGCCCGCCGCGGCGATGCGCCGGGCCAGGGCGGCCACGGTGGCGGCGGCGAAGAAGTCGTCGATCGCCACCTCGACGCCGAAGCGGTCGCGCAGGCGGGAGACCAGCCGGGTCGCCATCAGCGAGTGTCCACCCAGCTCGAAGAAATCGTCGTGGGCCCCCACCCGCTCGACGCCGAGGGTCTCTTGCCAGAGATCGGCGATCTCCCTCTCGACGGCGTCGCGCGGCGCGATCCACCCCGCGGACGCCTCCGGCCGTGGCTCGGCCGCCGCGGCCGCCAGCTCCGGCGCCGGAGAGGCCGGCCGCTCCCGCCGCCCGCCGGAGAACGCCGGCCATTGCGGCGCCACCCGGTACGGCCGGCGCTCGAAGGGATAGGTCGGCAGGGACACCTTGCGCCGCCGGCGGCCGGCGTGCATGGCGCCGGCGTCGAGCCTCACTCCCGCCAGCCACAGCTTGCCGGCCGCCGCCAGCAGCAGCGGCACCTCGGGCTGTGCGTCGCGCGGCCGCCGCAGCGAGGAGACGATCACCTGGCCCGACCGGTCCGGGTGCCGGCCGGCCAGGGTGCTCAAGGTCCTCCCCGGGCCGGCCTCGAGCAGCACCCGGGCCGGCTCGCGCAGCAGCTCGGCGAGGCCCGCGGAGAAGCGGACGGTCTGCCGCAGGTGCCGCGCCCAGTATCCCGGATCGGTGGCCTCCGCGGCGGTGATCCAGGTCCCGGTCACGTTCGAGACGTAGGGGATGCGCGGGGCGCTGAGGCTCACCCCCGCCACGATGTCGCGGAACGGCGCGACGGCCGCGTCCATCATCGGCGAGTGGAAGGCGTGCGAGGTGTGGAGGCGGCGGGAGTCGATCCCCCGCTCTTCCAGGCGGACGCCGAGCTCCGCGACCGCCTCAGCCGGACCGGCGACCACGCACGCGTTCACGGCATTGACCGCGGCGAGGCCCAGGTCCGCGCCGAGGAGGGGCTGTACCTCCTCCGCCGGCAGGTCGACGCCGAGCATCGCGCCCTCCGGCAGGCTCTGCATCAGGCGGCCGCGCGCCGCCACCAGCCGGAGCCCGTCCTCCAGCGAGAAGACTCCGGCCAGGCAGGCCGCCACGTACTCGCCGATCGAGTGGCCGATCATCGCCTGCGGCTGCACGCCCCAGGCCATCCATAGCCGGGCCAGGGCGTATTCGACGGCGAACAGCGCCGGCTGGGTGAACGCCGTGCGTTCCAGGGCCGCCTCCGCGGCGTGCTCGGCCGGCGCGAAGAGCAGCTCGCGCAGGTCGCGCCCCAGCTCCGGCCGCAGCAGCCCGGCGCAGCGGTCCAGCGGCTCGCGGAAGGCCGGCTCGCTCGCGTAGAGGTCTGCCCCCATGCCCGGCGACTGTGAGCCCTGGCCGGGGAACAGGAAGGCGACCGGGCGGGACTCTCCACCGTGCTCGCGGGTGAAGACCCGCTCCGGGTCGAGTGCGCGCAGCGCCGCCGCGGCGTCGGCGCGGCCGGCGCAGACCAGCATCCGCCGGTGCGCCAGGGCGCGGCGGCCGGCCTGCAGCGTATAGGCGACGTCCGCCATCTCCAGGCCGTCCTCCGGCGTCTCCTCCAGGCGGGCGGCCAGGTTGGCGGTGGCCGCCTCCAGGGCGGTGGCCGTCCTGGCCGAGAGGAGCAGCAGATGCCAGGGCCGGGACGGCTCGGACGCCGCGGCGGCGGCCGGAGCCTCCTCCAGCACGACGTGGGCGTTGGTGCCGCCGATGCCGAAGGAGCTCACCCCGGCCCGGCGCGGCGAGCCGCCGGGACGCCACTCGCTGAGCCGCGCGTTGACGTGGAAGGGGCCGGAGGCGAAATCGATGGCGGGATTCGGCTCCTCGAAGTGCAGGCTGGGCGGGATCAGCCCGTGCTTGACCGCCAGCACGGCCTTGATCAGCCCGGTGACGCCGGCGGCCGCATCCAGGTGCCCGAGGTTGGTCTTCACCGAGCCGATGGCGCAGCGGCCCCGCTCGTCCGCGCCGCCGCGGAAGGCCTGGGTGAGCGCCGCGATCTCGATCGGATCGCCGAGCACCGTGCCCGTGCCGTGCGCCTCGACGTAGCCGATGCTGCCGGGCTCCACCCCGGCGGCCGCCTGCGCCGCGGCGATCACCTCGGCCTGGCCCTCGACGCTCGGCGCGGTGAAGCCCACCTTGAGCGAGCCGTCGTTGTTGATCGCCGAGCCGCGGATCACCGCGTCGATGCGGTCGCCGTCGGCGATGGCGTCGGCCAGCCGCTTGAGCACGACGACGGCGGCGCCGTTGCCGCCCACGGTGCCGCGCGCGGCGGCGTCGAAGGCGCGGCAGTGCCCGTCGGGAGAGGCGATCCCTCCCGCCTCGTAGAGATAGCCCACGCCGTAGACCGGATTGACCGCGACGCCGCCGGCCAGCGCCACGTCGCACTCGCCCGCCAGCAGGCTGCGGCAGGCCAGGTGGACGGCGACGAGCGAGGTGGAGCAGGCGGTCTGCACGTTGACGCTGGGGCCCCGGAGGCCGAGCTTGTAGGAGACGCGGGTCGGCAGGTAATCGCCCTTGTTGGCGACCGAGATCTGATAACGGCCGAGGGCTTCCATCAGCTCGGGAGTGGCGTAGACGTTGAGGACGTGGAGGTTCTCGCTGGCGCCGGCGTAGACGCCGATGCGGCCGGCGAAGGTCTCGGCGTCGCAGCCGGCGTCCTCGAGCGCCTGCCAGGCGGTCTCCAGGAAGATCCGCTGCTGCGGGTCCATGACCTGCGCCTCGCGCGGCGAACAGTCGAAGAACGCGGCGTCGAACAGCTCCGCTCCCGCCAGCGCGCCGCGCGCGTTGACGTAGCGCGGATCGCGCAGGATCTCGGGGGCGAGCCCGGCGGCGAGCCCCTCCTCCTCGGAGAAGAAGGTGATCAGCTCGGCGCCGGCGCAGAGCTTGGCCCACAGCGCGGCGACGCTCGGCGCCTGCGGGAAGCGGCCGGCCATGCCGACGACCGCGATCTCGGAGCCCGCCGGGCGCTCCGGCGCCGCGGCGCGGTCCGGCGGGGCGGCCGGCTCCCGGGCGGCGCTCAGATGGCCGGCGAGCGCGCTCACCGTGGGGAAGCGGAAGAGATCGACCAGCGGCAGCTCCCGGTCCAGGGTTTCGCGCAGCCGGCGC
This sequence comes from Acidobacteriota bacterium, assembly GCA_046765915.1. Taxonomy (GTDB): domain Bacteria; phylum Acidobacteriota; class Thermoanaerobaculia; order Multivoradales; family UBA5704; genus DATARR01. The sequence goes on along the minus strand of JBKPTH010000093.1, from coordinate 9,007 downwards.
TGCACGCGGACGAGCAGCAGCGAGTGGCCGCCGAGATCGAAGAAGTTGTCGTGGATCCCCACCTCCGGCAGCCCCAGGACCTCCCGCCAGACGCCGGCGATCGCCCGCTCCGCCTCCGTCCGCGGCAGCACGGCGGCGCCGCCCGCCCCGCCGCGGTCCGCTTCCGGGCGCGGCAGCGTCCGGCGGTCCAGCTTGCCGCTGGGCAGCAGGGGGAGCGCTTCGAGCAGCACGAAGGCGGCGGGCACCATGTAGTCCGGCAGCTTCTCCTTGAGGGCCGCGCGCAGGCCGGCCGTCCACTGCGCCCGCGGCTCCGGGACGGACGCCTGCGGCACCACGTAGGCGGCGAGCCGCGGGTCGTCGGAGCCGTCGCGCCGGGCCAGGACCACGGCCTCGCGCACTCCCGGCTGCGAGCGCAGCGCCGCCTCGATCTCCCCCAGCTCGATGCGGAAACCCCGGATCTTCACCTGCTGGTCGATGCGCCCCAGGTAGGCGAGATCGCCCCCGGGCAGCCGCCGCGCCAGGTCCCCCGAGCGGTACAGCCGCGCCCCGGCACGGCCGCCGAACGGGTCCGGCACGAAGCGCTCCGCCGTCAGCTCCGGCCGGTTCAGATAGCCGCGGGCCAGCCCGGCCCCGCCCACGTACATCTCCCCCGGCACCAGCAGCGGCGCCGGTTCCATCCCCGGATCCAACACGTGGACCTGCAGGTCCGGGATCGGCTCCCCGATGACGCTCGCCGCCCCCACGTCCGCCGCCGACACCGGCCGGTAGGTCACGTGCACCGTCGTCTCGGTGATGCCGTACATGTTGATCAGGCGCGGCCTCTCGTCGCCGTAGCGGGCGAACCAGGGCGCCAGGCTCGCCATCTCCAGCGCCTCGCCGCCGAAGATCACCCAGCGCAGGGCGAGATCGCGCACCGGCCCCGACGATTCGGCCAGCACGAGCTGGCCGAAGGCCGACGGCGTCTGGTTGAGCACCGTCACCCGCCGCCGCTCCAGCAGCTCCAGAAACGCCTCCGGCTCGCGGCTCACCCAGTAAGGCACCACCACCAGCCGGCCGCCATAGGCCAGGGCCCCCCAGATCTCCCACACCGAAAAATCGAAGGCGCAGGAGTGGAACAGCGTCCAGCAGTCCTCGGGGCCGAAGGGGAACCAGCCGCGGGTGGCCGTGAACAGCCGCGCCACCTCGGCGTGGCTGACCACGACGCCCTTCGGCCGCCCGGTCGAGCCCGAGGTGTAGATGACGTAGGCGGCGTTTGCCGGCGCCACCGCGACCGCCGGCAGCGGCTCCTTCCCCTCCTCCTCCATCTCCCCGCCGTCCAGCAGCAGCACGGCGGCCTCCGAGGGCGGCAGCCGGCCGGCCAGGGAGGTCTGGGTCAGCAGGGCGCGGATGCCGGCGTCCGCCAGCACGAAGGCCACCCGCTCGGCCGGATAGTTGGGGTCCAGCGGCACGTAGGCTCCCCCCGCCTTGAGCACTCCCAGAATCCCCGCCACCATCTCCAGCGAGCGCTCGCAGAAGAGCCCCACCCGGCTCTCCAGCCCCACGCCCAGCCGGCGCAGCCGCCGCGCCACCCGCTCGGCCCGGGCGTCCAGCTCGCCGTAGGTCAGGCTGTCGCCCTCGCAGGCCACGGCCTCGGCCCCGGGATCGCGGCGCGCCCAGGCGGCGAACCGCTCGTGGACACATCCCTCCCAGGGAAAGGAGCGCGCGGGATCGCCGGCCTGCTCCAGCGCCTGGGTGCGTTCGGCCGGGCTGAGGAGCGGCAGCTCGGAAAGCCGGCGGTCCGGAGCGGCCACGGCCGCCTGGAGCAGGACTTCGAGATGGCCGAGCAGCCGCCGCATCGTCGCGCGGTCGAAGAGATCCGTCCGGTACTCGAGCTGCGCGCTCAAGCCCGGGCCCTGCACGAAGGTCAGCGTCAGGTCGAACTTGGCCGTGCCGCTCTCCACCGGCAGGCGAGCCAGTTTCAGCCCGCCGGGCGGCACCACTCCGGTGGGAGCGTTCTGCAGCACCATCACGACCTGGAAGAGAGGCGTGTGCGCCAGCTCCCGCTGCGGCCGCAGCTCCTCGACGAGCTTCTCGAAGGGCACGTCCTGATGGGCGAACGCCGCCAGCGCCGTGTCGCGGACGCGGCCGACCAGCGCGCGGAAGGCCGGCTCGCCGGAGGCGTCCGCGCGCAGCACCAGGGTGTTGACGAAGAGGCCGATCAGCGGTTCCGTCTCGACGCGCACGCGGCCGGCCACCGGGGTGCCGATCGGCAGGTCCTCCTGGCCGCTGTAGCGGTGGAGCAGCGCCGCGAAGGCCGCCAGCAGCGCCATGAAGAGGCTCGCCCCCTCGTCCTTCGCCAGCGCCGCGAGGGCGTCCGCCAGGCCCGCGGAGAGATCCACCGCCTCATGCTCGCCCCGCAGGCCGGGGAGGGTCGGCCGCGGGCGGGCGATGGGCAGCTCCAGGACGGCGGGGGCGCCGGCGAGCTGCCGGCGCCAGTAGGCGAGCTGCGCCTCCAGCACCTCGCCGCGCAGCCAGTCGCGCTGCCAGGCCGCGAAGTCCGCGTACTGGATGGGGAGCTCGGGCAGGGGGGAGGGCCGGCCGGCGGCGAACGCCGCGTAGAGCGCCGTCAGCTCCTGGAGCAGCAGGCCCTGCGACCAGCCGTCCGAGACGATGTGGTGCACGGTCGCCAGCAGGCCGTGCTCTTCCTCCCCTGCGCCGGGACCCCGCAGCCGCAGCAGGCGGATGCGCAGCAGAGGCCCCCGTTCGAGGTCGAAGGGCGCCCGTGCTTCGGCGGCCGCCAGGCGCTCGCACTCAGCCGTCCGAAGGTCTCCGGCCAGGCCCGTCAGATCGATCACGGGCACGGGCAGCGCGAGCTGCGGCGCCACCCTCTGCACCGCTCCCGTCTCCTCGCCTTCGGCGGCGGCGAAAGTGGTGCGCAGGGTCTCGTGCCGCCGCACGATCTCGCCGAGGGCCGCCGCCAGCACCGGCAGCCGCAAGGGGCCGCGCCAGAGCACGGCCGCCGGCATGTTGTAGGCGGCGCTCCCGGGTTCCAGGCGGTCGAGGAACCAGAGCCGCTCCTGCGCGTAGGAGGCGGGCGCCGGCCCCGTTCCCTGGCGCCGGGGAATGCCCGGCGCGGGCGCGCCGCCGGCCGCCTTGCGCTGCAGCCGCTGCTGGAGCAGCGCCTGGGCCGCGGCCGAACGCTGCGGGGAGCGTTCGGGTTTGGGTCGAGCCTCGCCCGGATCGCTCACGCCCCCCCTCCCGCCGCCGCGCGCAGATCTTCGCCGGCTTCCTCTTCCTCGGCGAGCAGGAGCTCTTCCACGGCCCCGGCGAGGCCCTCGATCGTGGGGTTCTGGAAGAGGGCGCGCAGGGGCAGCTCGAGCTGCGCCGCCTCGCGCAGCCGCGAGACCACCTGGGCGGCCAGCAACGAGTGCCCCCCGAGGTCGAAGAAGTTGTCCTGCACGCCCACCCGCTCCACCTTCAGCACCTCGGCCCAGATGCCGGCGAGCAGCTCCTCGGCCAGCGTGCGCGGCGCCACGTAGGCCCGGCGCTCGACGCCCGCCGCCTCGGGAGCCGGCAGCGACCGGCGGTCCACCTTGTTGTTCGGGGTGAGGGGCAGGGCGCCGAGCGGCACGAAGGCCGCGGGCACCATGTACTCCGGCAGCGACCGGCGCAGGAAGTCGCGCAGCTCGCGCGCCGCGGGCGCGGGCTCGGCGTCCGGCACCACGTAGGCCACCAGCCGTTTCTCTCCACCGTCCTCCCGCGCCACCACCACCGCTTCCTTGACTCCGGGGTAGCGCCCGAGGCACCCCTCGATTTCCCCGAGCTCGATGCGGAAGCCGCGGATCTTCACCTGGAAATCCGTGCGGCCGGCGAACACCACCTCGCCGTTGGGCAGGTAACGGCCGAGGTCGCCGGTGCGATAGATCCGGTCGTCCGCCTCGCCGGTGAAGGGATTGGTGAGGAACCGCTGCGCGGTGAGGGCGGGATCGCCCAGGTAGCCGAGGGCGATGTGGGGGCTGCGGAGGCAGACCTCGCCCAGCTCGCCGACGCCGGCCAGGGCGGTGCCGCCGCCGTCTCCGGCCGCCAACCGGCGCAGCACGAGGAGCTGCACGTCCTCGATGCCGCGACCCAGGGGGAGGATCTCCTTGGCGGCTCCCGGCCGGTGGCCGTTCGCGACGTGGTATCCCACCGCCCGCTGCGTCTCCGTCGAACCGTAGGTGTTGACGCAAACGACGTGCGGCGCCAGAGCTTCGAGCCGCGCCACGTCCCGCCGGCTGAGGACGTCGCCGACCAGGAAGACGTAACGCAGCGACTCCACGCCCGCGGCTTCCCCCGCCGCCGATTGGCCCAGCAACTGCCCCATCGCCGGCGTCAGGTGGGCGATGGTGACCGCCTCGCGGCGCATCCAGCCGGCCAGCCAGCCCGGATCGCCGATCCTCTCCGGATCGGGCACGCAGATCGCCCCGCCGACCTGGAGGGGCGTGAAGATGTCGCGGTGCAGCGGGTCGTGCGAGAGGCCGGAGAGCATGCTGAAGCGGTCGGACTCGCCGAGGCCGAACCGCCGCCGCTGCCAGGGGATGAAGTGCGACAGCGAGCCGTGCCTGCCGAGGACCCCCTTGGGGATCCCCGTGGAGCCGGAAGTGAAGGCCACGTAGGCGGGCGAGTCGGCTCCGATACGGACTCCGGGAGGCTCCTCGAAGGCTCCGGCCAGCGGATCGCCGGCGGCGAGGTCCGCCCGCGCCGGCAGCTCGAGGCGGCAGGCGAGGCCGGCCGCGGCGAGGAATTCCTCCAGCGGCTCCGCCGGGGCGCCCGCCGCCGCGAGCTGCAGCCAGGCGCGCGGCGGCGCCAGGCGCAGGAGCTCGGTCAGCCGCGCCGTCGGGTAGGTGGGATCCAGGATCAGGAAGGCCGCCCCGGCCTTGAGCGCTCCCAGGACGCCCCACACCAAGGGCGCGCTGCGGTGGGCGTAAAGGGCCACGAAGTCCCCGGGCCCCACGCCGCTCTCCCGCAGCCGGTTGGCGAGCCGGTTGCTCTGCAGCTCCAGCTCGCCGTAGCTCCACGACTCGCGCCCGTCGGCCACCGCCAGCCGCTCCGGGGAGCGGGCCGCGAGCGCGGCGAACCGCTCGTGGACCGCCCCCTCCCAGCGATCGCTCAGCGGCGCCGCCGGATCGGGCAGCACGGCGCGCGTCTCCGGGGTGAGCAGCGAGAAACGGTCGAGCGTCCAACGGGCGCCTTCCTCCTCCCTCGCGGCGTCCTCGGCGATCTGCCGCAGCAGGCCTTCGAATTGCCCGGCCATGGCGGCGATGCGGGGCTCGTCGAACAGGTCGGCGTTGTAGACCCAGTCGATGCCGATGCCGTCGCCGTCCTCGGCGACGTAGAGGGTGAGGTCGAACTTGGAGCCCGCCGCGGGGGAAGGGACGGCTTCCAGAGTGAGACCGGGCAGCTCGGCGCGCACCTCCGGGAAGTTGAGCATGTTGAAGAGCACCTGGAAGAGCGGGGTGCGCGAGAGGTCGCGCTCCGTCTGCAGCTCCTCCAGGAGCCTTTCGAACGGCATGTCCTGGTTGGCGTAGGCGCCCAGGGCCGTCTCGCGCACCTGGGCGGCCAGCTCGCCGAAGGTCAGGTCGCCGCCGAGCTCGGCGCGCAGCACGAGAGTGTTGAGGAAGAAACCGATCAGCCCCTCGGTCTCGGCCCGGTTACGGCCGGCGATCGGCGTGCCCACCGAGAGGTCCTCCTGCCCGGAGTGGCGGCAGAGCAGCAGCTCGCAGGCCGCCAGCAGGGTCATGAAGAGGGTGGCGCCCTGGCGCCGGGAGAGCGTGCGCAGCTCGCGGCAGAGGCCGGCGGGGAGCCGCACCGCGAGCTGGCCGGGGCGGAAGGTCTGCACCGCCGGCCGCGGCCGGTCGGTGGGCAGGTCGAGGCTTGGAGAGGCGCCGGCCAGGCGCTGCCGCCAGTAGGCGAGCTGCCGCTCCAGGAGCGGTCCCTGCAGCCAGGAGCGCTGCCAGATCCCATAGTCGGCGTACTGCACCGGCAGGTCCGGCAGCGGCGAAGGCTCGCCGGCGGCGAAAGCCCGGTAGAGCGCCGCCAGCTCGCGCAGGAACACGCCCATGGACCAGCCGTCCGAAACGATGTGGTGCAGGGTGACGAGCGCGACGTGCTCCGCGGCTCCCAGCCGCAGCAGGCCGCTCCTCATCAACGGGCCGCGGACGAGATCGAACGGGCGCGCCGCCTCCTCGGCGATCAGGCGCTCCGCCTCGCGCCGGCGCGCCGCCGGCGGCAGCGCCGCGAGATCGATCAGCGGCAGAGCGAGCCGGGAGGGCGGAGCGATCACCTGCACCGGCCTGCCCGCCTCGACGCCGAAGGTGGTGCGCAGGGACTCGTGCCGGTGGACGATCTCGGTCAAGCTCCGCGCGAAGACTTCCTTGCGGAGGCTCCCGGTCAGGCGCACGGCGGCCGGGATGTTGAAGGTGCCGCTGCCGGGCTCGAACTGATCGAGGAACCAGAGCCGCTCCTGGGCGTAGGAGAGGGGGAGCGGGGCGCCCCTCGGCGCCGGGACGATCGGCGGCGCGGCGCCCTCACCCGCGGCCCCGCGGGCGCTCTCCACCGCGGCCGCCAGGGCGGCGACGGTGGGGGCCGCGAACAGCGCGCGCAGCGGCAGCTCGACGCCGAAGGTCTGGCGGATCTGCGAGACCACCCGCGTGGCGAGCAGCGAATGGCCGCCGAGCTCGAAGAAGTCGTCCTCCACGCCGATCGTCTCGACGCCCAGGACCTCCGCCCAGACCGCGGCCACCAGCTCCTCGGCCGGCGTCCGCGGCGCCATGAAGCCGACGCCGGACCGCTCGCGCTTCGGCGCCGGCAGCGCCTTGCGATCCACCTTGCCGTTGGGGGTCCGCGGCAGCTCTTGCAGCAAGACGACGTGGGTGGGCACCATGAACTCCGGCAACGGGCGCCGGAGGTAGTCGCGCAGCTCCTCACCGGTCGGCGGCTCGCAGCCCGGGGCGGCCACGGCGTAGGCGGCCAACCGAGGATCGCCGGGCCGGACCTCGCGCGCCACCACCACGACCTCGGCCAGCGCCGGATGAGCCGCGAGGGCCGCCTCGATCTCTCCCAACTCGATACGGAAACCCCGCACCTTGACCTGATGGTCGATCCGCCCCAGGTACTCGAGCTGGCCGTCCGGCAGGTAACGGATGAGGTCCCCCGTCCGGTACATCCGCGCACCGGGCGGGCCGAAGGGGTCGGGGACGAACCTCTCCGCCGTCAGCTCGGGCCGCCGCAGATAGCCGCGGGAGACTCCGGCCCCGCCCAGATACAGCTCGCCCGGCACCCCCAGCGGCACCGGCCGCAGCCGGCCGTCGAGAACATGAGCCTGCGTGCCTGCGAGCGGCCGGCCGATCGTCGGCGACCGCCCGTCCCGCGGCACGCAGACGAAGGTCGAAAACGTCGTGTCCTCCGAGGGACCGTAGAGGTTCAACACCCGCTCCACCGCGCCCGCCGCATAGATGCCGTCCACCAGCACCCGGGGAAGCGGCTCGCCGCCGAGGTTGACCGTGCGCACCGCGGGCGGGATGCCTCCCATCCGCACCAGCGCGGCCATCGTCGAGGGCACGGTGTTGACCAGGGTGACCTCCGGCGCCGCGGGCAGAGACGGCAGCTCCAACGCGTCGGCGGCGAGAATCACCTTGCCGCCGCGAGCCAGCGTCACCCACAGCTCGAAAACCGACATGTCGAAGTTGATCGACGTCGAGCCGAGCACCCCCGCCATCTCCGCGTCCGAGAACACCCCGTACGACCACGGCACCAGAGCTGAGGCGGTGCGGTGCTCGATGGCGATACCCTTCGGCCGGCCGGTGGAGCCCGAGGTGTAGATGACATACGCGAGGTTGCCGAGCACCGCCGGGCGTGGCGCCGCCTCCTCGCCCGCCGGCCAATCCTCGTCGAGGCAGACGAGGCGCGCCGCGATGCCGTCGAGACGCGACAGCAGGCTTCGCTGGGTGAGGACGGGCGCCGCCGCGCCGGCCTGGAAATCCTCCAGCATCCATGCCTGACGCTGCGCCGGATAGCTCGGATCGAGCGGCACGTAAGCGCCCCCCGCCTTGAGAACGGCGAGCATCCCCACCACCATCTCCGGCGAGCGCTCGGCACAGACGCCCACCGGCACCTCCGGACCTACCCCGAGCCACGCCAGGTGGCATGCCAAACGGCTGGCGCGTGCGTCGAGCTCGGCGTAGGTGAGCCGGTGCGAGCCGAAGACCAGGGCCGTAGCGTCCGGCGCCGCCGCCGTCTGCGCCGCGAACAGCTCGTGCAGGCAGCCCGCCGGCAGGGGGGCAACACCGTCCTGCCACTCGGTCAAGACGTGCTGGCGCTCGGCCGCGGTGACCAGCGGCAGGTCCCAGATCCCGCGATCGGGCTCCGCTACCGCGGCATCGAGGAGGATCGCGAAACGCTCCAGCAGACGCGCAGCCGTCGCGGGGTCGAAGAGGTCGGCGTCGTATTCGAGGAAGGCCGCGATCCGCGGACCCGTCTCGGCCAGGCCCAACGTCAGCTCGAATTTCGCGGTGCCGGTGGCCAGCGGCAGTACCTCGGCGGTCAACCCGGGGAAGCCCGGAGCGTCCGGAACACTCTGATAGGTGAGCAGCACCTGGAACAGCGGCGACCGCGAGAGGTCGCGCCCCGGACGCAGCTCCTCGACCAGCCGCTCGAAGGGGACGTCCTGGCGGGCGTAGGCTCCGAGGCCCGCCTCGCGCGTCCGCGCCAGCAGCTCGCCGAAGCCGGGATCGCCCGCCAGGTCGCCGCGCAGCGCCAGCGTGTTGACGAAGAGCCCGATGAGCCCTTCGACGTCGCGGTGGTTGCGGTTGGCGACGGGGGAGCCCACCAGCACGTCCTGCTGACCCGAGAGGCGGGCGAGAAGGGTCTGAAAGCCGGCCAGCAGGGCCATGAACAGCGTCGCGCCCTGGCGCCGCGCGAACGCCCGCAGCGAGCCCACCAGCGCCGCGGGCAGATCGGCGGCGGCGAGGCCGCCGCGCAGCCGCTGCAC
>JBKPTH010000092.1:0-5933 GCA_046765915.1 Acidobacteriota bacterium | reverse complement strand
AAGAACACCAAGAATCTGCTCTCCATAGCGCCCTACCAGCGGCACCACCATCACCTGACCTCCTGGACCCGTGCCGACTGCCCTTACAACGGTCCTCAGGCCAGCTTACCCCTGTTTGGTTCCGGCTCGGCCGGGTTAGGGGGAGGAAAAGTGGGCCAGCTACCCATCTGGGAGAGCCCAGGGGCTCTTGTCACTGGCCCGAGACTTCGGCGAGCCGAAATCCCACCGATCCGAATCTTACGCCTCTTTCGCCCTGTTGTCTAGGGGGGAGTTTTCCCTCCCTTTTGGTAGAGCTGCCTTCTTTGAAGCTCTTGACACGTTCGGCTTTGGGGATGTCTGGACGTTCACGGCGATCGACGCCGATACAAAGCTCATTCCGTCCTACATGGTCGGCCCGCGCGATGCTGGCACGGCGACCGAGTTCATGCAGCGCCGATGTAGCGGGCCTGCTCGTCGCGGAGTTCGGTGAGGATCATCGGAAAGCGATGAACCCTGCTAATCGTTGGATGCGGCAGCGATTGACCCGGCTCATCGATCAGGATTAGGCTTGTCCGGGATGGATCCGGCACTTCTGGCGACGCTTCGCGTCCACAACCCCTGGCTGGACAGGCCGCAAGATCAGCAGGCTCTGCTCGCGGCCTCGCTGCCCGAGCCGTTCGTCCCACGCCGCCGCAGGCTCGAGTTGCGTCCCGGGCGCGCGGAGCTGGTCGTGGGGCCGCGGCAGGCGGGAAAGTCGACCTGGATTCGGGAGGTCTTGACCCATCTCGAGGCCCCGCTCCTCATCCTTCATGCCGAAGAGCCCCGGATTCGCGAGCTCGCCCAGTCGCCGGCGCTCGCCCTGGCGGCCCTCACCGACGTACTGAGTCCCGAGACCCTCCTCTTGTTCGAGGAGATTCAGCACCTCGCCGAGGCGCCGCTCTTCATCAAGGGGCTCGTCGATCTCGACAAGACGCGGCGCATCGTCGCCACCGGCAGCTCGTCGTTCGCCTTCAGCGCGCGGACCCGGGAGTCGCTGGCCGGCAGGGCGCGACGAACCCAACTCCTGCCCTTTTCTCTCCAGGAGGTCGGCAAGCTCGTTCCCGAGGGGCTCGCGCCCGCGATCCGCGACTCCCACCTCCGCGACTCGTGGGAAAAGCTCGCCGTCACGGGCGGCTATCCGGAGCCCTGGTTCGATCCCGATCCCGCGATGGCGTTGCACTACCTGGTGGAGGCCTTCGTCCTCAAGGACACCTCCGATCTCCACCAGATCGAGCGGCCGTCGGTGTTCCGCAAGCTGCTGGAGCTGGCGGCGGCGGACGTGGGCAATCTGGTGAACCTCACGGAATGGGCGGGCCTGGCTCAGGCATCGCGCCACACCGTGGGGCGCTACCTCGAGATCGCGGAGGAGGCGCACGTGCTCCGGCTGGTGCCACCGTTCGCGGAGGGCAAGCGTTCCGAGATCACCGGCACACCCAAGGTCTTCTTCCTCGACAACGGCCTGCGCAACGCGGTCTTCGGCGGATTCAAGGCGAGCGGCGAGCGGGGCGATCGCGGCGCGCTCTGGGAGAACGCGGTCTTCAACGAGCTGGCAAAACGCCTGGAGCTCCTCGACGAGATCCGGTTCTGGCGTTCCAAGAGCGGCGCCGAGGTCGACTTCGTGGTGCGGCGCGGGGAACGGATGGTGGCGATCGAAGTCAAAGCGGCGGAGCTCGCCCGTCCGATGGTGTCACGAGGAACGCACAGTTTCCTCGAAGCCTACCACCCGGCCTGTCTGGGCATTGTCAATGCTTCCCTACGGCTCGACACCGTTGAGGAAGGCGTCACCGTTCGCTTCGTACGGCCCTGGGAGATCGATCTGGTGCTCGGCGAGCTTGAAGGATGAGGAGAAAAAAGGGACCGGTCTCCCGGTCCCCTTCAAACCTTCACGGGATCGTTCGCGGCCTAGTACCGATACCACTCCGCCTTGTAAGGACCGTTCTTGTCCACGCCGATGTAGCGGGCCTGCTCGTCGCGGAGCTCGGTGAGCCTGGCGTTGAGGGTGGTGAGCTGGAGGCGCGCCACCTTCTCGTCGAGCTGCTTGGGCAGGGTGTAGACGCCGATCTTGTAGTCGCCCTTCTTCGTCCACAGCTCGATCTGGGCGAGGCACTGGTTGGCGAAGGAGGAGCTCATCACGTAGCTGGGGTGTCCGGTGCCGCAGCCGAGGTTCACCAGCCGGCCCTTGGCGAGCAGGATGATGCGCTTGCCGTCGGGGAAGATCACGTGGTCCACCTGCGGCTTGATCTCTTCCCAAGGATACTGCTCCAGACTCGCGACGTCGATCTCGCTGTCGAAGTGGCCGATGTTGCAGACGATGGCGTTGTGCTTCATCCGCGCCATGTGCTCGTGGGTGATCACGTGGTAGTTGCCGGTGGCGGTGACGAAGATGTCCCCCTTCTCGCAGGCCTCGTCCATGGTGACGACGCGGAAGCCTTCCATCGCCGCCTGCAGCGCGCAGATGGGATCGATCTCCGTCACCCACACCTGGGCGTGCAGGGCGCTCAGGGCCTGGGTGCTGCCCTTGCCGACGTCGCCGTAGCCGCAGACGACGGCGATCTTGCCGGCCACCATCACGTCCGTGGCGCGCTTGATGGCGTCCACCAGCGACTCGCGGCAGCCGTAGAGGTTGTCGAACTTGCTCTTGGTGACGCTGTCGTTGACGTTGATGGCGGGAAACTTCAGCTCGCCCTTCTTGGCCATCTCATAAAGCCTGTGGACGCCCGTGGTGGTCTCCTCGGTGACGCCCTGGATGGCGGCCGCCTGCTTCTTGTACCAGCCGGGCTGCTCGGCGTTGCGCTTCTTGATGGCGCTGAAGAGCACGCGCTCCTCCTCGCTGGTGGGGTTGGCCAGCACGGAGGGATCGTCCTCGGCCTTGGCGCCCAGATGGATGAGCAGCGTGGCGTCGCCGCCGTCGTCGAGGATCATGTTGGCCGTGCCTTCGGGGAACTCGAAGATGCGGTGCGTGAAGTCCCAGTAGTCCTTCAGGCTCTCGCCCTTGAAGGCGAAGACGGAGACGCCCGCCTCGGCGATCGCCGCCGCGGCGTGGTCCTGGGTGGAGAAGATGTTGCAGCTCGCCCAGCGCACCTCGGCGCCGAGGGCCTGGAGGGTCTCGATGAGCACGGCGGTCTGGATGGTCATGTGCAGGGAGCCGGCGATGCGCGCGCCCTTCAGGGGCTGGCTCGCTTCGAGCTCCTTGCGGATGGCCATGAGGGCCGGCATCTCGCCCTCGGCGATCTGGATCTCCTTGCGGCCCCAGTCGGCGAGCGAGATGTCCGCGACGCGGTGATCGGTTTGGGTGGTGGTCTGTGTGGCGACGGTCATGATTAGCCTCCTCAGAGGATCCGGGCGGGAGGTTCGCTCACCAGCCCGAAAGGGTTGAGGTGAGCGCCGTTCTGTACCCGGTCATGGCCGGCGTCCGAGCCTGGGAGGGGGGACCTCCTGCAACGCTCCTCGGACGGGTCCCTATCTTACCTCATCAGGGTCGAAATGCCAAAGAGGCGGGACCTTGTATTAGACTTTGCAGTCGGTAACGCAGGAAGCAGCGGTTGTCGACGAACGCCAGGAGGGGATCATGGCAAAAGGCAGAAGCGTGCAGAAGAAGGAAACCAAGAAACCGAAGAAGAACACCGTGAAGGGCGCGTCTGGCAGCAAGGCGAAGGACACCAAGAAGAAGTAGCGCCGTCCGGGTCAGCCTTGTAGGACCGCGTCGAGAGCCGACCTGATCTCGTTGACCAGGTTCGCCCAGGCTCTCGTTGTGGACTGCCGGAGTGGGTGGATCAGGGCGGCGCGAACCCGCGAGGCCACGGCCCCAGCGGCTGAAGCGGATCGTCAGGGCGTGACCGCCGCCTCGTTTAAACCTCTCCCGCTTCCCGAAGGACCCAATCGATCAGATCGCGCTTCAAGCGCATGTTCGTCTGGTCTCGGAGAGCTTCGACCACAGGTTTGACAGCAGAGAGATATCCCTGGCCTTTGGCCCTGACCAGTACACCCAAGGTTCCCGTATATGTCAACGCACACAGATGAGCGATCCTGCGGCCCAGAGCATCGTCGAGGATCAGGAGATGTCTGGGCGATGCGAGAGCGAGCGCGATAGCCTCCGCCTCTCCCAGCCCAAGGTCGGCCACCATGGGCAAAAGAGTCATGTCCATGGGTAGGCGGATCTCCAGCCACGGGATCTGGTCGACGTTGGGCGTCGCAATGCCCCGCTCAGATCCAAAGCGAAGCTCCTCCCGGACAGCCGGAGGAATCACAACCCGTCCATAGAGTCTGTGGAGAAGATCAAGCTGACCGATCTGATGCAAGTAAAGGAGAGGGGAGGTGTTGGAGATGGCCTCCCGCTCAGGCATTCAGAACGTCCTGATGAAGCTCCTCTTCCGTCATCTGAAAGGGAGAGACGCCGTAGCGGCCAAGCAGCATCAAGAACTCGACTCGTGAGACGCCGGCAAGCTGAGCCGCCCGCCCCGAGGAGAGTTTTCCGAGCTCGAAAAGCTTGACAGCGGCCAGGAGCTTGAGCTCCCGGGCGAAGGACTCGACATCGGTCTTCAAGCTGATCAGCGTTTCTTCGGGGATGTCCAACTGGACGGCACTCATGGGCTCATCCTCCTATGCCGACAGTTTAACCTCCGCCTTGTCAAGGTCAAGCCTCCTGGCGTATCGCGCACACCGACGTAGCCCGCGCGACGAGCCGGCCTTCGCCGTCCTCGAGATCGCATCCCGCGAGCCACTTCTCGACGTATCGCGACAGTTGGCTCATGCCGTCCGCTGCTTGCGGCCGACGATCTTGCGGCCGAAGCGGCGGAGCCATTCGTGATCGTTGCGCTGCGGCTGGGCGCTGCTCCAGCGGGCGATCACCCATTCGAGGCCGCGGAAGAGCCCGAGACGGCCCAAGGTGCGGTCGGCCCAGCCGTTGACGATGCAGTAGTTGTCGTCGTGGTTCCCCAGGTGATGCTGGCTGTGATGGCGCGTCGAGAGCAGGAGACCGCTCCGCTGCAGCAGGCGGATCCAGAGAGGCTGGCGGGCGCGGTGGCCGCACTTGTGGAACTCGAGCATCGTGACGAGAAGAACGTTGAAGACGACCGCGGCCATGACCACGGAGCCGGCGGCCGGCCCGGCGCCGGAAAGGATCGTCCAGAGGATGAGCGGGCCGGTGAGGATCATCGCGATCCATGACAGCACGCCGGCGTCGTCGAGAAAGCCGATGCGAAAGATCCGGTTGGGGTAGACGTGGTGCTCGCGGACTTGCAGCACCATGCGGCGGAGAAAGGCGACGTTCTCGTCGAACCAGGTGTCGAACGCCCAGTGCAGCAGGCCGGAGACGAGGTCGGCGGCATAGCTACCGGCGAGGATCGCGAGGAGGACCCCGGGCCACGCCGGCGGGCTCTGCCGCCAGGCGGCCAACAGCCAGAGGAGGCCGCCCAGGAGGACCGCCCCGTTGGCCACGGCGCCGGCGAGATGGAAGCGGATCTCGCCCGGAGTGCGGGGCCCTGCCGCAAAGGCGTCGGCCGTGGCCCGCCGCTCGTCTATGACCAGGACTCCAACGCCGCCCGCCGGGCGCCGTCCGGGCTCGGTAGCTGCAGGACCATGTGGTGAGCGGAGAGGATGCCGGTCTCGAAGCAGTTGGCCGCCCCCAGCAGATAGATGAGGAACCGGCGGTAGAGTTTCCTGCCCCAGCGCGCGATGACCTCGTCGCGCTTCGCTTCCAGATTCTCCGCCCATTTCTTGCAGGTCAGGTAGTAGCTGTGCCGGTCGTTCTTGATCACCACCACTTCAAAGGGGGTGCGTGCCACCTCCGCGACGTATTTTTTGAGATTGAGCGGCGAGGTGTTGCCCTCGAAGATCCACTTGGAGATGAACGAGGACATGCCGAACCGCGGGCCGGAATGAGCGTCGAGGTACACTCGGCGGCCCGGCTTCAGGAG
>JBKPTH010000091.1:0-10012 GCA_046765915.1 Acidobacteriota bacterium | reverse complement strand
CTCGGAGATGCTCTGTGCAAGGTTCAGTGGTGCGTTTCTGGGCAACTCGCGAACAACGCGGCCCGCTCTCTGCCATTCAGACCTTGCGCGTAGCCTGACCACGCTCCGGCGCAAGGTGATTTCACCACGGGCTGCTAGGGGGATGCTTCTTTTCTCGAAGCCACATTTGTATATTTGACATTATCTCTCAATTATCGCTATAAATGAAATAAGGGTAGGCCATTTTCGGAAGCAGTGTCAATAGACCCCAGGTTTAAACCTGACGTTGCCGAGCCTCATCGCCACCCACCAAGGCGCGAAGGCTGTCCAGTTCAATCAGGTGTTCGCAGGGAAGGCGGAATTTCTGACGGGCTAAAGCGGCAGGGCAGACCTCTCCAAAGGTCTGAGACCGAGGTCTACCGCGGCACCACTTTCAACACTACCGGCTGGTCGCGATCCAGGTACCCTCCGGGGAGAGCCGCGCCTCTGCCCTGGATGACGCGCTGGGAGCCGGCGCCCCAGAGCTCCAGGACAAGCAGGACGACGGCGATTCCTCCGAGGACCTGGAGCAGCCGGCGCGGAGGATCGAGCGGGACCAGGGTCAAACCGCTGGTGCGCTTCAGGAGGAGCTCACCGATCCATACCAGGTCCGCCGCCGTGAACGTCAGCCAGAAGGAGAGCAGGACGAGCCCCTGGCGAACGTAGCCGAAGAAGAGGCCAGTCGTGACCAAGCCGGCCGCGGTGAGGAGGAGGACGAGGATCGCCCAGCGTCGCGGCGCTCCGGGCGTCGCCAGACAGACGAGGAACCCGAGCACGGCGAACGGCAGGGCCACGGCGTAGCCGGCCGCGGAATCGGGCGTGAAGACGTCCACCGGCCGGCGCACGCCGTTCAATCCTCCGGGCCAGTCCCACTGCGTCCAGCCGAGCTTCCAGGCGGAGAAGAAGAGCGCCCACTTGCGGAGGAGGAGGCGTCCGAAGTCGCCGGGATTCTCCCGTATCCAGCTCCAGGCCATGCGGTCGCCGTGCAGGATGAACTCCAGGTGCTGCGGATCTTTCAGGTCCAATACCGGCGACTGCGAGCGGGAGGAAAGGAAAGCGCGCGAGAAGGTGCCATCCGCCTGCGGGTTGTTGGCGAGCGCGAGGTTGATGGGACCGTAGAGGGTGAGCGGCACGAAGCGCGGCAGCGGCTCGGCGAGCTCTCCCGCCAGGCGCTCGTTCATCGCCGACATGCGGATGGCGTTGCGCACCGTCCACGGCGCCACGGCGAGCACCCAGCCGAGAGCGACGAGCAGCCAGGGCCGCAGCTCGGCCGCGCTGCGCTCGCGGAACCAGGAGATCAGGCCGACGGCCAGGAGCATCGCCGCGATCAGCACCGCCTCGGCGCGGACGAGCGCCAGGAAGCCGAGGAGCAGACCGAGGCCTACGGCGGTCTTCCAGCCGCCTTGCCTGGCCTCCGGCGCGGCCAGCGGATGTACGAAACGCCGGCTCCACAGCAGCAGACAGAGCAGCAGAACCGTCAGGTAGGTGCCCTCGGTCACCGGGGCGACGCCGATCACGGCGAGGCCGAAGCTCCAGACGCAGAGAAGCGAGGCGACGAGCGCCACGGTGCGGCCGAGATAGGGCTTGACGAGCAAATAGAGCAGGCCCACCGGCAGGCTGCCGATGAGGGCGATCACCACCTTGACCGCGACGTAAGGAATGCGCGGCGTCACCGGATCGGCACCCACCAGCGTGTAGACGGCGGCCAGGATCCAGGCGAAGCCGGGCGGATGGAAGGGAATGCCGTTGTCGTAGAGCTTTCCGGTGAGGAGCGCCCTGGCGTACTCGAAGAAGGCCTCGCCGTCGCCCTCGTAGAAGACCGTGTAGGGCCACTTCCAGTCGAAGCTGGAGCGCAGGAAGGCTAGGCGGTGCGTCCAGGCGAGCAGCGTCAGGCCGAGGAACCACCAGCCGTCGGTCCGCCGGGGTTGTCGCGCGGCGATCTTGCCCGCCTTGCGCTGGGCTTCGCGCCGCCGGCTCCTGGCCTTGCTCATCGCCGCTCTCTACTCGATGACCACGTCCTTCAGGTCCTCTTCCGGCTCGGGGAGCTGGATCTCGAGGCCTTCGAGGGTCTCGACGAGGATGGTGGCGACCACCAGGTTGCGGTACCACTTCTTGTTGGCCGGCACGACGTACCAGGGAGCGTGCTTCTGGCTGGTGCGCGAGAGGGCCTCCTCGTAGGCCGCTGTGAAGTCCGGCCAGAGCTTGCGGTCTTCCAGATCTCCGCGGCGGAACTTCCAGCGCTTGGCGGGATCGTCGAGCCGAGCCTGCAGGCGTTCCTTCTGCTCGTCCTTGTCGATGTGGAGGAAGAACTTGAGGATGACGGTGCCGGTGTCGGCGAGCAGACGCTCGAAGTCGTTGATCTGATCGTAGCGGGCGCGCCAGACGCCGGGGGGCGCCAGGCGTTTGGCGCGCACGACGAGCACGTCCTCATAGTGGCTGCGGTTGAAGATGACCATCTCGCCGCGTCCCGGCACCTTGGGATGGACCCGCCAGAGGAAGTCGTGATCCAGCTCCTCCGGGGTCGGCGCCTTGAAGCTGGCCACCCGCACGCCGAGCGGGTTCACGCCCTCGAAGACGTGGCTGATGGTGCCGTCCTTGCCGCTGGTGTCCATGCCCTGGAGGACGATGAGCACCTTGTGCTTGTGCTCCGCCCACAGCGCTTCCTGCAGCTCGTCGAGCCGCGCGGAAAGCTCGCCGAGGCGCTCCTCGGCCTTCTTCTTGCTTCCCTTGAACGCCGCGGTCGAGCCGGGGTCGAACTTCGCGAGATCGAGCCTGGCGCCGGGCTTGACGCGGTATCGTTTCATGGGAGCTCCTGATGGAGAATGATTTTCAAAGGTCCTCGGGCGTCAGCCCTGTCTTTTTGGAGATGCGAGACAACATGATAGGGCCAATTTCCTCCCTATCATGGAACGACCAGACGAAATCCGGCCAGCCCGGCCGGCCCAAGGTGCGATGAGAACCTGTGCGCCGTTTCTCGGACCAGCCGATCCGCAGCAGCGCCGCGAGAACCCTGTTTGCTCGGGAGGAGCGCCACTGACTCACGCAGCGGGCATGACGAAGGAGATGTCTGACAGCTCGGGTAGAGCCTCACCATGCTCCAGCCGATCGGCGATCACGCGCAGGGCGAGAGCTTTGGCTCGGGCCAGCGCTTCATCGCGGGAGGTGCCGTAGACCATCACGCCAGGAAGATCCGGGATGTCGGCAATCCAGCGTCCATCGGTTTCTCGATCGATTTCCATGGTGAAGCGCACGTATGGAGACTAGCAGTACGGGGAACTGGGGTAAAGAATCGGGAATCGTCCTGTCCTCCCATCTGTTGTTCCAGTTGAGTCGAAGAGAGGAGGAATCCAGTGTCCGAGGGAATCATCCGCACCTGCCCCGCCTGCGGGAAGAAGAACCGAATCCTCTATGCGAGGTTGGGGGAGCAGGCCCGTTGCGGCTCCTGCGGCACGGCGCTGCCGGCCGTCTCCGAGCCGCTGGCCATCGACCGGGAAAGCGAGCTGTCGGGCGTGCTCCGCGAGTCCGCGGTCCCCGTGCTGGTGGACTTCTGGGCGCCCTGGTGCGGCCCGTGCCGCACGGTGGCGCCGGAGATCGCCAAGGTGGCGGAGCGCAACGCCGGCCGGCTGCTCGTCGTCAAGGTCAACACCGACGCGGATCCCGCCGTCGGCGCCGCGCGCAACATCCAGTCCATCCCCACGATGGCCGTGTTCCAGGGCGGCCGCGAGGTGGCGCGCACCAGCGGCGCCCGGCCCGCCGCCGCCATCGAGAGCTTCGTCAACCAGGCGATCGGCGTGGCGGCGTAGACCCTACTTCTTCTGGTACTCCGCCAGCGTCTTCTCGCTCTCGAAGTAGAGGACCTTGCCGTCCGGCAGGGCCGCGATCACGGCCTTCGCCTTGTCCACCTTCTTGCCGGTGACGGGATCGACGGCCGTGCGCGCCGCGGCGTCCTTGGCGAGGCGCTCCTTGCACATCTCGCAGCAGCCGTAATAGGTCTTTCCCTCGACGGCGATGGGGATCTGGTCCTTCTCGAAGAGCTGGTTGTTGACCATGCAGACCTTCTTGGCCTCGACCACCTTGAGGACCGGCTTGGCGGTTTCGTCGCCGGCGAAGGCGGCCACCGTCAGTGCCAGGACGCTGAGGATTAGGGTGAGGAACAGTGTTCTCGATCTGGGCATTTCTCGACTCCTTTGGAGGTTGAATAGGGTGCCGGCGCTGAGGTTTCGGTCTGGGCATAGATCATGCTTGGTGTTAATAGGGTACCTGCCCAGCCGGGGGCGACAAGGACGGCCCATCGCTGGTATCCTCTAGGCTCTTACCGTGCGCGGAGGGATCCGCTGCCGCCGAGGGGACTCCCTGGAGAACAGGCCCGCAAGGCCGATCATTTCATAGTACATGGAGGGTCTGGTGACCGAAAACATCGTCCAGAAGCCCCAGATCAACTGGTTCAACCTCACGTTCCTGCTCGGAACCTTCCTCGTCGCGCTCGTCGGCACCCCCTGGTATCTTCTCACCACCGGCCTCGGCTGGCCGGAAGCGGTGACGTTCGTGGTTCTCTACCTCTTCACCGGCCTCTCGGTGACTGCCGGCTATCACCGGCTGTTCGCCCACAAGACCTATCAGGCGGCCTGGCCCGTGCGGCTCTTCTTCCTGGTGTTCGGCGCCGGAGCGATCGAGAACTCCGTCCTCAACTGGGCCGCCGACCACCGCGTCCACCACGCCCACGTCGACGAGGAGCGCGATCCCTACAACATCCAGAAGGGCTTCTGGTGGGCCCACATCGGGTGGATCTTCTTCGACAACGAATCTCCTCCGCCCAGCGTGGTGCGCGACCTGGCGGAGGACCCCCTCATACGCTGGCAGAATCGCTATTACGTGTGGATCGCCATCGGCGTCGCCGCCGGCATTCCGCTCGCCGTGGGTCTCGCCACCGGCCGGCTGCTCGGCTGCCTGCTGATCGGCGGCGTGCTGCGCATCGTGATGAGCCACCACAGCACGTTCTTCATCAACAGCCTCTGCCACATGATCGGCCGCCAGACCTACAGCCGCGAGCACAGCGCCCGCGACAGCCCGGTCATGGCCGTGCTGGCGTTCGGCGAGGGCTACCACAACTACCATCACAGCTTCCCCTTCGACTACCGCAACGGCGTCAAGGTGTGGCACTTCGACCCGGCCAAGTGGATGATCTGGGTGTTGGCGCGCCTGCGTCTGGCGCGCGACCTCCGCCGCGCTCCCGAGGCCGCGATCCTCAAGGCCAAGATCGAGATGCAGTTCGAGCGCGCCAAGGAGCGGCTGCAGAAGGTGGTGCAGGACTTCCGCGAGCACCAGGAAGCCCGGCTCCACGAGAAGTACGCCTCGCTGCAGACCGCCCTCCACGAGCTGCTCTCGCTGCAGCGCCGCAAGCCGAAGGCCGGCGACGAGGAGCACCTGCCGCTCGAAACGCGCCTGGGCCTGACCTACCGCGCCCTGGAAACCGCCCTCGACGAGTGGAAGCAGACCCTGCGGCAGACGAAGCGGCTGCCGGTGGCGGTGCCGGCGTAAGAGCCTCACCGCCACGGTCTCATCGCTCCCTGGAACGCCGGACGGGCATGCCCTTCGAGACCTCACCCCCGGGCCCCCTCTCCAGCGAAGCTGGAGAGGGGGAAGGAGCCCGAAGGCACCGCGCACCTCGCCGTCGCGTTCGGTTCGGCATCGTCCCCCCTCTCCAGCGAAGCTGGAGAGGGGGGCAGGGGGTGAGGTCTCGAAGGGCAGGACGGCTCCTCTTTCTCCTCACCCTCTGTACCGTCACCCTGTTCCCTCTTTCCACCGCCCACGCCCAGGCCCCCGCCACCCTCCCCGAAGACGTCCGCGCCACCGCCGCCGCTCTCCACCAGGCTGCCCTTGCCGGCACCCGGGCCTACGACATCGTGCGCTCGTTGACGGTGGAGGTGGGACCGCGTCCGGCCGGCTCTGCGGCGCATGACGCCGCGGTCGCATGGGGTCTGCGGACGCTGAAGGATCTCGGCTTCCAGAACGTCCACGCGGAGAAGACCATGGTGCCGCACTGGGTGCGCGGCGCCGAGTCTGGCGAGATCGTGGCCCCTTATCCGCAGCCCGTTCACCTCGCGGCGCTCGGCGGCAGCGTCGGCACGCCGGAGGAGGGCATCGAGGCGCCGGTGATCGAGGTGACCTCGCTGCAAGCGGTGGACGCTCTCGATCCGGCCCAGGTGCAGGGGAAGATCGTCTTCTTCGACGTCAGGATGCAGCGGACCAAGGACGAGTCGGGCTATCGCGACGCGGTTCCCGTGCGCGGCGGCGGCGCTTCGCGGGCGGCGAAACTCGGCGCGGCGGCCGTGCTGATCCGCTCGATCGGCACCGACAACAACCGTACGCCTCATACCGGCGGCATGCGCTACCAGGCGGACGTGAAGCAGATCCCCGCGGCGGCGCTCTCCAATCCGGACGCCGACCTGCTGGCGGCCGAGATCGCCTCCGGCAAGCCGGTCACCTTCCGCTTGAAGCTCGGCGCGCACGTGCTGCCCGAGGTCGAGACGGCGAGCGTCGTCGGCGAGATCCCCGGCCGCGAGAAGCCGGAGGAGATTGTGCTGCTCGGCGCTCACCTGGACTCCTGGGACCTGGGCACGGGCGCCATCGACGACGGCACCGGCGTCGCCATCGCGATCGAGACGGCGCGGCGCATCGGCGAGCTGCCGAAGAAGCCGCGCCGCACCCTGCGGGTGGTGCTCTTCGCCAACGAGGAGTTCGGCCTCTCGGGGGCGCGGACCTACGCCGAGGTCCACAAGGACGAGCTGGCGCGCCACGTCATGGCCGGCGAGTCGGACCTCGGCTCCGGACGCGTCTGGCGGATCTCCTCGCGGGTGGATGCCGCCAGGCTGCCCATCGTCGCCGATCTCGCGAAGCTGCTGGGGGTCGAGCAGGGGGGCAACGAATCCGAGGGCGGCGCGGATCTCGGCCCTCTCGTCCCGGCGCGCGTGCCGGTGATCGCCCTCCATCAGGACGCCACCTCGTACTTCGACTATCACCACACGGCCAACGACACCCTGGACAAGATCGACGCCAAGGATCTCGACCAGAACGTCGCCTCCTGGGCCGCCGTAGCCTACGCCATCGCCGACCTGCCGGGAGATCTCGGCCGCGCGCCGGAGGCGGCGGGGCGGCAGTAGAGTAGGGAGGCGAACGTCTCTTGGTCACCTACTCCAGCTATCTCCGTCTCGGTGAGCTCCTCGACCTCCAGACGCCCGCGTCGGGAGGCGAGGACCACGACGAGATGCTGTTCATCGTCATCCATCAGGTCTACGAGCTGTGGTTCAAGCAGGTGCTCCACGAGACGGACCGGTTGCGCCGCGCCTTGGAGGGGAACGACCGGCCGACCGTGCTGTCCACGCTGAAACGGATCCTCACCATCTTCAAGACCCTGGTGGCGCAGGTGGACATCCTGGAGACGATGACGCCCGTCTCCTTCTCCTCGTTCCGTTACCGGCTCGACACGGCCAGCGGGTTTCAGTCGTTCCAGTTCCGCGAGCTGGAGGTCGTCCTCGGCCATCGCGCGCAGGGTGTGGCGGATCGGATGGCTGAGGGGAGCGAGGAGCGCCGCCGCATCGAGGAGCGGCTGCGCCAGCCGAGCGTCTATCAGAGTTTCCTGCGTTTTCTGGCGCTCAACGGCCAGCCGATTCCACAGGATGCGCTGGAGCGCGACTGCGGCGATCCGCCGCTCGAGGACGAGCGCATCCGCGAGATCCTCGTCCGCATCTACAAGACCGATCCATGGAACCGCGATGTCTGCGAGCGGCTGGTGGACCTCGACGAAGGCCTCCAGGAGTGGCGCTACCGCCACGTCAAGATGGTGCAGCGCACGATCGGCATGAAGACCGGCACCGGCGGCTCCGCCGGCGTCGAGTACCTGAAGAACACGCTCTTCAAGCCCCTCTTCCCCGATCTCTGGACGATCCGGGCGGCGCTGTAGGGGAGGTCCGCCTACTTACACCGGCGAGGCACCTCGATGGCGGCCATGAAGGTGCCGCCGTGCTCGTCGCAGCGCTCCTTGGACTCTCCGAGCTTGAAGTCTCCGTCGAGGCAGCAGCCGGTGATCAGGCAGGCGGCCATGGCCGGGCGTTGCCTCAGGAAGAAGGTGCCGTCCTCCTTCTCGCAGGCGGCCTGGCGGCTCTGGTAGATCTCGCCGTCGAGGCAGCACCAACCCTGCACGGGCCCAGGCCCAGGCTCCTCCGGCGGCGGTACCGTGGGCGGCTCCTGGGGCGTCGTCCTCGGCCCTTCCTTCGCCGTGCCGGAGACTTCCACGGTCCGCCGGCCATCGTCCGTATCGACGGCCAGGACCCCGCGGTAGCTCCCCGCGGCCGGCGGGTGGAAGAAGATCAGGACGGAGCATTTCTCTCCCGGAGCGATGGTCGAACGGGTGCAGTCCGTCCGCAGGGAAAAGGCCTGGCCAGGGTTCTCGGCGAAGGAGAGCCCGGACACCCGGAGCGGCTCCTTGCCGGTGTTCGCCAGCGAGATCCGCTGCCCCTGCGGGCCGGACTCCGCGCTCATCGTCCAAGTGGGAAACCCTACGTTCCGGGGAACCTCGAGGCGCGGCTCCTCAGCTCCGGCTTTGGCCGGCAGATCCGTCGTCGAAGCCGATTCGTCGAGGTCCGACGTACCCTCCGAGCTCAGATCCGAGGTCGCCTCCGCGGACACCTTCGACTTCAGGTCCGAAGTCTCTTCGATGGAGACGGGCGGGACGGCGGTCGTCGAAGAAGTCTGCCCGAGGTCGCTGGAGATCGGAGGCACCGATTTTCGCGTCGGACCCTGAACTCCCATGCCGGACGACACGAGCCGAACCCCGCCCATGATGAGCGCCAGGAGGGCAGCGGCGAGCCAGGGGAGGTAGCGGTAGGGAATGGCGTAGCGTCCGATTCTCTGCGAGCGCGTTCCCAGCAGGCTCAGGTTGTGCCGCGTGACTTCGGCTCCCTCGCGGTCGCCGAGGGACCGGCGGAGGGCGAGCGCGTGATTGAGGAGCTGGCGGGCGGCGGATTCGTCGCCCAGGCAGAGAAGCCGTGTGCCGAGCTGGTGCAGGGCCCAGGCTTCGGCGGCCCGGTCGCCGGCCGCCGCCGCGGTGTCGCGGACTTGCTCCAGTACCTGTTCCCAGGCGCTCCAACGACCGCTGAGCATGAGCGCAGGGTCCAGGATCCTCCCCAGCCGCAACACCTCCGCGTGACGACCGGTGCGCGCCGCCCAGGTCAGGAGGTGCCGCAGTGTGCCGGCTTCCGCCAGCAAGGCAGCCGGATCCTCCCGTCGGGCCTCCACCCAGGAAAGGAAATAGGCGAGCGCCCTCTCGCACCATGGAGAGATGTCCCAGATTGCCGGCAGCACCGACTTCAGGTTGCCCGCCAAGCGGTAGCGCGGACTGCGCTCTTCGATCAGCTCCTGGTCCACCAGGGTTTTGAGAGCGGGAAGCGGATCGGCCACGTCCGCCAGCGCCGCGAGCAGGCTCGCCTCCAACGGACCGCCGCCCACGGCCGCGAGCGCCGAGAGAAGCCGCTTCTCCTCGTCCGGCAGAGGTGCGAGCGCCTGGCGGGTGGTGTTCGGGTCGAAGATTTTTCCGGCGGAAGGGCTCGCCGGGACTGGAGCTTCCTCCTCGAGGGGAGGGCGCGCCGCCGGCGGGCTCTCAGGAGAGAGGAGATTGACGACGGCGCCGCGCTCTCCCCCGGCCTGGAGGCTGTAGCTGCCGACCGCGATCTGATCGTCGAAGCCTGCGTCAGTCATAGGAAAATTTCCAAGTCCAGATCGGTTCCCTCCGAACGCAGAGGCGTTCTCCTCGAGGTTACGCAAGGTTCGTTCCCGCTCGCCTGGCCGCAGGCCGGGTGCTAGCCCGCATTTCTCACCCTGGGGCCGTTTTCAGTGGACCAGGGCCAACTTCTGGTGAAACTTTGAGGCGGCGAACGATCAACGGGTCGGGCAGCGGCGTTTTTCGGCGGTAACCGAACGGAAGGAGAGGGCTTCGACA
>JBKPTH010000090.1:0-9084 GCA_046765915.1 Acidobacteriota bacterium | reverse complement strand
TCTCTTTTTTTCTCCCTTTCATGATGATCTCCTCCTCTGAGGAGATCATCAGTTATGCTCAGTGCCACACCGCTGTACCCAAGACCCCACGGCTATGCCGCCCGCCAACTCCACATAACTAGACGCTCGCCATAACACTTCTTATGCGCAGCTCAACATAACACGTGGTTCAACATGGCGCGAGCAACTGAAACCGCCGGCAGCCGGACGCCGGCGCGGCGCAAGACTGTCCGCAAGGCGAAAGGCCTCGCGGCCACGGCGAAAAGCCAGACGAAGAGGGTGGCCGAGCAGGCGCGGGACCAGGTGGAGAGTCTCGTCGTCCGCCAGAAGGACGGCGTGGCCAGCCGGCTGGATGGCGTGGCCGCGGCGCTGCGCCAGACGGCCCTGACGCTGGAAGAGGGCAATCTGGACGCCGAGCTCGGACGTTACGCGGCCCGCGCCGCGCGGCAGGTGGACCGGCTCTCGAGCTACCTGCGGGACGCCGACCTGCGCGATCTGGCGCGCGATACGGCGGACTTCGTCCGCCGTCGTCCCGAGCTCTTCCTGGGCGGCACCTTCCTGGCGGGCTTGGCGCTGGCCCGGTTCCTCAAGAGCTCCGGGCGCGAACATCATCCGTCGTCGTACTCATCCGGCCGCCGGAGTTGAGGAGGAGCGAATATGGCTGAGACGGCTCGGAGCAAGAAGCGTCCCGAGAAAAAGCGGGCGAACGGCAGGACCGCTCTCCTCGCTCTCCTGCAGGAGGACCCCTTGAAAGCCGGTGCCGCGACCCTGGCCCTGGGTTTCGTCGCCGGCCTCTTGCTCCCCTCGACCCGCAAGGAAAACGAGCTGATGGGCGAGCAGCGCGAGCGTCTACTTGAGCGTGCCAGGGAGGCGGGCCAGGAGGCTCTCGACAGAGGCCAGCGCATCGTGGTGCAAGCCGTGGCGAACGTCAGAGAAGGAGTGCGGGAGGCCGCGGCGAGCGCGGACCGGGAAGGAAAGTGGTCGGCAAGCGCAACTAGGCATCGGCGGAGCCGGCGCGTTATTCTCCGCGTCCATGACGGCGCCTCGCGTTGAACCCCTTCCCGGCCAGGAGTCCGTCTGGGACTATCCCCGGCCGCCGGCGCTGGAGGATTCTTCCAAGCTCATCCAAGTCGTCTTCAACGGCGTCGCCATCGCCGAAACGCGGCGCGCCAAGCGCGTCCTGGAGACGAGCCATCCGCCCGTCTACTACATCCCACCCGAGGACGTGCGGACGGAGCTCCTGACGGAGAATCCGCGCGCCACCTGGTGCGAGTGGAAGGGTCTGGCCCGTTACTACGACGTCGAGGTCAACGGCAAGAAGGCTGAGGCCGCCGCCTGGTACTTCCCGCTGCCGACGCAGATCTACGAGCCCATGAAGGGCTATATCGCCTTCTATCCGCAGCTCATGGAGGCGTGCTTCGTGGACGGCGAGCGGGTGCAGCCGCAAGCGGGAGGCTTTTACGGCGGCTGGATCACCCGCGACATCGTGGGGCCGTTCAAGGGAGGCTAGGCCGCCAGCCGGATCCCCGTGAATTGGAACCGCGTGTCCGGAGCCCAGAAGTTGCGGTAGCTGGCGCGGATGTGGTTCGCCGGCGTGGCGCAGGAACCGCCGCGCAGGACGCGGACGTTGTCCATGAACTTCCCGTTGTACTCCATCAGCGCGCCGTCGAACGGCCGATAGCCCGGGTAGGGCTCGTAGTGGTTCGTGGTCCACTCCCAGACGTCGCCGCCGAGCTGCAGCAGGGCCGCCTCGGCCGAGCCGTTCGCCTCCGCCGGCCGGGGGTGCAGGGCACCGCTGTCGAGGAAGTTGGAGCCGGCGCCGGGAAAGCCCGAGACGCGGGCGGCGTGCTCCCACTCGCGCTCGGTGGGCAGGCGCGCTCCCCGCCAGCGGGCGAAGGCGTCCGCCTCGTAGAAGCTCACGTGGCAGACGGGCTCGTCCGGGTCCAGATCGCGCACGCCGGACAGGGTCCAGACCCGCCAGCCACCGCCGTCCTCCTCCCAGTAGAACGGCGCCGTCCAGCTCTGCTCCTGCGCCTTCGCCCAGCCGTTGGACAGCCAGAGGAGAGGATTGCGGTAGCCGCCGTCGGCGATGAACTCCAGATATTCGGCGTTGGTGACCAGGCGGCTGCTCAGCTCGAAACCGTCCAGCCAGGCCTTGTGCACCGGCATCTCGTTGTCCCAGCACCAGCCGCCCTCGACGTTGCCGAACTCGTGGAGCCCGCCCTCGAAGGAGATCCAGCGCGATGCCGGAACGCCGTGGCCGTTGGCGGGCATGGCGGGACGGTACGGCTCGCGCAGCTCCGGGACGTTGCTGCCCAGGATGTGCTTGAGCTCGGTGACCAGCAGCTCCTGGTGCTGCTGCTCGTGCTGGACGCCGGTGTAGACGAGGAAGCGGACGCGGTCGAAGTCGGCGTCGGGGACCGTGCGGATCAGATCCTCCACCCGCGCATCGACCGACTGGCGAAAGCTGTAGACCTCCTCGTTCGTGGGCCGGGTGACGAGGCCCCGGTGATCGCGGCGGATCCGCGGTCCGAGCGACTCGTAATACGAGTTCATGACGTACTCGAGGCGCGCGTCGTCCGGCGTGTAGCGGCCGAAGGGCTCGAGGATGTTCTTGGCGAAGAACCAGGTGGTGTGGCCGAGGTTCCACCATGGCGGGCTGACGTCCGGCATCGACTGGATGCGGTAGTCCTCCGGATGCAGGGGCCGGCACAGCTCGGTGCTCAGGTTCCGGGTCTGGCGATAGCGGGTGAGGAGCTCGTTCCTATCCACGTTGTTGCCTCCGCCGACATTGTATACGCCCTCCTTCCGCCTCGCCTCCTCTACAATCATGCTCCATGTCCCTCCTCGACACCCCCGTCACCCGTCAGCTCGGCATCGAGGTGCCGCTCATCTGTGGCGCCATGTACCCGTGCAGCAATCCCGAGCTGGTGGCGGCGGTCTCCGAGGCCGGCGGCATCGGCGTGATCCAGCCGCTCTCCATGGTCTACGTCCACCGCCACGAGTTTGGATCGGGGCTGAAGCTCATCCGCGGCCTCACGGCGAAGCCGGTGGGGATGAACGTCATCGTCGAGCGCTCCTCCAAGGTCTACCTGGAACGGATGCAGCGCTTTGTGGACGAGGCGATCGAGGCGGGGATCCGCTTCTTCGTCACCTCGCTCGGCAATCCGCGCTGGGTGGTGGAGAAGGCCCACGCCGTGGGCGGCTTCGTCTACCACGACGTGACCGAAAGAAAGTGGGCCCTCAAGGGTCTCGAAGCCGGAGTGGACGGCCTCATCGCCGTCAACGACCGCGCCGGCGGCCATGCCGGTCCGAAGAGCGCCGAGGCGCTGATCGCGGAGCTGGCGGATTTCGGCGTGCCGGTGGTCTGCGCCGGCGGCATCGGCGACGAGGAAGACTTCGTCCACGCGCTGCGCCTGGGATATGCGGCCGTGCAGATGGGAACCCGCTTTATCGCTACCGCCGAGTGCAGCGCACATCCGGACTACAAGCGGGCCATCCTCGAGGCGGAGGAGTCCGACATCGTCCTCACCGAGCGCATGACCGGTGTTCCCGTGTCGGTGATCCGCACGCCCTATATCGAAGAGATCGGCACCAAGGCCGGCCCCATCGCGCGCTGGATGCTGCGCGGACGCAAGACCAAGCACTGGATGCGGATGATCTACTCGCTGCAGTCCATCTGGAAGCTGAAGCGTTCCGCCGTGCGTGCTTTCTCCTACCGGGATTACCTGCAGGCCGGCAAGAGCGTCGCCGGCATCGAGAAGATCGAGCCGGCGGGAGAGATCGTGCGGCGGTTCCGGGAGGCGGTGGAGCTGGCGGATCAGGGTTTGTCGAGGCCTGCCCAGAGGATCGGAACGTCGTAGGCGGTCAGGACCTTGTCTGCCGTCATGAGCTGAAGATCCTCGAACTGCGCTTGAGCAATGAGGATTCGATCGAACGGATCCCGGTGGTGTTGTGGCAGACCCTCGAGCCGCAAGACATGTTCCTGCCGAATGGCAAGCGACTGATGGCCGAGGATCTTTAACCGCTCCGGGATGTACTCGGATGGAGACTGCGGAAGCTTCAGCTTTCCCAGATCGGACTTGACGACGATCTCCCAAGCGCTGGCAGTTGAGAGGAAGATCTCGTTGTCCCTATCCTTCAAGATTTCGTGTCCGCGCTCGTTGAAACGCTCCGGAGCGAGCAGGAACCACAACCAGCAGTGGGTGTCGATGAGCAGTCTCAAGACCGCCCTTCAAAAAGCGCCAGGAGATCTTCCGGTAGCGGTGCGTCAAAGTCCTCAGCGATCCAACCCTTTCCGGCATCGATACCGCTGGGACGAGGGTCACGTTCTGCGTTCCGTCTCGAGTCGGCGAGGATGATGACTTCTGCAGGTCCCGTGGGGATATCCTCCGGAAGGGAGATCTCGATACGACGACTCTCCGGGACCACGATGTCAATCCTCAACGCCGATTTCATGCCTATGCCTCCATCATCTAGTCTAGCCCAATTTGCCGCTTCTCGCGCCGCTCCTTTTCGCCGAGTCCCGGAGGCCTCCGGATGAAACGACTGCTGCCGATCTTGTTCCTGGCGCTGTCCGGTTGCTGGCGGTCGAAGGACTGCTCCCAATGGCCCTTCATGAGCGCGCCCAGCTCGAGAGGGGATTGGCCCGCAGGGACGCGGCCCATCTCCGCCGGTGGGTTCCTGACGGGAACATGCGGCAGCTCGAGGACTATACCTTTGATGATCCCGAGCAGTGGATCCGCTGGTGGGAGGAGAACCATGAACGGTTGCGGCTCACTCCCGACGGCCGGCATGTGATCGTCGGGAAATAGGCCCCACACTGCGTTCGGGTAGACTGCCATCGGATGCGTCCCTTCACCTTCCTTGCCGTCCCTGCTGTCCTTGGCGTCCTTGCCTCCTCCCGGGCGCCCGCCGCCGACCTCTTCGTCGACCGCGCCGCCGACTGGGGCCTCGCCTTCACCTACAAGACCGGGCAGTCCGGCGAGCTCTACATGCCCGAGATCATGGGCGGCGGAGCGGCCTTGTTCGACTACGACGGCGACGGCGATCTGGATGCTTTCGTGGTGCAGGGCCATCCGCTGAAGCCGGGCGCCGCCGATCCCGGACCGGCGGGCTGGGGACGGCTGTTCCGGAACGACTTGATCACGCCCAAAGGGAAGAATCCCGCGCCTCGCTTCGTCGACGTCACCGAGGCGAGCGGCATCCGTGCGACCGGCTACGGCATGGGAGCGGCGACCGGCGACTACGACAACGACGGGCGGATGGATCTCTATCTCGCCAACTTCGGCTCCAACCAGCTCTGGCACAACAACGGCGACGGTACCTTCACGGACGTAACGGCCAAGGCGGGGGTCGACGATCCCCGCTGGAGCACCGGCGCCACCTTCGCCGACCTCGATCGCGACGGCTGGCTCGATCTCTTCGTCCTCAACTACGTCGATTTCTCGGTGGCCAACAACTCGCGCTGCTTCGCCGCCAGCACGCGGCTGGATTTCTGCGGGCCTTCGACCTTCGCGCCGGTGCCGGACCGCCTGCTGCGTAACCGCGGGAACGGCACCTTCGAGGACGTCTCGCTGCCTTCGGGCATCGGCCGCAAGCCGGGGCCCGGCCTGGGCGTGGTGGCGAACGATCTCAACGGCGACGGCTGGCTCGACCTCTTCGTGGCCAACGACGGCGCCGACAACTTCCTCTGGCTCAATCAGCGCGACTTCACTTTCAAAGAAGACGGGCTCATCTCCGGCGTCGCCGTGAACGCCGCCGGCCGGCCGGAGGCGGGCATGGGGATCGCGGTGGGCGACGCGGACGGCGACGGCGACGACGATCTCCTCATCACGCACCTGACGGCGGAGACGAACACCTACTACGTGAACCTCGGCGGCGGCGTGTTCGAGGACAACACGGCGCTCTCGGGACTCGGCGCGCCGAGCCTGCCGTTCACCGGTTTCGGCACCAACTGGATCGACGTGGAGAACGACGGCCTGCTCGATCTCGCGGCCTTCAACGGTGCCGTCAACCTGGCGGGCGCCATGGGCTCGGGCGCGGGCCTGGCTCCTTACGCGGAGCCGGATCAGCTCTTCCGCAACGTGGGCGGCGGCCGCTTCAAGGACGCCAGCGCGGAAGCCGGCGCCGCCTTCCGCACGCCGAGGGTTTCGCGTGGCGCCGCGTTCGGCGATGTGGACAACGACGGCGACATGGATATCCTGGTGGTGGATGCCGACGCCCCGGTCCGCCTCCTGGTCAACGAGCAAGGCAGCCGCAATCCCTGGCTCGGCCTGCGCCTGGTGGGCCGTCCCGCCGGAGCGAAGGCGGACCGCGATCTGCTGGGAGCCCGCGTCGAGGTGACGCGCAAGGGAGCCCCGTCGCTCTGGCGGCGGGCGGCCACGGACGGCAGCTATGAATCGGCGAACGATCCCAGAGTGTTGGTGGGCCTCGGCAGCGCCTCGGAGGTGACCGGAGTGCGGGTCCTCTGGCCGGACGGTCTCGCCGAATCGTTTCCGCCGCCGCCGTTGCGGACCTATACGACGATAATTCGCGGTACGGGCAAGACCGTACCCCCCGCCGGAGAACCGCGATGAGGTTGTTCACGTCGATTCTGCTGACTGCCGCGATTCTGCTGACCGCCGCAATCACGGCGCTCGCCGCGTCCGAGCCGGTCCCGGTGCGCACGCCGGATCTCTCCGGCCTGGAGAACGCGGTGGCGGAGCAGATCGGGGAAATGCGAGGGCTGCTCGCCGCGCAGACGGCCGGCTCCGCGTCCGATCCTCTCGGATTGGCCCGCGCCTACGGCGATCTCGGCCAGGTCTATCTCGCCTACGGCTTCAACGACGCGGCGGCGGACTGTTTCCGCAACGCCGAGGCGCTCGACCAGGGGGAGGTCCGGTGGCCTTACCTGCTCGGGGCGGCCCAGCAGGCCTCCGGACAGCTCGACGATGCCGCGGCGTCCTACGCCAGAGCGCTCGCCCGCGGCATGACGGTCGCTGCGGTACACATCGGAGAGATCCGTCTCCTCCAGGGTCGCTTGGACGACTCGGAGACCGCCTTGAGCCAGGCCCTGGCGAATCACCCGACGGCCGCCGCCGCTCATTCCTTGCTCGGCCAGGTCGCCCTGGCCCGCCGCGATTTCAAAGCCGCCGTGCAACATCTCGAAGCCGCACTCGCCGCGGCGCCGGAGGCGAATCGTCTCCATCACCCGCTGGCGCTGGCTTATCGCGGCCTCGGCGACCGCGCGCAGGCCGAGGAGCACCTCAAGCAGGCGGGCCAGGTAGGGTTGAAGCCGCCCGATCCGCTGCTGGACACCATCACGGACCTGCGCGTGGGGGAGCGCATCGCCTTGATGCGCGGCCGCGTGGCCGCGCGGGCCGGCCGCACCGCGGACGCGGAGCGGGAGTTCCGCAAGGCGCTCACGGCGCAGCCGAAGAGCGTCGAGGCGCGGGTCAACCTCGGCTCCATGCTCGCGCTTTCGGGAGACCGCGAGGGAGCCATCGAGCAGTTCCAGGAGGCGTTGAAGGGGGACCCGGCGAACGGCACGGCGCACTTCAATCTCGCCACCCTGCTGGCGGCCGGCCCGACGCGGGAGGAGGCGCTGAAGCACGCCGAAGCCGCGGTGGCGGTCTGGCCCCAGGACGCCGAAGCGCGGCGCCTCCGGGCGCAGCTCCTGCGCGACTCCGGGCGCCTGGCGGAAGCGCTGCCGGAGTATGCCCGCGCCATCGAGCTCGCGCCGGCGGACGAGACAGCTCGCCTGGGAGAGGCCGAGACGCTGGTGCGCCTGGGCCGCTACGCCGAGGCGCGCCGCAAACTGGAGGACGGGTTGCGTCAGATGCCCGCAAGCGGCCTGCTGAGCCACGCCCTGGCGCGCCTCCTCGCCGCCTGCCCGGACCTCTCGATGCGCGACGGCGCCCGCGCCCGCGATCTGGCCCTCGCCGTGTGGAACGCTTCTCCCGAGACTGCTCACGCCGAGACGGTGGCCCTGGCCCTGGCCGAGCTGGGACACTGCGCCGACGCCGCCGTCTGGCAGCGGACGGCGATCGAGCAAGCCCGGAGTGTGGGGCTCGACGCGAAAGTCTCGGAGCTCTCCCACGCGCTCTCCGCCTACGAGAAAGGCCCGCCCTGTCGCCCGTGAACCTTGACTACGCGCTTCCTTGCTTTTATTATGGTTCATGCATATTTCGTAAAGGAGGTAGCGATGTCGAAGCTGAAGATCCGCCTGTTTGGATTGGCGCTGGTTCTCATCAGCGCGGCCGGTTTCGGGGGGGCAGGGCTGTCAGCCAGCGACTGTATCGACGTGGTCGTCTGGGCCATCAATCAGACGACCGGCGAATGCCGCCAGTTCCCGAATCCCTGCTCCGTGCCGCCGGGATGGAAGATCTACTACCAGAACGTCTGCACGACCTCGTAGCCGGACGCTGCCGGTGCTGTCCGGCCACTTCCCCGAAGGCGGCACCGGTCCCTTCCTCCGTCCCCACCACGGACTCTCCGCTTCCTGATCACTTCCGCGGTTATCATCTGGCGCCCATGGGGCTTGAGAGGACGATACCTCGCGGGATCGGCTTGGCCATCGCGCTCGCCCTGCTCTGCGGTTGCGGGGAGACCCTCGAGGAGAAGGCCGCCGCGATGACCGGCGGCGATCCGGCGCGCGGCAAGGAGATCATCCCTCGCTACGGCTGCGAGGCCTGCCACAGCATTCCGGGCGTGGCGGGAGCGCACGGCCAGGTCGGCCCGCCCCTCGACGGCATCGCCGGCCGGCCCGCTCTCGCCGGCGGGCTCCCCAACACTCCGGACAACCTGATGCGCTGGATCCGCGATCCCCAGGCGATTCAGCCCGGCACCGCCATGCCTGTCCTCGGCGTGACCGAGCGCGACGTGCGGGATATCGCCGCCTATCTCTACACGCTGCGGTGAGAGTTGCACGCCGGTCCCTGGAATCCATCTACAATGGAGAACGTTGAACGTTTCGATGGTCAACCCGACAGCAGGACGTGGCACGCAGACCGCCGAGCCCCTCCTCGCCTGGCCCGGACTCGCGAGCCTGCGGTTCTCGCTGCCGCTCGCGTATCTCTTCTCGAAGATCTTCTTCTCGATCTA
>JBKPTH010000089.1:0-95364 GCA_046765915.1 Acidobacteriota bacterium | reverse complement strand
GGCCGAGGCCGCGCCGGCGGCGGGGCGGCCTTCGACCGCGCCGGCCGGCGGCGCCTCCTCGTGCCCGCCCGCGCCCAGCCCGCCCGCCACGATCGTGACGATGGCGACCGCCGGCCAGAGCGCCATGCTCATGCCTCGCCGGCCCGGCCGCGGGCGCGCCGCCAGGCGAGGAAGAACGCCAGCGCGAGCAGGGCCATCACCGCGCCCAAGGCATAGGAGCCGAGGGCCGGATAGGAGTAGACGTCGAAGTTGGCGAGCTTCTTGTGGCCGAACATCGGTGGCATGAACGGAGCGACGCGCACCGCCGCCGTCGGCGCCAGGTCGTGGCCGTAGCGGTAGAGCTTGTAGCCGAACGACCACAGGGAGAAGGCGGAGAAATAGAGGGACATCACGAAGACGTCCAGCAGTTGGGCGAGCTGGCCGTGCACGGCGGCGCGCAGGAAGAGCAGGCCGAGGGCGCCGAGGACGAAAGGCATCCACTGGAACTCGGTGAAGTCCGACGCCTGCAGGTCGCGCATGCCGATGTAGTGGTTGAGGACGTTGATCTCGCGCACGTCCTGACCGCCGTTGCCGCCGGCAAGCTCGTGGCTGTAGATGTGGAGCCGCAGCCCGTCCGGGTACTGCGGCGCGAACATCGTCAGGTTCCACAACGGAAAGAACCAGGTGAGCACGAGGCAGAGGGCCGCGGCCACCAGCAGCGCGCGCGGCAGGGCGCCGATGGACGTGTCGAGCAGATGGGGCTGGGCGCGGGCGGCGGCGTACGGACGGTCCGCGGTGGATGCGAGGTCGGTCATGGCGCCCTCTCCTCTCGCTACTGGACGTTGACGATGAGGTAGCCCTGCATCTCCTGGTGGAGCGCCGAGCAGAAGTTGGTGCAGTAGTACGGGAAGACGCCGGGCTTGTCCGCCTTGAAGGTGAAGGTCTTGGTCTCGCCGGGGTCCACCACGATGTTGATGTTGTAGTCGAGCAGCCCGAAGCCGTGCAGCTCGTCCGTCGTCTGCTCGATGTTGGTGATGGCCACCTTCACCGTGTCGCCTCGCTTGACGGTGATGGCGGTGGGCCAGATCGTCGAGCGCACGACCGCCACCTTGACGGTCACCTGGTCGCCCTGGCGGCTGACGCCGGCCTGCTTGACGTCCCAGACGGCCAGCGGATGGTGGTTCTCCTCCTTGGGATAGACCTCGATGGGATGGATCTTGTCCGCCTTGATCATCTGCGCGTAGTGCGGCTCGGGCTCGGTGAAGGCGTCGTAGAGGAGCTTCATCTTCTCCTCGCTGATGTCGACGAGCTGCGACGACTCGGGCTGCGACGGCCCTACCGACAGGTGCCGGCCGTGGGAGAGCTTGTTGAGGCCGATCAGCCACT
Organism: Acidobacteriota bacterium; assembly: GCA_046765915.1. GTDB lineage: Bacteria > Acidobacteriota > Thermoanaerobaculia > Multivoradales > UBA5704 > DATARR01. Next base: position 93,999 of record JBKPTH010000089.1, on the reverse strand, counting down.
TGCCGTCCGGGCTCACCGTGTCCCCCTCCGCCGCGCAGAGGTGGCCGATGGAGTAGGACATGGGGACCTTGTCCACCACCTCCCAGGTGCCCAGCTTCCACTTGGCGATGGCGCTGTCGACGAACAGCGAGGTGTAGGCGTAGCCGTCCGGGCCGAACTGGGTGTGCAGCGGCCCCAGGCCCACCGGCACCTCGGCGTCCTTGATCGATTCGTACTTGAGGACCGGGATGCCGTCCTCGTCGCCGGTGAAGTCCTTGTTGCGGATGGCGGTCTGGATCTTCTCGAAGTTGAACACCGTGGTCACGCCCTGGAGCTTGCCCGAGCCGACGATGTACTTGCCGTCAGGCGATACGTCGACGCCGTGGGGCGACTTGCCGCAGGGCATCAGGTAGACGATGCCCGGCACCTTCTTGGGATCCAGCACCTTGACGCCGCCGAGGACATCCCCCTGGCCCGCGGCGACGGCCTTCTCCGCCTCCCGCCAGTTGATGGCCGCGATGTAGTCGCGGTCGCGCTGCGCCGAGGTCACCTCGAGCTGGCCGGTGGCACGCTCGGTGTTGTACGAGGTCCAGAACATCCAGCCGTCGGAGGCCAGCTTGCCGGCGTCCCCCAGGTCGTAGTCGAAGGGCGGCATGAGGATCTCCCAGCCGAGCGACATCCGGCCGTTCTGGGGATCGATCTTGATCGCCGCCACGACGCCCTTGTAGTCGGTGGCGTACCTCTCGACCGGCGCCGGCGTCCCCTTGGGCAGCGGGATGGAGAAGCGCGACGCCATCATGGCGTACTCGGTGTTGGGGGTGACGAACGCCGAGGCGTGGTTGCCCGAGACGTTGGGGATCGGTCCCAGGATCTGGCGCGTCTTGAAGTCCCGCAGCTCGACGCGGGCGATGCGCCCGTTCATGTCGTTGACGAACAGCCAGCGGCCGTCGTAATCGCCCTTGGTCTCCGAGAGCGACGGGTGATGGACGTCGCCCCAGGTGAGGCCGCCGAGCATGGCCTTGCTCTCGTCGTCGAAGCCGTAGCCGGTGGCCGGGTAGGGGGTGTACACCGGGATGGTGGAGAGGTGCCGCATGGACGGCACGCCGTAGACGTAGATCTGGCCCGAGTGGCCGCCGGAGGAGAACAGGTAGTACTCGTCGAGGTCGCCGGGCGCGACGTAGGTCTTCTGCGCGGCGAAGGCGATGTCGGACACCGCCGCGCCGGCCCGCCGGCCCGCCGGCGCCTTGGGCGCGCAACTGTAGGCCGCGGCGACGAGGATCGCCGTCACGGCGACCCCCGAGAACAGCAACTGCATGCGTTGCCGGTTCATGGCTTTTCTCCCGTCTGGGTAGAGGTCTGAGTGCTGGGGGTCCCTGCCCCTTGCGCCTGCTGGCGAAGGTGTTCCTGGAAGGCCTCGCGCAGCTTCGCCACCGCGACGGCCTTCTGCTCGGGGGTGAGGACGATCTGGCGCGAGAGCACCACCGACATGGTGCCGGTGGGCTGCCGCAGGAAATCGTCGAGGGTGCGGCCGAAGCGCGTCTGCACGTCCTCCACCGCCGTCGAGAGGTCGGGGCCGATCTGCGCCGGGCTCTTGACGCCGAGGGCGGCGATGGAGTGGCAGACGAAGCAGCCGGTCTTGACGAACCACGCTCCCGGCCCGGTTTCCATTTCGCGTTCCGCGGCCGCCTCTTCGACCGTCCGCGGATCCGTGCGCGGCGCGCCGGCCACGTAGGCGGCCGGCAGGTTGGTGCGCCGCCACGAGAGGACGAGCATGGAGAGGGCCTGCGCCTCGCGGGTGCTGAGGTGGAAGTTGGGCATCACCGTGTCCGCCACCAGGGCGCGCGGGTCCTTGAAGTGCGCCACGTGCCAGGCGAAGGCGGTCTTCTGTCCCGAGAGGCGCCCGTAGTCATACTGCTCGGGCGCCTTGTCGCCCACCTGCGTGAGATCGGGCCCGATGCTGCCGCCGCGGCCGTTCACCACGTGGCAGGCGCGGCACCCTTTCTCCTGGACCAGCTTCTTGGCGAGGTTGATCTCGTCCATGCCGGCGGTCTCGCGGTCGTAGCGGTGGCAGCGGTTGCAGCTCATCTGGAGCAGCGCGCCCTTGTTGGCGGCCAGCGAGTAGGACTCGCCCAGGTAGCTGCCCAGCAGCGGCTCCTCCCAGTGCGCCACCTCGCCGTGCGCGGCGTCGGTATCGATGGCCCACCCTTGCCCGCCGTGGCAGGGAGTGCAGCCGAAGCGCTCCACGGGATGGCGGCGCAGCGGCTCGGCGGGATGGGTGCGGAAGGGCTCCTCGGCCTGCTCGAAGCCTTTCCATGCGGTCGCCTGGTGGCAGGTGATGCAGCGATCGGCGCGGCCGAGATCGGCGAGCCAGTGCTGCTGGATGCCGCGGGGGATGTCCCGCGCCTTGTCCGCGCCGTACTGCTCGGTGACCCTGCGGCGGAATTCCCACTGGTACCAGCGCCAGTCGTGCTGGCGGTCGCTCCAGGCGAAGAGCGCCGTGCCGGCCACCAGGGCGACTCCCACCAGGGCGAGGATCGGCCGGTCGCGCCGCGGAAACGGGGAATCGGTGCGCTTTTCCATGTCAGATCCTCCCGGGGACCTCGGGCCAGGCCTCCCACGGCCAATAGAAGTGCCAGTAGGGGCCGCGCAGGAACGTGCCGACCAGGGTGAGGACGAGGATCGCCAGGCAGACGGCGAGGAACACCCAGGCCTGCCGGCGGCGGCTTCCGTGCAGCCAGACGCCCGCCGCGGCGGCCGGGCTCTTGTCCCACCACGGCCAGAAGGTGAGCGCGGCGAGCAGCAGGGCGGGCAGCAGCACGCCGCCCAGGAAGGCGCCGTTGATGGTGAAAGAGCCGATGTGCACCGTGGTGTCGGTGACGACTTCCTGCAGCCAGAGGAAGTACCAGGGCGCCTTGGCCGGGTTGGGCGTCACCAGCGGATTGGCCGGCTCCTCCAGCGGCGAGCGGATGAAGACGGCCAGCACGCCCACCAGCGCGATGGTGCCGAGCACCACGATGGCGGTCCGCCGCACCAGGTCGGGCACGGCGTTGACCGTGGTCTCCCGGGCCTCCACGGAAGAGGCGCGGACGGTGGGCGCCGTGCCGCGCGCGATGCCCAGCAGCGTGTAGGTCTTCGTGGCCACCGGCGGCTGCTCGGCCTTCTTTTCCAGGACGCCCTCGCGGTCGGCGCGCGCTAGGCCGCCGTCCTTCCGCACCCGCCACATGTGGTAGACGAAGAGCACCCCGAGCAGGCCGGGCAGGGCGATGACGTGGAGCACGTAGAAGCGGATCAGCGCCGGCTGGTCGATGGCGCGCCCGCCGAGGAACAGCTCGCGGACCTGCGCGCCCACCCAGGGGATGGAGCTCGCGATGTTGGTGCCCACGGTGACCGCCCAGTAGGCGAGCTGGTCCCACGGCAGGAGATAGCCGGTGAAGGAGAGGAACAGGGTCAGCAGCAGCATGGCCACGCCCATCACCCAGTTCCACTGCCGGCGCTGCCCGCCTCCGACGCCGTTCTTGTAGGCGCCCGTGAGGAAGGCGCGCGCCAGGTGCAGGACGACCGCCACCACCATGAGGTGGGCCGACAGGCGGTGCACGGCGCGGATCCACGAGCCGAAGGCCACCACGTACTCGATGTCTTTCACCGACGCGTAGGCGCGCTCCACCGACGGGATGTAGAGGAAGAGCAGCGGCACGCCGGAGAGGATGAGCAGGAAGAGCAGCGCCGCCGAGACGGTGCCCAGCCAGAACGAGTAGCTCCAGGCCATGGACGCCCTGCTGACCTTGGCGGGGAACCAGTGGAGCAGGAAGTTGGAGACCACCGCGTCGCCCGACTCGCGGTCGGAGCGCGGGCGGAAGCTCCAGAACGGCTGCGGGTGGACCCCGGGCGCGGCGGGTGCCTTGCCGGCGGGCGCGGCTGGGGGAGTCTGGATCGCGGGTTCGGCCATGGGTCTCTCCTCAGGCCACGGTGAGCCGGAAGTCGGGCTCCACCGGCGCCGCCAGGTCCACCACGAGCTGGCCGTCGTCGGCGGAGACCGACAGGCGGTACCAGGTCAGGGGGCGCGGCGCCGGGCCCGAGACGTTGCTGCCGTCCCCGGCGTATTGCGAGCCGTGGCAGGGGCAGTGGAAGCGATGGGTCAGGCGCATCCTCCGGCCCTCCACCGTCTTCTCTTCGGGATTCGACAGCGCCTCGGCGCGCACGGTGCAGCCGAGGTGGGTGCAGACGGCGGAGATGGCATGGAAGGTCTTGCCTTCGCGGAAGACGAACACGCGCTGGTCGGGCAGGAACTTGAGGCCGTCCGGAAACTCCGCCGGCGCGCCCAGCTTCACCGTCGTCGGGGCGTCGTAGGAGACGTTGGGCACCAGCGAGCGCAACGACGCCACCGCCTGGCCGGTGATCGCCACCGCGCCGGCGCCGGTGCCCAGCTTGATCAAGAGCTCGCGGCGATCGATCGGCTTGCTCATAGGGACTCCGTGATGGAAAAGCGTTCCATGGTCATGGCGTCGGTGGGGCAGCGCAGGGCGCAGAGGCCGCAGCGGATGCAGCGCTCGTCGTCCTTGATCATGGCGGCGAGCGGCAGCCCGTCCGCCTCGGCGCGCGCGGCCAGGGCGCGGCGCTCCTCTTCGGGCAGATCCAGCTCGCCGAAGGGGACGAGGGCCAGGCAGTATTCGGGGCAGACGTCCACGCAGCGGTTGCAGAGCACGCACGCCTCGGGGTCGTAGATGGTCTGCACGTGGCAGACGAGGCAGCGGGCCGCCTGGAGCCAGGCCGCCTCCGGGCCGTAGCCGGTCTCCACCTCGGCGATGCCGGTGCGCCGGCCCACGTCGAGCGTCGGCGGCGCCTCGCGGTCGAGGATCTCGAAGCCCGCGGCCATGCGGTAGCGCGCCGTGGGGATCTTCTCCACCTCGAGGGAGACCTCCGCCCGCGGCGGCCGCTGCGCGAGGTGCTCGTGGATCGAGCGCGCGGCCCGCTTGCCGTTGGCCACCGCCTCGATCAGGTTGCGCGGCCCGAAGGCCACGTCGCCGCCGGCGAAGACGCCCGGCGCCGAGGTGGCCAGGGTCAGGGGATCGACGCGGATCGTGCCCCCCGGCGTCAGCGCCACGCCGTCCCCCGGCTTCAGGAACGACAGGTCCGGCCGCTGGCCGATCGCCAGGATGCAGGAGTCCGCCTCCAAGCGCATCAGGTCGCCGTCGTCGTAGACCGGAGCGAAGCGTCCGGACTTGTCGAACACCGAGACCACCCGCCGCAGCTCCACGGCGCTGAGCCGGCCGTCGCCCAGGAAGCGGGCCGGCCCGCGGCGGGTGAGGAACCGCACGCCCTCCTTGCGCGCCTCCACGAGCTCCTCGTGCCCCTGCGTGCTGCGCAGCACGGGCATCTCGTCGAAGGTCTCGAGCGAGACGATGGTCACCTCGGTGGCGCCGCCGCGGATCGCCGCGCGGGCCGAGTCGAAGGCCTCCTTGAGTCGGCTCGTCTCCTCCCGGTCGAGCTCGCCCAGCCCCTGCGGCTCCGCGGCCTCGCCGTCGCGGGTGAGACGCAGGGCGGTGCGGGCGGCGTCGAAGGCCACGAAGCCGCCCCCCACCACCACCACCCTTCGGCCGAGGTCGAGGCGGTAGCCGCGGTTGACGTTGAGCAGGAAGTCCACCGCCTTGACCACCCCGTCCAGCTCCACTCCGGGGGCCTGCAGATCGCGCCCCTTGCCGACGCCGATGGAGAGGAAGACCGCCTCGAAGCCTTCCGCCTGCAGCTCGCGCAGGCCGAAGGAGGGCGTCAGCGGCGCGCCGAGGTTGAGCTCGACGCCCAGCGCCAGGATCTTCTCGATCTCGGCGCGCAGCAGCGTGCGCGGCAGGCGGTATTCGGGAATGCCGAAGCGCATCATGCCCCCCGGCTCCTCGGCCGCTTCGAACACCGTCACCGCGTAGCCCATCAGGGCCAGGTCGTGGGCGGCGGAGAGCCCCGCCGGACCGGCGCCGATCACCGCTACCTTGCGGTGGCGCATGGGCCGCGCCGCGGCATCGGACGGCAGGGCCGGCAGCAGGGGCAGGTGGCCGGCGTAGCGGTTCCCCTCCTCGATGGGCGCGCGGCGCAGCCGCTCCTGCGTCTGCGGCCGGATCGACTCCACGCCGTACCCTTCGCAGACGTAGCGCTTGAGAGCGCGGATGGAGATCGGCGCGTCGATCGAGCCGCGCCGGCAGGCGTCCTCACAGGGCGCGGCGCAGATGCGGCCGCACACCGAGGCGAACGGGTTCGGCGCGCGGGCGACGAGGAAGGCCTCCTCCTCCCGCCCTTCGGCGATGAGCTGCACGTAGCGGCCGGCGTCGGTCTTGACCGGGCAGCCGGCCTGGCATTTGACTTGCGCTTTCCAGTGCTCCAGCTCGGGGAGCCGGACGGCGATGCCCATGATGGCCCACTCTCTTCCCCCGAGGTCCAATCCTCATATGACGGCGGTCATGCCGCCATACCGTCGCCGGGTAGTTCGCCGTCGCCTCCACGGATGGGTTGCGGCGAGAGGCGGCCTACCCGGACGGGTGGACTGCAGGTTCAGAGACCGCTACGCGATGATCAGCCGATCGCTGATCTCAGGCTTCGACGGCAAACGTCTCCGTAAGCCAGGGAGCCAGCGCCGGCGCAAGTTGGGCATCAACCCAGACGATCAAGCTGTGAGCACCGGATGGTCAAAGCGTTGGCTCGCAAAGCGCAGGGAGGCTTGCACGTCACCGATCTCGAGATCCGGCAGTTCTTCCACGACCTGCTCAGGAGTCAAGCCGCTAGCCAGCAGGTCCAGGACATCGCTAACGCGGATTCGAAGACCCCGGATGCACGGACGACCGCCGCATTGCTCGGGATCCACCGTGATGCGCTCGGCAAGATAGGTCATGCGGTCACCTCGCTCGCATTGTACTCCGGGCCGGCGGCGCGACATGAAGGGCAAGGCAACGGCGGGATCGGAGAAGGGTTCCCAGCGACTTTGACGGGAACCTGGGTGGCACCGGCGGCTGCCTCCGTTCCAAGGGGTGGGCTACCATTATCGCCGTCGTGCTGCCGCCCCCCGAAGAGATCCTGCAGGAGATCCCCTTCTACCGCCGCCTGCCGCCGGAGGAGCGCAAGCGGCTGGCCGCCGTGTCGCGCGTCAAGGACTACGCCAAAGGGGAGACGATCTTCGCGGAGGGGATGGCGGCCGACGTATTCTTCACCATCGTCCGCGGGCGGGTGAAGGTCTTCAAGATGACGCCGGCCGGCAAGGACCTGATCCTGGAGATCTTCGGCGCCGGCGATCCTCTGGGCGCCGTGGCGGTCTACGAGGACCGGCCCTACCCCGCTTCGGCGCTGGCCCTGGAGGACACCCTCTGCCTGCTCATCCGCCGCCAGGACTTCTTCGCGCTCCTGGCGCGCCATCCGGCGCTGGTGCGCGGCCTGCTCCTGGGCCTCACCCGCCGTCTGGTGGAGCTGACCAACCGCCTGGCCGAGCTCACCGGCGGCCGCATCGAGCCCCGCTTCGCCCGTCTCTTCCTCAAGCTCGCGGATCAGATGGGTAAGCCGGCGCCGGACGGCACCTTCATTCCCCTTCCCTTGAGCCGGCAGGAGCTGGCGGACCTCACCGGCACCACCGTCGAGACCTGCATCCGCATCATGAGCCGCTGGGGCAAGGACGGCGTCGTGCGGACCGAGAAGGAAGGCTTTGTCGTGATAGATCGCGAGGCGTTGGAGCGGCTGGGCCTGGAGTGAGAAGCAAACCCTTTCAGCAGACGGCTCGCGGCGTCACCGCTTGCGCCTCACTCCCCGATCCACCCCCTCGATGAACAGATAAAGCGCGACGCAGGCGGCGAACAGCAGGCCGGAGACGATCATCGCCGGCAGCACGCCCTCGAGATGGCCGGCGAGGAAGGACTCCAGGGTGGCCGTGAGCAGCCACATCTGGATGATGAGGAGAATGGCGATCAGGGCGAGCGCGCCGTCGATGGCGGTCAGGCCGCGGCGCGGGGGAGGAAGCGGGTCCATCCTCAGGCCTCCAGGTGAGGGTCGATGCCCACCGCCAGCAGCGCGCCGCCGCGGCGCTCCAGCTTCACCCGTGGCAACGGCCGCTGCGGCGGGCCCTGCAGGACACGGCCGTCGCGCACGGAGAAATATCCCTCGTGGCAGGGGCACTCGAGGCGGTTCTCCTCGCGCGCGTAGTAGACGGCGCATGAGAGGTGGGTGCATTTCTGGCTGTACGCCGCGTACTCGCCCTCGCCGGTACGCACGAGAATGCACGGATCCTCGGGACCGGGATAGCGGAACAGCTTGACGCCGCCCACGGGGATCTCGTCCAGCGCCGCCACCGCGCGCGCCGGATACGCGGGCTTGCCGGTCAGCCAGCCCTTGACCAGGATCCAGAGATTGCCGACGAACATGCCGAGGCTCGTCAGCACCAGGAACTTGGCGAACTGGCGGCGGTTCACGTAGCGCTCCTCGGCGCTGAAGATCGAGATCTCCTCCCGCCACAGGGGCTCGCTGCTCGGCCGCCGGAAGAGCTTCATGCCGGGGTTTCCTGCATGGGGGGCTCCCACATGTAATCGATCACGTCCACCGCCACCTCGGGCACCTGCGGCGGCACCATCATGAAGACCTTGGTGGTCACGGTTTCGTTGCCGAAGCGGAAGACGTTGGTCGGCTTCTCGCGCCGCTCGCGCGCGATCTTCTCCGGCGGCACGTAGGCCAGCGCCTGACTCGGGCAGACGGTGGCGCACATCGGCCGCTTCCCCACCGAGGTGCGGTCGTAGCACATGTCGCACTTCATCATCAGCTCGAGCCTGGTCATCATCTTGGGGATGCCGAAGGGGCAGGCCAACACGCAGTTCGAGCAGGCGATGCAGCGCGGCTTGAGGGCCGACTGCACGACGCCGTCCTCGCCCTTCTTGATGGCGTCCGCCGGGCAGACCTCGGCGCAGGTGGGATCGTCGCAGTGCATGCAGATGGCGGGCACCGTGGCGATGCTGTTGCGGCGGTCCAGGTAATCGACGGTGATCATGGGCACGCCGCGGTGGGTGTCGCACTCGGCGCAGGCGTTGACGCAGGCCTGGCAGCCGATACAGCGCTCGGGATCGATGTAGAACTCGTAGCCGTACATCGCCTATCCCAACACCCTCAGGCCGCGGCCCGGCCGCGGCTCGTCTGTCGACAGCTCGCCGCGCACCCAGTCCGGCGGCCCGGCGGCCTTGCGCAGCCGGCAGGCCGAGACCTTGTATTCGGGGATCTTCGAGCGCGGATCGAGCGTGCGGTGGGTGAGCCGGTTGGCGCTGCGGCCGCCCGGCCAGTGATAGGCGATGAACACCGTATCCGGCCGGATCGTGCGCACCACCAGGGCCTGCAGCGTGATCTCGCCGCGGCGCGAGGCGACCGTCACCCAGTCGCCGTCGGCGATGCCGAGCTCGCCGGCGAGGCGCGGATGGATCTCCACCCGCGGATGCGGGAACTGCTCCACCAGCGGACCGATGCGGCGCGTCTGCGTTCCCGAGAGGTACTGGTTCACCACGCGGCCGGTGGTCAGATAGACCGGATATTCATCGCTCACCGGATCGCCGCTCTCCCGCCACTCGGTGACGATGAACCGGGCCTTCCCGTCGGCATGGAAGAAGCGGCCGCCTTCGAAGAGGCGCGGCGTGCCCGGATGGTCCCCCCCGGGAACATCCGGGCACGGCCAGAACACCCCCATCTGCCGGTCGATCTTCTCGTAGGTGATGCCGGAGTAATCGGCGGGAGCGCCGCGGGTGGCCTCGCGCAGCTCGTCGAAGATCTCGCGGCTGGACCGGTAGGGGAAAAACTCTCCCCGGCCCAGCCGGCGGGCCAGCTCGATGTAGATCCGGCTGTCCGGCCAGGCGTCGCCCGGCGGGTCCACGGCCTTCTGGATGTGGAGCACCCGGCCCTCGGCGCTGCACACCACCCCTTCCTCCTCCTCGTGCAGGCTGCCGGCGAGCACGACGTCCGCGAACTGCGCGGTCTCGGAGAGGAAGAAGTCCACCACGCCGAAGAATTCGAGCTTCTCCAGTGCCTCGCGCGTGAACGCGGCGTCCGGCAGGGAGACCAGGGGATTGAAGCAGATGGAGAGCAGGGCCTTGATCTCGCCGCGGTGGATGGCCTCCATGATCTCCACCGCCGAGAGTCCCGCCTGCGGGATCTCGTCCGGCTGGATCCCCCAGACGCGAGCCACGTGCTCGCGCGCTGCCGGGTCCGCGATCGAGCGCTGGCCCGGGAGCTGATCGCACTTCTGGCCGTGCTCTCTCCCGCCCTGGCCGTTGCCCTGCCCGGTGATCATGGCGCAGGCCGCGCCCTCGCGGCCGATGTGGCCGGTGGCGAGCGCCAGGTTGATCACCGCCAGGCAATTCTCGACGCCTTTCGACTGGTGCTCGATGCCGCGGGCGTGAAGCAGCACGGCCCGTTCGGCTTCGCCGATCCAGCGCGCCGCCTTCTCGATGGCCTCCGGAGGCACGCCGGTGATCCGTCCCGCGGTAACCGGGTCCCACGCCTGGACCGACTTCTCCACGTCCTCGAATCCCGTCGTGTGAGCGGCGATGAAGGCGCCATCCGTCAAGCCGTCGCGGATCACCACGTGGAGCATCGCCATGAGCAGCGCCAGGTCCGTGCCGGGGCGCACCGGCAGGTAGAGACCGGCGTTGCGGGTGATCGGCGTCATGCGCGGATCGGCGACGATGAGCCGGCCGCCGTTGTCGCGCAGGCGCCAGAGATACTGCGTGGTGATGGGCGAGCATTCGGCGACGTTCGAGCCGATGACGAAGGCCACCTGGGCTTGCGGGATGTCGCTCCAGGGTATCGGCGAGCGGTCCACGCCGAACGCCATCTTGTACGCCGTGCCCGCCGAGACCATGCACAGGCGGCCGTTGTAATCGATGTGCCGCGTGCCGAGGGCGACGCGGGCGAACTTGCCCAGCAGGTACGCCTTCTCGGTGGTCAGCGAAGCGCCGCCGTACAATGCCACGGCATCCCTGCCATACCGCTCCTGGATCTCCCGGATGCGGCCGACGGTGAAGTCCAGCGCCTCGTTCCAGGAGGCCGGCCTGAAACCATCGGCGGCGCGCAGCAGCGGGTGGAGCAGCCGGTCGGGATGCGCGCTCTGCAGGTAGCGCCGGACGCCCTTCGGACAGAGCATCCCCTGGTTGAACGGGAACTCCTCCCACGGCTCGAAGCCCACCACCTGGTTGCCGCGCACCTTGAGCTGGATGCCGCACTGCTGGCCGCAGAAGCAGCAGTGGGTTTTCACCAGCCGGTCCGGAGGGTTCTCCCGCTGCTCCTCATAGCCGCCGGGCGGCGCGTAGTTGAGGTGTGGGCCGTAGCGGGCGATGAGCTCCGGGGTGGAGAGGGGGCGTTCAGCCACGCGCCCCCTCCTTGAGCCGCAACTGCGCCCCCGCCAGCGTCTTCCGTTTGCACGCCGGGCAGAGCTCCTGCCAGTTGCCGGCCGGACCCGGCAGGCGGTAGTCGAAGCCGAGGCCCTGGAGCGCCAGCTTCAGGTCCTCGACGTGCATGCGCGAGGCGAAGCGCTCGCCGCAGCGCGCGCAGTGGGCTCCTTCCCCTTCCTCGCCGATCTGCTGGTACAGCTTGACGCCGAGCTGCGCCGGCCGCTGGAAGATGTGGAAGAACTTGCCGAACGGCAGATAGAGCAGCGCCGCCACGACGGTGAGGGCGTGGAGGATGGCGAGGAACTCGTAGAAGCTGCCGCGCAGCCACGTCGTCGAGGCGGTGAGGGCGAGCCCGGAGACCGAGATGGCGAAGAGCAGGATGAGGGGAAAGAAGTCGCGGCCGAAATTCTGCACCGCCTGCGCCCCCTGGTCGCGCATGCGCCGCCACAGCGACAGCGAGATGCCGGCCAGCACCAGCACGGCCGCGACGTCGAGGCCGTGGAAGAGCAGCCAGGACCAGACGGTGCGGATGCGGAACGAGCCGGTGGGAAAACCGAAGAGGTAGGTGACGTAGCGCATCGGGTCCTGGCCGGCGCTGCCGAAGTGGATCCAGCCGAAGACCAGCGGGAAGGTGATGAGGACCGCCAGCACGCAGCCCCAGAAGAGGAGCTGGTGCATCCACCAGCGCAGCACCGAGCGCCGGCGGATGAACGTCTGCGCCGCGAGGTGGGTCCAGGCCAGGGGCAGCAGGCGGCCGAGGCTGCGCAGGACTCCATATTGCCGCGCCAGTTGCCAGCCGCGGCGCCAGTAGATCTTCGTCGGCGGCTTCTGCAGCCAGACCCAGTAGTGATAGACGACGCCCCAGGTGGCGAAGATCGTCGCGAAGGTGTAGACCACCAGCGCCGGATCGAAGCTCTGCAGGTTCCGCGAGCCGACGAGGATGGCGGCCACCAGCACGCCCGTCCAGAACGTCGCCCAGGCGCCGGCGCGCAGGCGGTCCGCCGTGCGGTTGAGCTCCGGCGGCAGGGCGAGCTCCAGCGCCTCCTGCCGTGGCACGAAGACGCGGCGGTTGATCCACCAGAGCAGGGCGGAGACGGCGGCGAGCAGGACGAACCCCGGCCAGATCGCGCCCACGCGGTCGCGGAAGAAGCCGAGGAGCAGCGGCGGGAAGAAGCCGCCGAGCCCGCCCATGGCGCCGACGAGACCCGTGACGGTGGCGGTCTCCGCCGGGAAGTACATCGGCACGAGCTTGAAGACGGCGCCGTTGCCGAGCCCCAGCAGCGCCGCGCAGCCGAGCGCCCCTACGGAGAAGGGCAGCATCGCCGGCCAGGTGAGGAGCAGCGCGAAGGGCAGCACGCCGAGGAACACGCCGGAGAGCACCCGCGCGCCGCCGATGCGGTCGGCGAGCCAGCCGCCCGCCGGCCGCAGCAGAGTGGCCAGCACGACGAACCCGGCGGTGCGGAAGCCCGCGTCGGCGGTCTTCAGGCCGAACTCGTCGCGCAGCAGCGTCGGCAGATAGATCGAGAAGGCGACGAAGCCACCGAAGGTCAGGAAGTAGAACAGCGCCAGGGCCCAGGCGAGCGGCGCGCGCCACGGCCGCAGCATGGCCGCGAGGCCCTTGGGCGCGGCCTTCACCGGCGCGTCGCGGGCCAGCACGCCGAAGGCGAGGCCCCAGACGACGAGCAACACGGCCATGCCGCGATAGACGTTCTGCCAGCCGGCCGCCGCCGCCAGCACCGGCCCCAGGAACACCGCCGCGGACTGGCCGATGTTGCCAAGCCCGTAGACCCCGAGCGCGCTCCCCTGCCGCTCCGCCGCCGTCCAGCGCGAGACGTAGCCCACGCCGACCGGGAACGAGGAGCCGGCGATTCCCAGGAAGAAGGCGACCGCTAGCAGGCGTTGATAGCTCCCCGCCGTCGGCACCAGCCAGGCCGGCACGGCCACCAGCAGCATCAGCGCCGTGAACACCAGCCGGCCGCCGAAGCGGTCGGCGAGCAGGCCGACCGGCAGCCGCCCCAGCGAGCCGAGCAGCACCGGCACCGCGACGAGCAGCGCCGTCTGGGTGCCGGTCAGCGAGAACAGCTCGCGGAAGCGGGGAGCGAAGGCGCTGATCAATCCCCACGCCGCGAAGCAGACGGCGAAGGAGAGCGTGCCGAGCGCGAGGTGGCGAGGCTGGGGTTCCACGACCCCTGATTTATCACACTGCGACCGAAAGCTCCTCCTCCAGCCGGACACCGCGCGGGAACAGCACGTTGTTTTCCAGGTGGATGTGCTCGTGCAGCGCCTTTTCCAATTCGGCGAGCCCGAAGTAGAGGCCGCGGAAGGTGTTGCACGCGTCGGCGGGAGGCGTGTAGCCGTCGGTGAGCAGGCGCAGGCGCGCCAGAGCCTGCGCCGCGTCGTCGTGCTCGTGCTCCATCATGCCGATGGGCGCCTGGATGGAGCCGAAGGGAGAGGCCGGCAGGGAACCGCCCGCCGCCGCCAGGGCCTCCAGCCGCTCGATGTAGGGGAAGAGCACGCGCTCCTCCTTCATCATGTGGGCCTCCAGCTCCTCGCGCAGGGCGCGGAAGGTGGACGCCAGCGCCGGCAGCACGGCCGGGTACTTCTCGCCGTGAACGTCGAGCACCTTGGCCGCCATCTGGCCGAGGCGGGGCAGCTCGACGCGCAGATCGGCGTGGTACTTGCCGACGATGAAGCGGATGAGGTCCGTGAGCTTCGCCTCGGCGCCGGGGATTCCCGTCGTGCCCGCCGCGCCGGCCGCTTCGAGCTCGTTGCGCAGCTCGTTGAAGGTTATCTGCTTCTCGGCGCAGACCTCGCCGGCGGGACGCTTGCCGCCGCAGCAGAAGTCGATGCCGAAGCGTTGGAAGACGCGGATGGTGGCGGGATTCTGGGCGGCGATGTCGGCGATGCGGGTTTCGGGCGTGAGTTGCATGGAGCCTCCTTTTCTTGACGCAGCCCCTGATTTATCACGCTGCGATAGAAGAGTCCCCGTCCGAAAGGGTGGTGAGCTCAATCCAGAGGGGCGGTGGCAGCTCGCCCCAACCGCCGCCGCCCCTCCGGGGCTCCGGGATTCTTCTTTCCCCTACATCCTGCAAGTCTCCCCGCCCGCCGCCGGCAGGTAACACGACCTCACGTAGTCCATCACCATGCGGTCGGCGTTGTAGCGCCAGGCGAGGGTGCGGACGGCCCTCTTGACGCGGCCGATCCAGCCGGCGGGGATTCCCATCGCGTCGCGCTCGTAGTAGAGGGGGACCACCTCGCGCTCCAGGGTGTCGAAGAGGGCGAGGGCGTCGCGCTCGTCCTGCAGCTCGGGATTGGCGTGCACCTCGCCGTTGCCGATCCCGAAACCGTTGCCGCCGTCGTAGGCCTCGGCCCACCAGCCGTCGAGGATGGAGCAGTTGAGGACGCCGTTGAGGATGCACTTCTGGCCGCTGGTGCCGCAGGCCTCCAGCGGCCGGCGCGGCGTGTTGAGCCAGGCGTCCACGCCCTGCACGAGCTGCCGGCCGACGTGCATCGAGTAGTCCTCGATGAACACGACGCGGCCGGCGAAACGGGGATCCTTCTCCAGGTTGGCCACCCGCTGCGCCAGCGCCTTGCCGCCGGTGTCGCGCGGATGGGCCTTGCCGGCGTAGACGATCTGCAGCGGCCGCGCGGCGTCGCCCACCAGCCTGGCCAGACGGTCGAGGTCCTGGAAGAGCAAGTCGGCTCGCTTGTAGGTGGCGAAGCGGCGGGCGAAGCCGAGGGTGAGCGCCTCGGGATCGAGGGGCTCGCGCTCCGGTTCGGCCAAACCGAGCCGCAGCCGGCGGTCGGAGAGGCGGCGGCGGGCGAAGGCCAGCAGGCGCGCCTTGAGCACCTGGTGGATCTCCCACAGCTCGGCGTCCGGGATGCCGTCGATCTCCTTCCACAGGTTGGGAAAGGAGATGCGCTCGAGCCAGCGCGGACCCAGGTGGCGGAGGAGCAGGTCGTGCATGTCCGCGGCGAGCCAGGTGCGCACGTGGACGCCGTTGGTGATGTGGCCGATGGGCACTTCCTCCTCGGTCTTGCCGGAGTAGAGCGGCAGCCACATCTTGCGCGAGACGCGGCCGTGCAGGGCCGAGACGGCGTTGGCGCGGCGGGTGAGCCTGAGCGCCAGCACGGTGGGGCAGAAGGGCGCGTTGGGATCGTCCGGCCGTTCGGAGCCGAGGGCGAGCACCTCCGCGAGCGGCATGCCGAGGCCGCGGGCGAGCGGCTCCAGGTGCGGGCCCGCCAGATCGACGCGGAAGCGGTCGTGCCCGGCCTCCACCGGCGTGTGGGTGGTGAAGACGCTCATCGCCGCCACCTCGCGCAGGGCGTCGGCCGCGTCGAGACCCTGCCGCTCGACGAGCTCGCGGCCGCGCTCGAGCAGGGCGAAGGCCGAGTGGCCCTCGTTGAGATGGAGCGCGCTGGGATGGATGCCCACGAGGCCCAGGGCGCGGTGGCCGCCGACGCCGAGGAGGATCTCCTGCTGGATGCGCATCTCCTGGTCGCCGCCGTAGAGGCGGGCGGTCAGCTCGTGGTCGGCGGGCGAGTTGGCGTCGTCGCGGGCGTCGAGCAGCAGCAGGTCGCTGCGCCCCACGTGGACGCGCCAGAGGCGCAGGAAGACCTCGCGATCGGGCAGCTCGACGGAGAGGCGCGCCTGGCCGCCGTCCGCCCCGGGCACCGGCTCGACGGGCAGCTCGGCCGCGGCGATGGGCTCGTAGAGGTCCTGCTGCCAGCCGGCCTCGTCGATCCACTGGTGGACGTAGCCCTGGTGATAGAGGAGGCCGACGCCGACCACCGGCACGCCCAGATCGCTCATGCTCTTCAGGTGATCGCCGGCGAGCACGCCCAGGCCGCCCGAGTAGATGGGCAGCGACTGATGCAGGCCGAACTCGGCCGAGAAGTACGCCACCGGCCGCGCCAGGATCGGCCCGGCGTGGATGAGGCCCCAGCTCTCGCCGCCGGCGGCGTAGCCGCGCAGCCGCCGGTGGGCCTGGTTGATGCGCGTCTGCAGCTCCAGGTCCTGCACCCGGCGGTAGATCTCCTCCGGCGCCACGCGCTGCAGCAGCGCCACCGGGTTGTGATAGACGGCGCGCCAGGTCTCCGGCTCCAGCTCGCGGAAGATGGCGCGGATGTCCGGCTGCCACGACCACCAGAGGTTCTGGGCCAGCTCGCGCAGTTTTTGAAAGGTACCGTCGGTGGGCTCGGTCATCGCTCTCTGGAAACGGTTACAGGTTTGGGGGTGGGACTATATCAAGAGGGGAAAAAACCAGAGCCCTGAAAGGGCGGGCGGCGGGGGGATTCCAAGCTCCAGGAGGGCGGGCGGCGGTTGAGGCGGTCTGCCCTTCGAGACCTCACCCCCTGGCCCCCTCTCCAGCGGAGCTGGAGAGGGGGAAGCTCAGAGGAGGGGATTGGCTAGCTTCGCGGGCCTCGAAGATGGCGGACGGTATCGAGGATCCTGGTGAGGACGGCTTCGCGGTTCTCGAAGAGGCCGCGGTTGGGGAAGCGCAGGATCGTGCAGCCGACGGAGCGGAGATAGGAGTCGCGGTTCTCGTCGTGGGCAGCCTGGCGTGGGTCCGCATGAACCCCGCCGTCGAGCTCCAAGACGAGCTTCAGCTCCGCGCAGTAGAAATCGGCCACATAGATGCTGATCGTCTTCTGCCGGCGGAACTTGATCCCCTCCAGCCGCCGGTCGCGCAGGATGTCCCACATCGCTCGTTCAGCAGGAGTCGGTGCCGCGCGGTGGATCTGAGCGCGCGACTTCAAGGTCCGCACCGGAATAGGCACCAGCCTGCCTCTGCGTTCCCTCATGACAACCTCACGCTATCGAAGTCCCTCAATCATCGGCAATCCCGTCCCTCCGCGTCCCCCCTCTCCAGCTCCGCTGGAGAGGGGGCCAGGGGGTGAGGTTTCGAAGGGCAGGCGCCCCAAGCCGCCGCCGCCCTTTCAGGGCTCGCGGTCTTTGGGTCCGCTTCTTGCCCTGCTGCTGAAAAAGGCATACTGTTCATTCCGAGACGAGACGGTCCGGTGAGGGAGGTCTGGCGTGGAGTCGCCGCTGTCCGGGCGACAATTTCTCCTTTGAGGTAGGAATCTCATGTCCGTCGCGGTTCGTGAGGGCAAGGCGTTGAGCCTGAAACAGCGGGGCCCGGTCGCCGGCGGCCGCACCGAGAGGCCGCGGCGTGCCGTGGCCCTCGCCGCATCGGCCGGCGGGCTGAACGCCCTCACCCACGTCCTCTCCGCCCTGCCTCCGGAATTCGCCGCTCCCCTGTTCGTCGTCCAGCATCTCGATCCCCACCACCGCAGTTGGCTGGCCGAGATCCTCGGCAGACACGCCGCGCTCGCGGTGTGCCAGGCGCAGGGCGGCGAGCTGCCGGCGGCCGGCACGGTGTACCTGGCGCCTCCGAACCAGCATCTGCTGGTGCGCGGCGACGGCCTGCTCGACCTCTCGGACGAGCCCCGGGTGCACTACGTGCGCCCCTCGGCGGACCTCCTGTTCGCCTCGCTGGCCGAGGCCTGGGGCGGCGACGCGATCGCGGTGGTGCTCACGGGCACGGGCAGGGACGGCGCCGAGGGGGTGCGCGCCATCAAGAGCCGCGGCGGCACGGTGATCGTGCAGGACGAGGCGAGCTCGGAGTTCTTCGGCATGCCGGGGGCCGCCCTGCGCACCGGCTTGGTGGACCGCGCGCTGGCGCTGGACGACATCGCGCCGGCCCTGGTCGAGTTGACGCAAGAGGAGAGCGCGTGAGCGATGAAGTAGCGGAACAGCGGGCCGGCGACGCAGGTCCGAAGCGCCGCGAGCGCAAGAGCGAGACGCCGGCGGCCGATTTCGTCAAGCTGGTGGAGTACCTGCGGTCCACCCGCGGCTTCGATTTCTCGGCCTACAAGATCTCCAGCCTGGTGCGCCGGGTGCAGAAGCGGATGCAGCAGGTGAACGTCGCCTCCTACTCCGACTACATCGATTACCTGGAGGTCCACCCGGACGAGTTCCTGCCGCTGTTCAACACCATCCTCATCAACGTCACCGGATTCTTCCGGGACCCGGAGACCTGGCGGGCGTTGGCCGAGCGCGTGCTGCCGCGCATCCTCGAGAGCAAGGGGGTGGACCAGCCCGTGCGCTGCTGGAGCGCCGGCTGCGCCTCCGGCGAAGAGGCCTACAGCCTCGCCATGCTGCTGGCCGAAGCCCTGGGCGACCAGGAGTTCCGGCGGCGCGTCAAGATCTACGCCACCGACGTCGACGAGGAAGCCCTCGCCCAGGCGCGGCAGGGCAGCTACAGCGCCGAACAGGTGGCGGAGGTCCCCGCGGAGCTGCGCGCCCGCTACTTCGAGGCGAACAACGGCGGCCGCCATCTCTTCCGGCCCGAGCTGCGGCGGTCGCTGATCTTCGGCCGCCACGACCTGGTGCAGGACGCCGCCATCTCGCGGCTCGACCTCCTGCTGTGCCGCAACACCCTGATGTACTTCAACTCCGAGGCGCAGGCGAAGATCCTGGCGCGCTTCCACTTCGCGCTCAACCGCCAGGGCTATCTCGTCCTGGGCCGCGCCGAGACCCTGCTCAGCCACGCCAACAACTTCCGGCCCGAGGACCTGAAGAACCGCGTCTTTCAGCGCACGCCGACCGCCAACCTGCGCGACCGCATGCTGGCGCTCGCGCCGGTCGGCGGGATCTCGCACGCTCGCGGCGCGGCCCGCTCCATACGGGTGCGCGACGCCGCCTATGACGCCGGCGCCGTGGCGCAGATCGCGGTGGACCGCGGCGACCGCCTGGCGCTGATCAACGAGCGGGCCCGGCGGCTGTTCAACCTCGGGCCGGCCGATCTCGGGCGGCTGCTGCAGGATCTCGAGATCTCCTACCGTCCCGTCGAGCTGCGCTCCCACATCGACGCCGTGTGCTCGTCCGGCACCCCGGTGACGCTGCCGGCGATCGAGTGGCGCCCGTCCGGCGGCGGACCCCGCATGCTGGAAGTCCAGGTCGCTCCCCTGGTGGACGAGGGCGGCCAATCCCTCGGCGCCAGCATCTCCTTCCTCGACCTCACCGTGCAGCACCAGCTCCACGCCGAGCTCGAGCAGACCCACCAGGAGCTGGAGACCGCCTACGAGGAGCTGCAGTCCGCCAACGAGGAGCTGGAGACCACCAACGAGGAGCTGCAGTCCACCGTCGAGGAGCTGGAGACCACCAACGAGGAGCTGCAGTCGGCCAACGAAGAGCTGGAGACGATGAACGAGGAGCTGCAGTCCACCAACGAAGAGCTGCGCTCCATGAACGACCAGGTCGAGCAGCGGTCGCACGAGCTGGAGCGGGTCAACACCTATCTGCGGTCCATCCTGACCGGGCTGCGGGCGGCGGTCGTGGTGCTCGATCGCGACTTGCAGGTCGAGGTCTGGAGCGACAAGGCGCAGGAGCTGTGGGGCCTGCGCGACGAGGAGGCCAAGGGGCAGCCGTTCCTCTCGCTCGACATCGGCCTGCCCGTGGAGCGGCTGCGGGAGCCGATCTTGCAATGCATGAACAGCGGCCCCCGGGGCAACCAGATGATGCTCGAGGGAGTCAACCGGCGCGGGCGGCCGATCCGTTGCGAGGTCACCTGCACCCGGCTGGGCGATGGACCCGTCGCGGAAGGCGCGATCGTGCTCATGGAGGAGGTCCTCCCGGAAATGCCGGCTCACGCCTAAGGAGCCCTGATCTTGGTGAAGGCATCGCTGGCCATGCAGCTCTCTTCGGCGCAGACGCGGCTCCGCAAGCTGCAAGGCCAAGCCCCGTCCGGCATGCCCGAGAAGCTCGCGGCGGAGCTGGAGGCATTGCGCGGCCAGCTCGGCGCGCTGGAGGTGGCCTATGAGGAGCTGGAGCAGCAGAAGGAGGAGCTCGAGGCCACCCGCGAAGAGCTGGAGCGCCAGCGCCACCGCTATCTCCGGCTCTTCGACGAGGCGCCCTTCGGCTACCTGGTGACGGATCTGCGAGGCGGCATCGAAGAGGCCAATCTCGCCGCCGCCGCCCTGCTCGGCGCCGATCCGTCGTTGCTGGTGGGCAAGCCCTTCGGGCTCTACTTTGCGCCCGCGGACCGCGGCGCCTTCCGGGTTCTGCTCTCCAGCGCCTGCGCCGGCGAGCCCGGCGGCGAGGTGGAGTCGTGCCTCCGGCCGCGCGGCCGCGAGCCGTTCATGGCCGTGCTGACGGCGGTGCGCGACCTCGCTGAGCGGGAGCGGCCGGCGAGGCTGCACTGGACGCTGCGCGACATCTCCCGCGCCAAGTCCGCCGAGGAGGCCCTGCGCGAGAAGGAGGAGCAGCTCCGGCACGCGCAGCGTCTGGAGGCGGTCGGCCGCCTGGCCGGCGGCATTGCCCACTCGTTCAACAATCTGCTGGCGGCGATCGCCTTCCAGTGCGAGCTGCTGGGCGAGCGGTTGCCCGAAGGAGACGAGCGGCGGCCCTTCCTCGAGGAGATCCGGAAGGCCGGCGAGCGCGCCGCCGCCCTGGCGCGCCAGCTCCTCGCCTTCGGCCGCCGCCAGGTGCTGCAGCCGCGGCAGTTGCGCTTGAACGACGTCATCCGTGAGCTGGAGCCGATGCTCCGCCGCACGATCGGCGAGCACATCCGCCTGGAGACGCGGCTCGATCCGGCCTGCGGCGCGGTCCGCGCCGATCTCGGCCAGCTCGAGCAGGTGGTCCTCAACCTCATCGTCAACGCCCGCGACGCCATGCCGTCCGGCGGCACGCTGGAGCTCGAGACCGCGGAAGTCGAGATCGCCGCGGGGCAGGACGGGCTGCCGTCCGGGCACTACGTGCAGCTCACCGTCACCGACAGCGGCGAGGGCATGTCCCAGGAGGTGAGAGAGCACCTCTTCGAGCCCTTTTTCACCACCAAGGCGCGAGGCAAGGGCACGGGCCTCGGGCTCGCCACCGTGCACGGCATCGTCCACCAGAGCGGCGGCCACATCCGCGTCGAGAGCGAGCCGGACCGGGGCTCGCGCTTCACGGTGCTCCTCCCCGCCGCCGGGGAAGGCGATGACGAGGAGACGGCGCCGCGTCCCGCGCGCTCCGAGCGGCGGTCGCGCCGCGGCTCCGAGGTCGTGCTGCTGGTCGAGGACGAGGACAACATCCGCGAGCCGGCGGCGCAGGTCCTGGAGAGCCGGGGTTACGAGGTGCTCTCCGCCCGCGACGCGGCTCAGGCCCTCGACGTCGCCGGGCGGCACGCCGGCCCCATCCACGTCCTCGTCACCGACGTGGTGATGCCGGGGCTCAACGGCAGCCAGCTCGCCGAGCAGCTCGCGCGGCGGCGGCCGGAGATGCGGGTGCTCTACATCTCCGGCTATCCCGAGGACGCGATCGCCGACCACGGGGTGCTCGGTCCCGAGCAGCACTTCCTGCAGAAGCCCTTCGCGCCCGGGCAGTTCCTGGAGAAGGTGCGCGAGGTGCTGGACGGGGTGCCCGCGGGGGGGGGTCGAGTTGGAGCCACGCGTAGAAACTGGATATTCTGAGGACATCTTCCCTCAACGTCAATCTTGAGGGGGCAGGAGCCCGATCTGCCGCCGCCCCTCTGAAGCCCTCTCCGCGGCACACGTCATGCATCCCCGGTTCAAGGTTCGGCGGGGCCCGCGGCGCAGGAAGGAGCGGAGTGGCTGATCTGGAGAAGGGCGGGCGAGACATCATCGTCATCGGCGCCTCCGCCGGGGGGGTCCAGGCCCTCAGGCAGGTCGTCGAGACGCTGCCCCCGGGTCTGCCGGCGTCGGTCTTCGTCGTCCTCCACGTCACGCCGCATGGCCAGAGCGCGCTGCCGAGGATCCTCTCCCGCTTGAGCTGCCTGCCGGTAGCTCATGCCGCGGAAGGGGAGGCCATCCAGCCGGGGCGGGTCTACGTGGCGCCTCCGGACCGCCATCTGGCCATCGAGGACAGCCGGGTGCATCTGTCGCGCAACGCCACGGAGAACGGACACCGCCCCGCCATCGACGTGCTGTTCCGTACCGCCGCCCGGGCCTGCGGCGCGCGCGTGGTGGGCGTGGTCCTCACCGGCAATCTCGACGACGGCACCCAAGGTCTCGCGGCCATCAAGCGCTGCGGCGGAGTGGCCGTGGTGCAGGACCCGCGCGACGCCGACTACTCCGGTATGCCGGGGAGCGCCATCGCCAACGTCGCGGTGGACCACGTGCTGCCGCTCGCCGAGATCGGCCCTCTGCTGGATCGTCTGGCGCGCGAGCCCCGGCCGGCCGCGCCGGCAGACTGCGGCTCACGCATCGAGGAGGAGCCCGACGCCATGGGAATCTCACGCACCGAGAGCGATACGGGCAGTGCGGATGGGGAACCTTCCGGCCTGACTTGCCCCGACTGCGGCGGCTCCCTGTTCGAGAAGCCCGGCGAGCAGCCGATGCACTTCCGCTGCCGCACCGGACATGCCTACTCCCCGGAGAGCCTCGTCGCCAAGCAGTCCGAGACCGTGGAGGCCGCGCTCTGGGCCGCGCTGCGCGCCCTGGAAGAGAACGCCGTCCTGGCGCGGCGGATGGAGAAACGCACGCGCGAGAAGGGCCATGCGACGACCGGCCGGCGGTACCAGCAGCGGGCCAGCGAGGCCGAGAAGCACGCCCGGGTGCTGCGCGGGATCCTGCAGGAGGGCGGGGCGGAGATGGAGGGGGCGGCCGAGCAGGTCCAAGGGGTTTGACGAAGTTGCGGCATCCTGCCCTCCGAAGCCTCACCCCCTGTCCCCCTCTCCAGCGGAGCTGGAGAGGGGGGAACGCCTGCGGAGGGTATTGCCGGGCCAGGGGGTGAGGTCTCGAAGCGCAGGACGCATCATTTAGGGAGATCCCCATGAACCGATCCCATTCCTTCATCCTTCTGCTGTCTGTTTTCCTTCTCACCCTCCTCACCACCTGCTCCCCCGCCGACCGCGAGGCCTCGCTCACCTCCGAGGCCGCGGCGGCTCCGGCGGCGGCGCAGCAGCCTCCGGCCGGCGGCGTCGTGCCGCCGCAGCCGCGGCCGGAGCTGGCGGACGAGGAGAGGGCCACCATCTCGCTCTTCGAGCGCGCCTCGCCGGCCACCGTGTACATCACCTCGCTCGCCAACCGGCAGGACTTCTTCTCCCTCAACACCACCCAGATCCCCCAGGGCACCGGCTCCGGCTTCATCTGGGACCCCCAGGGTCACGTGGTCACCAACTTCCACGTCGTGGCCGGCGCCGACGCGGCGCGGGTGACCCTCACCGACCACTCGAACTGGGACGCCAGGCTCGTGGGATACGCCGCCGAAAGGGATATCGCGGTGCTCAAGATCAACGCTCCCGCCAACCGCCTCACCGCCCTGCCGATCGGCAGCTCCAGGGGCCTGCGGGTGGGGCAGAGCGTCTTCGCCATCGGCGATCCCTTCGGGCTCGACCAGACGCTCACCACCGGCGTGGTCTCGGCTCTCGGCCGCGAGATCCAGTCCGTTGCCGGCAACGCCATCCGCGACGTGATCCAGACCGACGCGGCGATCAATCCCGGCAACTCGGGCGGCCCGCTGCTCGACAGCTCCGGCCGCCTCATCGGCGTCAACACGGCCATCTACAGCCCCTCGGGGGCCTACGCGGGCATCGGCTTCGCGATCCCGGCCGACTCGGTGTCGGCGGTGGTGAAGGACCTCATCGCCTACGGCCGCATCCGGCGGCCGACGCTGGGAATCCAATTGGCCCCCGAGGCGCTGGGAGAGAGGCTCGGCCTGGAGGGCGCGGTGATCTACAGCGTGGAGCGCGGCACCGGAGCCGATCGGGCGGGCCTGCGCGGCCTGCGGCGCGACGCCTTCGGCCGCGTGGAGCTGGGCGACGTCATCTTGTCGGTGAACGGCGAGCGCATCACCTCGGAGGGGGACCTGCTCGTGGCGCTGGAGAACAAGAAGCCCGGGGACACCGTGCGCGTGGGCATCCTCCGCGGTAACCGGCGCCTCGAGGTGCCGGTCCAGCTTGGCGCTCCCCGCGTCACGGACCGGGGCTGAGCCTCCGGGATCGCGGCGCGGTACCCTACACGCCGGTAAAACAAGGACTTACCGTCACCGGGGGGCGGCGGGACATGGGTTGGTCCACGTGGGCCCAAGGTATGGGCCCGTGGGCCCAAGATGTGGTCCCTGTGGCCCAAAGCATGGGCCCGTGGGCCCAAGACATGGTCCCGCGTGCCCCAAGCATGGTCCACGTGGGCCCAAGGTATGGGCCCGTGGGCCCAAGGTGTGGGCCGCGTGGCCCAAAGCGTGGTCCCGCGTGCCCCAAGCATGGTCCACGCGGGCCCAAGGTATGGTCCCGTGGGCCCAAGACGTGGGCCCGTGGGCCCAAGGTATGGTCCCTGTGGCCCAAAGCATGAGCCCGTGGGCCCCAGGCGTGGGCCCGCGTGGGCCCAGGGCGTGGTCCCACCTGCCCCTCGCCGTTCGAGCCCAGCGCGGTTGACGAGGGTCAGAAACCGGTGTAAATTACAACTCACGCAGAATGAATAAGTTAGAGCCCGGACCCGATCACAACCGCTTCGCCGACCTGATCCGGGAGGAGGCACTTTTTGCCTCGCTTCAGCAGCGCGCCTTCCGGGGGGAACTCTAGCCGTGGTGGATCGTAAGAATAGGTCGAGGGGGACCGAAAGGACGGCTGATCGGGTTGGTGACCGCGAGGTGACGGGTTTCATTCCGCCGCATGGCGGTTACGAGAATTTGCTCTCCTACCGCAAAGCCCTGATCGTTTTTGATGCCACCTATCATTTTTGCGAACGTTTCCTGAACAAGCGCGACCGAACGGTCGACCAGATGACCCAAGCGGCACGGTCGGGCAAACAGAATATCGTCGAAGGCAGTCAGGTCTCGGGCACCTCGAAAGAGGCCGAAATCAAGCTCCTGAACGTCGCCCGGGCAAGCCTGGAAGAGCTATTGGAAGACTACCGCGACTTTCTCCGCGTCCGCGGCTTGGCGCTCTGGGCCAAAGAGAGCCGGGAGGCGCGTTTCGTTCGTGGGCTGGGAAGAAAAGACGATGCGTCCTATGAGACCTATAAGGCCTATGTCGAAACCCGATCCGCAGAGGTCGTCGCCAATATCGTCGTCTGCCTGATCCACCAGACCAACTACCTGCTCGACCAGCAGATAAGGCGACTCGAACGAGACTTCCTGAACGAAGGCGGCTTGCGCGAGCGCATGACTCGCGCCCGTCTGACGGCCCGTTCGCGCGGCAACCAGAGACCATGAGCCAATTCGCTTTTCTCCAGCGCGAATGGCCGGCGGTGTTCGATGGGGCGGCTCATGCCGAGGCGACTGCCCACACCGACCCGCGCACGGCCTGCTTCTACGCGCGACGTACGCTCGAGCTAGTGGTGAGCTGGGCGTACAAGTATGACGCGGTGCTCAAGGTTCCCTATCAGGTCCTGAGGGAACTCCAACCCTTGTAAGGAAAGATCTAAGATCTTCCTGGTACCAGTAGACGGTTCAAAGGCACTCGAAAACCGCATCCAAGACTACGGGAGCATATACTTTCATCGAGGTCTTGGCCTCCCCGGTGCCTTAGGTACTTATAGTACTCTGTTGGTCAATGGCTGACGCTTCATCGGCGGTGTGAGCCGTGCCGTCTGAACCCTAGTGCAGTCGCCTCCTAACCCCAGCCTCCAAGTCCCAATGTTCCGCCTCGGCTTCATATGTTTTCACCATCTGCATCAACAGGGCAGACGCCACAAACGGATGCGAGTACTGAAGCGCATCCGCCCACGCTCGGTATTTATTCGCCAGTTCACGCTCTTTACCGCCTCCTTCGCCGCGCCACGTCGGGCCGCGCGAGTTGTAGCGCCCGATGGATGCGCCTTCCATCATCTCCTTGGAGTGCACCTCTTCCATGACCTGCCTTACAGGCTCGCAGGGCCATACGCCATCAATTCCAACGGGAGCGCCTGACAGAAGCTTTCCGAGGCATGAATCAGCAATGTCGAGCCGACCGAGCTGATCGCTGGCGTCCCGAACAGTCTTAATCCATAAGGCAAGTCTGTCTGCTTGGAGTTCACCCAAATCGTCGTGGCCTGGTATCCGGCCGAGACTTTCGAGCAACTTATACCCGCGCTCAGCCAAACTCTGAACCTGTTCCGCGGCAACCTGCAATTCAGGCGGATCTTCGCCACCATCCTTTCGCCTATAGACCCATACAACAGCCTGCACGAAGAGTTCCGGATGGCGCTCCACGTACCTCTCTAGGTTGGGAATACCATAGTCCCCGAGGATATCGATATATGCGAGCTCAAGGCGTGCCTTCTGCTCAGGCGTCAGCGCTGGACTTTTGTCTAAGAGCTGAAACGCCTCTCCGAGACAATGCTGGTCCAATTGGTACTGGCCAGGTTGGTCCTTACCTTGCTTTAACAACTCCGACATTAGCCGGAACAGTAGACCAGGTTCTAGGGTCTCTAGGTTGAAGTGGACGCAGTGGAATGCAGCGCGAGGACGCTGCGCCATGATCAGGCGCTCGACAGCTTCGTTGTTTTCGTCGGCGGCGTCGTGAATCCAGTCCGGTTCGACTTGGTTCCAGTAAGTATCGCGATGCTCCTCGGCTAGCTTGTCAACCATCTGCCATGTGCTGCGGCGAAAGGGTGCGAGCAACAATAGCCTGACAAAGTCCGCTGGGGAGAGTTCCTTTTTGGTCTTTCTCAGAAGGGCAACACGTTCCTCATCATCTACCGCCCGCAACGACCCTGCGATCAGGTTTGTTCTAGCCCACGACTCTCTATTAGATGATGGCGGAAGCGTCGCCAGCAGCAATCCGGGTAGTTCCTTTACTGGCAGGATATATTTTGCCATTAGCCAACCAATTTGAGACGCTGTCTCGCCCATCTCGGCAAGTTCAAAAATGCCTGGCAGACCACGCGCTTCGAATATTTCCCTTAACGCATGGACGCGCAGCTTAGTGACCCGTTTCTCACACTTGTGGAAATCCATGTCGTCGTCATTAAGTTCGTCCGCCGACTCCTCGACCCAAAACTTCCGAAACAACCATTCATGCTTGTTCAGGAGATCGGAAGGTTCCAGTGCTAGGTACGCAGCTTTGGCGGCTGCCCTTAGGTTGGAAAACTCTGTCCCATTCAACCGCTTCCTACCGCGTCGCGACATGACCGTCACACGGATTTTCTCACGTACAAATGCTTTATCAGTGTCAGACGCGCTTGCCGCCCACGTTGCCACTAATTCCCAAACCTTCGCCTGATACTCCTCACCTAAGTCGTGAAGATGATGGATCAAATTACATAGCATGTCTCGCGTGTAGCCCCCATTCCACGAGAGAGCCCAATCCGCCATGGCGCGCATGAAATCGTGGATCGGACCCCGCGTCTTGAATGGCTCGCCAAAGCCATGGCCGTCGTTGCGCCACCTCGGCTTGTGGCTGTAATCGCCCATTTTGGGGCCGGTATCGAGTTGTGCCAAGCAAATGTACCACGCAACCTTCGGGAACTTCTCGGCGAGGAGTCTCAGAACACGAAGCCGTGTATCGTGATCAGCGGCTGTCTGTGGCATCCAGGCACGAAAAATCGACTTTAGGGAGCTGATTGGCTTGTTCACCCAGTTGTCGTTGATCTCGATCTCGGCCAACTGGGCAAGAATGAGGGCAGCGCGGGGCAGGGTAGACGGATTCCATGCGAGTCCTTCTAGCGCCCAGAGCAAGCCACTGCGAGGGCAAGCACCGAACACGCCCGTCCCCGCTGGTCTCATGAGGCCGTATGACTCCGGATGATCCGATTTTAAGTCCTCCTCCAAGATGGAAAGGAACTCGTCGGGTGCCGCCTCTGCATAAGCCGTGAGATCTCGGTCATTCGCTTCAAGAATTCGGGTCTTAAGCGGCGTGAGCAGTTCTCTTACTAGACGGTTAACGGCACCTTCGCAATCAACACCAAGGCGCGTTCGGAATAGATGGTTGCCATGGACAGCGAGAAGGACCAACGTTTCAGAAATCCCTGCGCGCAGTGCGCCAGAAAATTCCCGCGACTTACCGTAAATAGATGCGGCCCAACGTTCTCCTTCCGGCAGGTCCAGCCTTGGGTCATCTTCGCCCAGCACCCTCTTAGCCAATTCAAAGTAGCGCTTGAGGTCGTGTGCGGTGATGGAACCAGCGATGGCGAAAAGTAGATCGATTTTGGAAATGACGCCCCGGTGCGTGCCAACCGACCAGAGCGGAGCGTCGTTCAGGCCGACAAGGCGTTGGCACTCTTTCTCCAGTTCTTCATAAGAGTTAACGCTGGCGAGGAATGTGAGCGCGGTCTGGTCAGCCGTGTTTGTCGAGCTCCATGCTCCGACGAGCAGGAACGGAATCAGGCTGGCAGCGGTTTCATGGCTGGCCGCCCACTCCGACGTCCGTACTGCCGGGACGTTGGAGAGGCGACGGCGCAGAACAGTTAGCGACCGCCCTGACTCATTGCCGTATCTCGTCACATCATCTTGTCCATACCCCATCTCTTCAAGGGCAGAGCGGAACGCGTCGTAGTTCAGAGGCTCTAGCACCACGTCCGGATTTGCGTTTGCCGCATTGCGAGGGTAGACAACGATTGTGTGCATCGAGCGAGAGAGCGGTCCAAGCT
Organism: Acidobacteriota bacterium; assembly: GCA_046765915.1. GTDB lineage: Bacteria > Acidobacteriota > Thermoanaerobaculia > Multivoradales > UBA5704 > DATARR01. The sequence goes on along the minus strand of JBKPTH010000089.1, from coordinate 65,122 downwards.
CGTGCTCGACCTTGCGGTTTGCGGTGACAGCGATGAAGTCTCTGGTTCCTTGCGCCAGTTTCGGCAGCACGCCCGGCTCATCGAAGACCAGAATCCGGTCGCGGTGTTTTTCGAGCTCCTCGCCGCCTCGCGGTCCGAAAAGCTGCGCCAAAAACGCCAGTGCCTCTTCGGCAGAATCGGCTGCAATCACGGTTGGCTCATCGGGCTGTTCTGAGAGGCGCGAGACGATCGTCCGCTTCGCGCCATCGATGGCGGGTGCAAATAGGGAGCCGACTAGCGGCGGGCTAGCCACATCGGCCCAATCAGCCCAGCACTTGTCGAGAGAGCGCACGCCATTTGACAGACGGAGCGTTTCGTTGGCGAACCACGCCTGCGCGGCAATGGATTGTTCCAGCCATTGCTCCAAGTTGCTTGAGTCGTAGGCGCGGATGTCCTTCCACAGAGCCTTGGCCCGCATCTCCTTGATCCAGGCCTCCTTGCCGGGCCAGTGCCGAGGTGTGACAAAGACGAAGGTCGTCTGATCGCGCTCAGCCTTGGCGGTAGCTTGTACGCTCTTGGCGAAGTCGCCATCGGCCTTGCCTTTGACGTCTTCGGTGGTTCCAAACTCCCAGCCGGAAAGACCTTCGGGGATCCAGGGCGTTCCTTGCGTCGCATCGATGTAGCCATCCCATCCAGGCCGTTGAGCATCGTCGTTTCCGGGAAAGTCAACCTTCCTCAATCCGCTGCCGGTCGAGTTGACAAGCGTGCGAAGCAGAACAGCGAGACGAATCCGGGCCGGGATATTCCGCCCGACCCACGCTTCGAGGTCTGCCGCCTTGATGCCAAGAAACGGAACCACATACGGAATGGCATTAGCGGGCGCTCCTTTCGCCTTAGTTTGGGCAGCGTCAAACACCGCCTGCATGTCTAGCAGGCGCTGTGCGGGAATGCTGAAGGCGACTTCGATCCGCGCCGCCATTTCAGGTGTCGCGGCGACGCGCCCGTTCAGGAAATTAGACAGTGCCGGCCTGCCGACGCCGACGAGCTTCGCAGCGGTTATAACCGACAGCTTCTTCGATGTTAGGACAAAATCGCGGACATATTGGCCGGGGTGAACTGGTGCAGCGCCAATCGCGGGCAAATCAATCTTCTCTTTCATGCGGACTCCAACGCGCTGTATTCTGTAGCGCTACAGGCTACAATATGCCGTTAGAGTGAGCACGTCAAGTCCCAGGGCAGTGGTGGGTCAGAGGTCTCCGGGAGATTCGCTGGACTATTCACTTTTCCGGCTGGGTGCCCGGCCGACCTCCCAAATAGGTGTCACCCGATCCCTAAGTAACTGAACGGAAAAGAGATAGCCGTCTCAAGGAACTGCCTCCGCCCCGTTGGGGCTGCGGATTCTTTCCGGTTCCAACCCGGGGTCGTCGCACCTGCGGCGCTCGACCCCGGGCTACATGCCGTGGCCCCTTTGGGGCCTTGTCAGCTCTCGGATGGTGACCGGAAGGGTGACCTAGTTCTCGAAGATCTCCACCAGCCGTATCTCGAGGCCCGGCAGCAGGGGCGAGCGGAGGCTGCGAGGTTCCGTGGTTGGACGAGTCATGAGATGGCCGCCTCTACGTAAGGCTGAATCATCCGGCGTACGCGGCCGACCTCGGCGATGCGCAGGATCTCATCCACCGTAACGCGACGGGTGGCAAGGGAATCACGAAGAGCCTCCAGAGCGGTCAGGATAGGTGCCAGGCGAATCGCAAGACTCTGAGCGGAAAAGAGATATCCCGACGGCTTGAGCAGGAGAGGGATGACGGTGTAAACTTAGTCCTGCCAACTTAGTCCACGGGGGACGATATGGTCACCGTCAACATCCACGAAGCCAAGACCCAGCTCTCGAAGCTGGTCGATCAAGCCGTCAAGGGGGAAGCGTTCGTGATCGCCAAGGCCGGCAAGCCACTGGTGAAGGTGGCGGCGTTGGATGCTCCCGCAATGCCGCAGCGCCTGGGCTTCCTGGCGGGCGAGATCGCCGTGCCCGACGATTTCAACCGCATGGGCGAAGCCGAGATCGCGGCGCTGTTCGGGAGCGGAGATTGAAGCTCCTGCTGGACACCCAGATCCTGCTCTGGGCGGCCGGCCAGCCCGAGCGGCTCTCCGCGGCCGCGCGAAAGCTCCTGAACGACCCGCAGAACGAGCTCCTCTTCAGCGCCGCCAGCCTGTGGGAGGTCGCCATCAAGAGTTCTCTGGGACGCGAAGACTTTCGCGTCGAGCCTCGCCTTTTGCGCCGCGGGTTGCTCGACAACGGCTATGCAGAGCTTCCCATCACCAGCCAGCACGCGGTGAGCATCGATAGCCTTCCCCCTCTGCACAAAGATCCTTTCGACCGCCTGCTGGTGGCCCAGGCCCTCAGCGAGGGCATTACCCTTCTCACCCACGACGAGCAACTGGCGCAGTACCCCGGGCCCGTGCGCAAGGTGTAGACGACGGAGGCCCTTTGAGGCCGCGATAGCGGTGCCGAATAGGTGCCAGCCGAATAGGCGCGGTCTCGATAGGTGCCAGCCAGGGCGGATAGGTGCCAGCCGAATCACAAGTCACTGAAGGGAAAGAGATAGTTGCGATTCACCGCTGCCCATGTCTTCGGAGAGCTGCCTCCCCCCGTTGGGCTGCGGGGGACCGAGGTCATGGCTTGAATACGAAGATCGACTTGGCTATTCTAGCCATATGAAGACGGCGACTCTCACTGAGACCAAGAATCACCTCAGCGCTCTTATCGACCAAGTCCGCCACGGCGAGACAATCCTCATCCTCGATCGGGGCCGTGCGGTGGCGCGTCTAGTCTCCGTCCTGGCGGCAGAGAGCTCTGCTCCGGAGGGACGGGAAGACCGGCTGGAGCGCCAAGGCGTCTTGCGTCGCGCCCGAGCCCCCAAGTCTCCGAACCTCTTTAACCGGCCGCGCCCGCGGGCGCAAGGGGGCGCCAGCATTTTGGAGGCGCTTCTCGAGGAGCGACGGAGCGGCCGGTGAGATTCTGGGACAGCTCGGCGCTGGTTCCACGCCCAACCTCTTATACACATCTCAGCGCTGGGGATCGCGACGCCGGAGGAGCGTGCCGGTCGGAACGGCCTTGCCGCTTCGGAGACGCCCCGCCGTGGTGTGACCGAACCGATGTCGATGATCGACTGGGGCGTCTCTACGGACCGTCCAAGGCGCGGCGAACGGAGGAGGTTCCGTGGGCGTGGACGCGGTATGCCAACGCTCACGGAACCACCATCCTTTGCCATCGCGACACGGGTCCGTAGAGACGCCCCAGACCCGTTACGATGTCCACCGCAGGCCACGGGGACGGCGGGGCGTCTCCGCAGCGGCGATGTCGCTCCGGTCCTCCACGACCTCCGACGTCGAGATCCAGCGCTGAGATGTGTATACGGGCCCCCTCACCCCTATGATCCGAGTCAGGTGAGCAAGGAGTTGATGTACATCCTGCGGAGTAGAGCGACCGTAGAGCTCCAATCACCTTGCATCGCCGCGGCGCAAGCAGGGCCGTATCCGTCACCCGGTCTCGGGCGAAGACGCAGGAACGGCGGCAGGCCGTAACGCATGGCGATGCTGTTGACCCAAAGCCGCGCCGTGCGCCCATTGCCATTGGTGAACGGGTGAATGCGGATCCACTCCGCATGAGCCCATGCGCAAAGGGTCAGGACGGCCTCTAAATGGTCGCCAGTCAGTTCCTGGCCGGGCTCGATCAGGGCATCCAACTCCGCGATCGCCAGCCGGAGCTTGCGATCGAATTCCCTCAGCTCAGTTGTAGTCTTCGAGCCCAGCCTCGCCCCGAAATTTCCCCACGAGCTGCAGAGCCGGCGGGATGAGCCCCTGCATGATTTCGAGCTGCCAGCCGCGAGCAACCTCGATCGTCAACGGCTCCCGGCGTAGAGCCTCGTCTCGTACTCTGCCGAATACCTTGGCGAGATTGCTGCGTAGCCGGGGCGTGTCGTCGTCCCAGTTAACCATCCAGCAGGTCGAGGATTCTCGACTGAGCGGGGCCGAGATCCATCGCTCTCCGCCCTTCTCCCGGATCTTCCTTCAGCGAAGCCTCCGCGTCGGCGTAGTCCGTGAGCGCCCGCTCGAAATTGGGATCGCTCTTGCGGTAGGCGCGTAGTGCGTCGAGGGTCGCCTCGAGATCCATCTCGATCTCTCGGGTACGCCTCGCGACGAAGTCCCGAACCGCCTCATTCACGAGCTGATTCAGCGGCCGGCCCAAGAGCTTGCTCAGCGTGGACAACCCGGTCTGGACGTTGGGATCGATCCTGTAGGTGGTGGCTCTCACGGTCATTGATGCAGCCTAGCGCCGGCGGACGATGATGTCAAATTTCCGTTTTGACATCGACCGCCCTCCGGGCTCTCGGTTTTGGCCTGCTCAGAGCGGTGGGCGCGGAACCTCCTAGCCGCCCTGGGTTTTGGATTGCGAGCCGTAGTAGAAGCCCATCGCCGAGCCGAGGAGCGCGGTCTCGGCGGGCAGCAGGATCTGCAGGATCTGCTTCAGATGGTCGAAACGCTTCTCGGCCAGCGACACGGCCAGCTCGCGGTCTTCCTTGGCGATCCTGAGGAGCTTGTCGGTGTCCGGATTGTCGAGGAGCATGGCGGTCACCATCGTGAGGCCGATGGTCATCAGAAACGCCCAGAGCAGTTGATACATGCCCCACTTGCGGACCCTGTCGGCGACGGTGACGAGGCTGGCCCCTTCGGCGGGCGGCACGAGCTCCTCCGCCGCTCCCTCGCGGGGACGCGGACGCACCGCGGGCATCGCGGCGGGCGCGGGTGTCCCGGCGTCGGAGCCGGCCGCCGGTTTCACTTGAAGACCACCTCGCGAGGGTCCGCGCCGGGACGCTCGATCAGGATCCTGGCGCCGCCCTTGCGCTCTTTGTGCACCCAGTTGTTGAGGTGCACGGACTCCCGCAGGATCTCCGAGACCGTCTTGCCCGTGAGCCGCTCCAGCTCCTCGATCTCCTCCAGGGTGGGCCCGTAGAACCGGACGTTGATCTGCTTGCTCTCGGCCATGGCTCCTTACCTCCTAGCATTTGCATAGCAGAATGCTAGCTTGATCGTCAAGCACGGAGGACCCCATTACTACAGCCGGTCCACGAGAAAAGTCAATGCATCCGGGTTTTACTCGACGGAACTTGTGGCGAGGCTCCCGGTCGTGTAAACTGTGCTGGGAATGAAAGAGCAGACGGCTCACCTGAACAAGATCCTCAAAACGGCGATCGGCGCGCTGGGTTTCAGCCTGCGGGAGGTCGAGAGGCGGCTGGGGCTCTCGCGCGGTTACCTGACGCGGCTCTTCGCGGGCGAGATGGACCTCAAAGTCGACCACGTGGTGGATATCGCCGGCGTGCTCGGCGTCGAGCCGGAGGAGATCTTCCGGCTGGCCTTCCCGGCGTCGCGGGCCGAGCCCAACCTCGCGGTGGCCCGCCTGCGGGAGACCTTCGGTGTCACTCTGGAGCCGGCTCCGCTACCGGCGGAGATGTCCGCCCTCGAAAAAGAGATCGACAGGATCGTGAACCGGTCGCTCAGCCGGATGTTCTCGAAGATCAACGAGTAGGAGCTCCGCCTACTCCTTTTCTCTCCACGCCTGCGCCTCGAAGCGCAGGTTGGGATCGTTCGCGAGGTGCCGCAGGAAGTCCGCCACTTCCTGCACCATCGCCAGATCAGCCGCCTGCACCCGGAAGGCGTCCCGCAACAGGATGACCGCCTGGAGGGCCTCGCGCTGGATGCCGAGCGAGACGAACAGCTTGGCCGCCTGTTTCACCGTCCGCTCCGCCTCCCGAGCCTTGCGCTGGGCGAGAAGGGCGGCCGCGAGGTCGAGCATGGCGATGCCGGCCAGCATGGGGAGCCCGGCTTCGGCCATTCCTGCTTTCACCTCACGGAAGAGGTCTTCCGCGCGTCTGTAATTGCCTTCGCCCGCGGCGATGCGCCCCTCCAGGTCCCGGAACTTGAGCTGCGTGATGTGTCCTTTGTCATGCCTCAGGTAGCGGGAGTAGACGAGGCAGAGCTTCTTGGCTTCCGCGATCCGTCCGCTGTCCACCAGGAAGAAAATGAGGTTGTGGGCGGCGCTGTAGGCGAGGCCTGGATCGCGCTTCTCGTCGATCAGCTTCAAGCTCTGCCGCAGCCGCCGGACGGCCAGCTCGTGGTTGCCGTCGTAGCCCGCGTAGAGGCCGAGGTTCACGAGCGTGCGTGCGACGAGGTGCTGGTCGCCTTCCTTTTCATAGAAGGCGAGCATCCTCAGGAGCTTCGGGGTGGCGAGGCTGAAGCGCCGGAGGTCGGCGAGCAGAGAAGCCTCGAAGTCGAGCAGCCGCATCTCGAGCTCGGGGTCGCCGGTGCCCTGCTCGAAGAGGCGGCGGGCGTTTGACAGGAACCGCTCCGCCTCGCCGAACCGGTTCTCCACGCGGCAGGCGTTTCCCATCCCGGCTACGGCCCTGGCCTGAAGGTCGCGCATTCCCTCCTGGCCGTAGAAGGCGGGATCGAGCCGCAAGGAGATCTGCACGGCGCACCAGGCGGAAAGGACCATCTGTTTTGGATTGTCGTAGCGCAGCTCCCAGCTCCGGTCGAGGTAGGCCCACATGCAGGCCAGGGGTGTCATCCCGCGGGGGAGCTTGCGGCCGGCGCGCAGGAGCTTCAGGCCCCTCTCCGCCTCTTCCCGCTGCTCGCGGAGGTGGCGCTCGAGAGCCAGGGGATGGACGCAGGCCCGGTCGATGGCGGCGTCGTAGGCGGTCTCTTCCTCCGCGGTGGGCCGCCGCCGCGCCGGCTCGAGCCCCAGCATCACGGAGAGCGGCGGCGCCACCTCGGCCAGGCACTCCGGGCAGTGGTCGAACAGCAGGTGGGCCAGCACCTCTCGCTCCCGCTTCGCGGGCAGGCTGTCGCGGCAGAGAGCCGCCACCTCGTCACGGCTCGGGTGGTCCAATTCCGGTGGTCCTCCTTGGCAAGGAAATTATCACATGTGCGGAAGCGGAAGCCAGCGGTTTCCGAAAAACCCCAACTCCGAACGGAGGCGCCGCTCCGCCTGCAGGCCGCGCCTCCGAACGGAGCTTCCTGGAGAACCTATCGGGGAGTCATGGTCTAGCGGCAGGTGCCGTTGGGATCGACGCCCATGCCGCATTTCTCCATGGTGGTCGGCGTGCTCCAGAGGCGGGCGATCCACTCCACGGCCCGCTCGATCCAGCCGGCGCCCGGGCTGAGATCCCTCCAGCCGGCGGCGTGAACGGGCGCGGCGAGCGCGAAGGTGGCCGCGAGCGCCAGGGCGGCGGCGGCGCGCCGCATGCGTTGAAGAGCCATCTCTCTCTCCTTCCCTGCCGCGGTGTCGGCCGGGCGCCGCCATGGCGCCACCGCCCGCGGCCACAACAGCAGTGCCGTTGCAAGGGTTCAGTGTGGCACGGAGGTAAGGATTCCTAGCGCCGGCGCTAGGAATCCTTACCTGTTTTTTGCGCCCGCGTTATCGCAACCCGCTACGCTTTGCCCGCCATCGTTGCCGAACGGCGCAATAAGCTACCCATAATCGAAAACTTGGAGCAGAAGCGTGCGAATTCCGTAAACTTTATGGCTAGACAACATCCGAAGAGCCGCCGTAGACTCCCGATTGCCACGAGAAAGGATGATGAATGGCTACGTTAATGGATGACGACGGGGCAGTGGGGTGCACGCCGGCGGCCGGCGAAGAGGACGCGCGCGAGCTCGCCGAGCTCGGCCGGCGGATCGTCCGGTGGCGCAAGCGGCGCGGCTGGCCGCGGACCGAGCTGGCGCAGCGCCTGGGCGTGACGCGGATGCGGCTCGGCCATTGGGAGCGCGGGAGCCACATGCCCCCGCTCGCGGCGCTGCTGGCGCTGCGGCGGGAGCTGGGCGTCTCGCTCGACGAGCTGTTTACCGGCGAGCCGCCGCCGAGCACGGGGCTGGGTCCGGGGCAGAAGAGCGAGGCCCGTGAGCACATCGCCAGGCTGGCGCGGCTGCTGGGGTTGTCCAGGGATTTCGAAGGGGCGGCGGCGCCCAGGGAGAAGAAGCCATGAAAGAGGACATGGATCATGACGCGAGGCTCGCCGGGTTCCTCGCCGGGCTGTCGCCGGAGAGGAAGGCGGACCTGCTCCACCTGCTGAATTGTGCCGTCTGCCGGGGCGCGGCGCGGGAGAGCCTGGAAGGCGAGGCCGAGGTGCCGCCGGAGTCCGCGGATGTCTACGACCGCGCCTTCGAGGCGTTGGAGGCGCGCGCTCCCGGTCTGGTGCGCCGCATGGAGGAGCAGATCGCCGAGGTCCGCAAGCTCTTCGACGCGCTGTTGGGGAGCCCGGCGGCACAGCAGATGGCGCTCGCGGGGAGCCGGGCGCTCGGCGATCTCAGGCTCGCGGACATGCTGCTCGGCGAGAGCCGGAGCGCGCAGCCCGCGGATCCCCAGCGGGCCGAGGGGCTGGCGCGCCTGGCGTTGCGCATCGCCGAGCAGCCCTTCGCGCGGCGGCAGGCGAGCCGGGTGGAGGAGGTCAAGGCCCGCGGCCTGGCGCTGCTGGGGAACACCCGGCGGCTGCAGGGCGATCTGCAGGAGGCGGAGGAGTGCTTCGGGCAGGCGGCGTCTCATCTCACCTGTCCGCCCGATGCCGAGGAGCGGGCCCTCTACTGCCACCTGCTCGCCTATCTGCGGCGGGACCAGCGGCGCGAGGACGAAGTGGCGGGGCTGCTCTGGCGGGCGGCGTCCATCTACCGCGACCTCGCGGCCGTGCTGGAGGAGGGGGAGTGCCTGGCGGAGCTCGGCTTCCTGTTCCTCGACGAGGGCCAGGTGCAGGCGGCGATTCCGCCGCTGGCGCGGGCCTGCCCGATGCTCGATCTGCACCGCGACGAGCTGCTCGGCCTGCGCGCCGGCTTGACCTTGGCGGTCTGCTACGCGCTGGCCGGCCATGGGGAGAAGGCGCGCGGTCTGGTGGCGGCCGCGCGCCCGCTCTACGGCCGCGTCACCGACTCGGCGGCGATGGCCGAGGTGGCCTGGAGGGAAGGCAAGGTGGCGCTGCTCACCGGCGACCGGGAGGAGGCCTCGGGCCTGCTGGGCACGGCGCGCCGGAGCTTTCTCGGCGCCGGCAGGCTCTACGAGGCGGCCCTCGCCTCGCTGGACGTCGCCCTCGCTCTGCCGACGCCGCGCCGGGTGGAGGACATCCATCCGCTGATCCATGAGCTCGTCGAGCGCTTCCCGGCGGACATCCGGCGGATCGGCGTGGTGAAGGCCCTGGCCACGGTGGAGATGGCGGCTCGGCGCTGCAGCGAGGCCGATTTCGAGCAGATGGTGTCCATCGCCGCCGCGGCGATCCACCGCTTCCGCCGCTATCCGACGCAGGCGTTCCGCCCGGGGCCGGCCCGGCCGCCGCATCTCCGGCTGGAAACCCCGGAGCTCGACCTCGATCTGGAAGCGCTGCAATGAGACCTCACCCCTGGCCCCTCTCCTAAAGGAGAGGGGTGGGGCATGAATGAGCTCTTCTGCGCCATGAAGGCCCGGAAGTTTCCGAAAGGAGAAGCTGTATGAACACGCAGACCGCAGTCGAAGCGAAGTCCACGGCGTACCCGCCGGTGGCCGCTCCCGGGCCGGAGAAGCCGCCGCCCGCGAATGGCACTCCGCCGGCGGGAGGCGCCCCTCCGGAGGTGCAGGAGCGCCTCAAGTCGGAGCGGGTGCAGGAGGAGCTGCGGGCGATGCCCGCCTGGCAGCTCGCGCATGAGGAGAAGGCGATCGAGAGCGTGAAGACGTTTCCCACGCCCGAGGTCGCCGCGCTCTACGCCGCCTACGCCGCCCGCTATGGCACCGCCGCCGGCTACCCGGTGACGGTGAGCATCTCGGGCGGCCAGGTGTGCGTCACCGTGTTCGCGCCGCAGGTCAACGGTTGCGCCGGGGACCTGACGGAATCCGTGCTCGCCTTCGCCCGCCAGGTCGGCTGACGGACGAGGCGGCAGCAACCGTCGTTCAACTCGCGAAAGGAGGACGACGATGCCCGATGCAGAGACCAAACCCAAGAAGGCCAGGATCAAGTCCATCGCGGACATCCTGCAGTTCTGGGAGGACCTGCGGGCCGCGGCCTTGGACAAGGCCGACCATCTCGGTCCCGCGGCGCCGCAACTCCAGGCCCTCGAGGAGCTGATCCCCCGAGCCCGGGAGATGCGGGCCCGCCACGAGGCCCTCAAGGCCGAGAAGCTGCAGCTCACCAAGGACTTCACGGCCTTGCGCAAGGACGGCAAAGAGGTGGCGCGGCGGCTGCAGTTCGCCGTCAAGGCCAACCTCGGCTCCGAGTCCGAGTGGTTGACGCAGTTCAGAGTAAAGCCGCTCCGGCCGCGTTCCACGTCCAAGGCCAAGGAGGAAAAGCCGCCCGGCGGTGAGACTCCGGTTCCCACTCCGGGGCCGCCCACCGTCCAGGCGGCTCAGCCCAAGGCGGGAGATGATCAGCGGTGAACACCATCAACTCGTACGCCAAGCTGATCCTCGACTTCCAGCGCCTGCTGGTTCGGGTGACCGATCATGAGGAGGAGTTGCCTCACGTCGGTGCCGTCAAGCTCGAGCTGGAGGCGCAACTGCAGGAGCTCAAGGACATCAAGGAACGCCAGCAGGAGCACTGGTGGGCCTGGAGGAATGCCAGCAAGGAGCTTCAGCAGGGGATGGCCGCCGGCCGTTACGTAGCCGGCCGGCTGCGTGAGGCCGTGAGAGCCGCGTGGGGCAGGTTCGACCCGCGGCTGATCGAGTTCGGCATGATGCCGCGCCGCCGGAACCGGAGGGGCGAGTCCGTCCCGAAGGTCAACGGCTGCGAGCGGCCGATGTAGTTTCGCTGTAGCCTGGGGGGCGCGCCGGTTCGGGCGCCCCGTTTTCCCGCCCGTTTCCCCTCCGGGCCAGGATCCCATTGATCGGGGTGGCACAAATCTTGATCTGAGCTTCCCTCACCTGCCGGATGGTCTGGCAGGTACTCCGAGAGGGAACCCATCGGCGGCATCGCCCGATCTTCCATGAAAGAGATCTTCCGCAAGTTTGCGCAAGCCACGTCGAACGTCACCGGGACGCCCGGAGTATTTCTGGCCGCCGTCCTGGTAATCGTCGTCTGGGGTCTTACCGGACCGGTGTTCGGGTTCTCCGATACCTGGCAGTTGGTGATCAACACGGGGACGACCATCGTGACGTTCCTGATGGTGTTTCTGATCCAGAACACGCAGAACCGCGATTCCCTGGCGATCCACCTCAAGCTCGACGAGCTCCTCCGGGCCGTGGCCGAGGCCAGAACGGGGATGGTGGACCTCGAAGACTTGTCCGATGAGGAGCTCGAAGCACTCCGTAAGGAATTCGAAGCGTTGCGAGAGAAAAAGAAGTCGTCTCGAGGAGGCTGACGCCAGCCTCCGATGTTCGATGAACCCCACGACGCCAAAGGAGAACGACATGCAGGCGACCGCCACCGACGTCACAGCCCTCAACAGCCTTTTGCGCGGCGAGATGTCTGCCCTGGAGACCTACCGCGACGCCCGGGAGAAGCTCGAGAAGCTGGGCGAGGAAAGCGCCTCCGGCGCGCACGAGCTGCTCCAGCTTCAGCTCGACCACCGCGACGCCGCCGACGCCCTCTGGCATCACATCGAGCAGCACGGCGGTCAGCCTTCGGAGAGCCAGGGGCCTTGGGGCGCCTTCGTCAAAGCGGTCGCGGGCGTGGCCAAGGTCTTCGGCGACACGACGGTCCTGAAAGCCCTCAAGGAGGGCGAGGAGCACGGCCTCAAGGATTATCAGGACGCGCTGGAGAACCAGGGCCTGCCCGCCGATTGCCAGGAGCTCCTTCGCGGGCTCCTCGCCAGGCAGCGCGAGCACATCGCGACGCTCGACCGGTTGATGGCGGATCTGACGCCTTAACGTGCGCGAGCCCGGCGGCGGACCCGCGGGGCAGGCGCGGGTTTGGCCGCGGCCTCCTCCGGCCGGATCTGTTGCAGGCCACGGTACAGCCCCTCGAAGAGCGCGACGCCGTGGCGTTCCAGCTCTTCGTCGGGCCAGCCGGCGGCGGACCAGCCGCGCAGCGCCGCCTCGACGCCGGGGATCTCGGGACGGGCGGAGGCGCCGTCGCGCAGATCGATCGCGTGCACGATCTCGGCGAGGGCGGCGAGGGCCGGGTCCGCCTCCAGGCCGAAGGCCGCGATCAGGATCTCGAAGGTGCAGCGGTTGCCGCGGTGGCCGAAGTCGGCGTTGCGCATGTCGAAAGAGATCTCGCCCTTCCGCGGCGCTTCGGCGTAGCGGATCTCGGCCGCGGCATCGACGAAGCGGCGGATCAGCCAGGCGCAGGCGAGGCGGTCGACGTGCGGATGCGGGCGCGTCACCCAGGTGCGGCCCTGGTAGCGCTCCAGCTCGGCCCTGGGGACTTCACGGGCCGCCGCCTCGCCGCCGCCGAGCGCGGCCTCCAATCGGGCCAGCGCGGCGGCGGCGGCGAGGCGTCCGGGCGCCTGAAAGAAATCGATGCGGCTCGCCTCGGCGAAGCGCCGGCGGAGCCGCTCGAGGCGCTCGCGGAGGCCCGTTTTACTGGCCGGCTCGGCCTCGGCGGCGATCTTCTGATACTCCTCGTCGCGGGCCGTCCGCGAGAGCTCGACGACGCGCCGTTCCGCGTCCGCGTCGAGCCGCTCGATGCGCAGCACGAGCGCTTCGCCGCCGCCGGTCTCGATCTCCTGCGCCAGCCAGTCCAGGGCCTCCTGGCTCTCCTCGCTTTCGGGGAGCAGGTAGAGCGAGCCGGTGGGCGAGACGGCGCCGAGAGCGCGCAGCCGCCGCCACACCGCCACTCGCCGGCTGGAGGCGGCGGCGGAGGGGAGGGAGTAGGTCAGGGCGAGCCAGGCCCTCACTCCCCCTTCCCCCTTTCCACTTGGTTCAGTGGAGTATTGGTGGTTGAGGGATATGCCCTTCGAGACCTCACCCCCTGGCCCCCTCTCCACTGCGTGGAGAGGGGGAAAGAAAGCAAGACCCTTCGCAGGCGTCCCCCCTCTCCATCTCCGATGGAGAGGGAGCCAGGGGGTGAGGTCTCGAAGGGCATACCGTCTCCTTCAAGTCCGCCCGCTAATACGCCGTTTTTCTCCGACAGTATTCATACAGCGCATCGTAGACGATCCACTCCGCCCGGTTGATCTCGTGGTCGTCCTGAAATCCCAGATGGCGGAAGCCCTCGGCGATGGCGGCGAGGCCGGGGCCTTCGGGCTGGTTCCACAGCGTGTTGTCGGTGTCCGCGCCGTTGACGATGCGGCCGAGGAGCGCCAGCGCCGGATCGCCGTCCAGGCCGTGCTTGTGGAGGATGGCCTCGAAGGAGCATTCCTTGCCGTGGTGGCCGAGCTCCACGCCTTCGACGTCGAAAGGGATGGCTCCCTCGCGGGCGGCGGTCGTCATCACCTCGTCGCGGGGGACGAAGAGGAGCTCGGCGTCCGCATCGACGAATTTCCTGATCAGCCAGGGGCAGGCGACGCGGTCCACCTTGACGCGTTCGCGGGTGATCCATTTCATGAGGATTCTCCTTTCGTGGGTGCATCTCCAGGTCCCCACCGGGCGTGCACGAGGAAGCCGGCGACTCCTACTCCAAAGGCGACGTAGAAGGGGAGGCGCCGGTCGACCGTCCACAGCCAGCCGCCGATGAGCGGAGCGGGGAAGACGGCGAGGCCGCGGAGGAGGTAGTACAAGCCCACGGCACGGCCGCGCGCGCCGGCGGCGGCGAGGTCCACGATGAGCGCCTTGCGCGCCGGCTCGCCCGTCTCGCGCAGGCCGGCGACGATGAAGGCGGCGGTCAGCCAGAAAGCGCCGCGGGCCGTGGCCAGCGCCAGCGGGAAGAGGGCGAAGAAGGCGAAGGTGAGGAGCACGAACGGCTTGCGGTTCAGACGGTCGGCGAGGCGGGCGATGGGGATGTAGACCAGCGCCGCGGCGAGCATCTGGAGGCTGGTCAGGCTGCCGAACTCGACGGCGGTGCCGCCGAGGACGTCGATGAAGAAGAGCAGGATGAAGAACTTCGGGATGCCCTCGGCCCAGCGCGCCAGGATGTCCGCGGCGAGCAGCCTTTTGAGGCCGCGGTCCATGCCGCGCCAGAGATCGCCGAGGCGGTCCGTCACCGGCGGCGGCAAAGGCGCCTCGACCCAGGCGCGCCGCAGGATGGCGATCCCCAGCAGCGCCAGCAGCACCGTCACGAGGAGCCCGGCGCGGATGCCGCCCGCGAAGCCGAAGGAGGCGATGAGCGCTCCGCCGAGGGGCGGCGCCAGGATGATGGGCACGCGCTTGAGCACGGACTGCACCCCGAAGCCCATGGCGCGGCGGGCCGGCGGCAGATGGTCGCCGATGACGGCGAAGATGGCCGGCAGCGTCAGGCTGCTCCACGCCATCACCAGCACCGTGCCGGCGAGGATCCACCCCCAGCTCGGCGCCGCCATGTAGATCAGGTAGCCGCCGATGGCGAGCACGGCGAAGAGCACCAGCGCCGTCCGCCGTCCCAGCCGGTCCGCCAGCCAGCCGCCGGGGTACGGGTAGACGGCGTCCAGGAAGTCCTTGAGGGTGCCGTAGACCGCCACCCCCCAGGCGCCGGCGCCCAGCAGCTCGAGGTACTTGGGGATGAACCGCGACCACAGCTCCTCGCCCATCCCCAAGGCCAGGAACGCCGCCAGCATGACCGCGACGTTGCGCTCCAGGCCGAGCGAGGTGCGCAGGCGCGCGAGGGCGGCGGAGGTCATGCAACAGATGTTACGTTGTTGGAAACGATGATTGCAAGAGGAGCTGGCATGCTCCTCCGACGGGCGGGCCTGCCCAAGGGCAAAGGTAAGGAAAACCCGCTGTCGGTTCGTCTATGCAAGCGGCAATCTTGAAGACCTAGAGGATATACTTGCCTAATTTCCGGAGAGCAAGATGAAAACCATCAAGCTGAGTGTCACCCACCGGGGACGGCTGCTGAAGAAGTACGGGCAGGATGGGCTCGCCAAGATTGAGAAAGCCCTTGCATCGTGGATTCAACGGGACGCTGCTCGCGGCATCACCATCGCCCACATAGCCCTCGACGAGGCTGAAGCCTTGAAGCCCTATGGCGTCGATCCGGTAGCCGGACGGGTGACCCCGCAGAAAGTCAAGGCAGTGATCGACGGACTCTTTAAGAAGCTATCGCCGGATTATCTTGTTCTCTTTGGCTCCGGTGACGTTCTCCCTTACTTCGAGGTCCCCAACCCCTCATACGATCCAATTCATGGCGATAGTGACGAGACGGTTCCGACAGACAATCCCTACGCCTGTTCACGCCCTTTTGTGGGGTCGAAGCGGGAAAGCTACCTTGTTCCGGACCGGGTAGCTGGCCGGATTCCCGATATCCCCGGCCAGAAGGATCCCGCTTGGTTTACCGATTACCTCACCGCGGCAGAGTCGTGGAAGCTGGCTGTCGATAAGGACTATGTCAATGACCTTCTGGTCTGCTGTGAAGCCTGGAAGGAGAGTGGAAATACGTGTACCGAGTTCCTGCTACGGACTCGGAAGCGGCTGCTCATCTCACCTCCGGTGGAGGACGCTACGGAGGGGCTGAGGAGACGCCATGGGGCCCGGCTGCACATGATCAAGTGTCACGGTGCGCCACTGGACTCCTCGTTCTATGGACAGAAGGGCGACAGCTATCCGGTGGCACTGACCGGAGCTTCTCTGAAGGGGCGGGTCATGCGAGGGACCGTGGTCGGCGCCATGTGCTGCTACGGCGCGGCACTTTTCGATCCCGACGATCCAGCGGCGATTGTGCCCGGGTCACCACCTATTCCGAACGTCTACTTGCGTCAGGGTGCCTACGGCTTTGGCGGCTCGACGACGATTGCCTGGGTGGGAGACACGGCAATGGTCTGCGCGGACTGGATCGTCGCCTCCTTCTTGCGAGCAGCGTTGCGCGGCGCCTCGCTCGGGAGAGCCATGCTCGACGCGAAGCTCGACCTGGTGCGCTGGATCAATCAGCAGGGACGCTCCCCCGACATTGCCGAGGAGAAGACTCTGCTGCAGTTCCATCTGCTGGGTGATTCCTCCATCCACATCCTCCCGGAAGTCATGCCTGGCCCGATGATGGCTGCCGGTCCGGGAACTGCCCATGCGGCGGTCGCTTCTCCTCTGGGAGCGCCAGAGGAGCGCCGGGCGCGTCGGGCTTTCCGCTATCAGCTGGGCGAGCAACTGCGCGAAGGTCTGCCGCAGAGGGTGCTGGCGAAACCTTCCAAGAAGATGACGCAGGATCTCGCGCCCTTCCTCCGTCGCTGTGCCCAGCAGGTGGACCACGGGCGCGATTTTGTGTTCGCTCCGGACCAGCCCCTAGTCCACGAGGTGCGCAGGCCGATGGTGCAGCCCGAGCTGGAATCTCGGCGAACCCGTGTCGCCGCGGTGGCGGCGGGTGTCGCACGCGTATCCGCATCGGTTGTGCGGCGCGAATCGTTCGAATATTATTGGACGGCACGTAAGGAGCGCGGACCCGTGCCGGACATCCGCATGGTGAAGGTCGAAACCGACAGCCAAGGCACGGTACTCCGAACGGAGCTCCTGACCTCGTGCTGAGGAGGCCGATTGAAGACCGCCCGCCGGAATCTGGAGAAAATCGAAGGTCACGTCGAACCCTCTCGGGTCCTCCGCGGCACCGCCAGCGAACACACCGGCGTTGTCCTCACCACCGAGGAGGGAGAGAAGCTCATCCTGCAGCGTGTGGGAGCCAATCCCTTCCAGGATGCCGATACGCAGGATCTGTGCGGGCAGGACGTCTCTCTCGAAGGCTTCCGCTTGGGTAACATCTTCAGATACACCCGCTCGCGCGTCCACTCCCTCACCTGAGCCCCCGCACCGCCGGGCCCCTCTCTCCCATCGCACGCGCTCTCTCTCGGCACGCCCCCTGCATCGCCCTCCCGGGATGGCTGTGAAGGCAACTCCCGAGATCCTGAAAGCGGCCTCCCGCCGCCTCCCCGTCGGCGCCGAGATGGTTCCGGAAGGCGCGCACTTCCGGGTGTGGGCGCCGAAACGGCGGCGGGTTGACGTGGTGTTCGAGGAAAAGAGAGAGCTGGAGCTGACGCCGGAGGAGGAAGGCTACTTCTCCGGTCTTGCCAAAGGGGCCGGCGCGGGTGCGCTCTACAAATTCCGGCTGGACGGCGGCGACTCTTTTCCCGATCCGGCTTCGCGCTTCCAGCCCCGGGGACCGCACGGTCCTTCGCAGGTCATCGATCCCGCGGCGTACGAGTGGACGGTGCGGGATCTGCCGGACGTCGGCCGCGAGGGCCAGGTGATCTACGAGATCCACGTCGGCACTTTCACCCGCGAAGGGACGTGGGTGTCGGCTTCGCGGGAGCTGCCGGAGCTGGCGGACCTCGGTATCACCGTGCTGGAAATCATGCCCATCGCCGAGTTTCCCGGCCGCTACGGATGGGGTTATGACGGGGTCAATCTCTATGCGCCTTTTCACGGCTATGGCGAGCCGGACGACTTCCGCCGTTTCGTCGACCAGGCGCACGCGGCGGGCCTCGCGGTGATCCTGGACGTGGTCTACAACCACTTCGGTCCGGACGGGAACTACCTCAAGCAGTTCTCGGAGAGCTATTTCACGGACCGCTACGTCAACGATTGGGGCGAGTCGATCAACTTCGAGACGGCGGACGCCGGGCCGGTGCGCGAGTTCTTCATCGCCAACGCCGGCTATTGGATCGCGGACTTCCATCTCGACGGCCTGCGCCTGGACGCCACGCAGGACGTGAAGGACGTTTCGCCGGACCACGTCCTGGCGGCCGTCGGCCGGCGGGCGCGCGAGGCCGCCGGGCGGCGGACGATCTACCTCGTCGCGGAGAACGAGCGGCAGGAGACGCGCCTGGTGCGGCCGCCGGCGCAGGGGGGATATGGGCTCGACGCCCTGTGGAACGACGATTTCCATCACTCGGCCATGGTGGCGCTCAGCAAACGCAGCGAGGCCTACTACACCGACTACCTGGGCTCGCCGCAGGAGATGATCTCGCTCGTCAAGTACGGTTTCCTCTACCAGGGGCAGCGCTATTCCTGGCAGGAGGACCGGCGGGGCACCTCGGGCCTCGGCCTGCCGGGATCGGCGTTCATCAACTTCCTGCAGAACCACGATCAGGTGGCCAACTCGGCGCGCGGCGAGCGCATCCACAAGCTGGCGAGCCCCAGCGCCTTGCGGGCGCTGACCGCGCTGATGTTGCTCGGGCCGGGCACGCCGCTGCTCTTCCAGGGCCAGGAGTTCGCCGCCTCCAGCCCCTTCCTCTACTTCGCCGATCACAAGCCCGAGCTGGCGGCGCTGGTGCGCCACGGTCGGCTGGAGTTCCTCTCGCAGTTTCCGAGCCTGGCGCTGCCCGAGACGCAGGCGGGCGTGCCCGATCCGGACTCGGCGGAGAGCTTCGAGCGCTGCAAGCTGGATTTCCACGAGCGGCAGCGGAACGCGGGCTCCTACGCCCTCCATCGCGACCTGCTGCGGCTGCGCCGGGAGGATCCGGTGTTCCGCGCCCAGGGCGCGGGCACCCTGGACGGCGCGGTTCTCGGGCCGGAGGCGTTCGTCCTCCGCTTCTTCGGCGAGAATGCGGGGGACCGGCTGCTGCTGGTCAATCTCGGGCGCGACCTCAATCTCGAGCCGGTGCCGGTGCCGCTGCTCGCGCCGCTGACCGGATTGCGCTGGGAGGTGCTGTGGTCGAGCGAAGACCCGCGCTACGGCGGCAGCGGAGCGCCGCCGCCGGAAGACGAGGAGGGCCGCTGGCGCCTGGTTGGACAGTCGGCTGTGGTGTTGCGGCTGGTGTCGAGGGAGGGAGAGAGATGATCGAGCCTGCCCGTTCCATGATCTGGCCCGAGGAGGAAGAGACGCCCGCCGAGCCTCTTCCCGAGAGGCTGCACACCCGCGAGTGGCTGGTGGCCAACGGCCTCGGCGGCTACGCCTCGGGCGCGCTCTCCGGCGTCCCGACGCGGCGATACCACGGCCTGCTGGTCTCCGCGCTGCCGGCGCCGCTCGGCCGCATGCTGATGCTCGGCCAGATCGAGGAGGTGCTGCGGCTGCCCGACGGCACCATCGTCCATCTCGGCGGCCAGCAGCTCGCCGGCCGGCCTCCCCAGGCTCCCGGGGCCGGCCATCTGCGCGAGTTCCGGCTGCATTGGGGGCTGCCGCTGTGGACTTACGATGCCGGCGGCTTCCGCCTGGAGAAGCGGGTCTTCCTCAGCCATCTGCAGAACACGGCGCACGTCCTCTACCGGCTCGTCGCCGGCGAGGGCGTGGTGCGGCTCGAGCTGCACCCCACCGTCCATTTCCGGCCGCACGACGCGCCGGTTTCGACGGCGCACGGCAGGCCGTACACGCTGACGGTCGTCGAGGACCGCTACGAGCTGTGCTCGGCCTGGCCGAACCTGCCGGCTCTGCGCCTGCAGATCGCCGGCCGCAATCCCACCTTCACCGTGGCCCCTCGCCTGATCGAGGAGGTCTACTTCGCGGTCGAGGCCCGCCGCGGCTACGAATCGGTGGGGGAGCTGTGGTCCCCCGGCTTCTTCGGCGCCGATCTCTTCCTGGGCGAGGACGCGGCGGCCCTCACCGCCTCGACCGAGCCGTGGGAGGTGATCCGCGCCCTCTCCGCCGAGGAGGCGCTGGCGGCCGAGATCGAGCGGCGCCGGCGGTTGATCTACGTCGCGGTTCCCCAGGCGCAGAGCGGCACCGCGGCCGAGCTGGTGCTCGCCGCGGACAGCTTCGTCGTCACGCCGGGGCGATCCGAGGACGCCGCCCGCGCCCACGCCGCCGGCGACGAGGCGCGCAGCGTCATCGCCGGCTACCACTGGTTCACCGATTGGGGCCGCGACACCATGATCAGCCTGGAGGGGCTGACGCTCGTCACTGGCCGCCAACTGGAGGCGGGTTACATCCTGCGCACCTTCGCCCGCCACGTGCGCGACGGGCTCATCCCCAACCTCTTTCCCGAAGGGGACCGCGAGGGGCTCTACCACACGGCGGACGCCACGCTCTGGTTCTTCCACGCCCTGCACCGCTACCTGGAGACGACGGGCGATCAGGAGACCTTGCGGCTGCTGCTGCCGGTGCTGCTCGACATCGTGGACCATCACCTGCGGGGGACCCGCTTCGGCATCGGCGTGGATCCGCAGGACGGCCTGCTCCGCCAGGGCGCCGAGGGCTACCAGCTCACCTGGATGGACGCCAAGGTGGAGGACTGGGTGGTGACGCCGCGACGGGGCAAGGCGGTGGAGATCAACGCCCTCTGGTACAACGCCCTGCGGCTGCTCGAAGGCTGGGTCCGGCGGGAGGGAACGCACCGCCGGGAGGAGACCGCCCGCCACCTCGCCGAGCACGCCGAGCGCTGCCGCGAATCGTTCAACCGCCGCTTCTGGTACGCCGCGGGCGGCTACCTCTACGACGTGGTGGACGGCGCGGTGAACGGCGAGCCGGGGGACGATCCCGCCTGCCGGCCGAACCAGATCTTCGCCATCGCGCTCGATCGCCCGGTGCTCGACCGCGAGCGCTGGGAGCCGGTGCTGGGGGTGGTCACCGAGCACCTGCTGACGCCGGTGGGCCTGCGCTCGCTGGCGCCGGGCCATCCCGACTACAAGCCGACCTACGACGGCGATCTGCGGGCGCGCGACGCCGCCTATCACCAGGGGACGGTCTGGGGCTGGCTGATCGGTCCGTACGTGGACGCCTGGCTGCGGGTCTATCCGGACGACGCCAGCCGGGCGCGGCGGCTGCTGCAAGGGTTCGAGCCGCATCTGGGCGAGGCCTGCCTGGGCCAGATCAGCGAGGTCTTCGACGCCGAGGAGCCCTACACCCCCCGCGGCTGCGTGGCCCAGGCCTGGAGCGTCGCCGAGGTCCTCCGCTGCTGGGTGAAGACCGCCCGGCCGGACGAGGCGGGCCAAAGGGAGCCGGTGCGGGAGGAGGCGGTGGTGCGCTAGCCCGACCGCAGGTGATTCGAGGCGCAGCGGTAGCCGCCGTTGAGGATGACGCTGCGCACGAGCGGCGGGAAGAGGTCCAGATGGACGCCGAGGGAGGTGAAGACCTCGCGCGCCCGCGCGTCGCCGGCGGCGAGGAGGGAGGAGAATCCCTCGGCCCGGGCTCCTGCCTTGGAAGTCTCCACGACCACGTTGTTCCAGGTGATGAGGAAATCGGCGTGCGAGAGCCCGGCGCGGTCCCGCAGCAGCGGCACGGGAACGCTCAGCAGCGGCAGCCGCCGCACCGCCATCCCCTCGGCGGCGAGCTGGCCGGCCACGACGTCCAGGAACTCGCCGAGGCCGAGCATCGCGCCGGATCGCTGGGCGGTGTAGAGGGGGCCGGTGAGCGCCTCTCCGGAGGGCTCCAGGCCGTAGCCGCGGCGCAGGGCGTCCCAGTCCTCCGCCGGCAGCTTCGCCAGCAGATCCCGTCCGGCCGCGACGTCGGCCACCAGGGCGGCCAGGCGGCCGTCCTTGGCGGGGACCAGCGTGACGATGGAATCGAGATCGTAGCCGGCGCCGCCGGCCAGGCGCCGCAGCAGGTCCCGCCGCGCCGCGAGGTCGCCGCCGCGGGGGAGCGGATGGACGAAGCGGACCGGCCGGCCGTAGAGCGACGCCAGCTCGCCGGCGGCCTTGTCCGCGGCGGCGAGGTAACGGTCGATCCCCGCCGCGGCGGCGAAGCTCTCGACGGGCACGCGGTCGGTGCCCAGGAGGGCGAGGATGCGCGGCTCCAGGGTGTGCATCGTCACCCAGGCGGCGTCGCGGGCGAGCAGGACCTGGCCGTTGTGGAACGGCACCGGCGCCACGCTCCAGGTCACCCGGCCCCAGGCGCGGTCGAGCTCGTCCGGCAGGTTCTGCACCAGCTCGGGACCGAGGTTGGCGTCCTCCTCGCGCCCCGGCTGGACGTTGGGCCGCACCAGCAGGCGCACGCCTCCCGCCGGCGTGCGCGCCAGGCTGAAGGGATCGCGGGGCCACGGCGAGTACGGCCGGCCGTAGGTGTCGAGCAGGTGGAGGCGCAGCGCCCGGGCGCGCTCCTCCAGGCGCTCCCGCACGGGTGAATCCGTGAGCACGATCAGGGTGCGCTCGGGGGCCGCCGCGCGCACCGCGGAGAGGAAGGCGTCGGCCGCCGCCGCGTCGAAGAAGAACGAGGGAAGGGAGTAGACCGAAGCGGTGAGACGCCCCTCCACGTCGGCGTCGAAGCGCACGTCCGTCGGCGCGACCTTGCGCTCGGCGGCGCGGCGCGGCACGGCTCCCCAGGCGCGCTCCACCGCCTCGGAGGCGGCGAAGTCGAAGCCGCGCACCTGGTTGAGCTCGAGGAGCAGGGCATCGCGCAGGCCGTCGGGCGCCGCGGCGTCGAGGGCCCGCGGGAGGAAGGCCAGAACGCGCCGGCGGAATTCCTCCTCCGTCGCGAAGCGCTCGGGATCGGCGAGCTGAATCGTCAGGAGGCCCAGCACGTCGTCACGGCTCCACGATCCCTGATGGGCGAGGGCGCGGCCGCGCTCGCGGGCGCACGCCGCGAGATAGTCGCCCGTCTGCCGGACGAGCGCCGGATCGGCCGCGGAGAGAGCCTCGCCGAGCGGCGCCAGCACCGCTCGCAGGTTGCCCGGTTCCCGCGCCAGTTGGGCGGCAAGCTGCGCCGGCGTGGTGCTGGCCATGAGGGCGCGGGCGGGGTCGGGAGGGGCGGCGGCGGAGAGCAGAGCGGAGCCGATGAGGACGAGGAGGAGGAACAGACGCGGTTTCTCCGATCCGGCCGATCGGGTCCTGCGGACCGGGTTCCGCGCCGCCGGGCCCCTCACTCCCCCTGCCCCCTCTCTCCCGCCGCACGCCCTTCCCCCGGGAGAGAGGGGGTTGGAAAAAGCAGCTTTTTCTTTTGCCGTCTCCCTCCTCTCCCTGGGTGGGCGGGTGTGAGGTGGGAGAGGAGGGCCGGGGAGGTGAGGGGTCCGGGCGGCGCGGACGACGTTTCGATCATCGGAGATGGCCGGATCGGCTCCCTACTCCCCCTCGGTCTTCAGCCGTTCGAGGTTGGCGGCGGCGGTCTTGTCCTGCGGATTGATCTTCAGCACCTGCTCGAGGAGGCCGCGGGCCTCCGTCTTCTTGTTGAGGTTCATCAGCAGCACCGCGAGGTCGTTCATCGCCGCGGTGTGCTGGGGCGCGAGCTGCAGGGTCTTGCGCAGGTCCTGCTCGGCGGTGGCCCAGCGCTGCAGGGCCATCTCGACGGCGCCGCGCAGGTAGAGGTAGTCGGGGTTGTTGGCGTCGATCTTGAGGGCGGCTTCGACGGCTTGCAGGGCCTCGTCGAGCCGGTGGAGCTGCAGCAGGAACCGCACTTCGAGCATGCGCGCCCGCGGGTCCTTGGAGATCCCGATCTCCTGGCGCACGACGCCGAGCGCCGGCTCGAGCTGGCCCTGCGCCGCGAGACGGAGGGCGTTCTGCAGCGCGTCGCTCATCGGCGCTTCCGCCGGAGCCGCCGCGGCGGCGGGGGCCGGAGCGGCGGCCGGCTTCTCCGGCGGCCTGGCCGCCTTCTCGGCCTGGGCGAGGGCCTGGCGCGCATCGTCCTTGCGCCCCGCCGCTTCCAGGGCCCGGGCGAGGCCCTTCCACGCCTCCGGGTTCTGTGGATGGTAGCGGGTGGCCTTCTCCAGGAAGGGCACCGCTTCCTGGGCCTTCCCGGCGTCCACCAGGAGGCCGCCGTATTCCATGGCGATGCCCGCCGCCGGCCGCGGATCTCCCATGCCGGAGGCGTCCGCGGGCAGCGTGTCCGCCAGCGGCTTCAAGGCGAGCGTCGCCGCGGCGCTGGCGCCGGACTGGCGCAGGGCCTTGGCGAGCAGGAGCGCGAGCGCGGGATGAGCGTCGGTGCGGCCTTGCAGCAGCTTGATGGTCTCGGAGGGATGGCCGGCCAGCAGCTCGGCCTCGGCGAGGTTGCGCCGCACCTCCAGGTCCATCCCCTCGGGATGGTTGGCGAGCAGCGGCCGCAGGAGGGCGACGGCGCCGGGGCCGTCCTTCTTCTGCACCAGGATCTTGCCGCGCAGCAGCCGCAGGGCCGGCTCATTCTCCGGCAGGCCGGCGATGAGCTGCGCGGCGTCGTCCGGCCGCTCGAGCTGCAGGGCCAGCGAGGCCGCCATCACCCGGGCGTCGGTGTCCTCGGGGTTGCGCAGCGCCCAGGGGCGCAGCATCGAATAGGCCTCCACCACCCGCCCGTCGCGCGCGGTGATGAAACCGAGATCGCGCGCCGCCGGCGAGGCCGGCTGCTTGAAGACCGAGCGCGTGAGGTAGGTGCGGGCCTCGTCCACGCGGCCGAGGAGCAGCGCGGCGCGGCCGGCGTTGTAGAGCACGGCGGCCTCGGCGTCCTCGGCGTCGGCCAGCGGCTGGAGCACCTGCAGAGCCGCCTGCGGCCTGTTGACCTGCAGGTAGAGAGCGCCGCCCAGCGATTGCACGGGCGGCGTGAGGAGCTCCTTCGGCAGGGCCTCGAGCTTCTTGAGGGCTTCGGCGGCCTTGCCGGCTTCCGCCAGGTCGATCACCGCCTGCACGCGCGGATCGACCGCGGGCTGGGCGGCCGGCGGCGCCTGGGACGGAGCCTGCGCGATGAGCAGCGGCGCGGCGAGGAGCAGGAGAGAGAGCGCAAGGAGGACTTTCTTCATCGGTGACGACTCCGAGCCGGGGCTCAAAAGGTTCTCGTTACTCTGCGCAACACGCGGCGCGGGCGGGCTCTTCCCGCGCTAGCCCGGCAGCCGGGCGAGGATCTGACGGGCCTTGCCGATGTCCTGGGCGAAGCGGGCCGGGGGCGCGGTGGCGACGAAGCGGCTGAGCGCCTGCCGGGCCTCTTCGCGGCGTCCCGCCTCGGCGGCCACCAGCCCGATGTTGAACAGGGCGTCGTACTGCCGGGGATCGAGCGCCACCGCGCGCTGCCAGGCGTCGATCGCCGCGGCCGGTCCCTGCAGGCGGTAGAGGGCCACGCCCAGGGTGTTCCAGGCGATGGGCAGCGCCGGGTTGAGCGCCAGCGCCCGCTGCAGGTGGCCGCGGGCGAGCTCCGGCTGGTCCATGCGCAGCGCCACGATCCCCAGGTTCTCGAAGGCCTTCGGATCGTTCGGATAACGGCCGGTGACCCGCTGCAGCACCGGCACGGCCTCGCCGTGCCTGCCGGCGTCGGAGAGGGCGATGCCGAGGGCGTTCAGGGTGGCGGCGTCGGCCTGCGGCGAGGAGGAGAGCGGCCCCAGCACGGCCACCGCCTCGGCGGCGCGTCCCGTCTCGGCGAGCGCCTGGCCGAGCTGCCGCAGCAGCGAGTCCGGCGCGACGCCGCGCCGGCGGGCGTCCTCCAGCGCCGCGATGGCCTCGCCGTGCCGCTCGAGCTGGCGCAGCGCCAGGGCCAGGTGCTCGTAGGCCTCGGCGAGGTCCGGCCGTTCGGCGATGACCTGGCGGGCGAGCCCGGCGGCCGCCTCGTAACGCCGGCGGGAGTAGGCGTCGACGCACTGCTGCAGCTTGCGGTCCACCCCGATCAGGTTCTTGGGATCGTCGGCGGCGGTGTAGGCGGACTTCGCGGGCGCCGAGCCGGCGGAGTAGCCGAGGCTGCGCAGGCGCGCCTCCTCCTCCGCCGACACCGCGCCCTTGGGCGGCGGCCACGCCGATTCGCGCGGCAGGGCGTCGCGCAGGGCGCGGGCCGTCCGCCGTTCCGTCGTGTACAGATTGCGCTCCTCGTGCGGGTCCGCGGCGAGGTCGTAGAGCTCGGGAAGCGGCAGCTCGACGAGCTTCTTGCGCCCGCGCAGCAGGCCGCGCAGCGGGGCCCAGCCGCGGTTCAGGCTGGTGGTCAGGGCCTCGAAATAGCCCGCCACCCGCGGGTCGGCGGCGGCGAGCAGGGAGCGGCCGGGCAGCTCCGCCGGGACGGGGAGCCGCAGATACGAGAGCACCGTCGGCACGATGTCGACGTGGCGCGCCGGACGGCCGTCGCGCTGCGGCGCCACGCCGGCCCCCCAGACCACCAGCGGCACCTTGAGGGTGGGCTCGTAGGCGAACAGGCCGTGGGTCAGCTCGCCGTGCTCGCCGAGCGCCTCGCCGTGATCGGCGGTGACGATCACCAGGGCCGGAGATTCCCTGCCCTCCAGGAAGGGCGAGAGCAGGGGCGCGAGGAACGAGTCCGCCGCCGCCACCTCGCCGAGATAGGGATCGTCCCGGTAGCGGCTGGCGAACGGCTCCGGCGGATCGTAGGCGGCGTGGGGATCGTAGAGGTGGACCCAGAGGAAGCGGCGCTTCCCCTTCCCGCCGGCCCACCAGGCGCGGGCCGCGGCCACCACCTGATCGCCCCGCCGCTCGGCCATGGCGAACTCGGCGACGTCCGAGCCGCGGGGGAAGCTCTCGTCATAGACGTCGAAGCCCCGGTTCAGGCCGTACCGCGAGTCCAGCGGATAGGCCGCCACGAAGGCGCCGGTGGCGTACCCGGCCTGCTTCAGCCGCGTCGCGAGCGTCGGCACCTGGGGACTCAGGACGAAGCCGCTGTTGTCGCGCACCCCGTGCTGGTAGGGGTAGAGGCCGGTCAGGATGTTGGTGTGCGAGGGCAGGGTGACGACGTTGTGGGCGTGGGCGTCGCCGAACACCCGGCCGGCGGCGGCGAGGCGGTCCAGCGTCGGGGTCTCCACGCGGGTGTTGCCCGCGAAGCCCACCGCGTCGGCGCGCAGCGTGTCGATGGTGATCAGGACGACGTCGGCGCCCTGGTGGGCGGGGCCGGAGCCGGCGGATCCAGGGCCGGAGCGGCAGCCGGCGGCGGCAAGGAGCAGAGCGGCGGACGCCGAGACGAGGAGAGGACGCATGATCGAGCCGCATTGCCCCGCTCGACCTCACCCCAACCCTCTCCTAAAGGAGAGGGGCTTTATCCGGCTTTCTTTCCCCCTCTCCTTTAGGAGAGGGGGCCAGGGGGTGAGGTCGAGCGGCCACGGAGGCCGCCTCCTACTTCAGGTCCTTCAGCATCGCCCGGGCGTCGTTGGCGTTCTTGTTGTTGGGATCGAGCTGCAGGAGCTTCTCGAGGTCGGCCTTGGCTTCCGCCTTCTTGTCCTGGTTCAGGTAGGCCAGGGCGCGGTAGTAGTAGGCGTCGGGGAAGGTCGGATTCTCCTTCACCACGCGGTCGAACTCGACGAGCGCCTGGTCCATCTTGCCCTCGTTGAAGGCCTTGATGCCGAGGTTGAGGATGGTGTTGGGATCGAGCGTCGTCCCCTGCGGGAGCTTGGCCATGTAGGCCTGGGCCTCGGGCTCGCGGCCCGCCGCCACCAGGATGGTGGTGATCAGCCGCAGGCTGTCGACGTCGTCCGGCGCCAGGGCGAGGGCCTGCTTCAGCGTCTCGATGGCCTTGTCGACGTTGTTCTCCCGGTAGTAGGTGTCGGCGATGGCGCGCAGGATGGCCGGGTGGAGCGTCTTGTCCTCCAGCTTGCCCATGCCTTCCTGATAGGCGGCGCGGGCCTCGGCGAACTTGCCGTCGTTGAGCAGGGCGTTGCCGCGCTCGATGGCGGCCTTGGCCTGGCCGGCGGTGCTCTCCTGCTGCGCCTTCTCGATGACCTCCTTGGGGATCACCTTGAGCACGACGTTGATCGGCTGGGCCGGGCCGAACTCGTTGACCGGGGCCTGGCCTTCCGAGGGGATGTACCCCTGCTTCTCGATCAGGATGCCCCACGGCCCCTGGCCCAGGCCGAGGGTGGACCACTTGCCGTTCTTGTCGGTGGTGAGGGAGGGCGGACCGTCGGTGGCGGGATCGACCCGGTCGGTGCCCTTGCGCAGGGTGATCTTGGCGCCCTCGACCGGCTTGCCGCTCTCGTCCTTGACGGTTCCCTGGAGCCGGCCGCGGCCGGCCCAGGACTGGCCCTGTACGGGTACAACCGCGGCCATGGTGAGGGCCGCCAGAAGAAGCATCGTTTTGACTGTGCGAGAAAGCATGGTTTCGCCTCCTTGAAGACTCCAGAATGCAAACCGCGTGCAGGGAAGAGTCTATTCCGGGTCACCCTGCCAGGGCGTGCAACCGGCGATCCTCGGGGTGTAGCGCCAGCCCGCGGCGCAACAGGGCATCGGCGCCGCCGGTATCGCCGAGCACGCGCAGCATGCGCACCGCCTCGGCGTAGGCGGCGGGAGAGCCACGGTTGTTGTCGATCATGCGCAGCAACACGCTGCGACCGGCGGCGCCTTCTCCCGCCGCGGCGTAGAGTGCCGCCAGGTTGGTATAGGCGTGGAACGAGGCCGGAAAGTCGGCGATCTCCGCCCGCAACTCCTGCTCCGCCTCCCGCAGGCGTCCCATGTTCGCCAACACGTCTCCGCGCAGCAGGTGCAGGCCGGGCACCTTTCGCGGCGTCCCCTGACGGCGCGCCTCCTGGTCCGCCCGCTCGACGGTGTGCCAGGCGTCGGCGAAGCGCCCCTGCTTGATCTGCACCCTGGCGAGCGTCAGCAGGGCTACGACGGGGTCGGCCTCGGTCTGCAGCATCGCCTGAGCCTCGCGCTCGGCTGTCCCGAGGTCGCCCCCGCGAAGCGCCAGGGAGGCCAGCAGCTCGTGGCTCAGGCCCGGGCTGGACTCGAGCGCCATCCCGGCGAGAGCCCGCGCCTCCTCGTCGTGGCCCAAGAGCAGCAGCAGTCTGCCGGCACCTGCGAGCGACAGTGGATCGGATGCGGGCGGGGAAAGGCTCAGCGCCCGCTGGTAGGCCTGCAGGCCTGGTTCCAGCTCACCTTCTTCCTCGAGCGCGCGGCCGAGCTGTTGCCAGGCCAATGCCATCGTGGGGTTCTCGGTGAGCAACCGGCGCAGGCGCGCCGCCGCCTCGTGCGTGCGGTGCTCGCCGATCAACGCCGCAGTCTCTTGCAGCGTGGCGACTGCCGCGATGCGGTCGCGCGGATCCGGCCGCTCCTGCGTCGCCGGCGCCGGCGCGGCCGAGGCATAGCCGAGTGCGGCCAACCGCTGCCGTGCTTCAACGGTATCCTCGCCCTGCGGCGGCGGCTCGATCAGACTCGCCCGGGCGAGGTCGCGCAGCTCGACGTAGGTTCGCCGCTGCTCGCGGAGCAGGTCGCGGCGTTCGCCGGGGTCGGCAACGATGTCGAAGAGCTGTGGCGACGGGCCGTGTATGTAGTGATAGCGACCGCGGATCACGGAGGCCAGCTCGCTCCAGCCATAGTGCCGAGGGTAAAAGGTTTCGGCGAAAAGTGCACGCTCGGGCGGCGGAGGCTCGAGCAGCGAGAGCCCGGCGAGCCGCTCGTTGGCGGGAGGAGCGACGCCGGCGAGCGCCAGCAGGGTCGGAAAGAGGTCGACGAGCTGCACCGGCCGTTCGCTGCGCCCCGGGCTCCTGCTGCCGGGCAGCTTGAGCAAGAGCGGCACTTGCAAGGTTTCGCGGTAGAGGAGGATGCCGTGCTCTTGCTCGCCGTGGTCGCCCAGCCCCTCGCCGTGGTCCGCGAGCAGCACGATGACGGCTCGATCGAAGACTCCGAGCCGACGCAGGGCCGCGAGCAGGTCACCCACCGCCGCATCGGCAGCCGCGATTTCCGCATCATAGGGCAGCGCGTGGCGCGAGGCGAACGGCTCCGGCGGCCTGTACGGCCGGTGCGGCTCGAAAAGGTGGACGAAGAGGAAGAAAGGCTGGCCGGCGACGCCCGCCAGCCAGCGTGTCGCAGCCGCCACCGTGTCACGGCCGGCTCGCCGGGATGTGCCGAATTCCTTGCCGTACTGCCGTTGGACCTCGTCGTCCCAGGTGGCGAAGCCACTACCGATACCGGTCTCCTCGCGGAGGACGTAAGCCGAGACGAAACCGCCGGTGGCGTAGCCGGTGCGCGCCAGAAGCGTGGCGAGGGTAGGCCACCGCTGTCCGTCGTACCGATAGCCGATGTTGTCGTGAACCCCGTGACGGGCCGGCATCTGGCCGGAGAATATCGAGCTATGGGAGGGCAGCGTCAGCGGCACCTGGGTGTAGGCGCGGGTAAAGAGCACCGCCTGGCGGCGAAGCTCGTCGATGGCGGGGGTATTCCCGTGGCGATAGCCGTACGCCGGGAGGTGATCGGAGCGTAGGGTGTCGATGGAGATGAGGACCACGGGTGGCTTGCCGGGCGGCCGTGCCCGCCCTTCTTGTTGCTGAGCGGGGTGCGCCCGGCAGGCGGCGGCCAGGGCAAGCGTCAGCAGGAGCGTCGGCAGCGAGCCGTTGCGGCGGGAGGGAAATAGCTTCACGGCCGAGAGCTTATAAAAAAACCGCCGGGGGTCGCCCCCCGGCGGCGGTCAGCAAACGAAGGGAGGCGCGGTTTAGCGGAAGCTAACCCGGGCGCCGAGACGGATGATCCGCGGGCTGGTGATCTCGCGGACGTCGTTGGACGTCGACTGAGCCAGCCGGTGGTTCCGCTGCAGCACGTACGCCTCGTTGAACACGTTGAAGACGTCAGCGCCGATGGTCAGGCCGAAGTCGCTGAACGTGAACTCCTTCTCGATGCGCGCATCCACGATGTGGATGTCGTCGAGCCGGAACTCGTCCTGCGAGTCGGTGACCTGGACGCTGGTCAGCGCGAAGTTCTCGCGCGCCAGCTCGCCGCCGCGGCGGCGCCAGTACGGGATCGGGTAGCCTTCGCGGCCGGTGAGGTTCAACGCCACGTTGAAGCCCCACGGACGGTCCGGCGCGATCTGGTACAGGCCGTTGACGCTGTACGACCACTTGCTGTTGATGTAGACGCCGCCCTTGGAGCCCGAGCCGGTGCCCGAGCCCTGGAGGACCGGGTCGCCGTCGCGGACGCAGCCGCCGGCGCTGATGCCGCTGCCGATGCCGGCCAGCGTCAGGGTGGGATCCTCGCAGTCACTCTGCGACTGATTGAAGGTCCAGTCCGCCCAGGTGAAGTTGCCGCGAAGCATCCAGCGGTTGGCGAGACGCTTGTTGAACACCAGCGAAGCGCCCTTGTACTCCGAGTCGGAGTCGCCGTTGTAGAGGAGCTCGCCCAGACGGGTGCTGACGCCTTCCCGCAGCCGGTGCCAGGTGATGGTCCGGGTGGAGCCGTCGGGCAGCGACTGGGTGAAGGTGGTCGGCACGAAGTCCGCGCGGGTGGCACGCCGGCCGGTCTGGCTGATATTGCTGGGCGAGAACGCCGGGCACAGCGTGACGTCGCTCGCGGCGTCGCAGGCCGCCGTCGGACCGTCGAACACCAGCAGGTCGGAGTCGGCGATGTCGGTGAGCTTGCGGTACGTGAGGTTGACGCCGACCACGAACTCCGGCAGCAGAGCGTGCTCGACGCCGAGCAGCAGCTCGTCGGTGAGCGGGGCGCTGAAGTCCGGATCCACCGCGTTGGAGTTGACCAGGCCGCCGGTGTAGGGATTGACGTTCGCGCTGAACCCGAGCGGGAAAAGGATCGCACTAGGGTTCACGACGCCGGTGCCGGCCACTGCCGGCTGGGTGGTGACGAAGTAGGCGTAGCCGGCCAGCGCCAGCGGGTTGTTCCAGGTGGCGTAGCCGGTGCCCATCTGATCCGCGAACCGCGAGTAGCTGGCCCGCAGCAGGGTCTTGCGCTCGGCGCCGAGGGCGTAGGTGATGCCCAGGCGCGGAGTGATGGTCGTCCAGTCGAAACCGGCGTCGCCGCCGGCATAGCTGGCCGCCGGGAGAGCGGCTGACAGGACGGGTCTGGGGTTGGCCCCCACGCTGGCCGCGAGGTTCTCCGCCTCCTGCTTGTCCCAGCGCACGCCCAGGTTGACCGTCAGGTTACCCGAGGTGAGCGTGTCCTGCAGATAGGCGTCGGTGTACTTCTGGTTGGCATGCAGGCCGCTGTCGCGGGCCGCCGCCAGGTAGTTGAGCCCGGTCGGCAGACCGACCTGGGCGGCGTCGAGGATGTAGCCGCCGCCGCTCCAGCGGGTCAGCGACGACACCTCGGCTTCGCGGTAGCCGGCGCCGAACTTGAGCTCGTGCGAGAGGCTGCCGGTGTTGAAGAAGTTGCTGGCGTCGGCCTTGTACTGGTCCTGCGGCCGCTGGGTCTGGTAGAGCTCGAAGGTGTTCTGCCAGACGCCGTTGGCGCCGAGCACGGAGGCCGGGTCGGTCGGACCGAAGCCGCCCTGGGGCACCAGCTGGAAGCCGCCGTTGACGTGCGAGTACATGCCGGTGAGGTAGAAGTTCGACGAGAAGATGTGGGTGTCCTCGGCCTTGTACGCCGTGGGCTTGTCGCCGAAGTGGCTCTGGTTCCAGGTGGTCGGCTGCGGACGGGTGGGGCCGGCGTTGCGGCCGAGCTTGATCTTGTCGTTGTCGAAGTAGAACGCCGTCGCCGAGTTGTTGGCGGCGATCTGGGCGTTGAGCTTGAAGTTCTTGGTCTTGAGGTCGGTGAAGTCGCTGACGTCGGAGACGGTCAGCAGGTCCACCTTCTGGCGGCCGTAGGAGCCCCAGATCCACAGGCGGTCCTTGACGATCGGGCCGCCCACCTCGGCGCCGTAGTCCTTGACGCTGACGATGCGGTTGCCCGCCTTGAAGGAGGCCTGGGGATTGGTGAGGCCCGAACCGGCGCGCCACGGACCGGCCGCTCCCAGCTCGCTGTTGTCGAACGAGGTGTCGGACTGCCGGGCCTTGTCGGTGTCGTAATACCGGCCGGAGCCGCGCCACTCGTTGGTGCCGCGCTTGGTCACCATGTTCAGCACCACGCCGCCGGTGGCGATCGTGGTGTCGGAACCGCCGGTGGTCACCTGCATCTCCTCGAAGGCGTCGAAGTCATAGTACGCCGGCGAGGAGCCGAGGGCCGCCATGTCGGTGATCACCACGCCGTCCACCGCCCAGATGGCCTGGTCGCCACTGGAACCGGGTCCGACGTACTGCGACTGCTGGCCGCTCTCGTTGCCGCCGACGTTGATGCGGTCGGTGAGCACGCCGGGAGTGGTCTGCAGGATGGCCCAGGGGTCACGGGCCGTCGGGATCTTCTCGAGCTCCGTCGAGTTGACCGTGGCGCCGGTGGAGATGCGCCGCTCGTCGAGCAGCGGGCTCTCCGCGGTGACGGTGATGACGTCCTCGACCGCCGCGTTCATCGTCATCTCGAGGTTGGTGTTGCGACCGATGTTGATGACGATGTTCGGATAGTCGAGGGTCGAGAAGCCCTCCAGCTCGGCCTTGAGGCCGTAGCTGCTGGGCGCCAGACCCAGGAAACGGAACTGGCCCTGGGCGTTGGTCACCTGCACCTGCGGCGCGCCGCCGCCGGTGAGGGTCATGGTGACTCCAGGCAGCGCCGCCCCCTGGTCGTCCTTGACGGTGCCGTAGAGGTTGCCGGTCTGCAACTGGGCGAAGGCGGTGCCGCCGACGACCAGCAGCAGCAACGCGGCGACGGCTACGATCCGTCCCCTAAGGTTGATGCTCTTCATTTCGATAAACCTCCCGTTTGGTGGTTGTAGGCCGCCGCGAACGTTCGCGGCAGCGGCAAGAAAAGACAGGTGTGAGAGCCGTGACTCTGTGCCGGGCAACACCTCCTCTCCGGAATACGGAAGCTGAAACTGCTTTGAGTTCGCAACTCTAGTCAACTGTCCCACCCCGGGTCAAGCAAGGGGGGTGCCACTCGCGGCGGAGGCCGGGAAGGGAGAGCCAAGTCCTTTCAGCTCAACCCTTTGCCGCCCGATATGCCGGACCGGGATCGAGCCCTGATCCAGCCGCTTGAACGGGCAGAATCCAAATCCTTGAAGCGCCGGCCCGGAGCCCTCGCGGGCGCCGGCGGCGCGGTGGCGCGCCAGGCCGCGCTGCGACAAGGGTTTGCGCCCCGTTGCGGCGCGCCGCAGGAATGCGCCGCCGCCCATGGCACGTTCCCTGCTGCGGGTCCGGTCGTCGCGGGGATCCTGTTATATTGAAAGGCGTCATGATGCGCAAGACTTCTCTGTTCCTGCCCCTGCTGGGGGTGCTGCTGGCCGCCGGCTGCTCCGAGTACAAGGTGTTCGATTCGGTGGGCTTCCTGCGCCAGCAGTACGCCAAGGAGATCGGCCCGCAGGCGGCCGCCAGGGTCGAGGTGCCGTTCGAGCTCGACGACCCGATCCGGCACGAGCTCGACAAGCTGCAGAAGATCCCCAGCGAGCTGCGCAAGATCAATCAGGTCAACGCCTTCATCTTCGACGGCCTGCGCCTGCAGTACGCGCTGACGCCGACGCGCAACGCCGTCGACACCTACCGCACGCGGGAGGGCAACTGCCTCTCCTTCGTCAACCTCTTCGTCGGCGTGGCGCGGCAGCTCGGCCTCAATCCCTATTACGTCGAGGTGACGGACCTGCAGAAGTGGAACCACCGCGACGGCATGGTGGTCAGCCAGGGCCACATCGTGGCCGGCATGTACCTGGACGGCATCCTGCGCACCTTCGACTTCCTGCCCTACCGGCGCAAGGCCTACCGCGACTTCAACCCGATCGACGATCTGACGGCGGCGGCGCACTACTACAACAACCTCGGCGCCGAGGCGCTGCTCGGCGGCGACCTCGAGCGGGCGCGCGAGCTGCTGGGCACCGCGACGCGCATCGCCCCGCGCTTCGACAAGGCGATCAACAACCTGGGCGTCGCCGAGGCGCGCGGCGGCCATCCGGAGAAGGCGCTGGAGATCTACCGGCGCGGCCTCGAGATCAAGCCTGACGACTCGACCCTGCTGGTCAACATGGCGCGCTCGCTGCAGCAGCTCGGCCGCCAGGCCGAGGCCAGCGAGCTGCTGGCGAAGATCGAGGACATCAACACCACCAATCCGTTCTTCTTCGTCTACCAGGGGGAGGTGGCGCTCGCCCGCGGGCAGACCGAGAAGGCCCTGGACTACATGGCGCGCGCGCTGCGCCTGGACAGCGAGCTGCCGGAGGTGCACCTCGGCCTGGTCAAGGTCTACCTCGCCATGGGCGACACGGAGAAGGCGCGGCACCACCTCGGGCGCGCCCTGAAGCTGGACGCCACCAACCAGGACGCCCTCCAGTACGCCCGCATGCTGGGGCAGTGAGCAGAACCGGGTGCCGCCGCGCCGGCACTCACTGTGCCGGGGGAGCCGCGCCGCCGGTCCGCTCCTCCTCGGGCTCGAAGCTGTACGGATCCCGCCTCTGGGAGTACCATGGAATGCGCCAGGTTGTTCAAGGAGGCCGCGATGAGCGCGCTCGAAGTCGTCCGTAACCGTATTCCCCTCCGCCTCTCGCTGCTGCTCCCGGCGCTGCTGCTGGCGGTGCCCGTTCCCGCCCAGCAGCCGACTTTCGAAGGCACCTCGCAGGTGGTGGCCGTCGAGGTGCCGGTGAACGTCATCGACCGCGACGGCCAGGCGGTGCGCGGGCTCAGCCGCGACGACTTCGAGGTCTTCGACGGCAACGAGCCGCAGAAGCTCACCGGCTTCGAGGTGATCGACCTCAAGATGGCGCAGGGCGGGACTTCCGGCGCCGCCGCCGCGCCGCCGGTGGAGAACCTGCCGGCGGGGGCCCGGCGGCACTTCCTGTTCCTCTTCGACCTGTCGTTCTCCAGCCCGACGTCGGTGCTCAAGGCGCGGCTGGCGGCGCGCGACCTGGTGCTCAACGCGCTGCATCCCACGGACCTCGCGGCGGTGGCCACCTACTCGCTGGAGACCGGGCCGAAGCTGCTGGTGACCTTCACCCCGGACCGCTCGCAGCTGGCGCGCGCCATCGACACGCTCGGCTACCGCGAAGCGCTCGACGCGCGCCGGATGGACCCCCTGCGCTTCATCATCGATCCGCCCACCAACGATGCCACCGGCAACGCCTTCACCCTCGCCGAGGGCACGGACCTGCGGCAGCAGCGCGACCAGGCGATCAAGGAGTACCTCAAGACGCTCGCCTTCGCCGCCGAACGCGCCGAGCGGGCCTTCGAGGTGGGGCGCATCTCCTCCTACTCGCGCTCGCTGGGCGACATGGCGAAGACGCTCAACGCCGTCGAGGGGCGCAAGCACGTCATCCTCTTTTCCGAGGGCTTCGACAGCCGGCTGCTGATCGGCCGCCAGACCACGGACCAGGACGCGGACGAGGACAATCTCAACATCGCTTTCGGCGAGAGCTGGAAGGTGGACAACGACCAGCGCTACGGCAACACCGGCCTGCAGGGGGACCTCAA
Source organism: Acidobacteriota bacterium (assembly GCA_046765915.1). Classification (GTDB taxonomy): domain Bacteria; phylum Acidobacteriota; class Thermoanaerobaculia; order Multivoradales; family UBA5704; genus DATARR01. The sequence continues at coordinate 29,209 of JBKPTH010000089.1, read as the reverse complement.
CCGCATGCTCGACGAGTTCCGGCGCGCCGACTGCGTCATCCAGGCGGTGGACATCGGCGGCCTGCGCGCCGGCGCCGACGAGCGGGCGCGGCCGAGCGGCCAGGAGGCGCTGTTCTACATCGCCAACGAGACCGGCGGCGAGCTGTTCAAGGACGCCAACAACCTGCGCCAGCCGCTGGAGAGGATGCTCGAGCGCACCGGCGTGACCTACCTGCTGACCTTCGAGCGTTCGGACCTCAAGCTCGACGGCGCCTACCATCGCCTGCGGGTGAAGGCGAAGCTGCCGCCGGGGGCCCGCCTCTCCCATCGCGCCGGCTATTACGCGCCGCGCCCGTTCAAGGACCTCGATCCCCTGGAGAAGGGCCTCCTCGCCTCCGACAGCATCGCCAGCGCGGTGCCGAAGCGCGAGGTGGACCTCAACGTGCTGGCGGCGGCGTTCCGCGCCGGCGAGTCGCTCTCCTACGTGCCGGTGATCCTGGAGATCGGCGGCCGCAGCCTGCTCGCCGGACAGAAGGAGAGCAAGCTCAACGTCGAGATCTACAGCTACGTCAGCGACGCCAAGGGTCAGATGCGCGACTTCTTCAACCAGCGGGTGGCGCTCGACCTCGGCAAGAACCGCGCGGCGATGGAGGAGGGCGGCATCAAGTATTACGGCCACTTCGACCTCGAGCCCGGCAGCTACCAGGTGCGGGTGCTGGTGCGCAACGCCGAGACCGGGCGCACCGGCGTGCAGACGGTGCCGGTGGAGGTGCCCACGTACGCCCAGAGCGGTCCGGTCCTGCTGCCGCCCTTCTTCATGGAGGACCGCCAGAAGTGGCTGCTGGTGCGCGAGCAGGAGGGCGGCGGCGGGCTGCAGCAGTCGGTGGTCTATCCGTTCACCGTCGGCGGCGAGCCCTACGTGCCCGCCGCCCGGCCGGTGCTGCGCCGCGAGAAGCCGGCGCGGCTCTGCCTGGTGGCCTACAATCTGGGCAAGGGCGACCTGGCGGTGCAGGGGAAGGTGACGGCGGCCGACGGCAAGGCGTTCCCGGCGGGGCGGCTGTCGAAGGTGGAGCGCACGGCCACCGGCATCCAGGGGCTCGACAAGCTGGTGGCCACCTTCGATCCGGCCGGCCTCAACGAGGGGGACTACGTGCTGCAGGTGGCGGTGACGGATCCGGCGACGGGGCGCAAGGAGGCGAGCTCGCTGCCGTTCCGTATCAACTGAGGGTGAGTACGGGTCTGCAGGTTGAAGTCTTGAAGTCGTGAAGCCGAAGTGAGGGCAGGCTCCGGGCCCGCGGCCCGGGACGGGGGGATTCAGCATGAGCAGGAGGGTAGGGCTCGTGTGGCTCGGCGCCGCGCTTGGGCTGGCCGGCGCCGCGGCGCCGGCGGCGGCCCAGACGTTCGCCGGCACCGCCGAGGTGGTGGAGGTCGAGGTTCCCGTGCAGGTGGTGCGCGACGGCCAGCCGGTGCGCGGCCTGACGGCGGCCGACTTCGAGATCTACGACGGGCGGAAGAAGCAGGCGATCACCGGCTTTCACGCCGTGGACCTCGCCGGCGCGGCGGCGGCGGCCCTGCCGCTCGCCGGCCGCCGGCAGTTCCTGCTCTTCTTCGACCTCGCCTTCTCCGATGCGCAGGCCATCGTCAAGGCGCGCGAGGCGGCCCGCGAGCTGGTGCTCAAGGGGGCCCGCGCCGGCGACTTGGTGGGGGTGGCCACCTACAGCGCCGCCCACGGGCCCCAGCTCGTGCTCGGCTTCACCTCCGACCGCCGGCAGGTGGACTCGGCGCTCGAATCCCTGGGCCTGGTGCGCGGCGACGCCAACGATCCGCTGCGGCTGGTGGTGGCCCGCGGCGCCGGGGACCGGCGGCAGCTCGCCGAGCGCTCGCTGGAGGAGGACGCCGCCCACAGCGACGCCCTGCTCGGCGTGCTCGGCCCCGAGCAGGCCAACCTCGGCCGCGAGTCCAACCGTTCGGCGCAGACCGCCGCGGTGACGGCGCTGACGCGGTCCGTCGCCGGCTTCGCCCGCACGCTGGCGGCGATCCCCGGCCGCAAGCAGGTCATCTACTTCTCCGAGGGCTTCGACAGCTCGCTGCTCACCGGCTCCGGCGGCGCCTCCGCGCTGGGGGCCAGCGGCGGCGGCAGCATCTCGGCCGGCGGCGAGGATCCGACCGCCACCGTGGACCGCGGCGTCGGCTCCAGCGAGCCCGTCCTCGGCAGCACGGACGAGAGCTTCGGCAGCACGCACTCGGTCAACGAGGTGGAGAAGATGCTGGAGGAGCTGCGCCGCGCCGACTGCGTCATCCAGGCGGTGGACATCGGCGGCCTGCGGGCGGGCGGCGAGCAGCGGGTGACCCGCACCGGCGGCAAGGACACCCTGGTGACCCTCGCCCGCGGCACCGACGGCGAGCTGTTCGAGAACTCGAACGACCTGTCGGCGGCGATGAGCGGCATCCTGGAGCGCACCAGCCTCACCTACGTGCTGTCGTTCCAGCCGGAGAGCGTCAAGCCCGACGGCTCGTACCACCGGCTGCGCGTCGAGCTGAGGAACGCGCCGCGCGGCACCCGCCTGGCCTACCGGCCCGGCTATTACGCCCCCAAGCCCTACGCCTCGCTCAATCCCCTGGAGAAGCTGTTCGAGGCCTCCTCGCGGGTGATGGGGGGAGTGGAGTCCGGCGCCATCCCCAGCGCCGTGCTGGCGGCGCCGTTCCGCGTCGCGGCCAAGCGCGCCTACGTGCCGGTGCTCATCGAGGTGGACGGGCCGGCGCTGCTCGCCGGCAAGCCGTCGGGCACGCTGCCGGTGGAGATCTACGTCTACGCCCTGGACGCCGGCGGCGCCATCCAGGACTACCTCGTCCAGTCGCTCGGCCTCGACCTCGCCAAGGCGGAGCCCGCCCTGCGCCAGAGCGGCCTCAAGTTCTTCGGCCATCTCGACCTGCCGGCCGGCGAGCACTCGGTGCGCACGCTGGTGCGCAACGGCTCGACCGGCGCCTACAGCCTGCGGGTGCTGCCGCTCACCGTGCCGTCCTTCACCGCCGGCCCGGTGCTGCTGCCGCCCTTCTTCCCCGAGCCGGCGAACCGCTGGCTGCTCAGCCGCGAGACGCCGCGGGGGCCGCAGGTGCCCTATCCGTTCATGGCCCGGCAGCAGCCGTTCATCCCCGCTTCGCGGCCGGCGCTGGCCGCCGGCCAGGAGGTGCCGCTGTCGCTCGTCGGCTACAACCTCGGGCCGGGGGAGCTCAAGGCCGAGGGCCGCATCCTCACCCGCGACGGCCGGGAGGCCGGCAGCGGCGAGGTGCGGGTGGTGGAGCGGGAGAGCGCCGGGGCCGGTCCGGACCGCCTGGCGGCGGTGTTCAAGCCGCCGAAGCTGGCGCCGGGCGAGTACCTGTTGCGGGTGACGCTGACCGGCGCCGCCGGGGCCGTCACGGCGAGCGGCGCTCCCTTCGCGGTGAGCGCCGGGCGCTGATCGGTGGTACCGTTATGGGGATCTACTTCTCTTCTTCTCGCTTGGGAGGTTTCATCTTCGAGGGCTGAAAGGATGATGTATGAAGAAGCGTAGCCGCATGCAATATTTGCCCCCTTGGCTGGGAGCCGCCGGCCTCGCGGCCGCCGCCCTGGGCCTCCTGGGATCGCCCTGCGGCCCGGCGCTGGCCCAGACCTTCGCCGGCGCCACCGAGGTGGTGGTCGTCGAAGTCCCCGTCCAGGTGGTCAAGGACGGCGAGCCCGTGCGCGGCCTCACCGCCGCCGACTTCGAGGTCTTCGACGGCCGCAAGAAGATGCCGGTCACCGGCTTCGAGGTGCTGGACCTCGCCGCCTCGGCGCCCGTGGGGGCCGCCGCCGAAGCGCAGATCCCGGCCTCGGCGCGCCGGCACTTCCTGATGCTCTTCGACCTCACCTTCTCCGAGCCCAGCGCGCTCTCCCGGGCGCGCGACGCCGCCAAGGACATGGCCAAGAGCCTGCACCCGACCGACCTGGTGGCGGTGGCCACCTACAGCTCGCTGCAGGGGCCGCAGCTCGTCCTCGGCTTCACGCCGGACCGCCAGCAGGTCGCCGCCGCCATCGACACCCTGGGCCTGCCGAAGCTCTTCAACCGCACGCCCGATCCTCTCCGCCTGGTGCTCACCGATGCCCTCACCAGCATCGCGCAGGGGCGCGCGGGCGGCGGGGCGAGCGACGCCCGGGCGGCGATCGACGCCGAGATCATCGACACCCTGAAGACGGTGAGCATCGTCTCCTCGCGCGCCGAGAAGTCGGTGCAGCAGCAGATCGTGCGCGGCCTGACGCAGCACCTCGCCGACCTCGCCCACCTGATGGGCGAGGTCGAGGGGCGGAAGTACGTGGTCTTCCTCTCCGAGGGGTTCGACAGCTCGCTGGTGACGGGGAGCGGCAGCACGGAAGCCGGCGGCAACGATCTCCAGAACACGATCAGCCAGGCCACCGACGACCCCGCGCCGGTCCTGCAGCCGACCGGCGGCACCGGCTCGGACGAGCAGTTCGGCGACACCCGCACGCAGAACGCCGTCGAGAAGATGCTCGAGGAGTTCCGCCGCGCCGACTGCCAGATCCAGGCGGTGAACATCGGCGGCCTGCGGGCGGGCGCCGACCAGGGCCTGCAGCACACCAACGGCAAGGAGAGCCTGCTCAACATGGCGAAGAGCACGGGGGGCGAGTTCTACGAGAACTTCAACAACCTCAAGGACGCCATGGGCCAGATGCTGCGCCGCACCGGCGTCACCTACGTGCTCTCCTTCCAGCCGGACGACCTGAAGCAGGACGGCTCGTTCCACAAGCTGCGGGTGGAGGTGAAGAACTCCCGCGGCGCGCGCGTGGTGCACCGGCCGGGCTACTACGCGCCGCGGCCGTACAAGGAGCAGCCGCCGCTGCAGCGCCTGCTGGAGACGGCCAACGCCGTGATGGGCGAGGAGGGCGGCGCCATCGCCGCGGCGGTGCTGGCGGCGCCGTTCGCGGCGGGCGGCGACCGGGCCTACGTGCCGGTGGTGCTGGAGATCAACGGCACGAGCCTGCTCGCCGGCAAGCAGGGAGCCAGCCTGCCGGTGGAGATCTACGTCTACGCCATCGACCAGAACGGCTCCGTGCAGGACTTCCTCACCCAGAGCTTCGGCGTGGACCTCACCAAGGGCGAGGCGGCCCTGCGGCAGTCGGGCCTCAAGTTCTTCGGCCATCTCGATCTGCCCCAGGGCAGGTACTCGCTGCGCACCATGGTGCGCAACGGCGCCACCGGCGCCTCCGGCCTGCGGGTCACGGATCTGGCGGTGCCGGCCTTCGCCAGCGGCGAGGCGGCGCTGCTGCCGGCCCTCTTCCCCGAGCCCCCCGGCCGCTGGGTGATGGTGCGCGAGACGCAGCAGGCGGGGCAGGCGCAGGCGCCGTACCCCTTCATGCTCAAGGACCAGCCGTACATCCCGTCCTCGCGGCCGGTGCTCGCGCCGGGCCAGCCTGCGGCGGTGGTGTTGCAGGGCTACAACCTCGGCACCGGCGACCTCAAGGCCGAGGCCAAGGTGCTGGGGCCGGACGGCCACGAGGTGCCGGGCGGCGCGCTGAAGCTGAGCGACAGGGAGGGGGGCGGCAGCGGTCCGCTGCGCGTCTCTGCCACCTTCCAGCCGCCGGCGCTGCAGCCGGGCGAGTACGTGCTGCGGGTGACGGTGACCGACGCCGCGGGCAAGGCGCAGACCAGCCTCGCCCCCTTCGCGATCGGCGGCGCGGCGGCAACCCGAGGGAGCCGCTGAGGCAAGGGGGCGGCATGGGAATTCCCCGTGTAGGGGCGGCCCTGTGTGGCCGCCCTGTTTGGCGTCGAGGGCATCGGCGAGATCACGCGTCGTCGACGAAGACAGATCGGACAGATCGGACAGATAAGACAGGGCGGCCACACAGGGCCGCCCCTACAGTTTTCCTCCTCGCCTTCACCCTTGCCTCGGCGGCGCGTGGAGAGGCCCCGCAGCAACAGCCGGCGCAGACGCCGCCCGCCTTCTCCGGCGCCACCCAGGTGCTCTCCGTCGAGGTGCCGGTGCAGGTGGTGCGCGACGGCGAGCCGGTGCGCGGCCTCATCCGGGAGGACTTCGAGGTGTGGGAGGGGCGGCGCAAGCTGCCGGTGACCGGCTTCGACGTCCTCGACCTCTCGGCGGGGGCGCCGGTGCGCGCCGCCGCGGTGCCGGCGGCGGCGCGCCGCCACTTCCTGCTGCTCTTCGACCTGGCGTTCTCCGAGCCCGCCGCGGTGCTGCGCGCCCGCCGCGCCGCCGCCGGCCTGCTGGCGCAGCTCCATCCCACCGATCTGGTGGGCGTCGCCACCTACAGCGCGGCGCGCGGCCCGCAGCTCGTGCTCGGCTTCACCTCCGACCGCCGGCAGCTCGACGGCGCCCTCGCGACCCTCGGCCTGCCGGACCTGATGGTGCGTCCCGTCGATCCCCTGCGCCTGGTGCTGCAGGAGGTGCTGGGAGCGGAGAACGCCGCCGGCGGCGGCGCGCCGCCGCTCGCCCGCGATCCCCTCGCCGAGGTCACCGACGTGGCCGTGCAGCAGCGGCTGGAGATGATCACCGACGCCGTGGCGCGGGCGGACCGCACGGCGCAGAAGAACCACGTCGAGGCCTTCACCCGCGCGCTCTCCGATCTCGCCCGGCAGATCGCGGTGGTCGAGGGCCGCAAGTACCTGGTGTTCCTCTCCGAGGGATTCGACAGCGCCCTCATCGAGGGCACCCTCGATCCGCAGCGGCAGGAGGAGATGCGCGAGAGCATCCTGCACGGCGAGTCGTGGCGGTTCAGCTCCGAGGAACGCTACGGCCTGACCGAAGCCGGCAACGACGTCGAGCGCATGCTCGAACAGTTCCGCCGCGCCGACTGCCTCATCCAGGCCGTGGACATCGGCGGCGTGCGCGCCGGCGCCGATCAGGGCCCGCCGCGGCTGGGCGGCCGTGACAGCCTGCTGATGATGGCCCGCGGCACCGGCGGCGACCTCTACGAGAACCTCAACGACCTCGGCGCCGCCATGGGCCGCATGCTCAAGCGGACGAGCGTCACCTACGTGCTGGCGGTGGAGCCCGACCGTCTGCCGCCGGAGGACGAGTACCACCGGCTGCGGGTGGAGCTGCGCAAGCCGCTCCCCGGCGCGCGCATCACCCACCGGCCGGGCTACTACCCGCCCAAGCCGTACGCCGAGCAGGACTCGCTCGCCAAGCTGCTGGAGGCCGCCAACCAGGTGATGAGCGGCGAGGAGAGCGACGCCATCCCCACGGCGGTGCTGGCGGCGCCGGTGCGCTCGGAGGGGGAGAAGGCCTACGTGCCGGTGCTCATCGAGGCCGGCGCCGCCGGCCTGCTCGCCGGCCCGCAGCCGGCGGTGCTGCCGGTGGAGATCTACGTCTACGCCCTCGACGAGCTCGGCGCGGTGCACGATTTCTTCACCCAGACGGTGGGCCTCGACGTCGCCAAGGCCGGCGCGCCGCTGCGCCAGGTCGGCTTCAAGTTCTTCGGCCACCTCGACCTGCTGGCCGGCGACTACTCGCTGCGCGTGCTGGTGCGCAACGGCGCCAGCGGCGCCACCGGCCTGCGGGTGGTGCCGGTGCACGTGCCGGCCGGCGGCGAGCCGGCGCTGCTGCCGCCGCTGTTCCCGGAGCCGCCCGGCCGTTGGCTGATGGTGCGCGAGGAGGCGCGCGGCGAAGCGAAGCCCGCCGCCTACCCCTTCCTGCTGCGCAGCGCGCCGTTCGTCCCCGCCTCGCGGCCGGTGCTGACCGCGGGGCGCGAGACCCTCATGGTGCTCACCGGCTTCAACCTCGGCGCCGGCGCGTGGAAGGCGCGGCCCCAAGTGCTGACGGCGGACGGCCGCGAGGTGCCGGGAGGCAGTATCGAGATGCTCGACCGCCGCGGCACCGCGGGAGCGGACCGCGCCATCGCCTCCTGGTGGCCGCCCGACCTGCAGCCGGGCGAGTACGTGCTGCGGGTCACGGTGACGGGAACCTCGGCCGCGGCGAGCAGCAGCGTGCGGTTCGTGGTGGCTCCTCACGAGGGGGTGCAAGGATCAAAGGGACTCCAAGGACGGCAGGGACAGCAGGGACAAGGAGGCTCACCTGAACGGCACCTGTCCTTGCTGTCCCTGCCGTCCTTGCAGTCCCTTTTGCTTTTTTAGGACCAGAGAGGGCAGTCAGGAGGAGTTATGGAGCTCATCATACGATTCAGCCGGCGGCTCGGGCTCGTCGCGGCTCTGTCGCTGGCGCTGGCGGCCGGCCCGCTCGCGGCCCAGCGGTTCTCCGAGTCCACCAGCGTCGTCGCCGTGGAGGTGCCGGTGCAGGTGGTGCGCGACGGCAAGCCCGTGCGCGGCCTCACCGCCGCGGACTTCGAGGTCTACGAGGGGCGCGAGAAGCAGGAGATCACCGGCTTCGAGGTCCTCGACCTCGCCTCCGTGCCCACGGATAAGCCGGAGGCGGTCAAGCGCGTGCCGATGTCCGCCCGGCGGCGGTTCGTCCTCCTCTTCGATCTCGGCTTCTCCAAGCCGACCTCGATGACGCGGGCCCGCGAGGCGGCGAAGCGGCTGCTGCACGGCTCTTTCCATCCATCGGATCTCATCGCCGTCGGCGCCTACGTGCCTTCGCGGGGGCCGCAGCTCCTGCTCGGCTTCACCACCAACCGCGCGCAGATCGAGACCGCCATCGACCATCTGAGCCCGGTGCAGAACCACTTCGCCGCGGACCCCCTGCTGCTGGCCGGCGGGGCGGGCATGGACGACAGCCACGAGGTGCACATCAAGGCGGTGGAGAGCTCGGACAACGAGCAGCCCTACACCGGCCGCGAGGCCACCGTCTCGGCGGCCGCGGCCCTGGCGCGCAGCGAGCGCGAGAAGCAGCGCAGCACCCTCGCCGCCTTCACCCGCTCGCTCGCCGCCTTCGCCCAGGCCATGGCCGCCGTGGACGGCCGCAAGCAGGTGCTCTTGCTCTCCGAGGGCTTCGACAGCGCGCTCGCCATCGGCACCGTGGACGAGGCCGAGATCCAGCAGATGGACAACTTCTCCGTCTCCGGCGACGTCTGGAACATCGACCAGGACCAGCGCTACGGCAACACCAAGACGAGCAGCGACCTGGAGAAGATGCTGGAGGCCCTGCGCCGCGCCGACTGCGTCGTGCAGGCGGTGGACATCGGCGGCGTGCGGGCGAGCGCCGACGATCTGCGCGCCGCCCGTTCCCAGGGGGCCGACGGCCTCTTCATGATGGCCAACTCGACGGGCGGCGAGCTGTACCAGAACTTCAACGACCTCGGCGCGGCGATGGAGAAGATGCTCGACCGCACCAGCGTCACCTACGTGCTCTCCTTTCAGCCCGAGGTCAAGCACGACGGCCAGTATCACAAGCTGCGCGTCGAGCTGAAGAATCCCCAGGGCGCGCGGGTGGTCTACCGGACCGGCTACTACGCGCCGAAGCCCTTCGGCCAGCGCAGCGCCATGGAGAGGATCCTGCAGACCGCCGGCGAGGTCGTCGCCGGGCAGGAAGGCGGTCCGGTGGGGCTCGCGGTGCTGGCGGCTCCCTTCAAGATGGCCGGCGACAAGGCCTACGTGCCGGTGGTGATCGAGATCGACGGCGCCTCGCTGCTCGCCGGCCAGCAGGGCACGGCGCTGCCGGCCGAGATCTACGTCTACGCCATGGACGCGCAGGGCGCCGTGCAGGATTTCTTCACCCAGACGGCCAGCCTCGATCTCGCCAAGGTCGGCGACGCCGTGCGCGCCACCGGCATCAAGGTCTTCGGCGACCTCGAGCTGGCGCCGGGCACCTACTCGCTGCGGGTGCTGGCGCGCAACGGCCAGACGGGCGCGGCGGGAATGCGGGTGTCTTCCCTCGAGGTGCCGGCCTTCGCCCAGGCCTCGCCGGTGCTGCTGCCGCCGTTCTTCCCCGAGCCCGCCGGCCGCTGGCTGGTGATCCGCGAGGTCACGGTGCAGGAGGGCAAGGTGGCTTATCCGTTCATGGCGCGCAAGGAGCCCTACGTCCCCGCCTCGCGGCCGGTGCTGCTCCCCGAGCAGGCGGTCCCCGTCTCGCTCGTCGGCTACGGCCTGGGGACCGGACGGCTGAAGGCGCAGGCCACGGTGATGACGGCCGACGGCAAGGAAGTCGAGGGCGGGATGCTCGGCGTCCTGGGCCGGGAGAGCGGCGGCGCCGAAGGCCCCGTGCGGCTGGACGCCACCTTCCAGCCGCCCCAGCTCCAGCCCGGGGAGTACCTGCTGATGGTGACCGTGACCAACGCGGAAGGCAGGGCGGAGACCAGCGTCGCGCCGTTCGTCATCTCCGCCGGCCCGGCGAAGAGCGGAGCGGGCCGTTAACGGCGCCGCCGCGAGCGGCGAGCTCCGCGTCCTCCTCAAGCCGGGCCGAGAGAAGGCCGTCCGCGACGGCCATCCCTGGATCTTCTCCGGCGCCGTCGCTCGGCAGGAGGGACCCGCGGACGCTCCCCTGGCGCGGGTCTTCGACGCCCGCGAGCGCCCCTTGGGGCTCGCCTTCCACAGCCCGCGTTCACAGATCCGCCTGCGCATGCTGGGAGCCGGCGTGGAGGCGGCGGACCGTGCCTTCTTCGCCGCCCGCATCGCCGAGGCGCACGCCCTGCGCCAGGCCGTGCTGCCGCCGGAGACCACCGGCTACCGGCTGCTCAACGCCGAGGGGGACGGCGTGCCGGGCTGGACGGTGGACCGCTTCGGCGACGTCCTGGTGAGTCAGATCACCGTGGCCGGCCTGGAGGCGGTGCGCGCCGAAGCCTACGCCGCCCTGGCGGAGGCCGCGCCCGGCGCCGCCATCGTGCAGGCCAACGACGTGCCCGTCCGCCGCGCCGAAGGGCTCTCCTTCGCGGGGGAGGAGACGATCGCGGGAGATCCCCCCGCCGAGGCGCGCTTCACCGAGTCGGGCCTCGCCTTCACGGCCGAGCTCGGCGGCGGGCAGAAGACCGGCTTCTACTGCGACCAGCGGGAGAACCGCCGCCGCGCCGAGCGCCTCGCCGGCGGTCGCGCGGTGCTCGACCTCTTCGCCCACACCGGCGCCTTCGGCCTCTACGCGCTGCGCGGCGGCGCCTCGCGGGTGGTGCTCGTCGAGTCCTCGGCGCGCCTGATCGAGCGCGGGCGGCAGCACGTCACCTTGAACGGCTTCGACGCGGATCGCACAGAATGGGTGAAGGCCAACGTCTTCGAGGACCTGCGCCAGCGCACCGAGCGCTACGGCCTAGTCGTCTGCGATCCGCCGCCGCTGGTGCGCAAGCGTACCGATCTCGACGCCGCGGCCCGCGCCTACAAGGACCTCAACCGCCTCGCTCTCGCGCGCGTCGAGCCCGGCGGTTTTCTGCTCACCTTCAGTTGCAGCGGTGCCGTGGACGCCAAGCTCTTCCGTCAGATCTTCTTCGCCGCCGCGGTGGAAGCCGGAGTGCGGGTTTCTCTCTTGGAGCCGCTCGCGGCGGCGCCCGATCACCCGGTGGCCATCACCCATCCGCAGGGCGAGTACCTGAAGGGCTGGCTGGCGATGGTGCGGGGGGCGGCGTTGTAGGAGACGACCCGCCGTTTCGCGACGCCGGAGGTTGTGGTGGATCGAAGCGACATCGCCGCCTCGGAGACGACCCGCCGTTGTGCGCCTTCGAGCCGTCGCCGCACATCGACTGGGTCGTCTCTACGGACCGTTCGAGCCACGGCAAACGGGAGAGGTTCCTGAGGCGACGTTCACGGAACCACAAAATTTCCGCCATGCCTCGGAGGGTCCGTAGAGACGCCCCAGACCCGTTACGAAACCCACCGCAGGCCACAGGGACGGCGGGGCGTCTCCGGAGCGGCGATGTCGCTGCGGTCCACCACAACCTCTGGCGCTGTAGGTTCTCATCTCGGCAACTTTTGCTGTATCGTGGTCCAAGCGCTTGAAGGGAGCTGCTTGAATGGAACCCTGGGAAAGACTCCGACGGGACGGAATCAACTTCGCGAGAGCCTCGAAGCTGCAGGATTGGCTGCAAGCGACAGGCTACTTTTCGTACGTGCGCCCTCCGAGCGAGCGGACTCCCATGGCTTATGTCCTCCAAGAACTGCTGGTTGATTTTCTGTACATGGCCAGCACGAGCGGGGCGCCGCTTGAAGACAGCGAGCTGATGCTGGCGGCGAAGCGGGCGAAGGTTCTTCATGACAGGGAGCCGCTGGAAGCCCCACAACCCATCAAGCAATTCCCATCGCGAGCCGCCAGCAGCCGCTAACTACGCTTGACCTCCGCCCCCGCCGTCCATAGGATCCCTGGCGTCCCTGCCGGAGGCGGCCGGCCGGCCGCGCTCGAGCGGTGCGGACCCCATCCTGGCGGCGTTCTCCTGACCGGGCGCCGTTGCACGATCCACCGTCGCCGGTATGCAGCCCACCGGGCTCGTTGCACGGCCCACCGGGCTCGTTGTACAACACAGCGTGCCCGCTGTACGGCACATCGGGTCCGCTGTACGGTGCATCGGGCCGGCTGTACAGCGCAGCGGGGCCGCTGTACGGCACAGCGGGCTCCCTGTACAGCGCACCCGGCCGGCTGCACCGTACAACGAACCCGATGTGCCGTACAGCGGACCCGTTGCACCGTACAACGGACCGGCTGCACCGTACAACGGGCCCGCTGTACAGCGCATCGGGTCCGCTATGCGGTACACCGCCTCCGGTGGGCTCCCGGCGGGAGGGGAAATGGTGGGCCGGGCCCGCCCTGTTCTCCATGGGGAGGAGGGTGTCCAGGCCGCGCGGGCCGCGCGTTTCCGTTGACACTGTCCCCCTGCGTTTGCTACCCTCTCCATCCCTTGGCAACCGCCAAAAGGGAAAGGTACTTAGGCCCGTAGCTCAGTTGGTTAGAGCGCTACGTTGACATCGTAGAGGTCAGCGGTTCAAGTCCGCTCGGGCCTACCATGCTTCGATAGGAGTGGAATCGGCGCCAGATTGAGAAAGACAAAATCGGAGATCGCATCGCTGGTGGCCGACGTTCATCCTTCATGCCCAGGCGCTTAGCTCAGCTGGTTAGAGCGCTACCTTCACACGGTAGAGGTCAGCGGTTCGAGTCCGCTAGCGCCTACCATCTCCCCCACTCGTGACTTTCCTCCGGTGCGGGCCGCCGCCCGAGAGCGAACCTTTTTCTGATCTGCGTCGGCGGATGAACGCGGTCCTATGGAGACGATGACCGAAGCCCTCAGCCTGACCCTGCCCGACGGCTCCGTGCGCACGGTGCCGGCAGGGACCACTCCGCTCGAGGTGGCGGCCGGGATCGGACCGCGTCTGGCCAGGGACGCCGTGGGCGCCGAGCTCGACGGCCGCAAGGTCGATCTGCGCCTGCCGCTGACTCAGGGGGGAGCGTTCCGCATCTTCACCGTCAAGAGCCCGGAGGCGGGCGAGTTCATCCGCCACAGCGCCGAGCACGTGCTGGCCGACGCCGTCAAGCGCCTGTGGCCGGAGGCGGAGATCGACGCCGGCCGCCAGGACCACTCGGAGAAGTTCCAGTACGACTTCCGCTTCCCGCGCGCCTTCACCCCCGAGGACCTCGAGAGGATCGAGGAGCAGATGCGCGAGATCCTCGCCGAGGGCAGCGAGTTCGAGCGCGTCGAGGTGTCGCGCGAGGAGGCCGAGCGGATCTTCCGCGACATGGGCGAGACGCTGAAGGTCGAGCGGCTCAAGGAGATCCCCGCCGGCGAGACGATCACCCTCTACCGCGACGGCCGCTTCACCGACCTCTGCCGCGGGCCGCACGTGCGCAGCCTGGCGCAGATCGGCGCGGTGAAGCTGCTCGAGGCTTCCGGCGTCTACTGGAAGGGGGACGAGGCCAACGAGCGCCTGCAGCGCATCTACGGCACCGCCTTCGCCAGCCGCCAGGAGCTGGACGAGTACCTGGAGCGGCTGGAGCAGGCGCGCGCCCGCGACCACCGGCGGCTGGGCCAGGAGCTGGACCTCTTCAGCTTCAACCCGCTGGCGCCGGCCATGCCCTTCCTGCATCCCAAGGGGGCGTCGATCTACAACGCCCTCATCGGCTACGTGCGCGAGCTCAACGCCCGCTACGGCTACGGCGAGGTGATCACGCCGCAGATCCTCGACGTCGAGCTGTGGAAGACCTCGGGCCACTACGACAACTACGCCGAGAACATGTTCTTCACCGAGGCCGACGAGCGGCAGATGTCGGTCAAGCCGATGAACTGCCCGACGCACTGCCTGATCTTCGGCACCCGCCTGCGCTCGTACCGCGACCTGCCCATCCGCTACGCGGACTTCGGCCGGCTGCACCGCTATGAGCGCAGCGGCGTGACCGCCGGCATGTTCCGGGTGCGCTCCTTCGCGCAGGACGACGCCCACGTCTTCTGCACCGAGGAGCAGATCGAGAGCGTGGTGCTGGCGGCGATGGAGATGATCCTGGAGCTCTACCGCACCTTCGGCTTCGACGAGGTGGGCGTCGAGCTGTCGACGCGGCCGGAGAAGCGCATCGGCTCCGACGCGCTGTGGGACCGCGCCGAGACGGCTCTGGCGCAGGCGCTCGACGGCCGCGGCACCGCGTACCGGGTCAATCCCGGCGACGGCGCCTTCTACGGGCCGAAGATCGACTTCCACGTCCGCGACGCGCTGGGACGGAGCTGGCAGCTCGGCACCATCCAGCTCGACTACCAGATGCCGCAGCGCTTCGGCCTCACCTACGTGGGAGCGGACGGCGCGGAGCACCAGCCGGTGATGATCCACCGCGCCATGCTGGGCTCGGTCGAGCGCTTCCTGGCGATCCTCATCGAGCAGACGGCGGGCGCCTTTCCGCTCTGGCTGGCGCCGGTGCAGGCCGTGGTGCTGCCGGTGTCCGAAAAGTTCGCCGGCTACGGCGGGAAGGTGCGCCAGGCGCTCGCCGAAGGCGGCGTGCGCGCCGAGCTCGACGACCGCAACGAGAAGCTCGGCTATCGCATCCGCGAAGCGCAGCTCCAGAAGGTGCCCTACATGCTGGTCGTCGGCGCGCGCGAGGAGCAGGACGGTACGGTCTCGGTGCGGCGGCGGGCCGGCGAGGACCTGGGGGCGATGAATCTGGATGCATTCCTCTCCCGGGCCCGCGGCCTCGTGGCGGCGCGCAGCCGGGAGCTTTAGGCACATCTAAGAAAGGAGATTTGATCTGAACACTACACTACGGGCACAAGCTCGACGCTCTGAGGGGGTGGGCTAGCTATCGACAAGGCAACGCGGATCAACGAGCGCATCCGGGTGCGCGAGGTGCGGCTGGTGGACGCCGACGGCTCGCAGGCCGGCATCGTGCCGGTGGAGGAGGCGCTGCGGCGGGCTCAGGAGGCCGCCCTCGACCTGGTGGAGGTGGCGCCGACGGCCAAGCCGCCGGTGTGCCGGATCATGGACTTCGGCAAGTTCCTCTACGAACAGAAGAAGAAGGCCCATGAGTCGAAGAAGAAGCAGAAGATCATCCACGTCAAGGAAGTCAAGTTCCGGCCCAACATCGACGAGCACGACTATGACTTCAAGCTCAAGAACGCCCTCCGCTTCCTGGGCGACGGGGACAAGGTGAAGGCCACCGTCCAGTTCCGCGGCCGCGAGATGGCGCGCCAGGACCTCGGCCACAAGCTGCTCAAGCGCTTCGAGGCGGACCTGGGAGAGCATGGAGTGCTAGAATCCTCGCCCGAGATGGCCGGCAACCGGATGCACGTCATCTTCGGTCCGCCGCGCCACGGGGGAGCCAAGAAAGCCGCCACCTGACCCCGAGAGGGGGCGGCACAGGAATTCGGTCCATCCCGGCCCGCGTTCTGGCGAGGGCGCAGCAGGCTGCGCCCTGCGCCTGCGGGTTGGTTTTGCGTAAAGAAAGGAGACGGCCTTGCCAAAGCAGAAGACGCACAAGGGGGCCGCGAAGCGTTTCAAGGTCACGGGCACGGGCAAGGTGACGCGTCACCAGGCGATGCACAGCCACATGCTGACCTCGAAGACCACCAAGCGGAAGCGCAACCTGCGCAAGTCCACGGAGGTCTCGCCCGCTTTCGCCGGCACGCTCAAAGAGATGCTGCACAAGTAGGTTCGACACATCACTAACGGCGGCGACCGGCGGGAAGGACCTGCCCCCCGGAGCCGCGGCCCCCGGCGATCGGTCATCATCGGCGCCGCGCGGGCCTTGACCGCTCCCCCTCACTGACTGAGCGCGGAGCAGAAACGAGGTTCGAGAGATGGCACGTGTCAAGCGCGGTAGCAAGCGCGTCCAGAAACGCAAGAAGATCCTCAAGCTCGCCAGCGGCTACTACGGCACCAAGTCGAAGAGCCACCGCATCGCCAAGCAGGCGGTCGACAAGTCGCTCGGCTTCGCCTACCGCGACCGCCGGCAGAAGAAGCGGCAGATCCGCAGCCTGTGGATCGTGCGCATCAACGCCGCCGCCCGGCTGCACGGGCTCTCCTACAGCCGCCTGATCGCCGGCCTCAAGGCCGCCGGCTCGCTGCTCGACCGCAAGGTGCTGGCCGACCTGGCCGTCGCCGACCCGCAGGGCTTCGCCGGGGTCGCGGAGATGGCGAAGCAGGCGCTCGAGGGCCAGGCGGCGCCCGCGGAGGGGTAGGGTGAGCGTCGCCGACGGCGCCCCGCCTCAAACGGTCGCCCAATTGGAGGATCTGGGCGGCCAGTTCGAGAAGGACTGCAGGGACGTCAAGGACCGCAAGGACTGGGAGGCTCTGCGCGTCCGGTGGGCAGGGCGCAAACAGGGGATCCTGCGCGCGTTGCTCGACGGGATTCGAAATGTCGAGCCCCAGGAGAGGCGCGCCTACGGCGAGGCCGTCAACCGCCTGAAGGAGCGGGTGGAGAGCCGCCTCGCCGAGCTCGACGAGGCGCTGTCCGCCAAGGAGCAGGAGGCCTCGCGCCGCGCCGCCGCCGTGGACGTCACGCTGCCCGGCCGGCGGCCCGGCCTGGGGAGCGTCCACCCCGTGAACCTGGTCATCCGCGAGATGGAGTCGATCTTCGCCGAGATGGGCTACAGCGTCGCCGAAGGCCCCGAGGTGGAGGACGACTACCACAACTTCGAGGCCCTCAATTTCCCTCGCGACCATCCGGCGCGCGATACGCAGGACACCTTCTTTTTGGAGAACGGACTGCTGCTGCGCACCCACACCTCGCCGGTGCAGATCCGCACCATGCTGGCGCGCAAGCCGCCGATCCGGGTGATCTGCCCCGGCCGGGTCTACCGCAACGACAACGACCTGCGGCACTCGCCGATGTTCCACCAGGTGGAGGGCCTGGCGGTGGCGGAGGGCATCACCGTCGGCCACCTCAAGGGGACCCTCCTCGCCTTCATGCGTCGCCTCTTCGCGCCGGACGTGGAGATCCGCCTGCGGCCGAGCTTCTTCCCCTTCACCGAGCCCTCGGCCGAGATGGACGTCACTTGCCAGGCCTGCAAGGGAGCGGGTTGCGCGGTCTGCTCCGGCACCGGCTGGATGGAGATCCTCGGCTGCGGCATGGTGGATCCCCGCGTCCTCGCCGGATGCGGCATCGATCCGGACGTCTACTCCGGCTTCGCCTTCGGCATGGGTCCCGACCGGGTGGCCATGAACCGCTATGGCGTCCCCAACATCCGCCTGCTGTTCGAGAACGACGAGCGGCTGCTGCGGCAGGTGCGGGGCTGATGGAGTTCTCCGCCCGCTGGCTCGCCGAGTACGTGGACCTGCCGGAGGACCCGCGGGATCTCCAGCGGCGCTTGACCGAGGCCGGCCTCCACGTCGAGGGTCTGTCGGCCCATGACGGCGACACGGTGCTCGACGTCGACGTCACCACCAACCGGCCGGACTGCATGAATCACTTCGGCCTGGCGCGCGAGGTCTCGGTGCTCTACGGCCGGCCGTTGCGCCGCCCGCCGGCCGCTCCCGCGGAAGGTGCGGAGCGCGCCGCGGAGGCCGCCCGTATCCTCATCGAGGACTTCGCGGGCTGTCCGCGGTTCGCGGCGCGGGTGGTGCGCGGCGTGCGCGTCGGACCCAGCCCCGACTGGCTGCGCGGGCGCCTGGAATCGATCGGCCTGCGGTCGATCAACAACGTCGTGGACGTCACCAACTTCGTGCTCTGGGAGCTGGGCCAGCCGCTCCACGCCTACGACCTCGCCAAGGTGGCCGGCGGCACGCTGGTGGCGCGCCGGGCGCGGGCGGGCGAGCGGCTGGTCACCCTCGACGGCCAGGAGCGCCGGCTCGACCCCGACGTGCTGGTGATCGCCGACGCCGAACGGCCCGTCGGCCTGGCCGGCGTCATGGGCGGGCTCGACAGCGAGGTGATGGACGCCACGCGCGACGTTCTCATCGAGGGAGCCCACTTCGACCGCCGGGCGGTGCGCATCACCGGCAAGCGCTTCGGCCTGCACACGGACGCCAAGCACCGTTTCGAGCGCGGCGCGGACCCCGGGATCTGCGCCGAGGCGGTGAGCCGCGCCGCGGCCCTCATCGCCGAGCTGGCGGGAGGCACGGTGCTCGCCGGCGTCATCGACGTGCGCGACGAGACGCGGGACTGGACGCGCCGGGGCCAGCTCGACCTCGCGAAGCTCGACGCCTTCGCCGGCGCCGCGATCGAGCCCGCCGACGCCGAGCGCTGGCTCACCGGCCTCGGCTTCGGCGTGGACCGCAATGGCGGCAACGTCTGGGACGTCACGGTCCCGTCCTGGCGGTACTACGACTTCCAGCCGCGGCCGGAGCCGCCGCACGAGGTGTACCCCCAGGATCTCTACGAAGAGGTGATCCGGAACCACGGCTTCGACCGCATTCCGGCCGCCCTGCCGGCGATTCCGGGCGCCGACGCGCCGAAGCCCGAGAACCAGATCCGCCGCGAGCGGCTGCGCCGGCAGCTCGCCGCCTCCGGCTACGCCGAGACGGTCCATTTCGCTTTCCTCGATCCGGCGCGTGACGCCGTCTTGCCCAGCCTGCGGCCAGAGGCGAAGCCCATCCGCCTGGCCAATCCGCTCTCCGAGCAGTACTCGGTGCTGCGGCGCTCGCTGGCGCCGAACCTGGTGGAGACGGCGCGCTTCAACCAGCGGCGCGGCCTGCCCGCGGTGCGCATCTTCGAGATCGCCACCGTCTTCTTCGAGACCGCAGAGGAAGGGTTGCCGGACCAGCCCGAGCACGTAGCGCTCGTCTGTGGCGGCCGGCTCGGCAGCCCGTGGGAGCGGGAAGTGGAGCTCGATCTGTTCGATCTCAAGGGCGCAATGGAGTCCCTGGCCGACGCCTTCGGCGTGCGGCTGGACGTCCGCCCGGCGGATCTGCCCGGTCTGCTGGCCGGCAACACCGCCGAGTTGCTGCGCGACGGCGAAGTCGTGGGCTGGTTCGGCCGCGTCGAAGAAGAAGAGGGCTATCCCCTCTACGTGGCCGAGCTGGCGACCGACGCCCTGGCCGGCGGCGAGGTGAGCCTGGAGGTGGATCTGCCCTCCCGCTTCCCGGGCATCTCGGCCGACTTCACGCTCACGCATCCTCTCGACGTCCCCTGGGCCGAGATCGACCGCGCCATCGCCGGGCAGGCGCCGCCGGAGCTCGTCTCCTGGCGGCTCAAAGTGCAGTACCGCGGTCCCGGCGTGCCCGAGGGCGCGGTCAACACCACGATCTCGTTCGAGTACAACGCGCGCGAGCGCTCGCTGACGCAGGAGGAGGTCAACGCCCTGCAGCTCGGCCTCAACGAGAAGCTCACCGCTCGCTTCGGGTGGAAAGGATAGGCGCCGCCGTGGACATCGAATGGCTGGACGGTCTGGAGACCCGGGTGCGCGAAGCCGTCGTGCGTCTTGGGGAGCTGGGGGAGGAGAACCGCTCGCTGCGCGCGCAGATCAAGAACCTGGAGACCCGCCTCGCCGCGGCCTCGATGCCCGCCGCCGAGCCGGACGGATCCGAGGAGCCTGACGAGGAGCGCGAAAACCTCCGCGCCCAAGTCCGCGATCTAGAGGAGCAGCTCGCCGCCGCCGAAACCGAGCGCGCCGAAGCCGCCGCGGCGGCGAAGAGCTGGGAGATCGAGCGCGAGGAGGTACGGCGGCGGGTGGAGGGGTTGGTGGAGCGGTTGGAGGGGTTGGCGGAGGGATAGCTTCAGCCTGCGGCAGCGAAGCTCACACCCAGCGTGCGGCGAGAGCTTGACAGGACTATTTCTGTAGCTACACTATATCATGCGGATCGAGTTCGATCCCGTCAAAGATGCGACCAACGTGGCACGACACGGCGTGTCGCTTGCCCTGGCGGGCCAGCTCGATTGGGATGCTGCGCTGGTTTGGGTGGATGACAGGTTCGCATACGACGAGTTGCGGATGATCGCGCTCGCCCCTGACGCAGACACTCTGTACTACGTAGCCTTCGTAGATCGCGGCGAGGTGCGGCGAATCATCAGCCTGCGCCGAGCCGAGCGTCGCGAGGTGAAGCACTATGTCGAAAGCATCTAAGCGCCCAGCCATCCGGCTGCCCTCGCTCGAAGAGGATGCGGCAATCGTTGCCGCCGCAAGGGCGGACCCCGATGCACAGCCACTAACGGACGAGCAGCTCCGAGCCATGGTCCCTATGCGTGCGGTGCGAGGGCGGCCGAAGTCCGCGAACAAGAAGCAGTTGGTGTCGGTGCGCTATAGCCCTGAGGTCGTCGACTTCTTCAAGTCGACCGGCGAAGGTTGGCAGGCACGCATGGACCAGGTGCTGCGAGAGTACGTGGCCCGCCATTCCCGCTGAACGCACGGCCCACTGATTTCACAACACAATCCCGGACGAACCTGAAGATCTCAAGGAAATTCGACTTGCCGGCCGCGTTGGCTCCGACAACAATGTTCAAGGGGCCGAAGCTCCACCTCGAGCTCGTCGAAGCTCTTGAAGTTGGAGACCCTGATTCGTTCGATCATCATAGAAAAGGCGTTCTGGCTCAGCGCCTGCTGTGGCATCCTGCCCCTATGATCTCATAGATGCTCTTCGCCCCATCCCGCTCCATCAACCGCAACAGCTCCTCGTTGATCCGCCGCGGCAGCGAAGGCCCCTCGTAGATCAACGCCGTGTAGATCTGCACCAGCGAAGCCCCCGCCCGCAGCCGGCGGTAGGCCTCGGCCCCCGAATCGATCCCGCCGACGCTGATCAGCACCGTCCGGCCAAACAGCGCCCTCGCGACGGCCTCGAAGATCGCGAAGCTCTTCTCGCGCAGAACCTGGCCCGAGAGGCCGCCGAAATCCTTGGCTCCAGGCAGCAGGGAGTAATCGACCGTCGTATTGGTCGCGATGATCCCCGCCGCGCCGGCCTCGACGGCCACCTCGCTCAGCGCCACCGCCTGCTCCGGCGTGAGGTCCGGCGCGATTTTCACCAGGACGGGCTTGGTCGTGATCCCCGCGGCCAGGCCGAGCACGGCGCGGAGGAAGGCCTCGTTCTGGAGGTCGCGCAGCCCCGGGGTGTTGGGGGAGGAGAGGTTCACCACCAGGTAATCGCAGAGGTCGTGGAGGCCGCGGAGCAGCGTCTCGTAATCGTCGAGCGCCCGCTCGGGCGGGGTCGCCTTGTTCTTGCCGAGGTTGACGCCGAGCGGCAGGACGAAGGGATGGAGCCTGGCGAGGCGGCGGCGCATCGCCTCCAGGCCGCCGTTGTTGAAGCCGAGGGCGTTCTGCAGGCTGCGCTCGGCGGGATGGCGAAAGAGGCGCGGCCGCGGGTTGCCCGGCTGGGGGAGGGGAGTGACCGTCCCCACCTCGACGAAGCCGAAGCCGAGGGCCGCCAGGGCACGCACGGCGACGGCGTCCTTGTCGAAGCCGGCGGCGAGCCCCACCGGATTCGAGAACTCGCGGCCGAAGAGGGTCTGCCGCAGGGCCTCCGGCGAGACCAGGTTCCGGCGCGTCAGGGCGGCCGTCACGCCCGGCACCGCCTGGGCCGTGCGCAGCGCGGCCATGCCGATCCCGTGGCTCGTCTCGGCGTCGAGCCGGAAGAGGAGGCGGCGGAGGAGGGGGTAGACGGGCACGTCGGGGGAGGATTGTAGCCCCCTGGGGAGTATCGCTACGACTGTGTTATAGTCACCCTGCCAAACCGCTGGCACTACGTCACTTGCTGGCCGGGTAGGCATTGCCGTCGGGAGTGGATGCCATGCCTTCAACCACCACAGAGGTTGAGATTTTCGGCGAGGTCTACCACGTCCGCGGCGGCGACGAGAATGGGTACCTCCAGAGCCTGGCCGACCTCGTGGACAAGAAGATGCGCGAGGTGGCCGAGCAGACGAAGGGCGATGCCGCCCGTATCGCGATTCTGGCGGCGCTCAATCTCGCCGACGAGCTGTTCCAGTTGCAGAGTCGACAAGAAGGGGAACGAGTCGAGATCCGGGAGAAGGTGGCGGCGCTGACCGAAGAATTGACCGAGGCCCTCGGCAGTTGACGAGAGCGCGGCGGCGACGCCAACTCAAGATATGATGGACCAAGGGTTAGCATCCCCTGTGTGGTGCGTGATGGGTTCTACGATTGTAGAACCAACATTCATTCCACGGGAGTCTTCTACTCGTGCGGCCCGTGCCAGCCTCGCTCGTACGAGGACGCTAACGGCTCACGGAGCGGACACCCACCTGGCGCGTTTCAGGTTCTAAACGCACGGCCCACACGGCCGCGCGGGGGATGCTCTAACCCTCTCCCTTCCGGGGGAGACCTCCCAGATCTCGCCGGGCCCCCTCTTTTGAAGATAAGGGGTAACCGGTGAACACCGAAATCATCATCCTGGCCGCGGCGATCTTCTGCCTCGCGGTCATGGCGCCTCTCTTCTATTGGTTCTTCCTCCGCCGCGAGGGCAGGCGCATGCGCGAGCAGGCGGAGCGCGACGCGGCGCAGGTGGTCGACAACGCCCGGCGCGCGAGCGAGACCCGCCTGCGCGAGGCGGACATCGCCGCCAAGGAAAAGCTCCTTCAGGCCCGCACCGAGTTCGAGACGGTGTCGCGCAAGCGCCGCGCCGAGCTCGAGACGCAGGAGCGGCGTCTCACCCAGAAAGAGGACAACCTCGACAAGAAGGCCGAGGACCTGGCGCGGCGGGACAAGGAGCTCACCCAGCTCGACCGCACGCTCGCCGGCCGCGAGAAGAGCGTCGAGAAGCGCGAGGCCGAGGTGGAGGCGATGTTCGAGGAAGAGCGGACCAAGCTGGAGCAGATCGCCGGCCTGACCGCGCAGCAGGCGCGCGAGGAGCTGGTGCGGGTGATGGAGGACGACGCCCGCATGGAGGCCGCCCACATCGTCAAGCGCATCGAGGACGAAGCCCGCGAGCAGGCCGGCCGGCAGGCGCAGCGCATCATCGGCATGGCCGTCCAGCGCTCGGCCTCGGATTACGTCTCCGAGACCACCGTCTCGGTGGTCATTCTGCCGAGCGACGAGATGAAGGGACGCATCATCGGCCGCGAGGGGCGGAACATCCGCGCCCTGGAGATGGCGACCGGGGTGGACCTCATCGTCGACGACACGCCGGAGGCGGTGATCCTCTCCGGCTTCGATCCGTTCCGCCGCGAGGTGGCCCGGGTGGCCCTGGAGCGGCTGATCGTCGACGGCCGCATCCATCCGGCGCGCATCGAGGAGATCGTCGAGAAGGTCAAGGCCGAATTCGAGCAGAAGATCCTGCAGGAGGGCGAGGCGGCGCTGCTGGAGCTGGGCATCCCGGGCATGCACCCGGAGCTGGTGAAGCTCCTCGGCCGCCTGCGCTACCGCACCTCCTACGGCCAGAACGTGCTCCAGCACAGCAAGGAGGTGGCCTTCCTCGCCGGCACCATGGCGGCCGAGCTCAAGGCCAACATCGCCGTGGCGCGCCGCGGCGGCCTGCTGCACGACGTGGGCAAGGCCATCGACCGCGAGATGGACGGCACCCACCTGCAGATCGGCATCGACCTGCTGCGCAAGTATGGCGAGACCGAGGAGGTCGTCCACTCCATGGCCTGCCACCACGGCGACTACGATCCGCAGACGGTGGAGGCGGTGCTGGTGACCGCCGCCGACGCCCTCTCCGCCGCCCGGCCGGGCGCCCGCCGCGAGGTGCTGGAGACCTACGTCAAGCGGCTGGAGAAGCTGGAGGAGATCGCCGGCAACTTCAAGGGCGTGCAGAAGACCTTCGCCATCCAGGCCGGCCGCGAGATCCGCATCATCGTCGACAGCGGCAAGATCGGCGACGAGCAGGCGCTCTGGCTGTCGAAGGACATCGCGCGCAAGATCGAGCAGGAGCTGACCTACCCCGGGCAGATCAAGGTGACGGTGATCCGCGAGACGCGCTCGGTGGAATACGCCCGCTGATGAAGCTCCTGTTCGTCGGCGACATCGTCGGCAAGCCGGGGCGGCGCGCGCTGCGCAACCTGCTGCCGCGGCTGGTGGACCGCCATAGAGCGGACTACGTGGTGGTCAACGTCGAGAACGCCGCCGGCGGCTTCGGCGTCACGCCCGAGATCCTGCGCGAGATCGCCGACCTGCCCATCCACGTCTTCACCACCGGCAACCACGTCTGGGACAAGAAGGAGGGGGTGGAGATCCTCGACCGCACGCCCAACCTGCTCCGCCCCGCCAACTACCCGGAGGGGAACCCGGGCAGGGGCCTGCACGTGGGGGAGACGGCGGCGGGGATCCCGGTTGCCGTTCTCAACCTGGAGGGCATGGTCTTCATGTCCAACCTGGAGTCTCCCTTCCGCACCGCGGACCGGCTCCTCCAGCAGCTCGATTCCGCGGTCAAGGTGGTCTTCGTCGATTTCCACGCCGAAGCCACGAGCGAGAAGCAGGCGATGGGCTTCTACCTCGACGGCCGGGTGAGCGCCGTCGTCGGCACCCATACCCACGTGCCCACCGCCGACGAGCGGATCCTTCCCAAGGGCACGGCCTTCCAGACCGACGCCGGCATGACGGGACCCTACGAGTCCGTCATCGGCATGCGCACCGACAAGATCCTCAAGCGCTTCCTCCTCCAGACCCCTTCCTCTTTCGAAGTCGCCAAGCGCGACGCGCGCCTCGCCGGCGTCGTCATCGACGTCGACGAGACGACCGGCAAGGCGCGGGGCATCGAGCGGCTGCTGATGCCGGATCACGAAGTCTGAAGCGGGCTCGCGTGACGGACTTTCTTCCTCCTTGGCGTATAGCCAACGGGAGGCCGTCATGGTGGCGAGCTTCCTACGTCAGGAGGATTTCTGATGCGGAGAGCACTGCTCGTCCTTCTTTTCATCGTAATGACGGCCATAGCGTGGGCGGACGGCCAGCCGAAAGGCCAGCGTGGCGGCGAGCGGGGGCCGGCGCCCGCAGGGCCGCTGCAAGTCAGGCCTCCCGTCTCGCCTTGGCCCCAGCCGGTGGCCAAGGGTGCCTGCGAGGATTACTGCGCCGCGACGTGGGAGGGCTGTTGGGCGAGCTGCCCCGACTCCCCGAGCCCCTTCCTCTGCCGCGCGCACTGTAACGCGGACTATCAAACCTGCCTTGGCGACTTCTGTTATTGCTACTACGGTTGTGCCGGGTAGAGCTTGACCGAGGGCCGCGGGAAGGATGCGCGGCCCTCGGCTGCCTCTCGTACGATCCGCCTACTTCCTCTGCGGCCAGCGCATGAAGTAGCCGTCCATCCAGACGACGTCCTGGTCGTACTCGGGCGGCGAGAAGTTCCCTACCTCGTAGACGTTGCCCGAGAACTTGCCGTCCCGGCCGGTGCTGCGGACACCCATGACATGCACGGCGTTCGGGTCTGTCGTATTGAGGCGGAATTCGTACGGATTTCCCCAGCCGTCCTGTCTGGGGATTCTCTCGATGTACTTGGGGACCAGCACCTTTTCGAGGTCCTCGGGCGAGATCGCCGGGACGACGGTGATGTCCGCGGACTTTGCTTCGGACTCCGCTTCGGCTTTTTTGTGCGCCTCCTCGCTGCGCTTGGGCTCCACCTCGTCCTTGTACCAGGTGTACATCGCCGTGCCGACGCTGCGGACATCGACGATCGTCTGCTTCTGCTTCGCCAGATTGGGGTCATCTCCCGGCTGGCCTCCCTGCTGGCCGGAGACGGTGGGTATCGCGGCTAGCGCGAGAACGGCGAGCGCCCCCAGGACTGTCTGGAATCGAACGGTCATCTCTTCTTCTCCTTTCAAGGTTCGCGACGGGATCCCTGTCGGGAGAGACTGTATCACTGAACTAGTACACCGGCAATAGGGTCCGGCTACGGCCGCGTGAGGAGCAGGTAGCCCTCCTGCGGATCCTGGTCCCGCGCCACCTCGGTCATCGCGGGCCGGTCCTTCAGCCGGGCCCAATCGTCCCGCTGGGCGAGCAGCCAGAGCCGTCCGGGCCGGGCGAGGAAGGCGCGCAGCTTCGCCTCGCTGTCGAGGTCCACGCAGAAGCGCCGCGTGTAGAAGAGGAAGGTGGAGTCCAGGCGGGGGTAGATCCCGTACGTCTCGCCCGGGGCCATGCGGGCGACAAGCTCCCGGGAGAGGCCGCGGGCGGACTTGAAGACGTCGAACCGCGGCAGGACGTAGAGCGAGATCCCGAGACCGGCGAGCGCCATGCCCGCCGCCAGCGCGCCGGCGGCGCGGGAAACCGCGCCGGAGCGCGCGGACCACCAGGCCAGGATGGCTCCGAGCGCCAGGGGCAGCAGGACGGCGGCGAGGCCCCAGACGAACGCGTCGCCGCCCAGCGGGATCGCCTCGGCGCGGCCCCGGCCGGCGATAGGGAGGGCGGCCACGATCGCGGTGGCTAGGCCGGCTGCGAGGGTCAGGGGGATCGTCAGCCACCGGCGCCACCGCGGCCATTCGGCGGCCATGCGGTCCAGGCCCGCACCCACGAGCAGCGCCATGGCCGGGTACATCGTCAGGATGTAGACCGACCGCTTGGCCGGCGAGACGCTGAAGAAGAGCACGGTGACGACCATCCAGCAGAGACAGAACAGGAACCCATCGCGAGAGCGTTTCCATCCCACCACGATCGCCGACGGCAGCAGCAGCGACCAGGGGAAGAACTCGCCCGGGATGACGGTGAGGTAGTAGTACCAGTTCTTGTAGTGGTGCCAGGGGTTGACGTAGCGGGTGACGTTCTGCCGGAAGACGATCTGCTCCAGGTATTCGCGGCCGCCGGAGATGCCGGCGGGAACCAGCCAGGCGAGCACCACCGCGGCCCAGATCAGCAGGCCCAGGCCGATCCGCAGACGTCTGACCTCGCGTCCGTTTCTGGTAATTCCCAGGAAAGCGAGTATCGAGAGGAGCGGCGGCAACAGTCCCACCGGTCCCTTGGCCAGGGTGGCCAGGCCGGCGAAGAAGAAGAACAGCAGGTTGAGCCGTGGGCGCTCCTCCGTATAGCCGCGCACCCAGAACCACACCCCGAGCGCCACCAGTGCGGTGAGCACCATGTCGATCTGCCCGAACCGCCCCTGCCAGAGGACCTTGAAACAGGTGGCGAAGGCGGCGGCGGCGAGCCAGGCGGCCCGCCGGCCGAAGAGGCGGTCACCGATGCGATAGACCAGCAGCAGGGCGCCGATGGCGGCGAAGGCGGAGGGGAGGCGGGCGGCCGTCTCGTCGAGCCCGCCGGTGAGCCAGCCGCAGGCGGCGATCGCCCAGAAGAACAGCGGCGGTTTCTGGGTGTAGACCGCGCCATTCAGATGCGGCACCGACCAGTGACCGAGGAGCCGCATCTCGCGGGCCACTTCCGCGTAGCGCGCCTCGTCGGGGTTCCACAGATCGCGCCGCCCCAGGCCCGGCAGGAACAGCAGGCCGCCGAGGACGGCGAGAATCAGCAGGTCCCGCCGGTGCGCCGCGCTCAATTCAGTCGGCGTCCGCGACGCGCGGGGGACGGTGGATGAACCAGAGGTTGCGGGTGTAGATCAGGAAGCCGGTGGCCTGCCCGAGGATGAACACCGGATCCCGGCGGTGGATGGCGTAGGCGAGCAGCACCGCGCCTCCCGCCAGGCTCAGGTACCAGAACGACCGCGGCACTACGCTCTGCCGGCGGCGCTCGGAGGCGAGCCACTGGACGAAGAAACGGCCGAAGAAGAGGGCTTGGCCGATGAACCCGATGACGAGCCAGACGGGATTGTGTTCCAAGCGTCGATCTCCTCGGACAGGCGCCGGTCGAGCCAGCGCTTCTGCATCCAGCGCACCGCGAAGAGGTCCGCCAGCGCCCGCCAGATCCGATTGCGGATGTTGTATTTGGGTTGGCCGTGCAGCCGCGGCCGGTGGTGCACGGGCACCTCGGTCACCCGCGCGCCTTCCATCTTCAACAGCGTGGGCAGGAAGCGGTGCATGCCGGTGAACATGGGGATGCGCCGCAGGTACTCGGCGCGGCAGGCCCGCAGCGTGCAGCCGACGTCGGTCACCGAGTCGTGGGTGACGCGGTTGCGGATGCCGTTGGCGATGCGGGAGGAGACCTTGCGCGTCCAGGTGTCCTGGCGGTTGGTGCGCACGCCGCAGACCACGTCGAAGGAATTCATGCGCTCGAGCAGGCGGGGGATGTCCGCCGGATCGTTCTGCAGGTCGGCGTCGAGGGTGACGACGATGCCGCCGCGGGCGAAGCGGAAGCCGGCCTCGAGCGCCGCCGACTGGCCGGCGTTGCGCCGCTGCCGGACCACCCGCACGGCGGCATCCTCGCGCGCCAGCCCGCCGAGGATTCCGGGGCTGCCGTCCGTGCTGCCGTCGTCGACGTAGATCACCTCGTACGGCCGGCCGATCGCCTGCAGCGCTCCCTGGACCTCGGCCGCCAGCACGGGGAGGTTCTCCTCCTCGTTGTAGACGGGAATGACGACGGAGATCTCGGGGGAGGTCACGAGGGTATCTTAGTCGAGCCCGGCGGCGCCCGCCGAGGAGATGTGCGCCGCCCGGCGATTGCGGACGTTCTCCCCGTTCACCTTCCGTTCATGGACGACTGCAAGGATGCGTCAGCCCTCCATGCGCGTCTGATGATCCCGCCCAGATCCACGCTCGCCGCCACCCTGTTGGGCGCGGTCCTCTTGTGCGCCGCCGGGCTGCGCGGCCAGCCGCCCTCCCCGCCGGAGCCGCCGCCGGCCGCTCCCCTGACGCTGGACGAGGTGCTGGCGGAGGCCTTGTCGGCGAGCCCGGCCCTGGCCGCGGCGCGCCTGGGCCGGGCGGAGGCGCAGGCGCGGCAGGAGATCGCGCGGCTGCGGCCGAATCCGGACCTGAGCCTCGAGAAGACCAACGATCTGCCGCACGACGCGGCGACGCTCTCCGTGCCGATCGAGCGCGGCGGCAAGCGCGGGCGGCGGATGGCGCTGGCGGCGGCCCAGGCGAGGAGAGGCGAGGCGGAGATCGCACGGCTGACGGCGGAGACCCGCGGCCAGGTGCGCCGGGCCTACTTCGCCCTCGCCGCGGCGCAGCGGCGCGCCGCCGAGACGGCGGAGCTGCAGCGCCTCGCCGAGAG
>JBKPTH010000088.1:0-34444 GCA_046765915.1 Acidobacteriota bacterium | reverse complement strand
CCGCTTCGCGGTCCGCAAGCTCGCCGAACACGCGCACGCCGACGGCCGACGGCGCGATGGCGGCGCGCGCGCGCAGGGCCGGCAGGAGCTCGCGCAGCTCGTAGCGGCCGGCGGCCTCCGCGGCCAGGGCGTCGAAGAGCTCCGGCGCCTCGTCGAGCCAGCGCTCCCAGGGCAGCCGGCGCGCCACGGCCTCGAGCCGTATCAGCCGCGCCACCGGCTCCAGCCGGCGCGACGGCGGCAGCTCCAGGATCTCGCCCACGACCTGCTCCGCCGGCTTGCCCAGCAGGGCCGAGAGGACGAGACGATCGAGGGCGTTCACCTCCGGCCGGCCGTCCAGGGCCGCCTGCACCGCCGCGCCGTGGACCTGCAGCACCGGCACCAGGCTCTCGCGTCCCTCGGCGAGCCGCAGGTAGAGATCGAGCAGAGCCCCGCCCAATCCCGGCAGGCGCACGCGTTCGAGCGCCTGCATCGCGGCCGGCAGCAGCTCCGGGTTGTCGCCGAGCTGCTCCAGCGCCTGCAGGAACGGCGGCTCGGGCACCTCGCCGGGAAAGCGCGCCGCGAGCTGGAAGCCCCAGGCGCGAAGCTCGCCCGGCAGCGCGAGCAGGCGGCCGAGCAGGTCGCCGCGGCGGAAGAGGGCGGGCGGCAATCCGCCGGCGAGCGGCGGCGCGGCGGCGAGCGCCTCCAGGGCCTCCTCGTCCCAGATGCTCGGCCCCAGCACCAGCAGGCAGCGCGCCGCCGACGCGCGCGCCTCGTCCGAGTGCCCGGCGAGCCGCACGGAGAGGGTGACGTAGAAGCCGTCCGGCAGCCACGCCGGGTGCTCCGGCAGGCCTTCCAGCACGTGCGCGAGAAGCCCCAGGAGAGCCTCTTCCGCGAGGTCCACCTCGCCGGCCGGCCAGTGCGCCGCCAGCGCCCGGAAGGCGGCCTCGCCGCCGATCCGCGCCAGCGCCTCGGCGGCGAGCGAGCCGACCAGCGGATGGGTGAGCCGCGCCGCCAGATGCGGGATCGCCTGCGGCGCGCGCAGGTCTCCCAGCGCCTGCACGGCGGCCATCTGCACCCACGGATCGGCGTCGAGAAAGGGCAGCAGGTGCGGGATGGAACGCGCGTCGCCGAGGCCGCCGACCGCCAGCAGCGCCTCCTGCTGCACGTTGGGATCGGGATGGGCGAGGGCGGCGTGCAGCGGCTCGAGCGCCCGCGGATCGCGCATCCGCTCCAGGATGAGGACCGCCTGCAGCACCACGTCCGGCTCGGCGTCCTGCAGCAGGGCGACGACGGCGGGCAGGCTGCGGCCGCCGCGCAGGCGGAAGATCTCGCAGCCGGCGTTGCGCAGCACGGCGTCGGAATCGTCCCGCAGGTACTCGGTGACCCGCGAATCGGGCAGGATGGCGGCGCCGATGCGCAGCGCCTGCTCGCGGATGCCCGGGCTCGGATTGCGCACCAGCCGCTCGATGGCGGCGACGCGGGAGTCCAGGGGCAGCGCGGGCAGCCGCTCCAGGAGCTGCACGCACTCGTCCCAACTGGGGGCCGTGGGAAGGGAAGACTGCATACCGGTCATCGGATCTCCTGCCAGCCGCTCACACCTGGAACACGCTCGACATCCGCCGCAGCCGCTCGGACTCGGAGGCCAGGCTCTCGGTGGCCTCCGACATCTGCTCGGTGGCGGCGTGGAACTGCTGTGCCACCTGCGCGATCTGATCCACCGCCTTGACCACCTGGTCGCCGCCGCGCATCTGCTCGACGGTGGCGTCGGCGACCTGCTGGGTCATGCGGTTCATCGCCTCGGCCGCCTTCAACACCTGGCGGGCGCCCTCGGCCTGTTCCAGCACGGCGGCGGCACCTGCTGCGTCACCTGGTGCATGGTGCCGGAGGTGCGGCGGATCTGATCCGCTCCCGCCGTCTGCTCCTGCAGGGCGCCGTGGACCTCCTGCACCAGCGCCGTCGTGCGGTTCACCGTGTCGAGGATCTGCTGCAGCACCTTCTGCGACAGACGGACCGCCTCGTCGGTATCCCGCTGCACGGAGTCGATGAAATCGGCGATCTCGCGCGTCGAGCTCATCGAGCGCTCGGCCAGCCGCTTGACCTCGTCGGCCACCACGGCGAAGCCGCGCCCGGCGTCTCCCGCCCGCGCCGCTTCGATGGCGGCGTTCAGCGCCAGCAGGTTCGTCTGGTCGGCGAACTCGCCGATCATGCGGACGATCTTGCCGATGTCCTTGGTCGAGTTGCCGACGCCGACCACCAGGCGCGAGAGCTGCTCGCCGCCCTCGCCCGCCGCCTTCGCCGCGTCGCGCGACACCGAGTCGACGACGCGCATCTTGTCGGCGATGGAGCGGGTCGAGGCCGTCATCTCCTCGATCGTCGACGTCGTCCCGCCGACGAAGCCGACGAGCTGCTCCGAGTTGCGCGCCACCTCCTCGATGGAGCGGCCCATCTCCTCCAGCGAGCTCGAGGTCTCCTCGACGTAGCTGGCCAGCGTCTGGCTCGACCGGTTCACGCTGTCGAGCTGCGACGCCATCTCGACCATGGTGGCCGAGGTCTCCTCGGTGGACGAGGACTGCATCTCGGCGCCGCGCCGGATCTGCAGCGCCGAGGCGGCGAGCTCGTCGGCCGTCGTCGCCACCTGGCCGGCGGACTCCTTGACGTCGCCGATGATCTGCCGCAGGTTGACGCTCATGCGATGGAAGGCGTTGCCGAAGACGTCCGCCGCCGAGCGCGGCGCCGCCTCGACCCGCAGGTCTCCGGCGGCGATCGAATCGGCGATGCCGGCCATCTCGCGGAAGTAGCCGATCATGCTCGCCATGCCGTGCGAGAGCTCGCCGATCTCGTCGTTCGCGCGCGGCCTGACCTCGACCGCCAGCTCGCCGCGCGCCAGCGACCGCGCCGCCTCCACCGCTTCGCGCAGCGGCCGGGTGAGCGAGCGGATGACGAAGAACGACAGCGCCGAGAGGGCGAGGACGAAAGCCACCGTCAGCGTCGCGATCACCACCACCGAGGAGCGCTGGTTGTCGCGCGACGCCTGGAAGGCCGCCTGCATCTGGGCCGTGCTGCGGGAGGTCAGCGAATCCAGCTCCTGGCGGATCTCGTTGGTCTGCCTCACCGCTTCTTTCTGCGCGCCGCTCAAGGCCTCGACGGACTCGCCGCCGATGGTGCGCCGCGCCGTCTCGCGGGCGCGCGTGTAATAGACGCGGAAGCGATTCCGGATGCGCTGCAGCCGCTCGGGCTCGATCGTCGGATTGCCGTCGGCCTGGGCGAGGAGGGCGAAGAATTTATCGCGCTTCCTGTCCGTCTCCGCGAGCTCGTCGCGGTCCATCGTGGTGGCCGCATCCTGCAGCCCCTGCCGGATCTCGGTCAACGTATCCACCAACTGATCGCTCACCGCATAGGCGGGGAAATAGCCGCTCTCGATGTCCTCCAGCAGCCCGCCGTTGCGCGAGCCGAGAGTGCCCAGAACGAGCAGGACGAGGAGGAAGCCGAGCGCCGCCAGCGCCGGCAGAAGGGCCAGCTTGTGCCAGAACTTCCATCCGCGAGCCGTCGCGGCCTCCGCTGCCGTCGGAGCTCTCATGGCGCTCCCTCCTCAAGTAAAAGAACGCGATCGACGTCGAGCAGGCTGGCGAGCGCATCGTCCAATGGATACACGCCGAGGATGAAGGCGGACCGCTCGCTCTTCACGTCTTCCGGCGGCGGCTGCTTGCCGCTCGGCAGGAGCTTGACGACGTGGCGGGCCGCGTCCACCAGCAGGCCGATCGAGCGGCCGCGCGAGGAGACGACGCAGATGCGGCTGCGTTCGCCGACCGGCGCCGGCGCGTAGCCGAGCCGCACCCGCAGGTCCACCACCGTGAGGATGCGGCCGCGCTGCTGGGTGAGGCCGCGCACCGGCGCCGGCGCGTCGGGCAGGCGGGTGATCTCGCCCACCCGCAGCACTTCTTCCACCCTGGCCACGGGAAAGGCGTAGACGTCGTCCTCAACCTCCACCGCGACCCAGGTCTCCGGCTCCTCTCGCGGCGCCTCCTGCTCCGCCGCGGACCGGGCGGCCAGCCGGTCCGCCAGCGCGTAGAGGCGCTCCGGACCGGTGAGCGCCCTCTCCGGCGCCGCGACGGGCGCGGCGGCACCCTCTTCCCAGGACGCCAGGATCTCCTCCGCGAGCCCGGAGTCGGGCAGTCGCTTCTCCCTCACGCCGGCATCTCCATCAAGCCCGCCGCGTCCAGGATGAGCGCCGCCCGGCCGTTGCCGAGGATGGTGGTCGCCGCGACGCCGGGATGGCGTCCGCCGAGATCGTCGAGGCTCCGCACCACGACCTCCCGGATGCCATGGATGTGATCGACGGCGATGGCCCGCCAGGCATTGCGGACCTCGAGGACCACCGCGCGGCCGCCGCTCCGGCGCTCCGGCGACGTGCCGAAGCAGCGCCCCAGGTCCAGCAGCGGAATGCGGCCGCCGCGCCAGGCGAGGAAGAGCTTGCCGTCCTGCTCCCGGACCTTCTCGGGTGTGAGCTCGACGCTCTCGATCACGGAGAGCAGCGGCAGGACGTACTCCTCGCCGTCGCACGCCAGCAGGAGGACGCGCGTGATCGAGACGGCGAGCGGCAGGCGCAGCCGGAACAGCGTGCCCACGCCCTCCTCGGAGAAGACCTCGATGCGCCCGCCATGCCGGACGACCGCCTCCTGGACGGCGGCGAGGCCCACTCCGCGGCCCGCGCCCAGGTCGGCGCTCGGCAGCGTCGAGAAACCGGGCAGGAAGAGCACGGCCGACGGGTCCGCGCCGGCGGCCAGAGGCGTGCCGCGCCGCGCCGCCTCGGCCGCCACCGCGTCTCGGCGGATGCCGCGGCCGTCGTCGAGGACGTCGATCCTCACCTCGCGCGCGTCGGCCTCCGCGGCGAGGCGGATGAGGCCCTCGCCCTTGCCGGCCTGCCGGCGCTCCTCGGGCGTCTCCAGGCCGTGGATGACGGCGTTGCGGACCAGGTGTCCCAGGGCTTCGCTCGACAGCTCGAGCAGGGCCTTGTCGAGCGGCGTCTCGCCGCCGCGGGTCTCGAAGCGCGCCGCCTTGCCGGTGCGGACGCTCTCGTCGTGGACGATCCTGGCGAGCGAGCGGAAGAGCGTGCGCAGCGGCACCATGCGCAGGTCCATGACGCCCTGGCGCAAGCGGTCGAGAGTGCCGGCGAGCCGCTCGCTCGCCCGCCGGACTTCCTCCAGTCCTTCCGCCCGATGGCCGGCCAGCGCCTCCTCCAGGTGATTGCGGTGGATCACCACCTCGCCCAGGAGATCGACCAGCGCGTCGAGGGCGGAGAACGCCACCCGCACGCCGGCGTCGGAGCCGCCCGCCGTCTCCCGCTCCTCGCCGCCGCCCGTGGCCTGCCGCAGCAGCCGGCGGAAGCGGTCCACGCCGTGCAGCAGCTCCTCGGTCGCCGGCGCGGCGGTGGCGAGGGATTCGGCGGCGTCCTCGAGCTCGTGCGCCAGGGACTGCAGCTTCGTGAAGCCGACGATTCCGGAGTTGCCCTTCAGCGTATGGAGCTGGAGCTTGATCTCGGCGATGGCCCCGGCCTCGAATCCGCCTTCCTCGACGCCCGCCAGCAGCAGGTCCTCGAGACGGCCGAGCCGTTCCTGCGTCTCGAGCAGGAATTCTTCCAGCAGGCCGCTCAGACCCTCGCCCGCCGCGGCGGAGCTCACGGTGTGATCCTGACCACCTTGACGCCGGCGCCGAGAGGAGCGTCCGCCGCGACGTAGCCGATGGCGCCGCGGTTGGCGCGCACGTAGGCGACGACCTCGGCGCTGGACGCCTTCTCCGGCGGCGGCACCTCGCGTCCGGAGAAGATCATCTTCTGCCAATAGGCCTTGACCGCCGCCGTGCTCTTCTGGTGCACTTGGCGCGAGAAGCTCTCGCGCACCCCCGACTGCTCCGCGAGATCGACGGGCATCACCTCGCCGCCCCGCGGCCACTGGGGGGTCTTCTTGAGGAACAGGCCGGAGAGCTCCTCGCCGCTCATCTTCGCGGCCGGATTGGCGGCGTTGACGATCACCACGAACGGCTCGGCGGCCCCGGAGCCGCCCGCCGCGAGAAAGCAGCAGGCGAGCGCCAGCAGACCCGGCAGGACCGGCCGCTTGCCGCGCGGGGACATCGATCGCTGTGGATTATGCACAACGGCTCCGCTCGAAAAGGTTTTCATCGCTACGGACAGGCGAAGGCATTCGAGTCGATGATCGCGGCGGCTGCCTGGCCGGCCGGATTCTCGTACTGCTTCACCTTGCCGGTCGCCGTGTCGGTCACCTTCACGATGTAGTGGACGGTGGTGGCGCCGGCGGCGAAGACCCGGAAATGCTGGTCGGAGGCGCAGCCATTGATCACCTTGACCATCACATCCCAGTTGGCCGGAGCGAAGAGCCAGAAGGCCCCGGAGTTCACCGAGGCGCCCGGCACCACCTTGCCGGACCCCGAAGCTCCGTTGGCGTCCCAGGCCACCTCGACGCGGAAGCGGCCGCGATTGAGGCAGAGGTTCGTGGCCGAGGGCGTGCAGACGCTGCTCGCTCCCGGCCGGCTCTCGCCGGCGAGGAAGAGGAAGCCGTTCGTCACCGAGGTACCGGGCCAGGTGGTGTGGCCGTAGCCCTCTTGCACGTCCTCCTCCCACGGCACGCCGAGCCGGTTCCATTGCGCCTTGAGGTTGGCGTAGGCGCCGCCGGTGTAGTTCGGGTCCTTGGTGCCGTAGTACATGCGGATGGGCGGCGTATAGGCGGAGTCGGCGAGCTTGCTCAGCGGATAATAGGAGGCCGCCATGGTGAACACGGCGCTGTACTGCGAGCCGGCGTAGGCGAGCAGATAGGCGTAGGCGCCGCCGGCCGAATGCCCCGCCACCGCGATGCGGCGGTCGTCCACCGGCAGCCTCTCCCGCACCAGGCTCAAGGTCTCGGCGACCGTCAGCGCGTCGGCTTCCGTTCCCCAGCCGTAGCCGGACGACTTCGGCATCGCCACCGCGCAGCCGGCCTTGTCGGCGGCGGCGCCGATGACCGTCCGGTACGACGCGGGATTCC
This sequence comes from Acidobacteriota bacterium, assembly GCA_046765915.1. GTDB lineage: Bacteria > Acidobacteriota > Thermoanaerobaculia > Multivoradales > UBA5704 > DATARR01. The sequence continues at coordinate 27,431 of JBKPTH010000088.1, read as the reverse complement.
AGCCGGCGCCGTGGAAGAAGAGCACGAGGGGGGTCGGCTGCGTGAGATCGGCGCCTTTCGGCACGTAGAACAGGAAGTAGGCGCCGGTCGCGGGAACGGCGATCGTCGACCAGCCGGGCGAAGGCTGGGCGGAGAGAGGCGCGATAAGGACAGAAGAAAGGACGATTGCGAGCACTGCGAGCTTCATCGGGAAAGTATAAACCGAGCGCTCGTCTCGCGCCTACAGATACAGAGGCCGGCGAGGACGCCGGCGCTCCCAGGAAGACTTCAGCTCACCGCGGCGGACGCTTCCACGGACTCGCCCGCCGGGGACACCGGGGCGATTTCCGTCACTTCATTCTCCTCCGCCAGCAGCCGCTCGAGCCGGTCGAGGGCGTCGTTGAGCTTGCGGACGGTAACGTCCGGCGAATGAGCCAACTGGCTCTTCTGCCGGTCGAGCTCCACCTGCTCCCAGAGGTTCCGCTTCTCCTCCAGCACGTCGCGGCGCAGGGTGATGCCATGGCGGGCGAAAAGCGGCGCCAGCTCGTCGTAGCGCTCCAGCAGATCGCGGCGGGTGGCTTCATAGGCGTACTCGCAGACCGCCCGGCGCTCCGAGAAGCCGAAGATGTTGGTGAAGAACATCAGGTAGTCGTCGCGCCGGGGCTTGACGAGAACGACGTCGGCCCCTTTGAACTTGCTCTCGTAGGAGGCCATCCCCGCCTCCAGGCGGGAATGGACGAGGGTGCGGAAGGTCTGCGACAGCACCGTCGGCAGGCCCCAGTCGACGAGGTTCGGCTTCTTCATGATGCCGGCCTCGACGGCGCGCACGGTATCGACGGGAACGATGGGATTGACGCAGATCACGAGGTCGGCGCCGGCCTCCAGCGCCACCGAGGCATGCAGGGTCTTGAGCAGCACGCCGTCGACGTAATGGCGCCCTTCGATCTCCACCGGGGTGTAGAGCCCGGGCAGCGCGCCGCTCGCCTGGACGGCCTTCGAGATGGGGATGTGATCGAGCCCCGGCTCGCCGAAGCGCGCCGCCTGGCCGGAGTCGAGATCCGTGGCCACCACGACGAACCGCTTGCCGAGCTGGCGGAAGTCGTCGGTACGCCCCTTGATGTTGTAGATCTTCTCGACGTAAGCGCGGATGGGCTCGTTGTCGAACGCTCCCACCGGCAGGGCGCGCGACAGCCGCATCAGCGAATCGAGAAAGCTGTGGTCCCCCAGATGCGTGAGCCAGTCCTTGAGCGCGTCGGCCAGCAGCTTGGGGACCCGGCGGGTACCACGCAGGAAAGCCCGCCAATAGGGGGTGAAGAACGTCTCCGGAAGAAAGGGATGCTCGCCGGGCTCGTGGGAGACGATGGCGCGGCACATCTGCGCCGTCGTCAGGTTGTTGGCCAGGTTGCCGCAGAGGAAGGCGCCCGAGCTCACCCCCACGTAGATGAACAGGTTGTTGAGGTCGAGGCCGTCCAGAGCCTCGTCGAGAGCGCGGAGGGCGCCGATCTCGAAGATGGCGCCCTCCGGCGCTCCGGCGGCGAGCGCGAGTCCGATCCTGGGGGAGCGGACCGTGGTATGGGAAACCTTGCCGCTGCGCTCCACCCGATGATCCTCCGCTAGGCGACGACCTTGGACGGGTCCGTGGGCGTGGTGGCCGCCGGCGTCACCCGCGGCTTGAGCTGCTCGACCTTGGCGTTGAGATCCTCGACGCGCTGCGTCAGGTTGCGGATCTCGTCGCGGGTCGGCACGCCGAGGCGATGCAGGGTGGCCGCCAGCCGCTCGTCGAACTTCTCGCCCCAGCTCTCGAAGGTGCTCTCGGCCTTGGCCTTGAACTTGTCCACGTTCTCCTTCACCTTGTCCACTTCCACCTTGCCGCGGCCCTCGACGTCGCGGCCTCGTTCCACCAGCCGGCTGAAGAGCTTGGAGCCCTCCTCCTCGGCCGCCGCCAGCGCGCCGAGGCCGGCGAGCCAGATGCGATGCACGGAATCCTTGAGCTCTTCCTGTACGTTCTTCTCCTGCGTTCCAGTCGTGTTCGGCTCCATGGCTTACCCCTTCGTCGTCTTGCGTTGGCGCGGCCGGGGCGCCGCCTTCGGCGCTTCCGTCGCGGTCTTGGTTTCGGGTTTCACATCGGCGCCGGCGGCTTCCCGCCGCACCGCGTACTCGTCGAGCTTCTTCGACAGCGTCTCCAGCCGCGCGGAGAGGATCTTGACGTCCTCCCGCGTCATCACGTTCATCCGCTTGAGCAGGCCGCGGCTCTCGTAGGCCACCGTGTCCTGCACCAGCTTGCCGAGCTCGCGGGCCGTGCGCTGGGCGCGCTCGGCCACCGCTTCCGCGGCCTTCTTCCGCCGCCCTTCCAAAGGCCGCCCGCGCTCCACCAGCCGGTCGAACAGCTCCCGGCCCTCCTCCTCGACTTCCGCCGCGGCGCCAAGGCCGGCCAGCCAGAGACTGCGTCCGGCCGCGAGCAGCTTGCTGAGGGCTTCCCTATTTTCCACCTGAGCTTCGCTCATGGATCTCTCCCTGGTTTTATCCGTTCTTGGTTCCCACGGCCGCTACGTCTTCCCTCTCCAGCTCGGCCAGCGACGACTCGAGCTGCTCCAGCCGCGTCCGCAGGCTCGACATCTCCTCGCGGGCCCGCCGCACCGGACCCAGCCGGTCGATGAGGCGATCGACCCCCTGCTGCACCTGCTCCATGCCGCTGTTGACGGCCCGCTCGCCGAGGCGCACCAGATCGTGCAGCAGCTCGCTCGGCAGGAACGACGTCCCCTTGCGCCCCTCGTCCAGGATGATCTGCGTCAGCGTCTGCGAGGTGACGTCGTTGTTGGTGGCGTTGTCCACCACCTTCACTTCCTGCCCCTGCCGGATCCAGTTGGCGATCTCCTCCAGCGAGACGTACCGGCTCTCTTCCGTGTCGTACAGCTTGCGGCTTTCGTAGCGCTTGATGAGCCGGATCATGGGCTCCTCCTTCTACTGCGAATGGATCGCGGCACTCCCGGACGGCCGCGCCGAAAGGAACTTTACCGCACTGCGGCAATGCGTGTCAAGGGTTTTTGACGCGGTGCGGCAAAGAAGGAGGGGAACACGGACGAACAGGGACTCACACGGACGAAACACGGACTATGAAGTTCGGCTGACGTAGCGCTCCCACTCGGCAAGGCGGCCTTCGAGCTGTCTGCCGAGGGCTTCGAGGGAAGCGAGGTCGGTGGGCTCCTCGGGAAGAAGCGGCAAGTCCACCAGCGGCTGCTCGCGGGAGAGGAGCTTGGCGAGCTCGATCAGGCCGCGGCGGTCACGCTCCCCCGCCCAGGCGAGGAGCTCCCAGCCGCTCGGCCGGCAGGGATCGGCCGAATGCGGTGGAGACCCTTCGACCACGAAACGTGGGTGCACCCGGTTCACCACCACGGGGCCGAGATGGTAGCCGGCCTCCTCCAGCCGGCGGGCGAAGAAGAGGGTGTCGGGGATGCGCTCCTCGCCGGCGCCGGAGACGAGGACGAACAGGGTGCGCGGCGAGCGCAGCATCTCCTCGACCTGGCTCGCCCGGCGGCGGAAGCCTTCGAAAAGCGGGCTGAACGCCTGGAAGAACTCGGCCATGTCGCGCAGCAGGTCCATGCCCACCACCTCGTCGAGGAAGCGCTCGGCGCGGCGGCCGAGGGCTCCCCAGCGCGAGGTGGCCTTGAGGCGCCCCTCTTCGTCGAACCAGGGCTTGAGCGCCACCCGCAAGGCGCCGCTGTCGAGGAAGCCGACGATGCGCGACGGCGCCTCCAGGAAGTCGAGGGCCTGGCGGGTGGGCGGCGTGTCGAGGATCACCTGGCCGTAGCGCCCGTCGGCCGCCACCTCGAAGAGGCGTTCGACGGCCATGTACTCCAGGATGCCGCCGAGCGAGCCGGAGAGGTGCTGGTAGAAGCGGTTGTCGAGCACCCGGCGGCGGGACTCCTCGTCCGGCGCGTAGCGCTCGATCAGCCGGTCGAAGGTCTGGCGCGCATCGAGCAGGCTGGCGTGGAGGGTTCCCGGAGCATCCAGCGCCACCGGCACCTCGCGCAGCTTCGCCTCCTCGCCCACCCCGAGCGCCTGCTTCAAGCGCAGCGAGGGATCGAAGGTCATCACCAGAGAGTCGCGCCCGTCGCGGGCCGAGAGCACCCCGAGGGCGGCGGCGAGCGTGGTCTTGCCGACGCCGCCCGAGCCGACGACGATCACCAGCGGAAAGCGGCCCGCGATCAGGTCCACGCACCCTGCCCCGCCAGAACGCCGGCGGACTCGTTGAGACAGCGGGTGAGCGCCGCGACCAAGGCTGGCCCGCGGTCGTGCGGGAGCTGCGGCAGCTCGAGGCGGGGCCCCGGCCAGGAGTCCCGCAGCCGCGCCAGCTCGCGCTCGTTGAGCTGCCGCCGGCGCCGCCAGAGGGAGACCAGCTCGTTCCCGGCTTCATTCCCCGGCGGCGCCGGAGGATAAAGGCCGTTGACCACCAGTAGCTCGGGGTCCCGCCGCACCTGCCGCTGCAGCGCGGTGCGCAGCTCCAGGGCTTCCTCGACCGGCATCTCCTCGGCCGTGGTCACCACCACGACGCCGCAGCGCTCCGCATCGGCGATCAGCGCCGCCAGCTCGCCGGCCATGCGGGCGAACGGCCCGTTGGCGATCACCTCGCCGACCAGGGCCGGCGCGGCCAGCAGGGCGACGCCGTGGCCGGTCGCCGGCGCGTCGAGCACGACGGTCTCGACGTAGGGCGTCCCGGGCTCGCCGAGGCCGCGCAGGAGCCGCAGGGCGTGGCCGAGGATCGCCATCTCCTTGAGCCCCGGTGCGCCGGCGGCGAACTGCTGATAGACCGGGCTTTCCAGCACCCGCCGCGTCAGCAGCTCGAGCTTGAGCTGCTCGCGCACCACCTGGTCGAGCACCTGCCGGGGCTTGAGGTTCTGCACCCACAGCCGCGGCTCGGCCTCGACGATGGCGCCGCCCGAGGGGGGCGTGCCCATCATCTGATGCAGGTTCTCCCGCGGATCGACCTCGACGACGAGCGTGCGCCGGCCCGCGGCGGCGAGTGCGCGGCCGAGCGTCGCCGCGACCAGGGTCTTTCCCGTGCCTCCCTTGCCGGTGACGACCACGAGCTGGCGGCGGCGGAGGGGGGCGAGCGGGGTCATCGGCGGCATCCTACCCTTTCGGACGTTGCCTTCCCCCCCTCGCCCGCGATAAAACGGCTGGCATCATGGCCTTCCCACAGACCCGACTCCGCCGTTTCCGCCGGAGCCCGATCCTGCGCCGCATCGTGCGCGAGACGCGGCTCTCCACCGACAACCTCGCGCTGCCCCTGTTCGCCTGTCCGGGAGAGGGAGTCGCCCGCCCCATCGGCTCCATGCCCGGCGTCTATCAGCACTCGGTGGACCGCCTCGTCGAGACGGCGAGGGAGGCCTTCGCCGAGGGCATCCGCACCGTGCTCCTCTTCGGCATCCCGGAGAGCAAGGACGCCGTGGGCAGCTCCGCCTGGTCGCAGGACGGCATCGTCCAGCGCACCCTGCGCGCGCTGACGGACGGCGTGCCGGGCCTGGTGAAGGTCGCCGACGTCTGCTTCTGCGAGTACACGGACCATGGCCATTGCGGCGTGCTCCACGGCGAGGAGGTGGACAACGACGCCACGCTGGAGAACCTGGCGCGGCAGTCCGTCTCGCTCGCCGAGGCGGGAGCGGACATCATCGCGCCGTCCGACATGATGGACGGCCGCGTCGGCGCCATCCGCCAGGCGCTCGACGGCGCGGGCTTCCAAGCCACGCCGATCCTCTCCTACGCGGTGAAGTTCGCCAGCGGCTTCTACGGCCCGTTCCGCGAGGCGGCCGAATCGGCGCCCAAGTTCGGCGACCGGCGGGCCTACCAGATGGATCCCGCCAACGGCCGCGAGGCCATGCGCGAGGCGGCGCTCGACGTGGAGGAAGGCGCCGACATGCTGATGGTCAAGCCGGCGCTCCCCTATCTCGACATCCTGGCGGCGTTGCGCCGCCGCTTCGATCTGCCGCTCGCCGCCTACCACGTGAGCGGCGAGTACGCCATGCTCAAGGCGGCGGCCGAGCGCGGCTGGATCGACTACGACCGCGTGATGATGGAGTCGCTCGTCGCCATCCGGCGGGCCGGCGCCGACCTCATCTTCACCTACACGGCGCGCGACGCGGCGCGGCTGCTGGCTTCGGGATGGGTGGAATGACCCTCCTCGCCCGCGCCGAGCAGGTCCTCCCCGGCGGCGTCAATTCGCCCGTGCGCGCCTTCCGCGGCGTCGGCGGCGAGCCGGTGTTCGTGCGCGCCGCCGAGGGAGCGTACCTGGAGGGAGAGGACGGCCGGCGCTACATCGACTACATCGGCGGCTACGGCCCGCACATCCTCGGCCACCGGCATCCGGCGGTCGTGGCGGCGATCGAAGAGGCCCTCGGGCGCGGCACCGCCTTCGGCGCGCCGACCCTGGCCGAGGTCGAGCTGGCGGAGGTCATCGCTTCGGCCCTGCCCGACGTCGAGATGGTGCGCCTGGTCAATTCCGGCACCGAGGCCACCATGTCGGCCCTGCGCCTGGCCCGCGCCGCCACCGGCCGCGACCGCTTCGTCAAGTTCGAGGGCTGCTACCACGGCCACGCCGATCCGTTCCTCATCGCCGCCGGCTCCGGCGCGGCGACGATCGGCGTCCCTTCCTCGCCCGGCGTGCCGGACGCCGTGGTGGCGGACACCCTGCTCGCGCCCTACAACGACCTCGCGGCCGTCGAGCGGCTCTTCGATCAGAGCGGAAACGGCATCGCCGCGGTGATCGTCGAGCCCATCGCCGGCAACATGAACCTGGTGCCGCCGGTGCCCGGCTTCCTCGAAGGCCTGCGCTCGCTCTGCGACCGCCACGGCGCGCTGCTGATTCTCGACGAGGTGATGACCGGCTTCCGGGTGGCCTGGGGCGGCGCGCAGACCCTCTTCGACATCCGGCCCGACCTGACGACGCTCGGCAAGGTGATCGGCGGCGGGCTGCCGCTCGCCGCCTACGCCGGCCCGCGCGAGCTGATGCGGCGGATCGCGCCCGCCGGCCCCGTGTACCAGGCGGGCACGCTCTCGGGCAATCCGCTGGCCGTGGCGGCGGGCCGCGCGGCGCTGGCGGAGCTGGGCCAGGACGATCCCTGCCCCTACGAGGCTCTGGAACGCACCGGCGCGCGTCTCGCGGAGGGCATCGAGGAAGCCGGCCGCCGCCACGGCATCGCCTGCCGCGTGCACCGCCAGGGCTCGATGCTCGGCCTCTTCTTCACCGCCGGAGAGGTCCGGCGGCTGGAGGACGTCCACGCCATGGACCGCCAACGCTTCTCGCGGGTCTTCCACGCGCTGCTCGAGCGCGGCGTCCATCTCCCGCCCTCGCCCTATGAAGCCATGTTCCTCTCCACCGCCCATGGCGACGCCGAGATCGCGGCCACCCTGGAGGCCTTCGATGCGGCCTTCGCCGGAGAGGCGGCGGAGGCGCGGTGACTCATCCGGATGTCCTGGTGCTCGGCGGCGGGATCATCGGTCTCGCCTGCGCCCGCGAGCTGGCGCTGCGAGGGCTGCGGGTGGAGGTCGTCGAGCGGCTGCCCGCGGGCGCCGAGGCTTCCCTGGCTTCCGCCGGCATGCTGGCGCCGCTGGGGGACTTCCCCGCCGCCGGACCGTTCCTCGACGCCTGCCGCGCCTCGCGGGACCTGTGGGGACCCTGGGTGGCGGCGCTCGAATCCGAGACCGGTCTCGGCGTCGATTACGACACCAGCGGCGGCCTGCTGGTGGCCCTCGACGACGAGGACGAAGCGGAGCTCGACCGCCTGGCCTCCCTGGCCCGCGGGCTCGGCGAGGGAGCGGAAGACGTCGATCCCGCGGCGCTGCGGCGCTGGGTTCCCGACATCACGCCCGACGCCCGCCGCGCCCTCCACCTGCGCGGTGAGCACCGGGTGGACAACGTGCAGCTCTGCGCCGTGCTCGCCCAGGCGGCGCAGAAGCTCGGCGTCATCCTCCATTACGACAGCGAGGCCGTGCGCGTCGAGCACCGTCCCGAGGGCACGGTGCTGGTGAGCGGCCATCACTGGCGCAAGGAGGCGCGGCTGCTCGTGCTCGCGGCCGGCGCCTGGAGCGGTCTCATCCCCGAGCTGCCGCCGCTGCCGGTGCGGCCGGTGCGCGGCCAGATCGTGCTGCTGGGAGGCATCGGCTGGCCATGGAGCGGCAGCGTGCGGCGGAGGGCCTCCTACGCCGTCCGGCGCGGCTCGACGGGGCTCCTGGTGGGCTCCACGCAGGAGGAGGCCGGCTTCGACAAGCACAATACGGTCGAGGGGGTCGAGAACCTGCTCGCCTTTGTCCGCCTCCTCCTGCCGGGCATCGGCAACGCCCGGCTCGAGACGGTGTGGGCCGGCCTGCGGCCCGGCACCGCCGACGATCTCCCCATCCTCGGTCCGCTGCCGGGCTGGCCGGCCGTCGCGGCTACCGGCCACTACCGCAACGGCATCCTGCTCGCGCCCTGGACGGCGCGCGAAGTCGCGCGGCTGGCCTTGACCGGCGGCGAGGCGGAGATTCCGGCCTTCTCGCCGAAACGATTTCTGTAGGGGCCTTGTATAATGCCCTTCCCTCGAAGGGACGCCAAGCGGCTCAAAGGACACCTGGAATGACGCACATCATCGCTGAACCCTGCATCGGCACCAAGGACACGGCCTGCGTCGACGTCTGCCCGGTCGACTGCATCTACGGCAAGAACGAGGACTGGGAGATGCTCTACATCCATCCCGAGGAGTGCATCGACTGCGGCCTCTGCATCGACGCCTGCCCCGTCGAGGCGATCTTCCCCCTGGAAGAGGTGCCCGACAAATGGAAGGCCTTCATCGCCAAGAACTACGAGCACTTCGGATTCACCCCTCCCTGACCGGCTGAACCCTCCCGCAAGGGGAGCAGCCGCAGCTCTGCGTCTTCTCCACTAAACCTTTTGACGGTTCCCCTCTGGCAGGGGAATTGAAGAATCGGCGTCCCTGTTCTACAATTTGAGTACGGAGGACTCAATCCTGCCGGCGCCCAGGAGGAGCGATTCCATTGGACTACAAGGACTATTACGCGACGCTGGGAGTCAAGAAGGACGCCGGCCAGGAGGAGATCCAGAAGGCGTACCGGAAGCTGGCGCGCAAGTACCACCCGGACGTCAACAAGGATCCCCAGGCCGAGGTCAAGTTCAAGGAGATCGGCGAGGCGTACGAGGTCCTGAAGGATCCCGAGAAGCGCCAGAAGTACGACCAGTTCGGCTCGGCCTGGAACCGCGCGCGGCAGACCGGCGCGCCGCCTCCGGGCTGGGAGAACGTCCATTTCGACTTCGGCGACGGTGGCGGCTTCGACTTCGGCGGCATGGGCGGCATGGGCGGCGAGCGCTTCAGCTCGTTTTTCGAGGCCCTGTTCGGCAGCGGCGGTCCCGGCGGCCGGCGGCAAGGAGGTGCTGCAGGACCCGCGGGGTTTGGCGGCGGTTTCGGGCCGCAGGTCGGCGGCAACACCGAGGCGACCATCCCGCTCTCTCTCGAGGAGGCGATCCGGGGCGGCGCCCGGGAGATCACCCTCGCCGATCCGAATACCGGCCAGCGGCGCACCTTGTCGGTCAAGATCCCGCCTGGAATCCGCAACGGGCAGAAGATCCGCCTCGCCGGCCAGGGCGGCCAGGGCTCGGGAGGCGGCGCGGCCGGCGATCTCCTGCTGAAAGTCGAGATCGAGCCGGACCCGCGGTTCCGGGTCGAGGGCTCCGACATCCACACGACCGTCGCGGTGCCCGCCTGGGAGGCGGCGCTGGGCGGCGAGGCCGAGGTGGAGACGCCGACCGGTCCCGTGCGGGTGAAGATCCCGCCGGGGTCCTCCTCCGGGCGCAAGATCCGGCTACGCGGCCGCGGCCTGGCGCAGGCGGGCGGAGAAAAGGGGGACCTCCTGGCAGAGATTCGCATCATGGTCCCGGAGCGGCTGAGCGAGCGCGAGCGGGAGCTCTACGAGCAACTCGCTGCGGCCTCTCAGGAGGCCCAGGTGTAGGACAGAAAACGGGAAGGGAAAGATATCATGGACATCAATCGACTGACGCAGAAATCCCAGGAGGCGCTGCAGGCCGCTCAGACGAAAGCGCTGCGCTACGGCCACCAGGAGGTAGACGGCGAGCATCTGCTCTTGACGCTGCTCGAGCAGCCCGAGGGGCTGGTCCCCCGCCTGCTGGCGCGCATGGAGGCGCCCGCCGAAGCCATCAAGGCCGAGGTCGAGCGCGAGCTCTCTCGCCGGCCCAAGGTCTCCGGGCCAGGCGCCGAAGCGGGCAAGATCTACCTCACCCAGCGGCTGCAGCAGATCCTGGTGCGCGCCGAGGACGAGGCCAAGCGGCTCAAGGACGAGTACGTCTCCGTCGAGCATCTGCTGCTGGCGATGCTCGACGACGGCGCGCTCGGCCGGCTGCTGGCGGGCTTCAACGTCACCCGCGACGCCTTCCTCGCCGTGCTGACGGCGGTGCGCGGCAACCAGCGGGTGACCAGCGCCATGCCCGAGGTGGCCTACGAGGCGCTGGAGAAATACGGCGTCGACCTGGTTTCCCAGGCGCGGCGCAACAAGCTCGATCCGGTGATCGGCCGCGACGCCGAGATCCGGCGTGTGATCCGCATCCTCTCGCGCAGGACCAAGAACAACCCGGTCTTGATCGGCGAGCCCGGCGTGGGCAAGACGGCCATCGTCGAAGGCCTCGCGCAGCGCATCGTGCGCGGCGACGTCCCTGAGTGGCTCAAGGACCGCGCCGTCTTCTCGTTGGACATGGGCTCGCTGCTCGCTGGCGCCAAGTACCGCGGCGAGTTCGAGGAGCGCCTGAAGGCCGTGCTCAACGAGATCAAGCAGGCCGAGGGACGCATCATCCTGTTCATCGACGAGTTGCACAACATCGTCGGCGCCGGCCGCACCGAGGGCTCGACGGACGCCGGCAACCTGCTCAAGCCCATGCTCGCTCGCGGCGAGCTGCACTGCATCGGCGCCACCACCCTCGACGAGTACCGCAAGCACATCGAGAAGGACGCCGCCCTCGAGCGCCGCTTCCAGCCGGTGATGGTCGAGCCGCCGACGGTCGAGGACACCATCTCAATCCTGCGCGGCCTGCGCGAGCGCTTCGAGGTGCACCACGGCGTGCGCATCCAGGACAACGCCCTGGTGGCCGCGGCCGTGCTCTCCAACCGCTACATCACCGACCGCTTCCTGCCCGACAAGGCCATCGATCTCATCGACGAGGCCTGCGCCATGCTGCGCACCGAGATCGACTCGATGCCGCAGGAGCTCGACGAGGTGACCCGCCGGGTGATGCAGCTCGAGATCGAGGAGGCGGCTCTGAAGAAGGAAAAGGACAAGGCGAGCAAGGAGCGGCTCGAAGAGCTGCGGCGCGAGCTCGCGGACTTGAAGGCCCAGGCGGACTCGATGCGCGCGCAGTGGGAGGCCGAGAAGAAGGCCATCGAGGAGGTGCGCGCCCTGCGCGAGCAGATCGAGAAGGTGCGGCAGGAGATCGAGCAGGCCGAGCGCCAGTACGACCTCAACAAGGTCGCCGAGCTGCGCTACGGCAAGCTGGCGCAGCTCGAGGCACAGCTCAAGGAGCGCGAGACGGCGCTCGCCGAGAAGCAGAAATCCGGCGGCCAGCTCCTGCGCGAGGAGGTCACGGAAGAGGAGGTAGCGGAGATCGTCTCGCGCTGGACGGGCGTCCCGGTGACCCGCCTGATGGAGGGCGAGCGCGAGAAGCTGCTGCGCCTCGACGAGATCCTCCACCAGCGGGTGGTGGGCCAGGACGAGGCCGTGCAGGTGGTAGCGGACGCCATCATCCGCGCCCGCGCCGGCGTCAAGGACCCGCGGCGGCCCATCGGCTCCTTCATCTTCCTGGGGCCGACCGGCGTGGGCAAGACCGAGCTCGCCAAGGCCCTGGCGGAGACGCTCTTCGACAGCGAGGAGAACATCGTCCGCATCGACATGAGCGAGTACATGGAGCGGCACAACGTGTCGCGGCTGATCGGCGCCCCTCCCGGCTACGTCGGCTACGAGGAAGGCGGCCAGTTCACCGAGGCGGTGCGGCGCAAGCCCTACTCCGTCCTCCTCTTCGACGAGATCGAGAAGGCGCACCACGACGTGTTCAACGTCCTCCTGCAGATCCTCGACGACGGCCGCGTCACCGACTCGCAGGGACGCACGGTGGACTTCAAGAACACCGTCATCATCATGACCTCGAACATCGGCTCGCACCACCTGCTCGAGGGCGTGACGTCAGGCGGCGAGATCACCGAGCCGGCGCGGGAGGCCGTGATGCGTGAGCTGCGGACCAGCTTCCGGCCCGAGTTCCTCAACCGGGTGGACGACATCGTGCTCTTCAAGCCGCTGCGGCTGGAGGAGATCGAGCGCATCGTCGACCTGCAGACGGCGGACCTGCGCAAGCGTCTGGCCGACCGCAGCATTCGCCTCGAGCTCAGCGAGCGCGCCCGCGAGTTCGTCGCCCGCCAGGGCTTCGATCCCGTCTACGGCGCCCGACCGCTCAAGCGCTACCTGCAGCGCGAGCTGGAGTCGAAGATCGCCCGCGCCCTGGTGGCCGGCGAGGTCCAGGACGGCGCCCTGGTGCGGGTGGACGTCGAGAGCGGCCACCTCGCCGTGAAGATCGAGAACCCTAAGGAGGCGGAGGTGCCGGTGGGGGCGTAATCCCTGTAGCCTTTTACGCTCGGAGAGCCCGACCAATGCGGCAGGGCTCTCCTTTCCAGCTTCACGCCACCCACGCTGCTATCATCCCCTCGCATGCCTCCCGAGCTCCGGATCGCCGATCTGCCGTCCACGGTCTATCTCTTCCCGATCGATCGGTTCATCCTGTTGCCGGAGACCACCTTACCGATGACGGTCACGGATCCGCGCAGCCAGAAGGTCTTGGAAGCCGCAGAGTCCACGAGCGGCTATATCGGGGTCCTGCAAAATCGGCCGCCGGAGGAACGGTCGGCCTCCCGTTTCTTCGCCGTCGGCTGCCTGGGCCACATCCGCCTGCTGGGGCGTGACGATGAAGGCCTTCGCGTCGCCTTGGAAGGCGTGATCCGCTTCCGCGTGCGCGAGGAGCTGAGCGGCGAATTGCCGCAGGCTACGGTCCTGTACGAGGAGTTCGAGCCTGATCTGACTCCCGCCGAGGAGAACCTGGAAGGCTGGGATCTCGAAGGCCTGAAGGCCGCGTTGCTGCGGATCGGCCAGCTCCAATCCGGTCGCGAGACGACCTCCCTGGAGTCGATGAGCAGCCGTCAGCTCGTCCGCATGCTGGCGCAGACCGCCCCGCTCGCCGCCGCGGAGAAGCAGGCCCTGCTCGAGACGCGAACCTTCCGCGAGCTGCTGGAGCTCCTCTTCGAGCTGCTCGCCCTTAATTTCCTCACGACGACCCCGGACGCGTCGCCGTCGAGGACGAACTGAGGCCCGCCGCGATGGTGCAGAGAGTCTGGGATGAAGACGACCCGGTGAAGCCGGAGGAGATGCCCAAGGAGCTTCCCTTGTTCCCGCTCGACCAGCCGCTGTTGCTGCCGGGCACGGTGGTGCCTTTCGCCGCCGAGTCGGACGGCGACCGCAATCTGGTGGACGACGCCATGGCGGCCGACCGCTACGTCGCCATCGTCCAGCCGCTGGAAGCCGAGGCTCCCGCCGCCCGTTCGCAGGAGGGCCAGGCCATCTACTCCGTCGGCTGCGTCGGCTACATCGGCGAATGCCACGAGACGGACGTGGACCGCTACCTGGTGCTCGCCGGCGGCCTGATCCGCTTCCGCATCGTCGGCGAGGCTCCCTGCGACCGCGGCTACCGGCGGGTAAAAGTCGACTACGGGGAATTCCTCGACGATCCCGAAACCGTGGACAAGGACCTCGAGTTCCCCCGCCTGCGCGATCTCATCCGCAAGCGGGTGGAAGCCAACGAGTCGGACCTCGACCTGTCCATCATGGACAACATGGCGGGCACGGAGATCGTCACCGCCATCGCGCACGCCATCCCTCTCTCCCCCGCCGAGCGCCAGGTCCTCATGGAGGCGCCGAGCCTGCGCGAGCTGGAGGAGATCCTGCTCGACTTCATGAAGGGGCCGATGGGTCAGCCGAGCTTCGACTTCCCGCTCTGGCGCCCGCCGAGCTAGACCCGCCCGTTGTCGAGGAAGGAGAGCCAGTCCTCAACCGCCCCGCGGATCTCGCTAAGGGAGAGGCGGTACGGCTCCGCTTCGTCATCCATTTCGTCCTCAATGGCGGCGCCTTCGGGAAGGACGGTGAGGGTGTAGGCGTTGCCGGTGCGCCGCCAGGAGGCGGTGCCGCCGGACTCGACCTCGTCGATGGCCTTCAGGATCTCGCGCGCCGCGGCCGGGCTGTCCTGCAGGTCGCTTTCGAGAAAGCCGGCCAATACACGAGCCGGGCCCTCGCAATGGGCGCGAGGGTTGCCGGAGGCGTCCCGATAGAATTCGAGCTGCATCGATCGTCCCCTCCTCAATTGCGGGTGAAGATCGGATACGCCGTGTTGATCCGGCCGTTCTGGTAATAGCCTTCGATGGTGAAGCCGCGGCCGGAAGGGCCGCGAAACTTCTCCGCGCCTCCCGGGGCGCGGTTCCGATAGGCGTTCAGGATCGCCTTCACGACGGCGTCGCGGCCCATGCCATCCGGGTACAACGTGGAGCGCTTTTGCAGCCAGCCGCCCGCGGACCGGATCTCCACCTCGGCCGTGTAGACCCCGAACCGGTTCGGACGGTCGATGACGCGCACCACCCGGGCGTTCGGCGGGTTCTGCCCTCCCGGCCGCGAGTGGAAGCCCACGGGTCTGCCCCGCTTGTTGATCTCCCCCTCGAAGACGTGAGTGAGGTTGACCGGCGGGGACGTGCGGCTCCAGGCCTCCGGGGACCGCTTGGACGAGCGCGCGGAGACGCTGCCCGCGAACAGCAGGAGAACGCCGAGGAGAACGGCGGCGAAAAGGGAAAACCGGAGCTTCATGCCGAGGGAACGATATCCGAAGGATTCCCCGTCCGCGACGTTCACCGTCCCCGGTTCCGCCACACCCGCCAGTCGTCGTTGAGGAAGATGGTGAGGACGAGGACGAAGCCGAAGGCCGCCGCCATCAGGAAGAGCAGCATGGCGAATCCCGGATAGCCGAGGATGGTGAACGAGGTGCGCACCTGCATCAGCAGCGCCGCGCCGACGATGAGCGCCGCCAGCACCAACCCGAGGGCGATGCGGTTGGCGATCTTCTGCAGGTTGTCCATCAGGCGCGTCTCGTCGAACGCGTCCACCTTGACCTCGATCTTGTTGGCGGCCAGCTTGTCGAGCACGGCGTTCATCCGCGCCGGCAGGTGCTGGACGAACTCCTGCAGCTCCATCGCGGACGCGAAGACGTTGCCCGGCGAGAGCTTCTTCAGCATGTGGCGGCGCATGATCGAATCGCTGTGCCGCCGTACGATCTGATTGGGGTCGAAGTCGGGATCGAGGGCGCGAGCAGACTCGTCCAGGTGCAGCAGCGCCCGGCCCATCGTGGTCAGCTCCGAGGGTGGCCGGACGCCGTTCGTGGCGGCCACGCGGGTAAGGTTGATGAGCACGCGCCCCACCTGGACCCGCTCGCCCGAGACGTTTTGATAGGTGCCCACGAGGTCCGCCACCTCGCGGCGGTAGCGTGCCTCGTCGCGGTCGTCGAGCAGCGTACCGATCTGCATCGTGATCTGGGCGACCTGCTGCCCCTGTCCCTCGGTGACGGCGAGCAGCAGCTTGAGGAGCTGCTCCTGCATCGCGGGATCGATGCGCGCCACCATCCCCAGGTCGAGCAGAGCCAACCGCCCGTCTTCGGTCACCAGCAGATTGCCGGGGTGCGGGTCGGCATGGAAGAAGCCGTCCACCAGGATCTGGTCGAGATAAGCCTTGCAGAGGTCCTCGGCAAGCAGGCGAGCGTCCAAGTCGATGCGAGCGAGGGGCGAGAGGTCGGTGATCTTCGTGCCGCGCACGTAATCCATGGTCAGCACGCGCGAGGTGGTGTAGTCGTCCACCGGGCGCGGAATCACCAACCGCTCGTAGCGCTTGAGGTTGTTGGCGAGGGTGACCAGGTTCACGGCCTCGAGGCGATAGTCGAGCTCGCGCAGCAGCGTCTTGCGGAATTCCTCGAGCACGTCCTGGAAGGCGAAGCGCCGGCCGACCTCCGTGTGCTTGTCGATGACGGCGGCGATCTGGCTGAAGGCGTCGAGGTCCTCCAGGATCACCTGCCGGATGCCGGGCCGCTGCACCTTCACCGCCACCAGCCGGCCGTCCCGCAGCGCGGCCCGATGGACCTGCCCCAAGGAAGCCGCCGCGAGCGGCGTCGAATCGAACTCGAGGAAGGCCTTCGACAGGCGTACGCCGAGCTCGCCGGCGACGATCTCCTCCACCTCGGCGAACGAGAACGGCTCGACCCGGTCCTGCAGGCGGGCGAGGGCTTCGAGATAGGGCGCGGGCAGGAGGTCCGAGCGCGTCGAGAGGAGCTGGCCGAGCTTGATGAACGTCGGCCCCAGAGCCTCGAGGTCGCAGGCGAGCTTCTCCGGATCGCCGGAGCCCTCCTGCGGCACCTCCTCCTCCGGCAGACCGGCGTCCACGGCCTTCACCAGGTCCGAACGCCCATGCTGGATCAGTA
Source organism: Acidobacteriota bacterium (assembly GCA_046765915.1). GTDB lineage: Bacteria > Acidobacteriota > Thermoanaerobaculia > Multivoradales > UBA5704 > DATARR01. Next base: position 10,852 of record JBKPTH010000088.1, on the reverse strand, counting down.
GTCGGGCGAGGTCCTTGTACCGTTTCAGATGTTCCGGCTTGAGCGATAGCGCCATGACGGCGCGAGTGGGATGCATAGGGGGTGCCAAGGCTGCGATAATCTCGGTCCTCCATGCGCCGCCTTCTACTCGCCTCCCTCCTCGCTGTCACAGCCCTCGCCTGCCGGAAAACTCCGGAGCCGGCGCGGCAGGTGAAGACTCCCGCTCCAAAGCCGGCGCCCGAGATCGCGCGCGCCGTCCGGCCAGGCCGGCCGGTACTGTTCGTCGGCCTCGACGGCGCCGACTGGGAGCTGCTCGACGAGTACATGGCTTCAGGGGTGATGCCCAACCTGGCGAGCCTCGCCCGCGAGGGGCGCACGGGCGTGCTCGCGACCATTCATCCCCCGCTCTCGCCGCTCGTCTGGACGACGATGATGACCGGCACCTCGCCGCTGGAGCACGGCATCCTCGACTTCACCCGCCGCAATCCGCGGACCGGCGCCCTCGAGCCCATCACCAGCGGCGAGCGGCTCAGGCCGGCGATCTGGAACATGGCGGGAGGCGGCGGCAAGAGCGTCGCCATCTTCGGTCTTTGGGCCACCTGGCCGGCCGAGCCGGTGCGCGGCCTGCTGGTGGCGGACCGCTTCTCCTCCTTCACCTCCACGGACCGCGAGCCGCCTCCCGGCGCCGTCTATCCGCCGGAGCGCGAGGCCTGGGCGCGGGAGATCCTGACGCGGACCGAGGACGGAGTCGGCTTCGCGGACCTCCACGAGTACCTGCCGTGGCTCGACGAGGAGGAATACCAGCGCTGGCTCGCCGCGCCCGATCCGTATGCCCATCCGGTGAGCGCCCTGCGCCGCATCCTCGTCGAGACGCGGGCCTATCACGAGCTCGCCACCTCCTGGCTGGCGCGCGAACGGCCGGACCTCGCGATCGTCTACTTCCAGGGCACCGATACCATCGGCCACGTCTTCGCTCCCTTCGCGCCGCCGCGCCAGGAGACCGTCGCGGCCGAGGGCTTCGAACGCTTCTCGGCGGTGCCGGAGCGCTACTTCGCCGAGGTGGACCGCCTGCTGGGCAACTACCGCAAGCTGGCCGCCTCCGCCGGCGCCGTGCTGATGATCGCCTCCGACCACGGCTTCAAGTGGCGGGAAGGAAGGCCGGTCCAACTTTCGAGCGCCGCCGCGGCGACGGCCGGCAAATGGCATCGCGACGAGGGGATGTATTTGCTCTGGGGGCGCGGCGTCGAGAGGACGGCGGACCGCGGCAAGGGCGAGGTGAGCCAGGTCTGCGCCACCCTGCTGGCCCTCCTGGGCCTGCCGCTGGGCCGCGGCGTGGCCGGCCCTCCCCTGCCGGGAGTGGAGCATGTGCCGTCTTCCCTCGCCGACTACCGGGCGCGCTACAAGCCGTACGCGCCGCCGGCGGAAATCGCGGCGGACGAGACAGCGAACGAGGAGGAGATCGCCAAGCTGCGGGCGCTCGGATATATGGGTTCCAAGGAGGGCACGATGCCGGCCGGGGAGGCGGGATCGACGCGCACCGCCGGCTCCTACAACAACGAGGGATTGCTGCGGCGCGAGCGCGGCGAGATGGACGCCGCGGCCAAGGCCTTCGAGCATGCCCTCGCCCTCGACGCCGGCAACGCCTCCGCGATGTGGAACCTGAGCGATCTGCTCCACGCCGAGCACCGGGACCTCGACCGCTCGGACGACCTCCTGCTGCGCGCCGTGGAAGGCGGCCTTCCCGACGGCGTCGACTACACCGTCGGCCGCACCGTCGCCTACACCCGCGGTGGCGAGGCCGCGCGCGGCCTGAAGCTGCTCGACCGCGTCTTGGCCGCCCAGCCCGACGAGCCTCGGCTCCACCTGCTGCGCGGCCGCTACCGCCTGCAGCGCCACCAGTGCGAGAAGGCCCTCGGCGATTTCGAGAGCGCCGCCCGCGCCGAGCCCCGCAATGCCCTGGCGCAGAATTCCGTCGGGCTCGCCCGCCTCTGCATCGGCGACGGCGAAGGCGCCGCCCGCGCCTTCCGCCGCTCCCTGCAGATCGATCCCGATCAGCCGGAGATCCGCCACGCCCTCGGGCAGATCGGGCCTTCGTAGCCCATGCGGCGCCGCAAGCTCCTCGCCGTCCCTTGGGTCCTTTCGGTCCTTGTCATCCTTTTGGTCCTTTTCCCGGCGCTCGCCGCAGACCCACCACCCGGCTTCGCCCCCCTCGGCCGAGAGATCGAGTCGCTGGTGCGGGAGAAGTTCTACGACACCGCGCGGGGAGAGCGCTGGGCGGCCGAGAACGCCGGCTATGCGGCGGAGATCCGGAACGCCGAAGCCTTCCGCCGCGAGACCCGCCGGCGGCTCGCGAAACTCGGCGCTTCGCATACCGAGTACTACACGGCCGACGATCCCGGCTATCGCGACCTGCTGTCCATCTTCGAGCCGGTGCTCCATCGCAGCGGCGAAGGCGAGAGCCTCGGTCTGGCCGCCGCCGAGCGCGAGGACGGCTGGTTCGTGACGCGGATCTTCGCCGGCGGTCCCGCCGAGGCAGCGGGCCTGCGGCGCGGCGACCGGCTCGTGGCCGCGGACGGCGAGCCGTTCCACCCGGTGCGTTCGCTGCGCGGCAAGGCGGGCCGGAGCATCGCGCTGGAGATCCGGAGCCGGCGGGAAGGACCTTCACGGACGATTACGGTCGCGCCACGGACGATTGATCCGAAGAGAGAATGGCTGGAGGCCCAGATCGCCGGGACCCGAGTCATTGAGCGCAATGCCCACAGAATTGGCTACGTTCCGGTGTGGTCCTGCGCGGGAGTCGAGGTCGAAGAAACTCTGAGGGAAGCCCTCGCGAAGAAGCTGGCGGAGGCCGAGGCCCTGCTGCTCGATCTGCGCGGCGGCTGGGGCGGCTGCAATCCGGCGCTCGTCGGCCTCTTCGATCCCGCCGTGCCGGACCTCACGCGCATCGATCGAGCGGGAAAGAGCACCGTCTTCGCCTCGGCGTGGCGCAAGCCGCTCGTGGTGCTGATCGACGGCGGCTCGCGCAGCGGCAAGGAAGTGGTGGCCCATGGCCTCCAAAAGCACAGCCGCGCGGTTCTCGTCGGCGAGCGCACGGCGGGCGCGGTGCTGGCCGGCCAGCCGTTCCTTCTCTCCGATGGCTCGCTGCTCTTCCTCGCCGTGCAGGACATCCGCGTGGACGGCGAGCGGCTGGAAGGGGTGGGCGTGTCGCCGGACGTCGCGGTTCCCGCCGAGCTGCCCTACGCGGAAGGCCGGGACCTGCAGCTCGAGCGGGCGCTCGACGCGGCGGTGGAACGCCTCAAAGGCCGCTGAGAAAGCGCTTCATCTCCTCCCACACCTCGCGATGGCCGAGGAGATCGTTGTGCACCGCTCTGCGCACCTTCACCCAGCGACCACCCAGGACCGAGGAGATCTCCTCGCCCTGCGCCACCGGGATCAGGTCGTCGTGCTCACCATGGATGACCAGCGCGGGGATCTTCACGCGCCGCGCCGCTGCCCGCGAGTCATAGCGCTCGCGGAGCATCATCTTCACGGCGAACGCCGGGAAGAGCTTGACCGCGACCTCCTCCAGAGTGGTCCACGCGGAAAGCGCGATCAGCCCGCGCACCTCCTCCGGATGTCGATCCACCGTCGCGATGGCGAGAGCCGCGCCGAGCGACCAGCCGCAGACGACGAGCGGCCGTTCCGGATGGGTCTTGCGCGCCCATGCGACCGCGGCATCCCCGGTAGCGAGCAGCCCTTCCTCGGACGGCACGCCGGGGCTGCGGCCATAGCCGGGAAAATCCGGCGCGAGCATCGCGACACCGAGACCGCCGAGCTGCTCGAAGAGGCCGGACCAGCGCAGCGTCTCCAGGTTCTCGCCGTTGCCATGGAAGAACACGACGACCGGCGCCACGCCCGGTAGCGCCGGAGGGATGTAGCTCCAGGCAGCGGCCCGCTCGCCGGTCGCGAGATCAAGCCACACTTCCTCCAGCGGAGCCGGAGGCGGCGAGGGCACCGTCACCGGCGGCGCGGGATAGACCATCTGGCGGGCGAAGGATTCGATCATGGCGGAACGTCGGACTTACCTCGGTCGATAGATATCCCGCCGATGTCCAATCGCATGGACCACTATTTCCCGTTCCTCTGCAAGGATTTCGTAGATAACCCTGTAGTCACCAACTCGAAACTTGAAGAACCCAGTGAGATTCCCTGTAAGGGGCTCTGGCCGGATGGAATCGAAATTCTGTGCCAACCACTGAAGGCGTTTTACGATGCGAGCGCCTACCGACCGATCCTGCCGTTCAAGATCCTCGATCGCCGCCTGCAGCAGGCGAAGTCGATGCATGGGGCTAGGTCAACCCGAGCCGCCGCCCTACATCATCGAGCGCTTCGCCTCGTTCCCCTGCGGCCACCTCCCGCCTTTGACGAAGCAGTCGCTCCCGCAGTGAGTCACGGAGCTCCAATCCTTGATCCGGATCTCCGAGGAGCTCCACGAGCTTTTCTTCAATGAGATCTCCCATCATTTCCCGCAGCTCGCTTGGGGTCATCTCGGCAACGCTTTTTTCCATGCTCCTCTCCTCGGCGCGAGGCAGTCCGTCGACTCGAATCATACCGGTTCAGAACTCGCCGGTCGAACCCCCGCCCCCAAACTCGCCTCCACCGCCGGAGTAGCGGGGCTCCTCGCGGATCACCCGCGCGGCCGGAGTGAGCGACGCGACGGCGGCGCCGATCTCCAGCAGCCGCTGGCGCGCGAGGTCCTCGAACAGCGGCTCGGCGGTGAAGCCGGCGCGCTCCTTCTCCGGGCCGGAGGCCAGATAGCGGCGCAGCGCGAAGACGCCCGCGACGAGCGCGACTCCCGAGCCGGTGAGCACGGCCCAGAGCGGCCTCAGATCCAGACAATCGCAGAGCGCCACGAAGGAGGCCACGGCTGTGCCCAGGCCGAGGAGCAGGAACAGGCGCCGGCGCGTGTGCATCGCGATCGCCAGAAAGACCAGAGGGACGAGCGCCGTCGCCACCGCCGAAAACAACCAAAAGGAGTCGTTTCCCGACGCGGGTCCCGGCGGCCTGGCCAAGTCGCCGATCTGCTCGATCAGGCCATGGTCGAAGGAGCCGAGATGGACGGCCACGTAGAGGCCGACCAGGCTCACGCCGAGGACCGCCTGCCACGAGCCACGGCGCGCGGGCGGCAGGCGCGCGGAATCCGCGAGCCGCAGGAGAAACGGCGCTGCCAGCAGCGGCAGCACGATCCAGAGAACCCGCGCGGAGGGCAGGTGCGCCACGGCGCCCAACAACGCCGCGGCGGCCGCTCCCGCGTAGACGGGATAACCCCAACGCCACGCCGCGGCGGCGAAGAGCAGCGCCGCCTCTACGAGCAGCAGCGAAAAGGCGTGGACGTCTGACTGATCGAAGAGCTTGAAGGCGAACCAGCCGAGGCCGCCGAGCAGATATCCCAGGGCCACGAACGACGTGGCCCCTTCGGTCCCGCCCTGCGAGCGCTTGAGTCTGCCGGTCTGGAATTCCGTCAGGACGACCAGGACGAGGCCGTAGACGATCGCCGCCGCCGCGAGCTTCGTATCGTCTGTGTTCACCTTGTCGAAGAACAGCAGCATCCACACGAAGCCGAAGAAGGCGTTCGCCGCGAGCCCGGTGAACAGGAAGAGCAGCACGCGGAAGACCGGACCGACGCGAACGCGGTCATCGGGAAAGACCTTCTCGATGGCCTTCTCCGCCGCATCGTCGATGGCTCCCGCCTGCCACCAGGATAGCGCTGCCTTGCGCACGGCCGCGTTGCGATCCGCCAGAGCGGCGTCGGCTCTCACACCGGCTCCTTCATGCGGCGCTGGGCCACGATCAGGCCGAAGATCAACGCGACTCCGGTCAGGAAGAACCACAGGCAACCGAAGGTGAGCTTGTCGATGCCCCCCGCCACCAGCCGGCTCAGCGCGGCGTAACCCGCAACCACACCGAAGGCGAAGAGCCCGAAGCGCCGTCGGCGATACGCTCCCACGGCCAGAGCGACGCCGCAGACGAGCAGGCCCAGGGCGTAGAAGATCCATACCCTGGATTCTCCCCAGCCCGATGCCAGACCGCCGAGGATCAACACCCAACCCAGATACATTGCTACGGGCTCGAAATGAGCCTTACGATCCAGGCGCTGGAGAGCGAATCCGAGCACGACGAAAAAAACGCCGCAGGCGATGGCGTTCCAGCGTAGAGCGGCCTCCGGCCCGGTCCACAGTCCCGAGCCGACGACGGCCACGGAGACGCCGCGCCACGCCGCGAAGGTCGAGAGGGCCAGCGAGAAGACGACGCGCGAGTCGAAGCGGAACGCGGCGAGGCCCGCCAGCAGCGCCACGATGAGCAGATGCCACGGCCAGTTGGCGCCGAGCGGCGTGAATTTCACCTCGACGTAGGCGAGATCCGCCGCGGCCAGCAGCACGCTGAGCAGCAGCATGTAGTCGAACGCCAGGTTCGGCGACGGCACCTGCCGCCACGAGAACGGCGGTGCCACGCGCGCCACCCAGGCGAGAACCGCCACGGCGGCGAGGCCGAGCACGGCCGCGAGGGCCGCCGGCCCGATCCTGTCGAGGTTCTCCTTGACCAGCAGGCCGACGCCGCTGGTGATGAGCAGCACGCCCGCGTAGAGCAGGGCCCGCAGCTCACCGTGCACGGAGACGAGCTCGCCGCGGGCCGCGCGCAGCAGCCGCGGCGCCTCCCGCGGCGGCAGGATGCCAGACTCGACCAGCTTGGGGATCGCGGCGGCGACGTCGGGATTCACGGAGGCTCCGGTGGCGCCATCCTACCCCACGACGCACATATACTTGGCCAGGGAGGGATCCGACATGTCCGATCAGGTCTGGTATCTGTTTCAGGACGGAACCCAGCAGGGGCCGATGCCGATGGAGGCATTGCGCGCCCTGGCCGATCAGGGGAAACTCAAGTCCGACGCGCTGGTCACCCGCGTCGGCATGACCGACTGGCTGCCGGCGCGTTCGGTTCCCGAGCTGTATCCCAACGAGTCCCCCATGCGACCGCCCCTGCCGCCTGGAGTCGGAGCCCACCGCGATCCGCTGGCCTTCGGGCGCAGCCTCGCCGCGGGGCTGCGCCGCTCGGTGGGAGCGGACGACGTCGTCGAGTCCCTGCCTCACCTGCGGGGCGTGCGCTGGGTGCTGCAGTTCCTGCGGCGCACCTTCACCGAGGGCGGGCTGGATGGTACGGACCGCATCGCCCGCCAGACCGGCCATCTCGCCTACATCGCCGCCGCGGTAGTGCTGATCCTCGCCTTCCTCATCCTCGGCGTGCGCAGCGACAGCTTCCGCATCTTCTTCGCCGGCCTGCTGGCGCTGCCGATCCTTGCCGTCATCCTCCACTACCTCGCCGTACTCTTCCTCGACGCCGGCACCTCGCTGTTGCGCAAGTCGCCGAGCGAGCTCGCCTCCCCCGCCGTCCTCACCTTCGCCGCTCTCGCCTTTCTGGCGGGCGCGCTGTACTGCCTGTTCGTCGGTCTCTACGGTGTCATCGTCGGCGGACCCTTTCTCCAGTTCGGTCTCTGGCTGGGAGGCTTCGCCGTGCTCCTCTACGCCTGCGCCGTCGCCTTGAACCCGGCGTCCGTCAACGTCACGGCCGGCGCCGACCTCACCGCCGGCGAGGAGGCGCTCGGCATCGGCATGTTCCTCGTCAAGCTGCCGGTGCGCCTGGTGCCCTTCCTCTTCGGCGTGGGCTCCGTGGTGGGCCTTCTCGCCGCCTTCTATCTTCTGTACCTTGTCTGCTCCCAGGAGCCGCTCTTCGTGACCGACCTGGCCCACCAAATCGCCCACGGCGTGCTGAGCGTGGCGCTCGTGCCGTTCGCCGCCTACCTCGGCTTTGCCCTGTCGTATCTCCTGGTGGATCTGTTGCGCGCCATCCTGCGGACTCCGGCGCGCGTCGATGCGCTGCGGGAGGATCTGCGCGGCGGGCGGTAATTCGCGTTCTCAGAGGTCCAGCGCGGTCCCGCGGCCCATCGCCAGCGCCTTGTTGTAGACGTAGCGCCCGGAGGCGAGGTCCTCCACGGCGATGCCGAGCGACTTGTAGAGGGTGACCTCCTCGTCCGAGTGGCGGCCGGGGATCTGCCCCTCCAGGACGTCCCCCAGCTCGCCGAGCAGGTGCGCGTCGGTCACCGCCCCTTCGCCGCGGGCGAGAAGGAAATCCCCCGCTTCCGCCATCGCCGACTCGCGGCGGTCCGTGTACAGGCGGGACCGCGCGACCGCCGCCGCGTCGAGCTCGCGGGTCGTGGCCGTGCACGCTCCCACCGCGTTGATGTGGGCCCCGGGCGCGATCCACTCCCCCGCCAGGACCGGCTCGCTGGCCGCCGTGACCGTGCAGATGAGGTCCGCTCCCTCCACGGCCTCGCGCACCGACGCCGCCGGCTCCACTCCCTCGCGCTCGGCGAAGCGGCGGGCGCTCTCGGGGTTACGGCTCCAGACGCGCACCCGCCGCAGGGGCCGGACGGCGCGCATCGCCTCCAGATGGCTGCGCGCCTGCGTCCCCGTACCGAGGATCGCCAGGTCTCCGGCGTCCTGCCGCGCCAGGGCACGCGTGGCCACGGCGCTCGCCGCGGCGGTACGAATGGCGGTCACGGCCGAGGCGTCCAGGATTGCGATCGGCGCGCCGCGCTCCTCCTCGAAGAGCAGGACCAGACCCCGGTGCGACTCCTCGCCGTGGAGGTAGTTGTCCGGCACCACGGTGAGCACCTTGATGCCGGCCACCGGCTGGTCGTCCGCCGTCAGCCCGTCGAGCATCCCCGGCATGACGCCGAGGAGGCCGTGGCGGTCCGGCATCCAGTAGGCGGTGCGCAGCGGCTGCACGGCGCCTCCCCGGGCGAGCACCCGGAGGCCGGCCTCCACCACCTCGATGCACTCCGCCATGGGCAGCAGGGCCTCGACGTCCTCACGGTTCAGGAAGAGAAGCGGCATGGGCAAATCCTCCGGCGCAAAGAGGGGCCAGTATAGCGGGGAGCCGGTATATCCTCTCCCCCATGACCTTCGTCTCAGAGCTCGAACCGCAACCGCTCTGGCGCCACTTCGACGCCATCCTCTCGATTCCCCGTCCCTCCCAGCATGAGGAGCGGGCTCGCCGCTATGTCCTGGAGGTGGCCGCACGCAAGGGATTGCGCCACCGCGAGGACGCGGTCGGCAACACCGTCGTGGAAAAGCCGGCCTCCCCAGGCCGCGAGGGCGCGCCCATCGTCGTCCTCCAGGGCCATCTCGACATGGTGACCGAGAAGAACTCGGACGTCGTCCACGATTTCATGAAGGATCCGATCGTTCCCCGCCGCGAAGACGGCTGGGTGAAGGCCACCGGTACCACCCTCGGCGCGGACAACGGCATCGGCGCCGCCGCCATGCTGGCCGTCCTGGAAGCGGACGATCTCGTCCACGGCCCTCTCGAGCTGCTCTTCACCGTCGACGAGGAGAGCGGCCTCAACGGCGTACTGGCGCTCGACGCCGCAGCCATCGCGCTCAAGGGCCGGCTGCTGCTCAACCTGGATTCCGAGGAGGAGGGCTCGGTGACCATCGGCTGCGCCGGCGGCTCCCTCAGCGAGCTCGCCCTGCCGCTCGAGACCGCTCCGGCGCCCGAGAAGACGGCGGCGCTGGAAGTGAAGCTCTCCGGACTCAAGGGAGGCCATTCGGGGATGGAGATCCACCTCCAGCGCGGCAACGCCGTGAAGCTCCTCGCCCGCGTCCTCTTCGCCGCCCTCCAGCAGACGCCCTTCCACCTCACAGCCTTCGAGGGAGGCAACAAGCACAACGCGCTGGCTCGCGAAGCCACGGCCCGCGTGGTGCTCCCCGGCGCCGGCCGCGACGTCTTCATCGCCGCCGTCGAACGCGAGACCGCCGCCATCCAGGACGAGATCCGCACCGTGGATCCGGACCTGAAAGTCGACATCGCCGACATCTCGCTGCCGGAGCAGGTCTGGACCGCGTCGGCCACGCGCAGGGTGCTCGACTTGCTGGACGCCCTCCCCCACGGCGTACAGGCGATGAGCAACGACATTCCCGGCCTCGTGGAGACCAGCGTCAACCTGGCCACGGCGGCGGCGAAGGATGGCCGGATCTCCACGCTGACGAGCATCCGCAGCTCCGTGGCCTCCGCCATGAGGGCCACGCGGCGGCGGCTCCTCGCCTACGCGGATCTCGCCGGCGCCGAGGCGAAGGAGACCGAGGGCTACCCAGGCTGGAAGCCCAACGTCGAATCGCCTCTTCTCGCCACCTTTCGCAGAGTCCATCAGCAGCTCGTGGGCACCGATCCCAAGCTGATCGCCGTCCACGCCGGCCTCGAATGCGGCGTCCTCGGCGAGAAGTTCCCCGGCCTGGACATGATCTCCTTCGGACCCGTCATCCAAGGCGCCCATTCGCCGGACGAGCGGGTGGAGATCGCGTCGGTGGGGCGGTTCTACGAGCTGCTGAAGGTGATGCTCGCGGAGCTGGCGGGCGGCTGAAAATGTTTCTACATGTAGTCGAAGCTCGGTACGTACGCGACTATACGGTATGGCTGAGGTTTAACGATGACACCTGCGGCGAAGTAGATCTCTCTGCGGAGCTGGAGGGAACTGTCTTTGGTCCATTGCGGGACATGGAACAGTTCAAACGCTTCACCATCGCGCACCATACCCTGTCATGGGAGAACGGTGCGGATTTCGCTCCGGAGTTTCTTCGGAGGCTCTCAAGCTCCGCCCCGTAGATCCAGGATTTGAATAGCCCGGGCGAAGCCACCCTCTAGGGAAGGTCTGATCAAGATGCGAACGCGGCCACTCTCTCGATAGTCCGGTCCCGTCAGCCGTTCGAAGGGTTTGGTCGCGGGCTTACGAGGCCTCGGCTGGCTTCGTTCGGCGCTCTGGCGGCGCGTATTTGGCCGA
>JBKPTH010000087.1:0-108553 GCA_046765915.1 Acidobacteriota bacterium | reverse complement strand
CCGTCTGGCAGTGCATAGGAAAACCGGATTCGATTCCACGGCCAGACGGCGGGCACGTAGGCCCGCCGCTACGACCCTTGGCGGATCGTTATCGGGGATAGGGATGTCATGACGACCCCTGACGCCATCCTCGCCCGTCTCGAATCTCTCGGCATCAAGCTCGGCCTGGAGAGAGCCCGCACCATCCTGGCCGCGATGGGCGAGCCGCAGTGCCGGTTCCCCGCCGTCCTGGTGGCCGGCACCAACGGCAAGGGCTCGACCGCTGCGCTCACCGCGGCCATGGCCGAAGCCGCCGGTTATCGGACCGGCCTCTACACCTCACCTCATCTGGAGAACGTCGAGGAACGTCTGCGGATCGACGGGCGCATGATCGCATCCGACCGCTTCGCCGGAATTCTCGCGGACCTCGTCGCCCTCGCCGAGCGCGAGACGGGCTCACTCCTCACCTACTTCGAAGCGGTCACCCTGGCGGCCTTCCGCTGGTTCGCCGAAGAGCGGGTCGATCTCGCCATCGTCGAGGTCGGCCTCGGAGGAAGGCTCGACGCCACCAATCTCGCCGATCCGATCCTCTCGCTCATCACGCCCATCGGCTTCGATCATCAGGAGTACCTGGGGGACACCCTCGCCGCCATCGCCCGCGAGAAGGCGGGCATCCTGCGGCCAGACAGGCCGGCGCTCGCCTGGGTCGAGGAGCCGGAGGCCGCGGAGTCGCTGCGGACGGCCGCCGCCGAGATCAACGCCGATCTTCTGTTCGCCAATGAAGAGGTCGAGATCGAAGAGATCGAATTCGAAGGCTGGAGAGGACAGCGCGTCCGCCTCGCGACACCTGCCCGGCGCTACGATCTTCACCTCTCGCTGCTAGGGGATCATCAAGCGAAGAACCTCGGCCTCGCCGTGCGCGCGGCCGAGACCCTCGCCGGGATCGGCTTCGAGAAGATCGATCCAACGGCGATCGTGGAAGGAGCCGCCGCCTGCCGCTGGCCGGGCCGCCTGGAGCCGCTCGCGCTGCCCGACGGCCGCCGCGTCCTCCTCGACGCCGCGCACAACGCCGCCGGCGCCGCCGTGCTCGCGGAGTTCCTCGACCGCCTCGGCCGGCTCGTCGATCTCCTCTTCGGCGTCTTGGCGGACAAGGATTACGGAGAGATGCTCGCCCTCCTCTCGCCGCGCGCGCGGAGGATCGTCCTCACCGCGCCGCCGAGCCCGCGGGCCAAGGACCCGGCGGAACTGGCGGCGCTCCTCGGCGGACGCGAAGGTGTCATCGTCGAGCCGAACCCCGCCCGCGCGTTGGAGCGGGCATTGGCGCTCGGCGGAGAGGTGCTGGTGGTCTGCGGGTCGATCTACCTGGTGGGCGAGATCCGGAAGAGGCTCTGAAATTCGGCTTTTCCCACTTCGTGCTCTCAATCGTGGAGGTCCCTTTCGAGCTCTTGGTCTTGGGGTTTGGTCTCGATAGACCGGCTCCTTTTTGACCTGAGACCTGGCGAGAGGAAATGGCGAGAATAGGCATCCTCGATCTTGGGGTCACCAGTCTTGGAGAACCGTAGAGGAAGCCGCCGGCCTTTTCCCCACTTCACATAAACCGTTTGGGAAGGGCTCATATTGAGGTCGTGGACATGCATCCGAAGAAGCCTAAGGATGCGGCTTGTCTTGCCCAGGCTACAGCGAATCACCTTCTCGAGATAGGGAATGCGGCCGAAACGCCAGGACTCAACATCTGCCTTGCTGAGCAGATCCATCTGCACGAAGACCTCGATTGGAGTGACTAAATCACCCTTCGCTAGAATCGCCTCCACCGCTCGAACGACCCGCGGGTAGTACTTGTCCTCTTTGTAGTCCTCGACGGTCACTTTCTTCATATTGCAGACAACTACCTCTCTCTGCCCAACACTCTTGAGCTCAGCGGCTCCCCCTTCCACAGACCTCGGGACCCACGTGGTATCATCCGCATGTACCGGGGGCTAACGGGCGCTACAGGGTGTCCGCTGGAGCGATGGGTAATACGGTGTTCCCCGGCAGCGCAGGGATGAAACGGCGAATCTATACCGACACCTCGGTCTTCGGGGGCTGCTTCGATCCCGAGTTCCGCGAGCCCTCTGAAAGGCTCTTCGAGCGTTTCAAGACCGGTGCGGAGTTGCTGCTGCTGTCGGACCTGACTCGCTTGGAGCTTCGGAACGCTCCATCGCAAGTAAGGGAGCTTCTGGATTCTCTTCCGGCGCGGTGCATCGAAGCTGTCGAGGTCGGCGAGGACGCAAGGAACCTCGCTGATCTCTACGTAGCTTCGGGGGTCATAAGTGCCTCCATGCTGGCGGATGCCCAGCATATCGCTGCAGCCACAATTCATCGCGCCGACATCCTTGTGAGCTGGAACTTTAAGCACATCGTCAATCTCCGGCGGATTCACGGATTTAACTCGGTCAATCTCCGGGAGGAATATCCGCTTTTGGAGATCCGCACACCCCGGGAGGTGGCATATGACTAGAGAACGAGAAGGCGACCTTCATGCAGTCGAGATGATGCGCTCGATTCGGGATGACCTGAGTCGGAAGCTCAAAGGAATGACCCATGAAGAGCAGCACCAGTTCATCAAGGAGCAGCTAGCAAGGTCGGAGGCTGAAAAGAACGAGGAACCGCGCAAGCGCTCAACCGTATAACGGCTTTGAGTTCAGGCGCAGCACCTGCCGGCTGAACCGAGGCCGAGCGATAGCCGACGTGAAGATGGCGGGTGTTGTCGCCTGCGGCGAATTGTTCGGCGGGCCTACACTTAGCTGGCGATGGGGGGACTAGGCCGCTGCATAGAAGACCTATCGCCGCCTTGGACCCTCGTAAACACTCGGTCCCGGACCCACCAGGGCGTACTCGCGGAAGCGCGCATAGATCGTGTCGAGACCGCTCAGAGCAGCGGGGCTGACGATGAAGCGCCTATCTCTGGTCATTACGAAGTAGTTCGAGTGAGCGAACTGAGCCCTTTCATCCTCGGGCAACTCGTTGACCCTAACCGCTGCCGAGTACAGTAACCGCTGCCAGTTGCGGCCAGTATCGAAATGGCTGGCCTCCGTCCCTATTTCCAACTGGAATCCGGCAGCCTCCAGTAGGCGCTCAAAGGTCTCGATTTCTACTGCATTCTCAATGCCTACTTCGAACGTGGCGAAGAGTCTCTCCATGATCTCGCGAAGTGTCTTGCCATCCTGGCCGTGAGGTATGCCCTTCACTTGGTCCAAGTAGAGGAATCGAGCGGCCCGAATGTAGGGAAAGTAAGCGCGCGAAGCCTCGCGGACCAGCTTCTCGCGCGAGAGCAAAGCATTCAGAAGATCGTGTGCAGCCACCTCCGCCCTCTGCGTCTCGACGCGACTAAAGAGGCGCTCAGGTCGGTGATGTGCATGCTCAGTCCTCGCCTTGACCACCACATCGGCAAGGCTGTTGAACTTTTTCTTGCTTATGCAAAAGGCCGCATGGAAAAGCGACTGCCATTCCGAGCTGATCAGCTCGCGTACATCCTTGAGTTGCGTGAAGTGTAGGAAGTCGCTTGTACTGTAGGCCTTGCGCTGCTTCATGGTCGCCAGGGCGTCAGAAACAGCGTCCGCGCTCATCTTTGCGTGCAACTCCTCCAACCAGCTGTTCCCGTACACCTCTTGGAACCGCTGCTTAACAAGAGCCCTGAAGGCTAACTCAAGATCTCGTAGCGCTGGGCGCTCTCCCGGATCGGGAGCTCCGGGCTCGGCCCCGCCCACAAACAGCCTGAATCGCGCCTTAGCAATCTCGACCGGCGCGGAGGTATTCAGACATAGCATGCTGACCGACCCCGGGAGCCGCTCTCGGAGCTCCAACTCCCAGTCTTTTGCCGCCGGCAGGAGCCCAGCGGCCAGCGCAGTGGTCATGGCGGCGTGCAAGGGCTCACCCTTTGGTAGCCCCAGCCTTGTGGCGGCTTCCTCGATAATAACAATCAGTTGGTCGCATAGCTGCTCCAAGGCCTCCTGAGACGCGCCCAGCAGGGATCGCGCTAACGCGGTGTCGTCGGTTACGCCGCTATGCGCAGGGTCCGCTCGAAGCTGCTCGAGTCGAGCCTCCAACGCGCGCTTTGCACGCCGAGCATCACCAGTCATCTGAGGAGCACAGATGCTCTTGAGAGTGGCAATACTATCCTGCACTACCTCACCTCATTGCAACGCAGAGTTCGTGCCCTGTCTTTGTCTTCTTGGTGGTCGCCGCCGAACGGCGTCTGAGTTCAGCAACGAGGGTAGTTAGGCGACCCACCACGACTGCTGCCTGATGCTCTGGTGACTTGGATGGCTACTGGTTACCAGCCACGCAGGGACGTAGCTCATTGGAGACCTCCCCAGAAGAGTCGTAGAACCAGCACTCGGTTTGGCGGACCTGTCGATGGGCGAAGGGGTCGTCGTAGAAGACATCAGCCAGGATCGCGAGCGTCTTCTGGTGAGGTATCGGCCAGCTGTGTGGAAATATGAAGGTGGCCACAGTCTTCTCCTGGCGTCCGATGGCTGCCGCGGTCCAGGTATCGTGGGCCGTTGCCTTGGCTCGGATCGAAGCTTCACTAGGGTCGGCCTCATCCACATAGAGGAAGTATGCGGAGGCCTTGACATTCTCAGCCTGGGATCCCCCGATATTGAGGAATGGGAGCTCGACTCGAATCTGGTTCAAGGGCGCGTCGCTTGGACCAACGTAGCCAAAGAACCGCGGCTGGATGACAGTCAACCAGGGTCGATAGGCGGCCTCGAGAGTCTTCTTGGTGGTGTCGTTGGAGTCCTTGAGGGCGTTCCATTGGAGATAGGAAACGACTGCGTACACAGCCACCAAGGCTCCCATGATGTACTGCGTCCAGAGATACCGCCGTTCGAAGGTGGTCATCTCGGGGCGCACTGAGTGAGCGGCGGTCGTAGACGTCTGTACGCCAAAGTGTGTGGTCGCTGCACGCTGCTCGGTCTCTTGGTGGGTAGCAGCGGCCAGAGCGGACCTGGCTGGCAAACGTGGACTCTTCGGAGGCACTTGGCGGCGCTTCTTTGTCACGGCTGGTTACCGGATCGCCTAACATCTCTCTGGTGCTCTTCGTTCACGTGCTTCTCTTAGCTACTCAAGGATCTGTCGCCGAACCTCAGCGCCGACTCAAAATCGGGCTTGCGCGGCCATTCCGGCGTGCTTATCGACGAGGTCGCATAAGGGTCTTATGTCGGCGCATGCTACTCATTCTATAGAACATAAGAACTCTACGCCGCTTGCGGGCCGGCGTCAATCGGGCCGTGAAGGCCATAGATGCCTCCGGGACATCGAACTTCCCCGGTAGCTATCCTGGGCGGCTGGTTGGGCTCCTCCGGAGCGCTATCTGGCTGGAAATCCAGGAGTTGGCTTCGACACTTCCAGCGTGGCGGGTCGTATAAGATGCCTGGAGTCGGGGTCGCGGGATGATATCCAGGCATCCGCAGCAAACCCGACCGGGAGCAGGTCCAGCCGGGACGTGCAGTTGGTGGAGGACAACCTCTTGGCACTGGCGAAGCAGGGATATCGGAGCGAGAGCGATCCTTCCACGTCCGCTGTGCAGGCGGGGACAGCCGTTTTCCCCCTGATGACGCTTCACTGGAAGGGAGAAACGGCCGGTCTCTACTCCTTTCGCGGCTCGCCGTAGGGAGGGAGAGCCGTCTTCCCCGTCTCCTTCAGCTCGCGGTAAGGAGGGACGTTGGCTTTCCCGCGATTCTGCGGCGTATGGGAGGGAGGGAAAGCGATCTTCCCCGCCTACGACGAGAAACGTTAAGGAGGGAAGGTGAGCTTCCCTCGTTACAACGGCTGGAGGCAAGGAGGGAAGATCATCTTCCCCCTTAAACACGAGACGCTGTAAGGAGGGAAGGTGACTTTCCCCGCTTACGACGAGAATCGTTAGGGAGGGAAGGTCATCTTCCCTCTTAAACACGCCGCGCTGCAGAGAGGGAAAGTGATCTTCCCCGCTTACAACGAGAGGCGTTAAGGCGGGAAGATCATCTTCCCTCTTAAACACGAGACGTTGTAAGGAGGGAAGGTGACTTTCCCCGCTTACGATGAGAATTGTTAGGGAGGGAAGGTCATCTTCCCCCTAAAACACGACGCGCTGCAGGGAGGGAAAGTGATCTTCCCTGCTTACAACGGGAGGCGTTAAGCCGGGAAGGTCATCTTCCCTCTTAAACGCGAGGCGCCGAACGGAGGGAAAGCGATCTTCCCGCCTTGAAGAACGCTTCCCGTCGTAGTCAGATCTCGGCGGCGCCGGCGTCGCCATAGTCCAATCGGCGTCCCCAGGAAATCAAGGGTCTCTCGAGCGCTCGCCAGGAGAAGAACGCCAGGGCCACGCACGCGATTGCCGCCGCGAGGGTCGTCATGACCTCGGCTCCCGTTGCGAGCGATGGGGAATTACCGAGGATGAGCCCATGCGCCAGCAGGAGAATCGCGAGATGGCTGAGGTAGACGGCGTAGGCCACGATCCCGAGTTCGCGCAGCCAGCGGCGCCGGGTGAGCCATGCGATGGGTCCCCGACCCTCCGTGACGGCGAGGATCAGAACCGCGCTATAGAGCACGGCGAGAACCGAAAACAGATAGGGGCTGCCCTCGAAGCCGTAGTGGCGAAACAGGGAGAGGGGGAGAAGGATGGCGATGAAGACCAGCACGAGGCCGTAGAGCGGCCTTCGCGCCCGGAGCAGCCAATGCTGGCAGGTTGGCTCGCGCAGCGCGAAGGCGCAGAGCAGGCCGCCGATGAGGGAGTCGAAGTGGAGGGGAGTCAACACGTACACGGCGAAGTAGCGCTCGGGTCCCGCCGCAAGACGTGCCAGGAGACCGGCCAGGCCGGCGCCGAGGAAGACCGGAGGAATGCTCTTCGACGGTAGAAAGCGGATCGCCATCGGAAGCACCAGGTAGAAATGCTCTTCGATGGCGAGCGACCACGTGGGAGCCAACCAGGCGGCGCCGAAATCGCCGCGCTGGGCCATGACGAAGTTCTGGGTGAGCGTCAGATAGGACCAGCTCGGCAGCGGCTGAGAAAAAAGCTCGCTGATTCCGGCCGCGTGAGCCATCGTGGGAACGAGCCGAGGAAGAGAAAAGAACAGGAGCAGCCAGGCGGCGTAAAGTGGCAGGATCCGGCACGCACGCCGGACGTAGAACACCCGGAAATAGCGCGGAGAGTCGCGGTGGTCCAGAAGGATGCCGCCAATCAAGAACCCGGAGAGGACGAAGAACAGGTCAACGCCGCTCCACGAGAGCCGCAGCAGCCGGGCGACATAGATTCCTGATGAGGCTGTGGACGTCGTGAGCGGAACGGCGGCGTAGTGCCAGAGGACCACCAGCAGGATCGCCAGGCCCCGAAGGCCGTCCAGCTCGGGTATGCGGCCGGAGACGCCCTGAGGTCCGGGTTCCACGCGGTGATCCTAGCCCAACGTGCGCAGTTGGCCCGTCGCTGAGCCGAGGCGGCGGGAGCGTTGCCGTCCTTGATGGTGTACACTGTACATGTGAAGAGCGTAACCGCGACCGAGGCTCGAAAGAACTGGTTCCGTCTGCTCGACGAGGTCGCGGAAGGAGAGGTCGTCCTCATCGAGAGGGAAGGAGCCCGGCTACTCCTCAAGCGAGCAGAACAAGGAGAGCCGTCCGCCCAGATTCCCGATTACCGGGGGCTGATCC
This sequence comes from Acidobacteriota bacterium, assembly GCA_046765915.1. Lineage (GTDB taxonomy): Bacteria > Acidobacteriota > Thermoanaerobaculia > Multivoradales > UBA5704 > DATARR01. The sequence goes on along the minus strand of JBKPTH010000087.1, from coordinate 100,912 downwards.
GCGTGCCGGACGCCGATGAGGCGGACCAGTGGGGATGGGAGTGGGATGGCTCCCCCGAGGGATTGCGGCCTCGCCGGACCGGGTCTAAACCTTGAAGGCCATTCTCGATACTCATTTCGTGCTCTGGATCGTCTGAACAGCCCTACATCAACGGATCGTAAAGCGGGAACCGCTCGCACAGCTCCCGCACCTTGGCGCGGACTCCTTCGCGGACGGCTTCGTCCTCCGGCGCGCGGACGACTTCGGTGATGAAGTCGCCCACCTTCTCCATCTCGGGCTCCTTCATGCCACGCGTGGTGAGCGCCGGCGTGCCGATGCGGATGCCGGAGGCGACGAGCGGCGGGTTCGGGTCGTAGGGGATGGTGTTCTTGTTGACCGTGATGCCGGCGGCCTCGAGCGCCTTCTCCATCACCTTTCCGGTCAAGCCCGCATGCGCGACGTCGAGGAGGAAGACGTGATTGTCCGTGCCGCCGGAGACGATGCGCAGGCCGTTTCCGGTCAGTCGGCCCGCGAGCGCCTTGGCGTTCGCCACGATCTGCCGCTGGTAGTCCCGGAAGCCGTCGCTCAAGGCCTCCTTCAAGGCCACGGCTTTGGCGGCGACGATGTGCATCAACGGTCCGCCCTGGATGCCGGGGAAGATGGCGCGGTCGAGATCCTTGGCGAACTCCTCCTTGCACATCACCATGCCGGCGCGGGGGCCGCGCAGCGTCTTGTGCGTGGTGGTGGTCACGAAGTGGCAGTGGGGGATGGGCGAAGGATGGATGCCCGCCGCCACCAGGCCGGCGATGTGCGCGATGTCCGCCATGAGCAGCGCACCCACCTTGTCGGCGATGGCGCGGAAGCGCTCGAAGTCGATCACCCGGCTGTAGGCCGAGGCGCCGCAGACGATCAGCCGCGGCCGCTCCTCGGTGGCGATGCGCTCGACCTCGTCGTAGTCGATCCGCTCGCTCTCACGGTCCACGCCGTAGGCCACGACCTGGAAGTCGCGGCCGGAGTAGGAGAGGCGGTGCCCGTGGGTGAGGTGGCCGCCGCAGGAGAGGTCCATCCCCATCAGCTTGTCGCCCGGCTTGAGGAAGCCGAAGTAGACCCCCATGTTGGCCGAGGTGCCGCTGTGCGGCTGGACGTTGACGTGCTCGGCGCCGAAGAGCTGCTTGGCGCGCTCGATCGCCAGCCGCTCGACGACGTCGACGAACTCGCAGCCGCCGTAGTAGCGCCGGCCGGGATAGCCCTCGGCGTACTTGTTGGTCATCACGCTGCCGGCGGCCTCCAGCACGGCGCGGCTGACGAAGTTCTCGGAGGCGATCAGCTCCAGCCCGAAGTTCTGGCGCGCGCGCTCGTCGGCGATGGCCTGGTAGACGTCGGGGTCCACGGCTTTCAGCGATCGGTAGTCGGACATCGAGGGCTCCTCTGAGGGGGATACGGCGGTGCCGGAAGGCGAGATTCCGGCGGTCGCTGGAGAGGTGTGGACAAGGGGGTGGATCGGGTCGCGGCTCAGGCGCTCTGGGGCTCCTCCGGACCAGGCTCGCCGCCGCCGGGCTCTGGCTCGCCGGCCGGCTTCTTCGCCGCCTTTTTCGCCGGCACCTTCTTTACGGCGGCGGGTTTCTTCTCCGCGGCGGGCTTCTTTTCAGCCGGCTCTTTCTTGACCGCCGGCTTCTTCTCCGCGGTCCGCTTCCGCGCGCCTTCCGCGGGCGGGGCCGGAGCTTCGGCGGCGGCAGCCGTGTTGCCTTGGGCTTCGGCCGGAGCGGGCGGCTTCTTCACCGAGCGCTTGGAGGCCGTCGCCCGCTCGGTCCGGAGCTGCGTCTCCTCGCGGTTCCGCCTCTTCAGGCGCTTCAACCGGCGATGGCGCCGGCGTTTCAGCTCTCGATCTTTCTCTCTCATGTCCTCTCCTTGAACGCCGCCATCCTCCTGGACCGCTTCGGGCGCCCGCCAGCTTGCCCCACGCGCCGCCCGGGTGTCAAGAAAGACAGGGACTTCCGCTTCCAGCAAGCGCCATCATAAGGGAATATTGCCGTGCTTTTTCGGCGGCACGCTCGCCCGCTTGGCCGCGAGCTGCCGCAAGGCCCGGACGATCTCGGGCCGCGTGCGCCGCGGCTCGATGATGGCGTCGACGAAACCGCGCTCGGCGGCAATGTACGGATTGGAGAACTTGGCCCGGTACTCGGCCACCTTCTCGGCGCGCACCCGCGGCGCCTCCGCGCCGGCCTCCTCCAGCTCCCGCCGGTACAGGATGTTGACCGCCCCTTCCGGCCCCATCACCGCGATCTCCGCCGTCGGGTAGGCGAAGTTGACGTCCGTGCGCAGGTGCTTGCTGGCCATCACGGCGTAGGCGCCGCCGTAGGCCTTGCGGGTGATCACCGTGATCTTCGGCACCGTCGCCTCGGCGAAGGCGTAGAGCAGCTTCGCGCCGTGCTTGATGATGCCGCCGTACTCCTGCGCGGTGCCCGGCAGGAAGCCCGGCACGTCTTCGAAGGTGATGAGCGGGATGTTGAACGCGTCGCAGAAGCGCACGAAACGCGCGGCCTTGAGCGAGGCGTCGATATCGAGAACGCCGGCGAGGTACGCCGGCTGGTTGGCGACGATGCCGACGCTCTTGCCGCCGATGCGGGCGAAGCCCACCACGACGTTGCGGGCGTATTGGGCGTGGACCTCCAGAAACTTGCCGTCGTCCACCACGGCGGCGATGAGCTGCTTCATGTCGTACGGCTTGTTGGGATCCTCGGGCACCAGCGTGTTGAGCACCTCGGATTCGCGGTTGGGATCGTCGTCGGTGATCCCCGAAGGCGCCGGCGGCGGATCGTCGAGATTGTTGCTGGGGAGATAGGAAAGGAGATCGCGGATGGCCGCCAGGCAGGCCGCGTCGTTGGCCACCGTGAAGTGGCAGACGCCGCTCTTCGCCGCGTGCGTCGAGGCGCCGCCCAGCTCCTCCATGGTGACTTCCTCGTGGGTGACGGTCCGGATGACCTCCGGCCCGGTGACGAACATGTAGCTGGTCTCTTCGACCATGAAGATGAAATCGGTGATGGCCGGCGAGTAGACGGCCCCGCCCGCGCACGGCCCCATGACGGCGCTGATCTGCGGCACCACCCCCGAGGCCAGGGTGTTGCGCAGGAAGATGTCGGCATAGCCGCCGAGCGAGGCGACGCCTTCCTGGATGCGGGCGCCGCCCGAGTCGTTGAGACCGATGAGGGGGGCGCCGTTCTCCACCGCGAGGTCCATCACCTTGCAGATCTTCTCGGCATTGGTCTCCGAGAGCGAGCCGCCGAAGACGGTGAAGTCCTGGGCGAAGACGTAGACGAGGCGGCCGTCCACCGTGCCGTAGCCGGAGACGACGCCGTCGCCCGGAATGGCAACGCGGTCCATGCCGAAGTCCCGGCAGCGGTGGTTGACGAGGGCGTCGAGCTCGACGAAGGAGCCGGCGTCGAGCAGCAGCTCGATGCGCTCGCGCGCCGTCAGCTTGCCGGCGGCATGCTGCTTGGCGATGCGCTCCTCGCCGCCGCCCAGCTCGGCCGCCGCGAGCCGGCGCTGCAGCTCCTCGATGCGTTGTGCTCGGGCCTGGGCCATGGCGGCGGATCTTATCGCAGGCCGATCCCGCCAAGCCGCTCGCGAAAGGAAACCAAGGAAACCAAGGATACCAAGGACAGCAAGGACGCCCGAGCGGCCTCTGTCCTTGCCATCCCTGGAATCCCTTAGGTCCTTTCCCCTGGGCGGATACAATCCGCCTCCCATGCCGTTCTCGAAGCTCGACACCGCCGCGGTGGCCCGCACCCTCTCCCAGATCGCCGAGCGGCAGGACGACGTGGTGGACGCCTTCTTCGAGCGGCGCGAAGAGGTGGAGATGGGCGAGGCGGCGGGGCTGCGGGTGTGGCGCGAGGAGGGCTTCGCCGTGCGGCTGGCGCGCGAGGGACACACCTGGCTGGCGTCGCACGACGCCATCGAGGCCAAGCCCTTCGCCGAGGCGCTGCGCCAGGCGGCGCGCGTCATTCCCTCCGCGACCTATCCAGAGCCAATGTTGGAGATGGAGCCCGCAGGACCGGTGGCCGCTCCCGAGCTCGCCGATTTTCCGCCGGTTCTGGCGCGGGCCGTGCGGGCGCATCACGTGGGATTTCCGCTGCGCGTCACCGTGCGGCGGCACCGGCGTTGGGTGCAGGTGGTGGGACCCCGGCTGGTGGCGGCGGCCGAGTCCGAGACCTTCTACAGCCTCTCGGCCGAGTCCTCCTGGGGCCGTTGGGGCGCGCTGCTGCCGCGCCTGGACGCCGGTGCCGCCGAGGCGGCGGCGGTCGCCGTGGTCTCCCTGTTCCGCGCCCGGCAGGCACATCCTCCGGCGCCGTTCCGCGGTCCCGCCGTGCTGGGACCCGCGGCGGTCGCCGTGCTCCTTCATGAGGCGGTGGCGCACGCTCTCGAGGCCGATACCCTGGCCCAGGGAGGAAATCCCGAGGCGGCGGTGGGAGTCGCCATGGCGGCGTCTTGCCTGGACGTGCTCGACGACCCGGCGGCGGCGCCTGAGGGCGTGCGGCGCACGACCGACGACGAGGGCGCGCCCGTCGTCCGCCGCTGGCTGTTGCGCGGCGGCATAGTCGAGCAGCCTCTGGCGGACGCACTTTGGGCCCGCACCTCGCCTGTGCTGCTGCCGGGCGCCGGACGACGCGGCACGCGGCACCTGCCGCCCGGACCGCGCTCCAGCCATCTGGAGATCCTGCCGGGGGAGGCGCAGGAGGCCGATCTCCTCGCCGGATCGGAGGAGGGGCTCTTCCTCCCCGAGGCCAGCCGCGGCGTCCTCGATCCTCTCTCGGGCGAGTTCGTTCTTCACCTGCCGACGGCCCGCCGCTTCCGGCGCGGCGCGCTCGCGGCCACCGTCGGACCCTGCGTGCTGCGCGGCCGGGTGGCGGACCTGCTGACCCGGGTGGTGGCGGTGGGGAGCGACGCCAGAGCGGCCGGCGCCGGCTGGTGCGCCAAGGGCGGGCAGAAGCTCCCGGTGTGGGCCACCGCTCCTTCGCTGCGGCTGGAGGGAGTGGAGATCGTGCCGTGAGCCAGGGGCCGCTGCTCGACGAGATCCTGCGCGCGCTCCTCCGGCGCCACCTGACGGACGCCGAGGTCTACGTCAAGCGCGGCCGTTCGCGGCGGCTGGAGCGGACGCCGGTCACCGAAGCCTCCTGCATCAGCCAGGAGCGGGCCTGGGCGGTGCGCGCCGGCAACCGTCGAGGATCGTTCTTCGCCGCCGCCACCGGAGATCCGGAGCCCGGCGGGCCGTGGCCCGAGCCGGTCGCCGGTGCGTCGTTGGAGCTGCCGGAGCCTGTTGCCGTCCCAGCCTGGACGACGCCCGCCGACTTCGACACGCCGCTGATCGGTGAGCGCGAGGGCCTCCGATTGCTGGAAGGCGTCGGCCGGCAATTGGAGTCGGAGCTGCCGGGGGCGCGAGTCCTGCGCGCGGTGCTGGAAGACGGCTCGAGCGAGGCCGAGCTGGCCAACAGCCGCGGCCTGCGGGCGAGCACGCGCAACCGCATCTCCACCTTCTACATCGAGGCCGCGGGCCCCGGCAGCCCCGCGCCCACGGCCTCTCTCTACGTCGCGGCCCGCGAGCCCCGGCAGTTCCATCCCACGGCCCTGGCCCGCCGCCTGGCGGATCGCCTCGCCGTCTCGGCCTCGGGGGCGCCACCGGAGCGGGACACCGGCGACTTCCTCCTCGCGCCCGTCGTCGGCGCCCACCTCATCGCGGGCCTCCTGCCGCTGCTCGTAGGACCCGGTCCCGGCGCGCGTCTCACGGCAGCGCGCGGCCGTTTCGGCAGCGAGCGCGTGACCCTCGTCGACAACGGCCGCTTCCCGGGCGGCGCCTTCGAGTCGCCGGTGGACGGCGAGGGCGTGCCCACGCGCGAAGTCGTGCTCGTCGAGGAGGGTCTCTTTCGCCAGCCGCTGCTCGCCTGGTGGCAGGAAGGAGCGGTGGAGGGCGAGCCCTCCGGTTGTACGAGGCGCGCCGGCTGGCGCGACCTGCCGGCGCCGGGACCTACGCATCTCTATCTCAAGCCCGATCCCCGGACGGGCGTCGCGAGCCTGCTGGGAGCCGTCGATCGAGGCTATTACCTCATCGACGTCACCGGTCCCGGCCATTTCGATCTCGCCGCCGACCGCTTCGCGCTGCCCGTCTGCGGCTTCGCCGTCCAGTCCGGCCGCGCCAGCGCGCCTGTGGCCGGAGCCTGGCTCAGCGGGGGCATCGGCGCCTTCCTCAAAGGCATCGCGGGCGTCGGCAGGGACCTGACGTTCCACCCTCTCGACGGGATGATTGGGGCTCCGACGGTGCTGGTGGCCGGACTGGAGTTGAGCGGGGGACGTGGTTAGAAGATCGTAGTCGGGGGAAGATCCTCCAGCCGGACAATCCGTAACTCCTTGACTCGGTTCAACCGTCCATCTCCCGAAACGAACGCATTCGCGCCGGCTCGGATGGCTGTCGCGATGTGGATGGCGTCCGGTGTGCGAAGAGAGTAGGCCGCACGCAGGTCCGAGGCGATCTCCGCGATCTCCGAATCGATGTCCAGGACGGCCAGATTAGGAAAGGATTGGAAGATCTCGCGGTAGCGTCGGCAGAGATCCTCCTGAGCATTGCGCTTGGGGACGACCAGGATCTCCAGCAGCGTGAGGATGGAGCAAACGAGGTGGCATCGTCCTTCCTCCGCGACCTGGAGGAGCCGTCCGGCGGCCGGTCCGAACTCTTCATGGGCCTCGAAGTGATAGACGAAGACCATGGTATCGACGCCGTAGAGGGGCGGCCGGCCGGGACTGCCTTGCTCGGTTGGCGCGCCTTCGGCAGTCATTTCCAAGAATCCCGCTCGCGCTCGATAGCAGCCGCTCCGCCCTCCTTCTTCCACATGTCCGCTCCGAGCCCTCGCGTGGATTCGGTCCAGCCTCCCCGGACCCCTCGCAGCACCACCTGATCGCCTTCGAGGCTAAGGCAGACGAGATCCCCGGCTCGTAGACCAAGCCGCCGCCGGACCTCGCGGGGAATGGTGATCTGATATTTTTCGGTCAGCTTGGCGGTAGAGATGGCCATCCGGACCTCCTGGCTTCCTTACATTATACGCCAGAAGTAAGGCGTTGAAGGTGCCGGCGGACGAATTGCCTGTAAATTCGTCCGCGGCGAGAACGAATTTACAGCTTTCCCGGCTTCTCGGGCGCCACTCCCCGCTTGGCGGTCGCTAGGCGTCGCCAAGCCAGTACCGCGGCCCCGGCCCGCGGCGCGACGCACGGTCGCCTGGGTTGACCAGCTTGCACCGCTCGAGCGACAGACAGCCGCAACCGATGCACTCGGTGAGCCCGGCCTTCAGGCGCTCGAGCTCGGCGAGCCGCTCCTCGATGCGCGCCGTCCACTTGCTCGACAGGCGGGACCAGTCGCGCCCCCTCGGCACGCGATCCGCCGGCAGCCTGGCGAGCTCGGCGCCGATCTCGTCCAGCGACAGTCCGATCTTCTGGGCGAAGACGATGAAGGCGATGCGCCGGAGCACCGAGCGTGGATACCGGCGATGGCCCGAGCCGGCGCGTTGCGAGCGGATGAGCCCTTGTTCCTCGTAGAAACGCAGCGCCGAGGTGGCGACCCCGCTGCGCCGCGCCACCTCGCCGATGGTGAGCAGATCGTCCATGGCGAAAGTGTAACGCGCCCGCCTCTTGACTTCAAGTTGACTTGAACTTGTAGATTGGTGCCCAAGGCGGCGGGGACCGATTTCCCGCGCCTCTTACAAGGAGCACCGACATGACCAATCTCTCCACTCCGTCCACCGCTCTCCTCGACGGCCTGCGCGTGGCGGTCACCGGCGGCACTTCGGGCCTCGGGCTCGCGCTGGTGGAGGCCCTGCGCGAACGCGGCGCCCATATTGCCTTCGTGGCCCGGAATGCCCAGCGGGTTGACGACGTCGCCCGGCGCTTCCCCGGCACTCACGAGATCGCCGGCGACGTGTCGCACAAGGAGGAGATCCACCCGATCGCGCTGCGCATCAGCGCCGCGCTCGGCGGCCTCGACGTGCTGATCAACAACGCCTCCAGCCTCGGCCCGGTGCCGCTGGTGCCGCTGGCCGACACTGCCTGCGAGGATCTGGAGGCCGCTCTGGCGACCAACCTGGTCGGCCCTTTCCGGCTCACCAAGGCGCTGCTCGGAGCGCTCGCCGCCTCGGCGCGCCAGGGGCGGCCGGCCCTGGTGATCAACGTCACCAGCGACGCCGCGGTGACGCCCTATGCCGGCTGGGGCGCGTACGGCGCCAGCAAGGCCGCGCTCCTGCACCTGAGCCGCATCTGGGACGAGGAGCTGCAGGCGCACGGCGTGCGCGTGCTGGCGCTCGACCCCGGCGACATGGACACCCCCCTGCACGCGCTGGCGGTGCCCGATGCCGACCCCGCGACGCTGAGGCGGCCGGCCGAGGCGGCTTTGGAGATCGTCGATCGCATTATCGCCTTCGTGGCCTACGCGGAGCAGAGGAGGACGCCTGATGAGGCCCGCCGAGAAGCCGGCCCAGCGGCCGCCTGACGCCCGATTGCTGGTCGTGTCGGCCGACGGCAGCCTGCACCACATGGCGCGGGCGCGATTGGCCGAGGTGCTCCATCCGGGCGACCTGCTAATAGCCAACGACGCGGCCACGCTGCCGGCGAGCCTGCACGGAATCCATGCCCGGACCGGCGCCGCCGTCGAGGTGCGCCTCGCCGGCCGCCGCTCGCTGGCTTCCGATGACGTGCGCGATTTCACCGCCGTCGTCTTCGGCACCGGCGATCATCGCACCCGTACGGAGGACCGCTTGCCGCCTCCGCCGTTGCAGCCTGGCGACGTGCTGCAGCTCGGCCCGCTCGCGGCGACGGTCCTGCGCGCGCTCGGCCATCCGCGTCTGGTGACGCTGCGCTTCGCCGGCACCGCGGACGCCGTCTGGGCGGGGATCGCGAGCCACGGCAAGCCGATCCAGTACGCGCACGTCGCCGAACCGCTGGCGCTGTGGGACGTATGGACGAGCGTGGCCGCGCTGCCGGCCGCTTTCGAGCCGCCCTCGGCCGGGTTCCTGCTCGACTGGACGATGCTCTCGGAGCTCGCGGCGCGGGGCATCGGCTTCGCGACTCTCACCCATGCCGCCGGGATCTCGTCGACCGGCGATCCGGCCCTCGACGCGAGGCTGCCGCTCGACGAGCCCTACCATCTGCCCGAGGCCACCGTGCGGGCGATCACGGCGGCCAAGGCGAGGGGAGGCCGGGTCGTGGCGCTCGGCACCACCGTGACCCGGGCGCTGGAGCACGCGGCGCGGCACGGAGCCGGGCTGCGCTCCGGTCCCGGCCTCGCCACGCAGCGCATCGGCGCGGACACGCCGCTGCGGGTGGTCGACGCCATCCTCACCGGCGTGCACGCGCCCGGCGAGAGCCACTACGAGCTGTTGCGCGCCTTCGCGGGAGATCCGGTGCTGCGGCGGATGACCGTCGCGCTCGAGCGGCATGGATACCGCTCTCACGAGTTCGGCGATTCGGTGCTGCTCGTGCGCCAGGCGGGGAGCCCGAGAGAAGAGCAGCGCTCCCGCTTCGGTGTAACATACCCGCCTCATGTCCGAGCCAGCGGCGGAGCTGCCCTCCGTCTCCAGCCCTCCGGGCCGCCTCGCGGCCATGCGGCGAGTGCGCGGCGATCTCTATGAGCTGCGGGAGCCGTCGTCCGACCGGCGCCTGTGGAACAAGGACCTCGCTCCCACCCGCGTCGAGCAGCGGACGTGGACCACCTACAACATGGCGTCGCTGTGGATCGGTCTCTCGGTCTGCATCCCCACCTACATGCTGGCGGCCGGGCTGATCCAGGGCGGCATGAGCTGGTGGCAGGCCCTGCTCACCATCCTGCTCGGCAACCTCATCGTGCTCGTGCCCATGGTGCTCATCGCGCATCCGGGGACCAGGTATGGAATCCCGTTCCCCGTGCTCGCCCGCGCTTCCTTCGGCACCCGCGGCGCCAACGTGCCGGCGATCCTGCGCGGGCTCGTCGCCTGCGGCTGGTTCGGCATCCAGACCTGGATCGGCGGCCAGGCCATCCACACCATGCTGCGTACGGCGTGGCCGGGCTGGGAGAGGGTGCCGGGCGCGGTGTGGATCGCCTTCTTCGCCTTCTGGCTGTGGAACATGGTGATCGTGGTGCGGGGGAGCAACTCGATCAAGCGGCTGGAGGCGTGGGCGGCGCCGTTCCTCATCGTCGCCGGCTTCGCGCTGCTCGCCTGGGCCATGGTGCGGGCCGGCGGGCTCGGACCGATCCTGGCGCAGCCGAGCAGGTTCCGCACGACCGGCGAATTTCTCGCCTTCTTCGTCCCCTCGCTCACCGGCATGGTGGGCTTCTGGGCGACGCTGGCGCTCAACATCCCCGACCTCTCGCGCTTCGCCAAGGACCAGCGGGCGCAGATCCGCGGACAGGCCTACGGTCTGCCGCCGACGATGACTCTCTTCTCCTTCATCGGCGTGGCCGTGACCTCGGCCTCGCTGCTCATCTTCGGCAAGGCGATCTGGGATCCGGTGGAGCTGCTCTCGCGGCTGGGGCATCCCCTGGTCATCCTGATCTCGCTCTTCGCGCTGCTCATCGCCACGCTCACCACCAACGTGGCGGCCAACGTGGTGGGTCCGGCGAACGACTTCTCGAACCTCTGGCCGGCGCGCATCTCCTTCGCCGTCGGCGGGATCCTCACCGGCATCCTCGGCATCGTCATCATGCCCTGGCGGCTGCTCGCGGACTATGGCACCTACATCTTCGGCTGGCTGGTGGGCTACTCCAGCTTCCTTGGGCCCATCGCGGGGATCTTCATCGCCGACTACTGGCTGATCCGCAAGGCCCGCCTCTCCCTCGCCGACCTCTACGACTCGGACGGCATCTATGGGCGCTGGAGCTGGAAGGCGCTGGTCTCGCTGGCCGCGGGAGTCACCGTGGCGCTCATCGGCCTCGTCGTGCCGGCCCTGCGCGTGCTCTACGACTACGCCTGGTTCGTGGGCTTCGCGGTGGCGTTCCTGCTGTACTGGGCGCTGATGCGGGGCACGCCGGTGGTGGAGCTCGACGGCGTGCCGCACGCCAGTTAGCTCAAGGGCGCGCGCTCTTGTGTCATAATCGATGAAGCTCATGATGGATTGAGCCAACTCTGTGTAAGGCACGCGGGGAGGTTTCCATGCGGATCCAGACAGCGTTCGCGATGGCCCTCTGTTTCGTGGGATTTCCGGTGCGCATCCTGCTGACGATCGTGGCAATCATGCTGGCACTGACCACTCCGGCGGTGGGCGCTGAATGTCAGCTGGTCGGAAAGGACTTGTGTCTCCGTTCGGCCATCTCGGCATGCGAATGTCCTGTTCTTCCCGCCGCCGGAAAGCCCACCTGCGGCCAAACGCTCAACTGCTTCGGCATCCTCGGAGTCGGCGAGTATCCGAACTGCCATTGTCCGACTTGCGAAATGGACCACCCTTGCACCTTTCCGGAAACCCCGGGCGGGGTGTGGCCGGAATGCTTTTGCCGCCGACCTGAGCCGGTGGAGCGGGGAGGCAAGCTTGACCCTTGCCAAGCCGCCTGCCCAGTGGGTCGGGATCGGGCTCCTGGCCGGATTGCCGATGTAAGCCTTCCAGTGCTTGTAATCCACTTGCATGCCCGTTTGGTACGGACATGACGGGGAAGCCGCCAGACTGCCACTGCGAAATTCCAAGCATTCAGCCTCCGCCTTCTAAATAGGGCTCGTCTGCACTTCGTGGGGGCAACCCCGTCCTCATGCGAACGGCAGCGGCTTGATGCGGAGGCCGCAGGCACGGAACATTCGCCGCAGGGTGATCGCCGTCTTGAACGCCGCCTCGCGCAGGCGCGGCTCGCCCTCGCGGGCGAGGACGCCAACCGCGCTCAGATGATTCGTTCCTGCTGTACTGGACGCTGATGCGGGGCACGCCGGTGGTGGATCTCGCCGGCGTGCCCGCAGCAGACGCTTGATCTAAGCTGTTTTGTAGATCGCCGCCGCGATGGCGCCCTGGATGGCGTGCGCGACGAGCTGATAGACCGACTCGATGCAGAAGAAATTCACGGTGTAGTAGGTGGTGCTGAAGTAGTAGTACAGGCTGAAGACGATCGGGCCGAGGATGGCGACGAAGATGGCGATGGTTACCGCCCCCTTCATGCCGCCGCCGAAGCAGGAAGCGGCTTTCACGATCAGATAGACCAGCAGAACGGCGACGAGCAGGTCGATCGCGATGAAGGCCGGGACCACCTCCCGGAACATTCCGGGGTGGGCGGCGTCCATTTTCTCGAACTCTCCATGCATGAGGTACCCGTAGAACCCGGCGTTCAACAGGGTACGGACCAGCCAGACGGCGACCGCGGCTCCCACGAAGCGTCCAGTGTTCATTCCTTGCCTCCTCGGCAGTGCCTTGCGGCGAATGGACTGCGTCCAGACTGCTAGACGGCGGCGACTGAATCGGGATTGACGCGGAGAGCGTACGCGCGCGGAGGGCTGGAGTCAAATCCAAGGATTCAAGGACCTAAAGGACTTCAAGGACATGAAAGGACGGGCTTTTCTTGTTCTTGCTGTCCTTTCTTGTCCCTTATGTCCTTCGGCAATCCGGGCCTTCGCTCAACCTGGCGCCTGCGGCTTCCCCGCGATCGCCAGGAACAGCTCCTGGACCACCTCCTTCAGCTCCACCGTGTAGGCGGCCAGATCGCGCATGGCCACCTCGAGCTGCTCGGGGGAGGGCCGCACGAGCCCGCCGCCGGCGCGCGGACGGACCTTGTGGGTCATGCGCTCGTCGAGGCTCTGCAGCTTCTGGTAGGCGTCCTTCATGCGTTGCGGGTCCATGTCAGGGGGTCTCCTTGGCGGTTTGGCCGAGCCGGAAGGTGAAATCGACGAGCCGCTCGATCTGGGACGGGCTCAGCCGGCGGGCGAAACCGGGCATCGGCCCGTCGCCCTCGGCGATGCGCTGGCGGACGGCCGCGCGGTCTCTCTGGCGCACCATGGGCGAGGCGACGAGGTCGAGATACGGGTAGCGGTCGAGGTAGCGGGAGACCCCTCGTCCGTCGGCGCCGTGGCAGCGGGCGCAGGAGGTCCGGTAGAGATCGGGCGTGGCCAGGTTCTCCGGGGTGCAACCGGCGAGCGCCATCGCCGCGAGGAGCAGAGACGTCCGGAGCTTCAAGGGTCAGGTCTTGGCAGGATCCCGGCGGTGCACCAGGGTGGCGGTCGCCTGATCGCGCGGGCGGACGACGATCTCGTCGATATTGACGTGGGATGGGCGGGTGGCCGCCCAGAGAATGCAGTCGGCGATGTCGTCGGCGGTCAGCGGCTGATAGCCGCGATAGACGGCCGCGGCGCGCTCGGCGTCTCCGGCGAAGCGCACGAGCGAGAACTCGGTCTCGACGAGCCCTGGCGCGATCTCGGTGATGCGCACGGGCTCGCCCAGCAGCTCGAGGCGCAGCGTGCGGGTCAGCGCACGCGCCGCGTGCTTGGCGCCCGTGTAGCCGGCGCCGCCGGCGTAGGTCTCGAAGCCGGCGATCGAGCCGACGTTGACGATGTGGCCGTCTGCCGAGGCGCGGAGCGCGGGCAGCAGCGCCCGGGTGACCCTCATCAATCCCAGGACGTTGACCTCCCACATCCACCGCCAGTCCTCTTCACTGGCGTTCTCGACCCGGTCGAGCCCATGGGCGCCGCCGGCGTTGTTGACCAGCAGGTGGATCTGGTGCGGCAGGGCGGCGGCGAACGCGGCCACGCTGGCGGGATCGGTGACGTCGAGCGGCAGGGCCGTGGCGCCGATGGCATCCGTCACCTCGTGCAGCCGGTCCTGCCGCCGGGCGCCGGCGAAGACGCGGAACCCGGCCCCGGCGAGGGCGCGGGCCGTGGCGGCGCCGATGCCGGAGCTGGCGCCGGTGACGACGGCGGTCTTGTTCATGCCGCTCATATCTCCGCCGAGGGGCAGAGCTCCGCCACCGGGCAGATGCCGCACTCGGGCTTGCGCGCCTTGCAGATCTTGCGGCCGTGGTCCTGCAGCAGGAGGGCGAAGCGGGTCCAGCTCTCGCGCGGAATCACGCGCATCAGGTCCTGCTCGATGGCGTCGGCATCGTCTTCCTCCGTCAGCCCGAGGCGGTGGGAGAGGCGATGGACGTGGGTGTCGATCGCGATGCCTGCGGTGACTCCGAGGGCGTTGCCGAGCACGACGTTCGCCGTCTTGCGGCCGACGCCCGGCAGGTGGTGCAACGCCTCCATGCTCGCCGGCACCTCGCCGTCGTGCTCGGCGAGGAGCGCCTGGCCGAGGGTCTTCAAGGCCCGCGCCTTGTTGCGGAAGAAGCCGGTGCTGCGCACCATCTCCTCCAGCTCGCCGAGGTCCGCCTCGGCATAGTCGCGCGCGGTGGGGTAGCGCCGGAAGAGCGCCGGAGTCACTTCGTTGATCTTCTTGTCGGTGCACTGGGCGGCGAGCACGGTGGCCACCAGGAGCTGCAGCGGAGTCGCGAAATCGAGCGCGATGCGGGTGCCGGGGTACTCGCGCTCGAGCCGCTCCAGGATCGCCGCGGCGCGCGCGCGACGGGCGCGGCCGGACTCCCGCCGCGCCTCGCCCGGCGTGATGCCGGCTTTGCCGCTCGTCCTGAGGGGTCTCACCTCAATCCTTGGTGAAGGCCCGCACCAGCCAGTTGAAGAGCGCGATCACCAGGCCGCCCAGGATCGCCGCGCCGCAGCCGTCCACCGTCAAGCCGTTCAGCAGGTAGGCGGCGAGGTAGAGCATGAGGCCGTTGATCACCAGGTAGAAGAGGCCGAGGGTGAGCACGATCAGCGGGAACGAGAAGAAGGAGACGATCGGCTTGACGATCAGATTGATCAGGCCGATGACCAGGCCCACCAGCAGCAGATAGAGCAGGCCGCCGGTGTAGTGGATGCCGGGTACGAAGTAGGCCGCGACGAAGACGGCTACGCCGTTGAGCACGATCTGCAGCAGGGCTCGCAGCATGGGATACCCTCCTGTGCCGCATCTTATCCGAACGCCTGGCGGCCGGATTCGGCGATCTCTCGCGCCGCCTGCACCACCCGGCGCTCGTTGTCGAAGCTGAGCCTGGCGATCCCGGCGTCCCAGGAGAACCACTCGGCGCCGGAGACCTCGTTGGCGTCGAAGTCCGCCGCGTCGCCGCTGACGTAGGCCAGCAGGAAGTAATCCACCTGTTTGTGGACTCGCCGGGCCCTCTTCTCCACGAACCAGTACTCGATCGCCGGCAGGGCGGCCACCACGCGGCTGGTGACGCCCGTCTCCTCCCGCACCTCGCGCACCGCCGCCTGCTCGGAGCTCTCTCCCGTCTCGATGTGCCCTTTGGGAAGCTGCCAGCGCCGGCCGGCCTGGGTGGAGATGAGGAGGATGCGGCTGCCGTCGACCACCAGACCGCCCGCGGATCGGTGGTGTTCGGTCTTCATCGGGCCGGGTGACGCATGGCCTCGGACCCTCGCGGGCCGGTCAGTTCGCCGACTCCCCGGAAGAGCTGCCAGGCACCCAGGACGGCAGGGCCGCCGGATCGATGCCCACCGAGCGCAGGGCGGCGTCCCAGACCTGCTCGGGATCGGGAGCGAAGACCAGCTCGTCGGAGACCGGCGCCGTCAGCCAGTCGTTGCGGAGGATCTCCTCCATGAGCTGCCCTTCGCCCCAGCCGGCGTAGCCGAGGAGCAGGCGGAAGCGGTCCGGCGGCGCCTCGGCCAGACGCGAGAGGTCGCCGATGTGCTGCGTCAGGGCGATGCCGGGAGCGATCTCGGTGGCGGTATCGTCCACGTCGCCCTCGGGGAGAATGGGGGTGAAAAGCACCGTGCCGAGATTCTGCTGCACCGGTCCGCCCATGTAGGCCACGGCCTTCTCCTCTCCGCGCCAGCCGATGTCCATCCCCTTGAGGATTTCGCGGATCCTGATGTCCGTCGGCCGGTTGACGATGAAGCCGAAGCTCCCCGCCTCCTCGTGATGGAGGAGGAGCACGACGCTGCGATGGAACGACGGATCGAGCACCTGGGGCATGGCCAACAACAGGACCGGGGTGGAGAGATCGGAGTCGGCAACCGCCATGGCGGGCATTTTATCCCGTGCTGGCTCCGGGTGAGCCCGCCTCTGAAGAATTCCGGCGTGTTATCGTTGCAGGCGCGGCGCCGCCGTTCGTGCCGTCCCTAGGGAGAACGAATCCCATGCAAGATAGCTTCGGAAGCCGCGCTACGCTGCGGGCCGGCGGCCGTGAATTCCGCCTCGCTCGCTTGGACGTGCTGGAGAAGCGGGGCTGGAACGTGTCCCGCCTGCCGTACTCGCTGCGCATCCTGCTCGAGAACCTGCTGCGCCGCGAGGACGGCGCGGCCGTCACCGCCGGCGAGATCGAGGCGCTGGCGCGCTGGGACCCGCAGGCGGCGCCGGCGCAGGAGATCGCCTTCATGCCCGCCCGCGTCCTGCTGCAGGACTTCACCGGCGTGCCCGCCGTGGTGGATCTTGCCGCCATGCGCGACGCCATGGTGGCCATGGGAGGCGATCCCAGGCGGATCAATCCGCTGCAGCCGGTCGAGCTGGTCATCGACCATTCGGTGCAGGTGGACGAGTTCGGCTCCGCCGCCGCCTTCCTCATCAACGCCGAGAAGGAGTTCGAGCGCAACCGCGAGCGCTACGCCTTCCTGCGCTGGGGACAGACCGCTTTCAGCAACTTCCGGGTGGTCCCTCCCGACACCGGCATCGTCCACCAGGTGAACCTCGAGTACCTGGCGCGCGTGGTGATGGAGGGCGAGGTCGGCGGCGAGCGTTATGTCTATCCCGATACCCTGGTGGGGACGGACTCCCACACGACGATGGTCAACGGCCTCGGCGTGCTCGGCTGGGGCGTCGGCGGCATCGAGGCCGAGGCGGCCATGCTCGGCCAGCCGGTGTCGATGCTCATCCCCCAGGTCGTGGGCTTCCGCCTGATAGGCGAGCTGCCCGAGGGCTCGACGGCGACCGACCTCGTGCTCACCGTCACCGAGATGCTGCGCAAGAAGGGGGTGGTCGGCAAGTTCGTCGAGTTCTTCGGCCCGGGCCTCGCCAACCTGGCGCTGGCCGACAGGGCGACCATCGGCAACATGGCGCCCGAGTACGGCGCCACCTGCGGCATCTTCCCGGTGGACCAGGTATCGCTCGACTATCTGGCCTTCACCGGCCGCTCTCCGGAACAGGTGGCGCTGGTCGAGGCCTACATGAAGGAGCAGGGGCTCTTCCACTCGCCGGAGAGCCCCGAGCCGGCCTACTCCGACACCCTGGAGCTGGACCTCGGCACCGTCGAGCCGAGCCTCGCCGGTCCCCGCCGGCCGCAGGACCGCGTGCGGCTCTCGGAGGTGAAGCCCTCGTTCCTCAAGGAGCTGGCGGCGATGACGGCGCTGGGCAAGACGGGCAAGAAAGGGCAGCCGGTGGCCTCCGGCCTGCAGTCGGCGGGCGGCACCGCGGCCGGTTTCGCCGTGGCCGAGCCCGAGGTGGCGGTGACGGACGATCCGGCGGCGGCGGAGCTGCGGCATGGCTCGGTGGTGATCGCCGCCATCACGAGCTGCACCAACACCTCCAACCCGTCCGTCATGGTGGCCGCCGGCCTGCTCGCCAAAAAGGCGGTGGAGAAGGGGCTCCGGACGCAACCGTGGGTCAAGACCAGCCTCGCGCCCGGCTCCAAGGTGGTAACCGAGTACTACCGCGAAGCCGGCCTCACGCCCTACCTCGACCAGCTCGGCTTCAACCTCGTGGGCTACGGCTGCACCACCTGCATCGGCAACAGCGGTCCGCTGCCGCCGGCGATCTCCAAGGCGATCGAGGAGCGGGACCTGGTCGCCGTCGCCGTGCTCTCGGGCAACCGCAACTTCGAGGGGCGCATCAACTCCGACGTACGCGCCAACTATCTGGCTTCGCCGCCGCTGGTGGTCGCCTACGCGCTCGCGGGGCGCATCGATGTCGACTGGCAGACCGAGCCCGTCGGCCAGGGCAAGGACGGCGAGCCCGTCTTCCTGCGCGACCTGTGGCCGAGCCGGCGGGAGGTCGAGGAGACCATCCTGCGCGCCCTCCGCTCCGACATGTTCCGCGAGCAGTATCGCGACGTCTTCGCCGGCGACGAGCGCTGGAACAGCCTCGACGTGCCGGAGGGCGACACCTACGCCTGGGAGCCGGAGTCGACCTACGTCCGCCAGCCGCCGTACTTCGTCGACATGCCGGCCGCGCCGGCGCCGGTCGAGGACGTGCGGGGAGCGCGGGTGCTGGCGGTGTTCGGCGACAGCATCACCACCGACCACATCTCGCCGGCCGGCTCGATCAAGGTGGCGAGCCCGGCGGGCAAGTACCTGATCGAGCACGGCGTGGCGCCCAAGGACTTCAACTCCTACGGCGCCCGGCGGGGCAACCACGAGGTGATGATGCGGGGCACCTTCGCCAACATCCGCATCCGCAACCGCATGGTGCCGGAGATCGAAGGCGGCTTCACCGTCCACCTGCCGGACGGCGAGCCGCTGGCGATTTACGACGCGGCCATGAAGTACAAGGCGGAAGGGGTGCCGACGGTGGTCATCGCCGGCAAGGAGTACGGCACCGGCTCCTCCCGCGACTGGGCCGCCAAGGGGCCGCTCCTCCAGGGGGTCCGCGCCGTCATCGCCGAGAGCTTCGAGCGCATCCACCGCAGCAACCTCGTCGGCATGGGGATCGCCCCGCTGGAATTCACCGGCGGCGGCTGCGCGGCGAGCCTGGGCCTCACCGGCGAGGAGGTGATCGACATCGCCGGCCTGGCCGAGGGGGTGGCGAGCGGCTTCAAGGGCGGACGCGAGGTGACCGTGCGCGCCGCGGCCGCGGGCGGCGTGAAGGAGTTCAAGGTCCGGGTGCGGCTGGACACGCCGCAGGAGGTGCAGTACTACCGCCACGGCGGGATCCTCCACTACGTGTTGCGGCAGCTCTTGCGAGGGTAGGAAAGGCTCAGAGCGGACCCGGGTCCGATGGCTCCGGCGAGGGTGCAGTCTCCTGCCGCTTGGTGAGTCGGTACAAGATACCGCCCTGGAATACCCGTTTTGGATCAGGCCTTCCCGAGCCGCCCAGAGTCCCATCCGGTCTCAGATATTGATGGACTCTGGCGACTTCCTGGTCATCTTTATCGAAGTACGACACCTCCTGGCTTCGCGTACAATAGGGCTGGCCCGACTCTGGCGGGGCAGGATGTCCCTCGCGGCGACAGCGGGAGTGAAGCTGCCCCGCCTGGAGCCGCTCCCAGTATCGGCCATTGTTGAAGAGCTGGCGCAGCTCTTCAAAGCTGATCCTGACCAGCGGAATCGGAGGCTCGTTCATGATCCGTGAAATGGAAGTTCGCCGAAAGCTTGCGGATCTGTTGGCTGGCAGGCTGGATCTTGAGGAATTTGAAGATTGGCTCGTTCAGCGAAGCTGGAATATGCATCTCGACAGTAGCTCCGGAGCTCAAGATCTCGTGTCAGCGATCGAGTTGGCGCTGGCCGAGCACTCCTCTTCCCACTTGTCCGAAGAGAGCCTGCACGACAAGCTGCTCTCTCTGCTAAACCCAGCGAAAATGTCAGCTTAGCCGATTGCTCGGAAGGTCCGCAATCTCATAAAAAAAGCCCCGCATCGGGGAGGGAGCCGACGCGGGGGGAGGAGAGGGAGCTGAAGGAGATTGTTGGAGTGTGCTACTCCGGGACGGGTCCAACTCCCGAACCCCGTCCCACTGTGTATAACAGGAGTGGCCTATGGCGGATTCCCATTTCTCTTCTGCTCCCGAGAGCCCCGCACCGTCCGGGGGGTGAACGGCCCTGCCGGGACCCTCTGGTCCGTGAGTCCCGGCGGAGAAGCTGAGGGTTCTCCACTAGAATCCCCGCCTGATGCGGATCTTCCTGACCGGCGGCACCGGCTATATCGGCCGTGCCCTGGCGCGCCGGTTCGCCGAGGGCGGGCACGAGGTGAGGGCCCTGGTGCGCCCTACCAGCGACGCGGAGCCCCTGCGGCGGCTCGGCGTCGCCACGTTCACCGGCGACATCGGAGACCGCGCCTCGATGCGCGAAGGCATGTCGGGTGCCGACTGGGTGATCCACGCCGCCGCCGATCTCGACTTCGAGGGCCCGCCGGAGCGGATGCGGCGGGCCAACGTCCAGGGCAGCGAGAACGTCGCCTCCCTCGCCTACAAGCTGGGGGTGGGCCGCTTCCTCTCCGTCTCCTCGATGGCCTATTTCGGCGGCAGCCCGTCGGACGGCTCGGCCGCGGACGAGGACGCGCCGCTGCAGACGCCCTTCCCCACCCTCTACAGCGCCACCAAGCACTCCGGCGAGCTGGCCATCCAGGAGTGGGCCAAGCGGGGGCTGCGGGTCAACACCGTCTACCCGAGCCTCGTCTACGGCCCGCCGGGAAAGAAGGAAGGAGCCAATTTCCTCCTCCGCGGCTTCCTCAAGGGCCGCTTCCCCGCCCTCGTGGGAGCGGACCGCAGGATGTCCTGGATCTACCTCGACGACCTGGTCGAGGGGATGCTCAAGGTCATCGAGAAGGCGCCGCCGGGCCGGGGTTACCTCATGACGGGCGACGTCACGACCCTGCGCGACCTGGTGGACCGCGTCTGCGCGCTGGGCGGCGTCAAGGCGCCGCGCCGTGACCTGCCGGTGGGCATGGCGCGGCTCGGGCTGATCCTCTCCGCGCCGTTCTACCGGCTGCGCGGCAGGCGGCCGCCGTTCTCGACCGAGCAGCTCAACAGCCTGGAGCGCCACTGGGCCTTCGACGACTCCCGCGCCCGCGCCGAGCTCGACTGGCGCCCGCGGAGCCTCGACGAGGGACTGCCGCCGGCGGTGGAGTTCTTGCAGGCGGGTTGAGTCTCACTTCCTCTCCCTTCTCTCCCAGCCCTCCACCCGCCCATCGGGAAGAGTGGTGAGAAAATATGGTTGTGTTAGCCCTTGGAAGAGGCGAGTCCCGCATACCGCTGGCTAGCAGGTCAGATCCGGGAGTGGCGGTATCGAAAGGCGGCTCGGTTTCCGGCACCCGCGGGCTTTGCATGTGCCTCCGCAATCCGCGCGCCGCCGCGCCCAGATACCGTTCAGTAGTGTTATGACGTCGAGAGCCTAATGCGGCAGCGTTCGGATATTTTGAAAAGGCGGACTGGAACTGACGCCCCAGTGCCCATGCTATACTATGCCCTGCCAACCCAAGCATGCCTCCAAGGGGCGCCCACCAAGCTAGAGGAAAGGGAATAACAATGACTGGAAGATCGAAAGCTTTCCGGAAGCCGACACTTACACTGATGTTGTGGTGGATTTTCATGGGACTCGGAATAGCAACTGCACTAGCACTAATATATCTGTGTCTCCCAAATAAAGCTCTGCTTGCTCAGAACCTAGGCATCGCGCAGCAGAGCCCTCAAGCTCATGCACCGCAACCCGATAAGTCAATGGAAACCCAAGTCCTGGGTGCTCGCCTCGAGGAGATGTCTAAGCGAATTGACGAGGTAGGAGCCCACGCCGGGAATGTACTAAACGTCATTGGTCTATTAGTAGGCTTCTTTTCTATCGTCGTTGCAGTCGGCTTATGGCACGCAAAACAATATATAGATAGGGTCGTGGAAGGAGCAGAGTTATCTCTTGGAAGTTCTCTTAAAGAACAGAGTGCCGCAGAACTTTCAAAGCTTTTAGCTCATGTGGCGAAGGTTTCCGACATGCTAGAAAAGCTTCAAGAACAAGCGGAAGGGATAAAGACCAGTATAGATAGTCGCTCGGAAGCTGTCTTGGGGACTCTGGGTATAGTTTACGCAAACAGCCTTGAAAGGGATAGTCGAGCCGCGACCCAATTTTTTGAGCGCTATCGCAGACTTCTTTATGAGGCTGCAAACCTAGCGCAAGAAGCAGCCATAATATCCGGTTCGGGCAGAGATAGTCTCGTAAAAAAGATTGACGATGTTGTCTGGCGGGAGATTCAAGTTATTAGAGCCGTTTTCCAACTTGAGTCGGACAAGGAAGAAGTTGTAATGGCAGGATGCCAGACTCTTGCAGCCCAAGCGGACCGCGATTGTCTTCCCGCTCTAGAGTTAGCGCGCTCCCGTTGGGCGACTAACCCCAGAGTCATAAGGCAGATAGACGCTGCTTCTGAGCGACTCTCCATCCTCCCGAGGCGATCCGGTTAGCTATGACAGGATTGTTTTTATCTTCAGCACGAATAGGGGAGTTTCCCTCAATTCCATCTTTGTAAGAAAGCGGGATGCGGGCAACCCGGCTTCCTGGAACTGGGATGCGATTGATCTATCGAGCCTTACAGTCAACACGATTACTTCTATATCTCGCTCAGCAAACATCTGTTTCATACGCTTGTAGAATACCAAGCCTGTCTTATGGCCATACTCGGTCTCTTCAGGCCTGTACCGTTCCTCCTCTACGTCGCTAACGGTAGGAATCATGACATCTATAATGATCAAGCTGAAACGGCCTCCTCCCGTCAGTAATTTTTCGGCCTGACTGACGGTAGTAGCGACCGTCACGAGAAAGCCCTCTTCTTCAAGCGCAAGAATAAAAGGTTTAATGTAACCAGGATCGTTATCAAGCCAAAGAATCGTTTTTGATGGTTCCATAGGAGCCCTCTATGTGTTCCTTGCTCAATGCTACTTCATGTGGTAAGCGCACTACAAATGTGGCGATCCGACTGTTCGATGCTGATAATTCCAGGCTAATATCACCGCCAACGGCTCGAATAAGCTCTCGCGCAACCCAAAGACCTAGTCCCACGCCACCATAGTAGCGGCCATGCTCGACCGATTTGCCGCGTCGGAATTTATCGAAAATGGCATCCTTTTCGTCGGCTCTGATAGGAACACCAACGCTTTTAACCCTGAGAATAGGTTTGCGGTCCCGGTCAACAGCGAAATCAAATGCTACACGGGAATTAAGATCCGAATACTTCATTGCGTTGTGTATTAACGTGAACATCATGCTCGTGAAAGCGTTCTTGTCCATTACGAGAGTCGGGAAAGATGGATCAACTGTGAAAGAGGCTGTTAGATCCTCTCTCGCATTTGTCATCTGGAGGCGGCGAAAGAGCTTTTTTATGGCCTCCGGCGCGTCTATGCGAGAGGAGCGAAATGCGGTGTCACGGCCCGCCTCGTGAGCTAAGCTAGTAAAAGACCCATATGCTATAGCAATAGCATCTTCAACAAGGTTCTGTGCATGATCAAGAAGAATGTGGGCCTGCGAAGACAGGTGGCTCCTTTCGATGCCGCTCAACGCTCCTATAACTGAAACTAGCGCCCCAACCATCTGGTGGGTTAAGGTCATAAGATCCTGTTGGCGCTGTCTCACCAGTTCCTCCGCCATACGCTGCGCCGATTCCGCTTCTTTGGAACTCTTGATGACTCGCTCTAACAAACTATCCTGCAAATTTAAGAACTCCTGGATTCCGGCCACACCAAGTTGCTTAGCAATGTAATCCAGTCTAAGGGCCTGCTCATCCGAAAGCGTAAGTGTAAATGTTGGCAAGAGGTTCCTCTCTTATAGACGCGGCTAGCATAGGATTCTGTTGATAGTAGTATTTCAAGAGCGGCAATGAGGGCTGCTAATGGACAAGGAACGCTATGAGCCTGGACCCCTTGCGAGAGCGGCCTTTTTTATGAGCCGCTTACCTATACTGCTGTGCCATTGTACGCTTCAATGTCTTTCTGCCTACATCTCATGCCGTGCCCGGCTGAGACTGAGTTCAGCGACTGGACACCCGGGCTATCCCCAGGGGTCTTTAGCCTCTTTAGCTTATGCCTGTGGGACACGTAGTGTCTAGCCCACGCTTCTCCGCCGCGTCGGTGGCTTCGAAGCCGCCAGCGGAGATGCTGGTGTAGGTTCCGGTCAAGCGTCTTACCGCAATAAACTGCCGGCATGGCCAGCCGCAAGCAGAAGGACCAGCTCGCCCTCTTCGATCTCGGTCCACAGAGCGAGCCGGAGCCGGCGGGCGTGGGCGCGGCGCGGCAGCCGGAGGAGGTCGAGGCGCTCGGCCGGGGGCTGCCGCAGGGCATCCATCTCGGCGGCTCGACGTGGTCGTTCCCGGGCTGGGCCGGGCTCGTCTGGGACCGCTCCTACTCGCCGTCGCGCCTGGCGCACGAGGGGCTCGCGGCCTATGCCCGGCATCCCCTCCTGCGCGCGGTGGGAGTCGACCGCACGCACTACGCGCCGGTCGAGGCCGTGGAGCTTGCCGCGTACAGGGAGGTGGTTCCCGCGGAGTTCCAGTTCCTGGTCAAAGCTCACGAGGCCTGCACGCTGGCGCGCTTTCCGGACCATGCGCGCTACGGCGCCAGCCGCGGCCAGGAGAACCCGCTCTTCCTCGACCCCGGTTACGCGGCGGACCAGGTGGTGGCGCCGTTCGTGGAGGGCATGGGCGCCGAGGCCGGAGCCCTCCTCTTCCAGTTCGCGCCGCAGGACCTGGGGACGGCGGCGCGCTTCGCCAAGCGGCTCCACGCCTTTCTGGCCGCCTTGCCGCGAGGTCCCGTCTACGCCGTCGAGCTGCGCAACCGCGAACTGGTGACCGCCGAGTACGGCGATGCGCTCGCCGCCGTGGGCGCCTGCCACTGCCATAACGTGCATCCGCGCATGCCGGACGTCCGCGCCCAGGCGCGTCTGGCGGGATCGGAGCGCGGGCCGATGACGGTCATCCGCTGGCTCCTCGGTCCCGGTATGACCTACGAGGAGGCGGGGCGCCGCTACGCGCCCTTCAACCGCATGGCGGCCCCGGATCCCGCCAACCGCGGGGCGGTGGCCGATCTCGCCCGCGAGGCGCTCGCCGCGAGCCGGCCCTTCCTCTGCACGATCAACAACAACGCCGAGGGCAGCGCGCCGATCTCCGCGATCGAGCTGGCGAAAGAGATCGTGGCCTAGAACTCCGGCGTTTGCGCGCTGCTGCGCAGGACGAGCTCCTCGAGACGGGCCTCCGGCGGCAATCGCAACGCGAAGCGCAGCGCCTCGGCGACCGCGCTGGGTTGGAGGAACCACTCCTTGCCCGGCGCGCCCGGAGTGGAGCCGGCAAAGTACGTGTCCACGGCGCCGGGCCGGAGCTCGAGCACGCGCAGCTCCGGATTTTCCTCTTGCAGCGTGCGCGCGAGGGCCCGCAGCGCGAACTTCGAAGCGGCGTAGGGGCCGCCGGTCGGGAAGGTACGCGTCGAGACGTCCGAGGAGATCATCACCACCCATCCCCGCGCCGCCTTGAGCTGAGGAAGGAACGCCGTGGTGACCGCCCACACGCCCTGGACGTTGACGCGGAAGATCCGCTCGACCTCCTCGGGCGAGAACTCCTCCAGGCGCTTGAAGATGCCGATGCCCGCGTTGTTGACCAGGACGTCGAGCCGGCCGAAGCGGGCCAGGACGGCATCGCGGAAGGCGGCGACGCTCTCGTTACTCCCCACGTCGAGGACATGCGCGAAGGACACCGGCATTGCTGACGCCAACCGTTCGATCGCCTCCACGTCCCGCCCGCCGAGCGCGACGGCATAGCCTTCTTCGGCGAGCACCCGCGCGAACACGGTCCCGAGGCCGCGCGAGGCTCCCGTGACGGCCGCGATCTTGATGGATTCCATGGCCTTAGAATACCTCTATGAGATCCCCCTTCCGGTTCCTCCTTCCCATTCTCGCGCTCGCCTGCTCCGGCGCTCCCGAGCCGGCCGCGTTGTCCGCGGCAGCGCCGGCGGCCGCCTCAGTTCCCCAGTGGAAGAACGACTGGGCGCGGGGAGCCGTGTTCTACGAGGTCTTCGTGCGCAGCTTCGTCGACTCGAACGGCGACGGCATCGGCGACCTGCAGGGTCTCACCGCAAAGCTCGACTACCTGAACGACGGCGATCCGGCCACGGACTCCGACCTCGGCGTGGACGCCCTCTGGCTGATGCCCGTCTTCGACTCGCCGAGCTACCACGGCTACGACACGGTCGATTACGAGAGGATCGAGCCCGACTACGGCAACGGCGAGGACTTCGACCGCTTCCTCGACGAGGCGCACCGCCGCGGCATCCGCGTCATCCTCGACTTCGTGATGAACCACAGCAGCTCGCAGCATCCCTGGTTCATCGATTCCGCGTCGTCGCCGGCCTCCGCGCATCGCGACTGGTACGTGTGGCGCGCCGACGATCCGGGCTGGACGCAGCCCTGGGGCGGCAGCAATCACACCTGGCACGAGAAGAACCACGCCTTCTACTACGGCATCTTCTGGGGCGGCATGCCCGACCTCAACTTCAGCACTCCGGCCGTGCGCCAGGAGATCGAACGCCTGGGCGCCCTCTGGCTCGCCCGCGGCGTGGACGGCTTCCGCCTCGACGCCACGCGCCACCTCTTCGCCAACGGCCCCGGCGAGCTGCAGAACGATCAGCCGGAGACGCACGTCTTTCTCAAGGAGTGGGCGGCCGGCGTGCGGCGGCAGAAGCCGCAGTCCGTGCTGGTGGGCGAGAATTGGACGACGACGGAGAAGATCGCGGCGTACTTCGGCTCGACGGCGAAGGTCAAGGGCGGCGACGAGCTGCCGATGAGCTTCAACTTCCCGCTCTCGGAGGCGATCGTCAAGGCCGTCCACGACGGCGAGGCGGCCGGCATCGCCGCCAAGCTGCAAGAGATGGCGGAGCTCTATCCGGCGGGCATCATCGACGCGCCGTTCCTCACCAATCACGACATGACGCGCCTCGCCACCCTGCTCGGCAACGACGCCGCCAAGCTACGCAGCGCCGCGGCGATCCTGCTCACCCTGCCCGGCGCGCCTTTCCTCTATTACGGCGAGGAGATCGGCCTGCAGAACGGACCGGCTGGCAACGATGAAAACAAGCGCACGCCCATGCCTTGGGACGCGTCCTCCGGCGGCGGCTTTACCTCGGGCAGGCCCTGGTTCGCCTTCGCGCCGGGAAAGGAGACCGCGAACGTGGCGGCCGAGACGGAGGATGCCGGCTCGCTCCTTTCCCTTTATCGCCGGCTGATCCGTTTACGACATTCCTCGCGTGCCTTGCAGAAGGGAACGATCAGCCTGCTCAGCCCCGGCGACCGTGGCACGCCGGTCCTGGCGTTCCTGCGTGCGGCGGGAAAGGAGCGGCTGCTGGTGATCCACAACGTCAGCGCCGCGGAGGTGGAGGCGGGACCGTACGCGCTGAAGGCGAAGTCGCTCGAACCGCTCTTCGGCACCGGTCCCGCAGCCGAGAAGAGCCCCGAAGGCTGGACGCTGCGCCTGCCGGCCGGGGCATGCGGGGTGTGGCGGCTGAGACCCTAGCCCCTACTGATCCGCCGGTATCACCCCCGGAATCACCACCGGCCGCTTCGCGCGGGCGTCGAAGTCGGAGAGGATCGCCTCCTGCTTCTTGCCCTTCGGCACGATGAGATCGACGAGCGGTGGCTGGATCTCCGCGTTCTCGCGCCCGCCGCCGAAGCGGTCCTGCCAGCGGCCGGGGGAGATGGGCAGGATCATCAGCGACTTCATCCCCGCCTGGCGGCCGAGCACGCGGTTGACGTCGAAGGAGACGAGCAGGTCGGCGCCCGAGGTGGCCACGGTGTAGGCCCAGGTGGTCTTGGCGGGCCCGCCCAGGAAGAGGGCCGGCACGAAGAAGCTGAGCTTCTGGCCGCGCACCCGGATCTGGGTGGGGAAGAAGATGCGGCTCTCGATGTCCACCGGGATCTGCTTCTTGAGCGCTTCGATCTCCTCGGACTTGAGATCGCTGTCCTCCCGCTTGGCGTCCTCGTTCAGGGTCTTGAGCAGCATCCGCTGCAGCTCGGCCTTCGCTTCGTTGGGCCGCGGCGTGAGGATGACCGCTTTCTCCCACGCCGTGGCGGGATCGATCTCGGCGTGGCGGCCCGGCAGCATGGTGACGCCGCCGGAGCCCGGCGCGCGGTCGGTGTCGATGTAGATGTCCAGGTTCAGGTTGTAGAAGCCGTAGCGGGCGACCACGTCGAGCTGCGTGCCCAGATCGTCGATGGCTACGCGGCCGGGAGCCCGCACGGGCTTGGCGAAAGTGGCCTCGAACCAGGTGCCGTTGCCCTCGCCGCGGGCGGACAGGGACAGCAGGTCGAGATCGCCCGGATCGAGGTCGTCGTCGAGCGGATAGATCAGGTTGCCGTCGCCGTGGTCGTCGCCGCGCGGATCGGTGAGAGTGAAGATCTCCTTGGCGGCGGCGGAAAAAGGGACGGCAAGGATGACGACGACGACAAGGAAGAGAGAACGGCTGAATCGCATAACGTCTCCAGGAAAAACTGATCGAAAGTGAAACAGGGCGGCCACGCAGGGCCGCCCCTGCAGGATCCCGCCTAGAACCGTACCTTCATGAACGCCTTCAGGCGCTGCTGCTTGAAGTCGCGGTCGAGCAGGCTGTTCCAGCCGCCGAAACGGCCGCGGAAGCCCGGCGAGCCCACCGGCACGCCGAAGTCGTTGGCGATACCCGCGTCGGCGAACTGCGTCACGAAGCCGCTGCCGAAGTCCGGATCGAAAGAGCCCCAGTTGTACTCGTAGTTGAAGCCGAACTCGGCGCCGCCCAGGGTGTAGCGGGCGTAGAGCATCAGCTTGTTCTTGTCGTGCTGGCCCGAGGCCATGTTGTGGAGCTGGTAGGCCTGGAACGCCGTGTTGCCGTCCTTCAGGTCGACGTCGTACTTCTCGTAGGTCAGCGAGCTGTACAGGTTGCTGGTGAACTGGTAGCCGGCGCCGAGCTGGAACATCTTGTAGCTCATGTCCTCGTCGTCGTCGGAGAGGCTGTCGAACGGCTTCCACTGATAGCCGGTGACGCCGTTGACGGTGATCACCGGCGGATTGCCGTAGATGGCGGCGCTGGAGAAGCCGTTGAAGTAGTTGTTGACGTTGTTGGCGCACGGCGCGCCGCCGCCGGGGCAGTCGCCGGGCTTGAAGGGCAGGAAGCGCGCCTCGGTCATCCGCTTGTCGGTCTCGTCGATGAGCTTGACCTTGCCGAACACCTCGACGCCGCTGCCGACGTTGACGAGGGTCTTGGCGCGCAGCACGAGGATGTCCGTCTCCTTGTCCTGGAACGGCGCGTAGGCGTTGCGGTAGGAGCCGATGCCGGCGTCGGACTCGTGGTTCGGATAGATCGAGTTGTCGATCGCCCGCGTCACGTCACCCCAGGCCTGCCAGTTGGTGTTGTAGTCGATCTTGCTGTACTCGCCGGAGAGGTCCCAACTGCCGAGCGTCCACTTGGGAACGATGGTGACGCCCTTCCAGCCGATCGACGTCTCCGCCATCGGCTCCTCGAAATCGGTGAACTCGTTGTCGACGTTGATCGTCGCCACCTGCTGCGCGGTGCCCTGCCAGCCGCCGTAGCCGATCCGCGTCGGGTTGCCGGCGAAGACGCCGAACGCCGAGTTGTCCGGGCCGGGGAACACCCAGGTGGAGTCGTGGCCTTCGGTGAGCAGCACGTCGGCCTCGCGGCGCGCCGCCAGAATGGAGACGTACTGGGCGCCGATGTCGAAATACTCCAGGTTGAAGCTGAGGCCGTTCGCCAGGTTGATGTCGAGGTCGGCCTTGTAGGTCTCGTCGTCCAGCTTGCCGGCGGGCACCGGTGAGAAGCCCGAGGTGCCGAAGCCGGTGGGCACCCCGAAACGCGGATCGGACTCGGCTTCGGAGAAGTACGCCGAACCGCGGAAGTCGAACGTCGAGCTGGGGTGGATGCCGAATTTGACTCCGGTCACGTCGTTCTGGAAGCGCGTGGCCACGTCGCGGCCGTCGTCGAAGTCGCGGTCGAAACCGTCGATCTCGAGGTCGCGGCTGCGCTCGTAGATCACGGCTCCGTCGAACAGCGAGGTGGGCGCGAACTTGAGCTGCAGGCCGTAGGCGCCGTCCTGGCCGGTGTAGTTGCCGGTGTTGAAGTTGGGACCCGCCCACAGCCGCGGCAGCGAGACGCGGATCAGGTCGTAGCTCACCCGGCGGCCGAACAGCGGCCCCTGGAACAGCACGGCCTTGGCGTTGTCGCGGTCGATGTAGCGGATCTTGCCGATGGTGAAGGGATCGAACATGCCGAGGTCGGACGAGCCGATGGTGACGGCGTCCACCCACTTGTAGCCGGGGGTGAAGCGCGCCGTGAGTCCTCGCATCTTGATGTACTCGTTCGAGCGCGGATCGAACTCGCCGCAGTCGCCGCCGATGCAGTCGCCGGCCGGCGGATTCTCCAGCGCCGGATTGCGGCCGCCGAAGCCGCCGAAGTTCGTCCACTGGTTCTGGTTGAACCGCGACTGGATGCGGCCGGTGACCTCGATGTACTTCGAGGGCCGGGAGGCGATCAGCAGGTTGATCTCGGTGCCCTGGCCGTTGTCGCCGTAGCCCTCGCCCGGAACGGTGGTGAAGTTGTAGACGCTGCCGTCGGTGTGCTGGTTGCCCCACAGCCACTTCGTGTAGTCCTCGCCGGTGATGATCATCGTCTGGCCGTCGGCGGCGAGAGCCGGCGCGGCCGCCAGCGCCGCCGCGGTGATCAGCAGGGCGATCGCGAACCCTCTGGTAAATCTCATATCAGCTCCTCTCCTCGGTCAGCGGCCGGGCTTCATCCCGCCTTCTTGACCATCTTGAGGACGGCGGGCTGCTTGGCGGTGCCGTCCGGATTGCACTCGTACTTGAGCATGTCGTGCTGGGCCTGCACCTCTTCCGCGGCGCCCGTGCCGTTGCCCGCCAGGATGTCCATGGCGTGCGGATCGCAGTCGGTGTCGGTGCCGCCGCCGAAGCGATGCTGGCCCTCGTATTCGTTGACCTTGCGGGTGAGCAGGTCCTTGCCCTCGGGGAAGCCCTCGTTGGACTGAATGAGAACCTGATAGCCCCACTGCGAGGGATCGCCGCCGCCGAGCTGGTCGAGGTCCACCGTGGCCGAGATCGTCCGCCCGGCGCCCTTGACGCGATTGGGGATGACGACCGAGCCCTGCTGCGCCGCCGGCATCTTCTCCGACTCCGTCTTGACGCGGCCCGGAGGCTGCGGCGAGAGGATCACCATCTTGTCCCACTCATTGCCGTCGGCGAAGGTGACGTTGGTGCCCGGCGGGCCTTCCTTGAAGCCGCCCTCCTTGTTGTCGATGAAGATGAAGACCATCTGCACCGAGAACCCGGTGTTCATCCGCCAGGGATCGTCGAGCGGCGTGTTGAAGGTGACGGCGAAATCCACCTTGCCGCCGTTGACCTTGACGTCGAACCCCGTCATGTCGAACGAGCCGCGCTTGTACACCTGGTCCGTGGGATAGGTGTAGGTGCCCGGTCCGTTGTCGTCGTTGGCGGGGTCCTTGAAGGAGACGCCGTTCTGGGCGAGCGCCGCGCCCGCCAGCAGCAGGCCGGCTGCGGCCATCGTGATTCTTGTCTTCCAGGTACGCTTGGACATGAAAACCTCCTTGCTTGTAGGGCTCAGCCCTTGACTGCGCCGGCCGTGAGACCGGAAACGATATATTTTTGCAAGAAAAGAAACAACGCCATGACCGGCAGCGCCGTGATGAGAGCGCCGGCGGCGAAATAGCCCCACTGCTGCGAGAAACCGGCGACGAAGAAGCGCAGGCCCACCGGGCCCGTGTACATGTCCTCGCGGTTCATGAGGGTGGCGGCCTGGATGAACTCGTTCCAGCCGGTCATGAACGAGAACAGCGCCGTCACCGCCACCGCCGGCCGGGCGAGCGGCAGGATGATGCGGAAAAAAATCATGGCCTGGGAAGCGCCATCGATCAGCGCCGACTCCTCGAGCTCTTTCGGGATGGTGTCGAAATAACCTTTCAACATCCAGACGCACAGCGGCATGGCGGTGACCGTATAGAGGAGCACCAGGCCCGTGAAGCTCGACCCCAGACCCAGATACTGGACCAGAATGATGAACAGAGGGATCAGCATCAGGGTACCGGGGAACATCTGGGCGACCAGGAAGGACATCAGCGCGGCGCGCCGGCCGGGGAAGCGGAAGCGGGAGAACGCGTAGGCCGCGGTGCAGGCCAGCGACACTCCGAGCACGGTGGTCATGCCCGCCACGATGACGCTGTTCAGCAGCCAGCGGGCGAACGGCTGGTCTACGAAGAGCGAGCGGAAGTTCTCCGTCGATATCCGGTCGGGCCAAGGCAAGACGGCGCGCACGCGGTCCCAGACGCTCGGGTTCGGCGGCACGTCGACGATGGCCAGGTTCTGCTCGCCGGAGAAGGCGATGGTCACTACCCAGAGGATGGGGTAGAGGGTGACCAGCACCATGAAGATGACGAAGAGGTGGAGCGGCCAGTGGGCCGGCTCGTCGTCCAACCGCGTTCTCTTCCGGCCCTTCATGCGACGGCCTCCGTGGCTCTGGTCACCCGGTTCTGCCAGGTGCCGTAGGCGAACAGGATCAGGAAGATGAGGGTGGAGTACGCGGCGGCGTAACCGTAGCGGTACTGCTCGAACGCAGTCTTGTACGACTGGGTGATCAGGATCTCGGTGGAGCTCCCCGGATTGCCCCCCGAAACCAGGTAGATGACGTTGAACTGATTGAAGGTCCAGATGACGGAGAGAATGATCGCCGGCACCAGCGCCGGACGCAGGGACGGCACGGTGATCGAACGGAATTGCTGCCAGCGCGAGGCTCCATCCACCCGCGCCGCCTCGTACAGGTCGGAGGGAATCGACTGCAGGGCGCCGAGGGCCATCACCATCATGAAGGGAAAGGAGAGCCAACTGTTGGTGGTCAGCACCGCCAGGAAGGAGGTGAACGGGCGGTCGAACCACGGGACGGCCGAACCGCCGAAGAGCTGGACGATCTGATTGATGACGCCGAACTGCCGGTGGAACATGCCGCGAAAGATCAGCGCCGTGATGTAGTTTGGAGTCGCCCACGGCAGGATCAGCAGGATGCGATAGACCGGGCGCAGCGCGAACCCTCGGAGGTTGAGGATCAGGGCCAGGCTCAGCCCCATCGCGACGCCGCCCGCCACGTTCGAAACCGTCCACAGGAGGGTGAACATCAACGTGTAATAGAAGTTCTGGTAGTTCCAGACCCGCCCCTCGGGCGTCTGCTTCATCACCCGGAAGTCGGTCAGGATGTCGAAATAGTTCTGCAGGCCGATCCAGGTTTCGGCGACAGGCTTGTCGGTGTTGTAGATGTTGGCGTTGGTGAAAGAGAGGATGAAGCCGTAGAAGAATGGGAAGAAGACCAGGACCAGCATGGCGAGCAGGGCCGGCAGCGCGTAGAGATAGGCGGTCCGGTTCTCGACGAGAGCGCTGCCGGTGCGGGCGGCCCAGCCCAGACCCACGAAAGCGAGCAGCGCGAGCGAGAGAACGGCCAGGGTGGCGACCGAGCGGGTCAGGCGGCCGGCATCGGTCGAGACCAGCTCGCCGAGCCGCCCTTCGTCCACGACGCCGGTGGCGGTGATCAGCCCGCGCGTCTGGCGGAACCGGTCGGCGTCCCAGAGAGTGGGCGCGAGGGGCTTGCCGGCGGGGATGCCGAGCTCGGCGAGCAGGGTCTCCGCCTTCTTCGATTCCTCGCCGATCTGCGCGGCCACCGCCTCCGACGATTGCCGGCGCTCGGCTTCCAGCACGCCGAGGGCATAGCGCCCATAGGCCCAGAGATCGATCACCAGCACCAGGGCCGCGGCGGCGGCGAGCAGCCAGCGGCGCTCGCCGAGGACCAGGGAGAGCAGGAGCAGGACGATCAAGGGCGCGATCCACGCGGCGAGGAACGGCAGCCAGGCGAAGGCGGCGGGCTCGCGCTCCGCCCGCGTTTCCATCTGCACCATGCCGATGACCGCGCCGCCGCGCTCCACCGGCGCCGCCAGGAGCATGCCCTGCGGCCGGCGCTCGACGGCGATCTCCGGCGCCCGCGCCGCGCCCTCGGCTCCCTCGCGGTTCCCCTCCACGGCGGCGCGCAGCTTCTGGCCGAGGTCGTAGATCGGCTTCTCGTCCAGGACGAGGCTCCGTGGGGCGGCGTTCTTGCCGCGGTCCTCGGGCGCCGTCGAGGCCTCCAGCTTGCGGCCGTCGAACTTCACGACGCGGATCGCGGTCACCTCAGGATGGTCCTTGGCGAAGCGGGCCACGGCGCGGCGGACCGCGGCTCCCTCCTCCTCCTGCGGTGCGGTCTGCGCCGGCTCCAGATTCGCCAGCTCCTCGCCGAGCCCGAACCCTCCCTCGTTCGCCGGCGCCGCTTCCTCCGTGGCGCCGCCGCTCGCCCGGTCGACGATCGCGGTCAGGGAGGAGAGGGTGACCGCCGCCTTGCGCTCCGCCCGCTCGCGGCGCTCGGCCACCAGAGACCCGGCGAGCAGCGCGGCGCCGAGGCCCACGCCGAGAAGCGCGGCGACGGCGAGGCCGATCAGGAATCGGCGGCGGTGCGAAACAGGGCGGAACGGACGGGCCATGGATCTACTTCTTCAGCAGATTGGCGATCCGCTCGATCACTTCCTTCTGCGCCTGATCCATGGCCTGCTTCGGCGTCGCCGTCTTCTGCACGATGGTGTTCATCGCCGTGGTGGCGGGCGACCACATCATGGACATCTCGGGCAGGTTGGGCATCGGCACCGCGACGTCCACCTGCTGGCGGAACGCCTTGAGGATCGGATCGTTGGCCACCTTCGGGTCGGCGTAAACGCCTTTGTTGGCGGGCGTCTGCCGCCCCTCGATGGCCAGGACCTTGCCGGCCGGCACGTCGGTCAGGTACTTGACGAGCTCGAAGGCCGCCTCCTTGTTCTTGGAGGGCGCCGCCACGTAAACCCCCTCGACCGTGATCCACGGCCGCATCGGCTTGTTGCCGATCTCGCTGATGGCGGGCAGGGGAGCCAGCCCGTAGTCGATCTTGTCCGAAGCCTCGCCGAGGAACCACGGTCCGGAGAAGACCATCGCCGCCTTACCCTGGTTGAACAGCGAGGTGATGAGCGCCGTCGAGGGCTCGGCGGGCATGAAGCCCTGTTTGATCCAGCCCAGCAGATACTCCAGCGACTTGACGTTCTGCGGCGCGTTGAGAGTCGGCTTGCGGTTGGGTCCGAAGACGCCGCCGCCGAAGCCGTTCATCAGCGCCGCGTGGTAGTAGAAATCCGAGTACCAGTAGACGAGCCCGAACCTGCCCGACGCCGCGTTCGTGTTCTTCTTCGCCAGGGCGACCAGCTCCTGGGTCGTCTTCGGCGGGGTCGGCACCAGCTTCTTGTTGTAGATCAGCGTGATGACCTTGAAGTTGAGCGGCAGGCCGTAGACGTTGCCCTGGTAGGTCATGGCGTCCATGGTGGCCTTGAGGTAGCGCCCCTTGATCTTGTCGTCGAGGAAGAAGTCCAGGGGCTCCACCGTGTTGCCGGCCACGATCCAGCCGCCGAGGCGGTCCTGCGCGAAGATGAAGACGTCCGGCCCCTTGCCGCGCGGCACGGCGGCGGTGATCTTGTCGGCGAAAGCGTCGTAGGGCACCGCGAGCGTCGAGACCTTGATCTTGCCGGCATTGGCCTTGTTGAAGTTGTCGACTACCTGTTCGAAAGCCGCCTTCTCGCCGCCGCGGTAGCCGTGCCAGACGACGATCTCCTTCTGCGCCAGAGCGAGCGAGGGAATAATGAGCAGCGCGAGCGCGCCGAAGATGCCGCGAAGGATGTGGGATCTCATGAGGTTCTCCTATTGAGGTTCAGCTCCCCAGCCGCTGTTCCGTCGCGGCGTCGAAGAGATGCCCCGCTTCCACCTCGATGACGAGTTGGATCTGTGCGCCCATCTTAGGAGCGCGGTGCGGATCCACCTTGGCGACCAGCAGGTCGTCGCCGACGCGGCCGTGCACGATGACCTCATGGCCGAGGGGCTCGACGAACTCCACCGCCGCGGTGATCGGCACCGTACCGCCGGCCGCTTCACGGGAGGCCTCGCGGATGTTCTCGGGACGGATTCCGAAGACCACCTTCTGGCCGTCGTGCCCCGCCGCCGCGGCGCGAAACGCCTGCGGCACCGGCACCTGGAAGCCGGAGGCCGCCACCGTCGTGCCGCCGCCGGTGAGCGTGGCCGGCACGAAGTTCATCGGCGGCGTGCCGATGAAGCTGGCGACGAACAGGTTGGCCGGCCGCTCGTAGACCTCCAGCGGCGTGCCCACCTGCTGCAGCTCGCCCTTGTTCATCACCGCGATGCGGTCGCCCATCGTCATCGCCTCGATCTGGTCGTGGGTGACGTAGACGGTGGTCGTCTGCAGATCCTTCTGCAGCTTGGAGATCTCGGCGCGCATCTGCACCCGCAGCTTGGCGTCGAGGTTCGACAGCGGCTCGTCGAAGAGGAAGACCGCCGGCTTGCGGACGATGGCGCGGCCCACGGCCACCCGCTGCCGCTGGCCGCCGGAGAGCTGCTTCGGTTTGCGCTCCAGGAGCTCGGTGATGCCGAGGATCTCGGCCGCCTCGGCGACGCGCCGGTTCATCTCCTCTTTCGGCGTCTTGCGCAGCTTGAGGCCGAACTCGAGGTTCTGGCGCACCGTCATGTGCGGGTAGAGGGCGTAGCTCTGGAAGACCATGGCGATGTCGCGGTCCTTCGGCGGCACGTCGTTGACCACCCGGCCGCCGATGGCGATGGTGCCGCCGGTGAGCTCCTCCAGGCCGGCGATCATCCGCAGAGCCGTCGACTTGCCGCATCCCGAGGGCCCCACCAGGACCATGAACTCGTGGTCCTGGATGTCCAGATCCAGATGCGGGATGACGGTGACAGGGCCGAAGGCCTTCTTGACCCCCTTGAGCGTCACTTCTGCCATAACATTCTCCGGATACTTCATACAGGAGCCGGGCACGGCCGGCCCCTACCCTTTTGGGTAGGTTGAGCACTCGTTGCCGGGCGGGAGAGCCTCGCCGCCGTCAGGGACTCCGTTCGATCGCGAAAATCCGGGCGCTTTTCGGAGCCACCTGCGCCTCGACCTTTCCGCCCGTCCGCTCCAACGCCTCGCCGTTCCACACGTCCCGCACGGGTGAGTCCCCCCATTCGGCCGGCACGTCAAAAATCGCCACGGCCGGCGCGGAGCCACGGTTGACGGCTACCACCACGGCGTCGCCGCTCGTCTCGTCCCGCTGCAGGAAGACGAGCAGGTCGCCGTCCGACGAGAGACCGGTATGCACGCCGCGCGAGAACGCCTTGTGGGCGCGGCGGATGGCGATGAGCTTCTTGTAATCGGCGCGCAGGGCCTCGTCGCGCGGTTTGCCGGCGCCGGGTTGGATCCTGCGCTCGCCCCACGGCATGTCGCTGCGGTTGTCCGGCCAGTCGCCGCCGGGGCGTCCGACCTCTTCGCCGTAATAGATCATCGGTACGCCGCCAGAGGTGAGCTCGAGCAGCGCGGCCAGCCGGAACAGCTCCTTGTCGCCGTTGAGCTGGAAGAGCGCGCCCGGCACGTCGTGCGACGAGAGGTAGGGAGAGAGCAGGTGGCCGGCGCGCACCTTCTCGCGCGACTTGAGGTAGCGGTCGAAGGCCACCGTGCGGCCGCGTCCCTGCACCCAGGCGAGCGCGCTCCCCTGGAACGAGAAGTCGAAACCGGCGTCCATCTCGTCGTCGACGAACCATGGATCGAGCGACTGGGCGTCGCCGCCCCAGACTTCGCCGATGAGAAAGAAGTCGTTGCCGATCTGCTCGCGGATGCGCCGGCGATGCTCCTGCCAGAAGGGATGATCCACGTGCTTGACGGTATCGAGACGGAAGCCGTCGAGCCCCACCCGTTTCGCCAGTCCCAGGTGGGCGGTCATCAGATAGTCGGCGACCTCCGGCAGCTCGGTCTTGAAGTCGGGCAGCCCGGCGACGCAGGAGGTCAGGTCGTCCTGGCCGCAGCCTCCCTGGTTCGAGCTGCGCAGCCAGAAGCGGGTCTTCGGATCCGTGAGATAGCGGGAGTCGTAGCCGGCGTGGTTGTAGACCACATCGAGCAGCACCTTCATGCCGCGAGCGTGGGCGTCGTCCACCAGCGCCTTGAGCTCGGCCTCCGTGCCGAATCGCGGGTCGAGGCTGTAGAAGTCGTCCGCCCAGTAGCCGTGATAGCCCCAGTCCGGAAAGCCCGCGCCGGTGACGAAGCCGTCGATGTTCTTGACCACCGGCGTGATCCAGATGGCCGTGGCGCCGAGGTCCGCGATCTCGTCGAGCTGCTGCCGCAGGCCCGCGAGGTCGCCGCCGTGGAAGGTGCCCTTGGCGCCGCGGCTGACGTTCCAGTTGTTGCCCGGATCGCCGTCGGCGAAGCGGTCGACGATGACGAAGTAGAGGACGGCGTCCCGCCAGCTCTCCTGGGGGACGACCGAAGCGCGGACCGCCGGAGCCGTTGCCGGAACTTGAACCGTGGAGACAGCCGGAGAGGATCGGCCGCTGCAGCCGGCCAGCCAGACCAGGAGGAGGGCCGCGACCG
This sequence comes from Acidobacteriota bacterium, assembly GCA_046765915.1. Lineage (GTDB taxonomy): Bacteria > Acidobacteriota > Thermoanaerobaculia > Multivoradales > UBA5704 > DATARR01. The sequence continues at coordinate 62,733 of JBKPTH010000087.1, read as the reverse complement.
CGATCCGCGGCATCGTACGGCAAGAGAGGCGGCCCGGCTCAGGCGACAGAGATCGCAGTCAAGCCTCCCTGGGAGAGTCCCCGTCCGCTGAATCCCACGACGACGGGGCGATTCTAGAAATGCCCGGGGGGACTGTCAATTTGGCGTGACAAGAGGGAAAACTGCCGCGGGGCGTTCGCCTACCCCCCTGCCTACGCGACCCTTTGGGTATCAGCGAGGGCGTGGAGCGCCTCTGGGGCGAAGTCGGCCTCGTTGGGCCACGTCACGACTCCAAACTCCGGATCTAGGCGAGCCTGAGCGAAAGGTCGGGGTCGAGGAGCGGCTCGGACACCGGTCCGTATAGGAGGGGTCTCAGGTCGACTCGCTTGTGGGTGCCATCGTTAAAAGTGAGGGTGAGATGGGTTGAGCCCGTAACCTTAGCCGATGTTATGCGGAGGATCATGGGCGTTACTCCAGTTGACCGCGGTTACATGAAGGATGACCGGCGGAGTCCGTTTTGGCGATCGAGCGGAGGCGGAGCTTCATCGGTGCCTGTGGATTTGCTGTTCGAGGCGCCGTTTTGCCTCATTCCAGGAAAGCCAGTCCTCGGGATGAGCCTCAGCATCTCTCAGACGCTGGTCCAAGAGTTTCTTCTGCCAATCGAGGAGCTCGGGATGCTCAAGCATGTGGTTACGTGGCATACCCAACTCGGCTTCAGCTTTCTTCATACAGCCACTCTGGGCCGATTCCGAGGATGTCCTTTCCTGGCGAACCGGGAATCCTTAAGCGCTTGCCATCTTCCACCCGGAATTGCGTAAGTCGCTCCAAGGGACCCATATATGGCTTTTCTGCCCAAGGGTTATGGTAGAGGTAGATACTACTATCTGTCGAGGCGATGGTAGTCGGATGTAAGCTAACTGCAATAAGGACGGCGCTCAACCTAGTATTACGAGGCTTCCCCCCTCCTATCAATACACCATCTTCTCCTCTGTCAATCTCGAACGTCACTTTACCCAGTCGGTCACTTGAGACATCCATCAACTCAGTGCCGAAGAGAGCCTCCTCCACCGCGATCATATCCGCAAACGGTTGTACAAAATTCACGGCTACCACGTAGGGATGTTCTAGCTCACCGTAGCGTGAGGCCTTTTTCTTCAACGCCTTCCTGAGAGCCTTCGCAGGATCGACCCTACGGATACCAGTATCTTGGATCCCAACAGTTCTAACATTGGCTTGACCACGAAGCCCTGCAGACTTCGGATGCGCCTGAAACTTAACTCGCCAACCATCGTCTTCCCAGAAGAACTCCGGCAACTGTTCGAAGTCGGCTTTTCTGAGGATCTCAAGGCAAAGATCGGGATCAAGAGAATCAAGCCACAAACGAAGATCACGCTTTAGGCGAGAAGTTGAGAGTGGAGAAGTTGGTAGCCCTCTCATTTTCATGTTGATGAAGAAGTTGGGAGAGTTCATGTCATTGAGAGTATCAATGAGAACGTTCTTCAGTGCCTGACGCGCTCGGTCTATTTCAGAAGTCTCAGTAGCAAGAACGGCCTCCAAGTAAGCTCTCTCTCCGGTTCGGCCGTGCAGCAGGAAGTCAGGCCGGTTGTCTCGGGTTCCTCCAATCCTGGGGTGAATTTCCATTTCGTAGTCAAGTTTTGAAAGGAGGACATAGAGATAGAGCTCGAAGAAGGCAGAGAGGAAGAGGATATCGTCCCCGGACCGAAAGCGTGCGAGCAAGTCAGTACGGGCAGCTTCTGGATACGCGTCAGTCCAAGCATTCAGAAGCTTTCGAAGTGCGATTGCTACCGAGTGATGCGATCGCACCAGGTACTGGGAGTAGCTCTCGGATTGCCGACGAGGCATCGGATCGGGTTCGAGACTTGGGGAGAAAACAGTCATCATCGTCTTTCCCTGTAATGGGGGTACGTCTTACCGCGGGCGGCGATATCTTCGCTAGGCGGCAGCCTGCGGTTCTCGCCGGAGACGGCTATGGAGCAGACCAGTCCTCTACCGTCAGGCCTGGTACTCGGGCCATGTGGTCGAGGTTTGCAGTGACCAAAACCTCGCCTCTCGCCAGCGCATGGGCTGCGATCACGATGTCAAAGTCCTCGATGCGTTGCCCCCTCCGTTCCAGGATAGCCTTGATGCTCCCGAAGCTGGTGCTGACCTCGTCCGACCAATTCGAGCGGGCGAGCTCGGACCGTAGCAGGTCAAAGCGCTCCTGCAGTGCTTCCTTCCGCTTGGACTTCGGGAGTCGTTCGAGGCCGTAGGCGACCTCTGCCAGCACGGGCTGAGGCACGACCACTTCCCCCTTGCTCTTCTGCTTGAGCCTTTCTAGGACAAGGGGATCGCCCTTCATGAGTGCTGAGAATGCATTCGTGTCGAGAACGAAAGTCACAGGTTCCTCGGTGGCTTCGATTTTCGCGCTTGGCGGACCGAGGCGAGCAGCTCATCGACCGCCGCCGCTGTCTCTGGTTCAATCGCGCTCAACCGCTCGAAGAACCCCGGCGACCAGTCCGCTCCTGGCGCCAACTCTCTCTCGAGAGCCCTTAGGATCAGGCGATTCCGGCTCACCTTAAGGGCTCTGGCCTTACGATCTACTGCCTCGAGGAGCGGCTTCGGGATATGGACGCTGGTTGCCATGACTATATCCGCGAGTATACTCCTTCGTCCCCTCGGCGCTCAACTCGCAGAAGCCTCTGATGGCTGAAAATCAACCACCATGCTGCCCGCTTTCTGCCCCCTGCATCCTCGGGAAGCTTTCTCCAACTTCCTGTGGCGCCTCTGGGGATCCGGACAATCGTAGCCCCGCAGGCTGGATTATCCAGCCCGCCAGGCTACAATCAGCCGGACTCTACGGCTTGAGCATCGTATCGAGGGTATGGGCCTCGATGCGGAGGATCGTGCCCGCATCGCCGACGGCCCAGCCTTCCGAGCCCTCCGGATTGAGCCAGATGGCGTTGAGGGACCGGTTTGTTTTCTTGAAATCGAGCCAGGGACCGCCTCCCCAGAACAGGAAGACCGTCCCTTTCGCTCCGACCGCCCAGGCTTCGGTATGGCCGGGGTGAGCCCAGACCTCGTTGAGAGGCTCCTTGACAGAGAAGGCGTACTTCCAGTGCTTCTCCTTGAATTGGAAGACGCTCCCTTCATCGCCGACAGCCCAGCCTTCCTGGCCCTCCGGCGCCATCGCGATAGCGACGCCGGCGCCTCGGTAGTCGCTTGGCGTCAACAGATTCCAGCCGCTCTCGGGCGCATAGTGGGCGAACGCGATCTGGCCGGAACCGCCCTCGCCAGGACGACCCGCGGATGGCGGCAGCCGATACGAGCCCACGGCCCAGCCTTCGGTGCGGTCTGGATTGAGCCAAAGATCGTGGATTTCGAGTCCCGGCGCCTTGAAGGCGTGAAGGCCGGACCAGCGGTCGTAACGGACCAGGCCGCCGCTTCCCCCGGCGATCCAGGCGCCTTCGCCGTCCCGATCGGCCCACACCGCCTCCAGGTTCATGAAGGGAGTCAAGCCGGTCAGGCCGAGAGCCATGTCGAACGTCTCCTCGCCTCCGATCCAGCGCCCGGAGCGCTGCTCCCTCCGGTCGATGAAATGTCGCACCAGGGGATCGTGCTCCCCGAGCTGGACGTCGATCGACCACTTCCCCCCGGAGAGCCGGGCGATGATCCCGTCCGTCCCTACCGCCAACCCGGCGCCGGACGGGCTGACGGAGAGATCGTTGAATCTGCCCGTCTTGCCCCAGGCCAAGGGTTCCGCCAGGGTCCATTGGCCGGATGCGAAGCGCAGGATGACGCCCGCTTCGCCGACGGCCCAACCCTCCGTGCCGTCGTCCTTCATCCAGAGATCGGTCAGGTCCTTGTCCGTGAGCACCGCCGGCAGAGGTTCGACTCGGATCGGAGCTTTCGCTTCGCAGGCCAGGAGGAAAGCCGGCAGGACGATGGAGGCGAGCCGGGCTCCTCGGCGCCGGAGCCGATGGCGGCGGTCTGAGGATGCCATGGGATCTTGCTTCAATGTACCACGCCCGGGGACGGCTCGGGCGTCCCCGCCAGAGGACAAACGCCCGATTTCCCGCTGCCATTTTGGCGTGAAACCTGCTCCGATCCCTTAAAACATTGTTTTTTCCGTTCAAACATTGTTTTTTCGGCTCAAACATTGTTTGAAGCCAAAAAACAATGTGTTGGCCGTTTCAAACAATGTTTTTTCCCAAAAAACAATGTTTAAACGGAAAAAACAATGTTTGACGGGAAAAAACATTAGAAAAATCCGCCGGAGCGTGAAAAAGGCCGCCGAAGTCTGTTCCAGCGGTCCGGCGGTTAAGCCAAGCGCTTTTCCGGAAAAGCAGGACGGGAATCGCTGTTTTGTCAGACGACAGACTGAAAAAAGCCCTCCACGGACCAGAAACGGAACCATGCCCGCAGCTCGGCGGCGAGGGCGTCGTCGTCGAGCTCGCTCGCCGCGGCGGCGGCCTTGACGGCCTCGCCGATAGTGGCGCCGGCCTGGAACCGCTCGAGCAGGACGTATTGGACGGCCGTCAGCGGATAGCGCCTGACGACGAAGTCGCGACGGAGGATGGCCACGAGCTCGTCCGCGGGCTCGGGGAGGGGGATCTCTTCTCCTTCCTCCGCCTGCCGTGCCGCCGTGAAGTAGGCGTTGACCGGATAGCGGAAGGCGAGGAGGCGCAGGCAGACGACCGACGTCAGTCTCGCCTCGGCGAAGCGCTCGGCGGGGAAGGACTGCAGCGCCTCCGGCGTCAGCAGCGGCTGGCCCTCGACTCCGGGGCCGTCGAACACCTTGGCGATCGTCCATTCGAGGATGGCGAGATCGACTAGGAAGTCCGGCCAGTCCACGGCGCCGGCCGTCTCGCGCTCGGGCCGGGTCTCGTCCAGGAAGCGGGCGAATTTCTCCCCCAGGCGGTCCAGCGTGTAGCTGCGCGAGGGGTAGCGCTGCAGGTATTCGAAGGCGAAGCTGTCGAACACCTCGTCGCCCAGGGCGCGCTTGAGCACGGGGTAACAGGCGCCCATGCACTCCAGCAGGCGGGCGTAGTAGGCGTTGGCGTAGATCGACAGCCGCTCGGCCGCCGTGAGATTGCGCGAGCGCCGCACCACCGCCTCCAGCTCGCCGCGATTGAGCCGGATCAGCTCCTGCGCCTCCGGCGAGGCGGCGCCGCCGCGGACTCCCTCGGGATGCGTGACCACCGCCTGGAACCAGCGCTGCACGACGTCCAGCGAACGGATCTCGCCCTTCACTCCACCTCCGGCCGGATGTGGTGCAGCGGATGGAAGACGCTGGCGCCGGCGGCCGCGGGCTCCGGCACCTCCTCGTCCCCGGCGGGCGCGGGCTGCGGCAGGTGGTCATCCATGAACTGCCTGGCCTTCAGCACCTCGGCGTGCACCACGGGGAACGGCGGAATGCTGGCGTCCCACTCGAGCAGCGTGGAGACGCCGCCGGTGAGCCGGTGGGCCGTGCGGTAGAGCTCCCAGACCGGATCGATGACGTGATGGTCGTGGGTGTCGATCAGGTGCGTCGTGTAGTCCGTGTGGCCCGCGAGATGGAACTGGACGATCCGCTCGTGCGGCAGGGAGTGGATGAACTCGTCCGGGTCCATGTCATGGTTGAAGCTCGACACGTAGACGTTGTTGACGTCGAGCAGCAGACCGCAGTCAGCTTCCTCGGCGAGGCGGGTGATGAACTCCCATTCGTCCATCGTCGAGTCCTGGAAGGTGACGTAGGAGCTGGGGTTCTCCAGCACGAACGGACGCTCGAGCACGTCCTGGACGGTGCGCACCCGCTCGATGACGTGGCGCAGCGTCTCCTCGGTGAACGGCACGGGCAGCAGGTCATGTGTGTTGCGGCCGAGGACGCCGGTCCAGCAGAGGTGGTCCGAGATCCACTTCGCGCCGACCTCCGCCGCCAGCCGCTTGAGCTTCTTCAGGTACTCGTGATCCAGCGGATCGGTGGAGCCGATGGAGAGCGACACGCCGTGCATGACGACGGGGTAGCGCTCGGCGATCTGCTGCAGCACGTAGCGCGGCCGGCCCTGCGAGTCGACGTAGTTCTCGCTGATGATCTCGAACCAGTCCACCGCCGGCTGGTTCTTCAGGATGTGCTCGAAGTGGACGGACCGGAGGCCCACTCCGAGACCGAGGTTGGCGTGTCCGAGGCGGGGGGCAGGCATGGGATTACTCTCAGAAAATACGACCGGAGTTGCCTGTTCGACCTCACCCCAACCCCTCTCCTAAAGGAGAGGGGCTTAATTGCCTGTTCCCCTTCTCCTTTAGGAGAAGGGGCTAGGGGATGAGGTCGAGCGGGCTGGACGACCTGGTTCTAGCCGCCGCCGCAGGAGGCCGGCGCGGCACCGAACTTCTTGCCGGCCTTGTTCATCGAGGCCTCGAAGCTGGAGCGCGCCTTCTTCCAGGCGTCGCCCTTGATCGGCACGGCGCAGCTCCCCTTGCCCTTGCAGTCGTTGTCATAGCTGCCGCCCTGGTTCTTGCAGGCGTTCCCCCCGGCGCAGCCGTGGGCCTCGGTGGTGGCGCACTTGCCCATGCCGGCGCACTCGTTGTCGCCGCCGGCGCCGTTGCTCTTACAGGAATTCAGGCCGCAGCAGGAGTGGGCCTCCTTCGCCGCCTCCTTCTCGTCGGCGAACAGCCGTTTGCCGCTCAGCATCGAGCCGGCGAGCACGCCACCGAACGCGGCCAGGGTCAGCTTGCCGAAATCCCTTCTGCTGACGTCATCCTTCTTCATCTCGGCCTCCTCTGGAAATAGGTCCAAAGCTTCCTCGGGACCGGCGCACGCGCCCAGCCCCTGTACGTCACTCGTGGCTCGGAATGACGCCCGAGTCTACTCCTAAATACGCATCCGGGCGAGGAGGGGATGGATTACCAGCTCATCCGATACAGCATCCAGTACACCACCACCCCCGTCACCGAGACGTACAACCAGATCGGCAGCGTCCAGCGGGCGATCTTCCGGTGGTGGGCGTAGCGTCTGTGCCCGGCGCGCCAGACGGTGACGCCGGCGAGGAAGGGCACCGTCGCGGCGAGCAGCGTGTGGGTGATCAGGATGGCGAAGTACACCGTGCGCGCCGCGCCGGTGCCCGGGAAGTGCTTGGAGCCGACGTGAGCGTGGTAGACGAGGTACGAGGTCAGAAACAGCACGGAGCAGACCAGGGCGGCGATCATGACGTTGCGATGCGCGACGAAACGCCGTCGGCGGATCAGCACGTACGCGATCACCAGCAGGATGGCGGCGATGGCGTTGAGCGTGGCGTTGACGGCGGGGAGATCTTGAACCTGCAGCATGGCGGGGGGGATTTTAGACGACCAACTTCGTCTCTGTGTTTAGGGTAGGGGCGGGTCTGGACGGTGGGTTGGGGGCTCGACCCGCCCTGGTGGAGCCGGCCGCGCAGGGCGGGTCGCGCCCCCTCCCTTCCGTCCAGACCCGCCCCTACCCTAAACCAAATGATCGCGGAGCGCCTACCCCGCCGGCGCCGCGGGAACCAGAGCCGGCACCGCCGGCGGCTTCGGCGCCATGGTGGCCAGCCACTGGTCGAAGTCGGCCTGGGTGTGGATCGTCAGGTACCCCTGCATGCGGTAGTGCGTGAGGCCGCAGAGCTGGGCGCAGGCGATCTCCCAGCAGGTCTTCTTGACCGCGCACGCCGGCAGCGCCGCGTCCGGCGGGTTGACCTGGGTCGGCGTGAAGTAGATCGGGATCACCTGGCCGGGAATGGCGTCCTGCTTGACCCGCATCACCGGCAGGAAGAAGCTGTGGATGACGTCCTTGCTGGAGAGATAGATGAGCGCCGGCCGGCCGACGGGCAGGTGGAGCTGGTTGATCGTCGTAATGTCGTCCTTGGCCGCCGGATCGTTGCGGTCGAGGCCCAGAGGGTTGGCGCCGGCGGTGATCAGCTTGGAATCCGTGCGGCCGAAGACACCGTCGGCGCCGGGGTAGTGGACGTTCCACGCGAACTGCTCCGCCACCACCCGCACCTGGACCGCCTGCGACTTGTCCGGCAGGACGTTGACCCGCCGCGCCCAGATCGGCACCGCGAAAGCCACCAGCAGGATGACCTCGACGAGCACCACGCCCGCTTCGCCGTAGGTCGAGAAGTGCCCCTTGGCGCCGCCATACTGGGCCACCGGGTGGGCCTTGCGGCGAAAGCGGATGAGGCAATAGAGGAAGAAGAGGCCCCAACCCACGAACAGTACCAGCATGAACCAGTGGACGAGGGCCGTCAGCTTGTCGAGCTCCAAGCCGTGGGCCGAGGCGTCCGGAGGAAATCCCATGGGGAGGCCGTAGAGTTTCTCCATCAGTGTTTCTCTCCGTGAATGAGGCGCAGCCGCTGCCGCACCGTTGCCCTCTCAGAAAGCTTTTTCGAGCGCCGGCGGAAGTCCAGGATCACCCTGCCGATGCCGACGTAGACGATGCCGACGATGCCGATCAGAAAGAGGATGGCATTGTTCATCCCCTGGGTCATCGGCGCGTCAGCCGCGCCGTAGCAGGTAGCGCAGGCGGCGGCGGATGCAGGCAGGACGAGCCACGCCGCGATGGCGAGCGCGATCATCCAGCGGGCCAATGCCTTCACTCCTCGTCCTCCACCGGCAGCTTCTTGCGCACGCTCCGGCCATAGAGCAGCAGGACGAATCCCAGCACGAAGAAGAACGCACCCAGGGTGAGATCGCCCGCGCTCCCCGTGGCGCGGTAGCTCTGTACACCCCACACGCCCACCCAGACCGCCAAGAGGACCGAGACGGTGATGAAGAACAGGTGAAACGACCGCAACGACAGGCTCATCGGATGTTCCGTTGGTTCCACTCGGTGAGGCTGGGAATGAACATCAGCGCGATGAAGAAGGCCACGGTGAGCAGCAGCACCCAGTAGATTACCTTCCGTTCGTGCGAGAGGTGCATAAAGAATGCCGCCACCAGCGAGCCCTTGAAGCTGGCGATCACCAGGGCCACCAGGATGGCCGCGGCGACCGGCAGGTGGAAGTAGCTCACGGCCACGGTCAGGATGGTGCCCACCATCAAGGCGAGGAACACCCCGATGTAGACCTTGGTCTGCCTGCGGATCGCGTCTGCGTCGCTTGCGCTCATCGTCGTCTCTCTCCTCCGGCTAGAGCAGGTACAAGGTCGGGAACAGGAAGATCCAGACCAGGTCCACGAAGTGCCAGTACAGGCCGGCCACCTCGATGCGGTTGGTGAACCGCTCGGGCTGCGTCCGCCACAGCTTGGCGCCGGGCCCCCAGAAGTAGCCGTTGACGATCATGCCGCCGAGCACGTGCAGGCCGTGCAGGCCGGTCAAAGTGAAGTAGATGGCGAGGAAGGTGTTGCTCTTCGGGAACAGGCCGATCTCGAACTTGTGGCCGTACTCGAACCCCTTGACGATCATGAAGCCGAAGCCGGCGAGGATCGTCAGGCCCATGTACAGCCGGTACTTCTTGAAGTCGTTCAGCTTGAGCGACGCCCACGACATCACCATGGTCACCGAGGAGCCGATGAGGATGATGGTGTTGAGCGTGGCCAGCGGCACGTTGAGGAACTCGCGGCCGTGGGGCCAGGTGCCCGGGGCGGCTCCCGTGCGCAGCAGCACGTAGGAGGAGAAGAGGGCGCCGAAGAGCATCACCTCGGAGGCGAGAAAAAGCCAGATGCCGAGCTTGGCGTTGGGGACCCCGGTATCGGGGCGGGCTTCTACGGTGTACGGGATGTCCATCGCTCAGGCCTCCTGGTGCTGCGGAGTGAAGTCCTGCGCCGCCCCCGGCACGCTGTAGTCGTAGGGTCCGCGGTGCACGGTCGGGATCTCGGCGAAGTTGCCGTGCGCGATCGGCGGCGACGGCGCGGCCGCCCACTCGAGCGTCGTGGCTTCCCAGGGGTTGCTGTCGACCTTCTTCCCCTTCTTGATGCTCCAGAAGAGGTTGATGATGAACGGGATCTGCGAGAGGGCCAGGCACCAGGCCGAGATCGACATGAAGACGTTCCAGTGCAGCACGCCCTGGGCGTGGGAGTAGGAGGCGCCGCCGTCGTAGAGCCGGCGCTGCACGCCCGCCATGCCCTGGATGAACATCGGCATGAAGATGCCGTTGATGAACAGGAACGACGGCCAGAAGTGGAGGTGCCCCAGCAGGCTGCTCATCTTGCGGCCGGTGATCTTCGGGAACCAGTAGTAGATGCCGGCGAACATGGCGAAGATCGTTCCCGGCGCCACCACGTAGTGGAAGTGGCCGATGACGTAGTAGGTGTCGTGCAGGTGGATGTCCGAGGGCGCGAGGCCGAGCGGCAGTCCGGTGAGGCCGCCGATGGCGAACATCGGCAGGAAGGCGAGGGCGAAGAGCATCGGCACGGTGAAGCGGATCGAGGCCCCCCAGAGCGAGATGATGAGCGCCGTCAGCACGACCACCGAGGGGATCGAGATGATCATCGTCGTCGTCTGGAAGAAGGTGCTCATGATCGTGCCCATGCCGGTCATGAACATGTGGTGGGCCCACACGATGAACGACATGAAGCCGAGGAAGGTCACGGCGTAGACCAGCGAGCGGTAGCCCCACAGCGGTTTGCGCGTGTTGTTGGCGATCACCTCGGCGATGATGCCGAAGGCCGGCAGGATGAGGACGTAGACCTCCGGGTGGGCGAGGAACCAGAACAGGTGCTGCCAGAGCAGCGGCGCGCCGCCGCCGGCGACGGCGAGCTGCTGGCCCGAGACCACCAGGCCGCTGGGCAGGAAGAAGCTGGTGCCCGCCAGGCGGTCCATCATCTGCAGCACCGCCGCCGCCTGCAGCGCCGGGAAGGCGAGCAGCAGCAGGAACGCGGTGACGAACTGCGCCCAGACGAAGAACGGCAGGCGCATCCAGGTCAGCCCCGGCGCGCGGAGCTGGACGATGGTGGTGATGAAGTTCATCGAGCCCAGCACCGAGGAGATGATCAGCGCCAGCATGCCGAAGAGCCACAGGGTCTGGCCGGTAGGCGCGATGTCGGAGAGCGGCGGGTAGGAGGTCCAGCCGGACTGCGCGGCGCCGCCGGGGGCGAAGAAGCTTCCCAGCATGACGACGCCGCCCACGAAGTAGGCCCAGTAGCTCGCCATGTTGAGCTTGGGGAAGGCCATGTCGGGAGCGCCGATCTGCAGCGGCACGACGTAGTTGCCGAAGGCGCCCACCGCCAGCGGCACGATGCCGAGGAACACCATGATGGTGCCGTGCATCGCGCCGAGCTGGTTGTAGAACTCGGGGACGATGATGCCGCCGCTCGCCTTGAGGAGCTTGCCGATCAGCGGGATCGGCTGGTTCGGGTAGGCGATCGACCAGCGCATCATCATCATCAGCGAGAAGCCGAAGAGGAGGAAGGTGAGCGCCGTGAAGCCGTACTGGATGCCGATGACCTTGTGGTCCTGGGAGAAGACGTACTTGCGCCAGAACCCCAGTTCCTCGTGATGGGCCTCGGCGTGTCCGTGGGCCCGTTCGTCGACTAGTGCCATCTACGATCTCCCTTCAACCGGAATGGCAAGACACCGCTCGGCGGCGCTGCCGCGCCCCGTGTTGGCTTGCCCCGCATTTGGCGACTTCTGGGTACTGCATGCGAACGGCGTATCTGAAGACGCCCGAGTCTACGACAGGGGTGCGAGGGGGTGCAAGGCGGGGGATGCTACGATTCCGCCGATCTGGAAAGGAAACCCATGCCTGGAACACGCCTTCGCCGTTCTCTTCTAGCCGCCTTCGTCTGCCTGCTCGCCGGCGCCCTCTATGCCCAGGAGCACGCCCACGGCGGGCCCGAGTTCTACTATCCCGAAAACGACGAGGGCGTCGCCGCCCTGCCGGCACGCAAGGCGGCCCAGCTCGCCACCGCCGGCCAGTTCACCGTCTTCCACGGCTTCCAGCTCGCCGACCGGCAGCCGGAGAGCGGCATCACCTTCCGCAACCAGGGGACGGAGGACAGCGGGCGCGAGTACAAGATGGTCCACTACGACCACGGCAACGGCCTGGCGGTGGCGGACGTGGACGGCGACGGCCTGCTCGACCTCTACTTCGTCACCCAGCTCGGCGAGAACCAGCTCTGGAAGAACCTCGGCAACGGCAAGTTCCGCAATCTCACCCCGGAGGCCGGGGTCGGCATGAGGGACCAGATCAGCATCACCGCCTCCTTCGGCGACGTGGACAACGACGGCGACGAGGACCTCTACGTCACCACCGTGCGCAAGGGCAACCACCTGTTCCTCAACGACGGCCGCGGTCGTTTCCAGGACGTCTCCAAGGAGGCGGGGCTCGACTACGTCGGCCACTCCTCCGGCGCGGTGTTCTTCGATTACGACCACGACGGGCTGCTCGACCTCTTCCTCGCCAACGTCGGCCGCTACACCACCGACCGCATGGGGCCGGGGGGCTATTACGTCGGCCTCGAGGACGCCTTCCAGGGCCATCTGCATCCGGACCGCACGGAGTACAGCATCCTCTACAAGAACCTCGGCAACCACCGCTTCAAGGACGTCTCCAAGGAGACCGGCCTCGTGGACGGGAGCTGGAGCGGGGATGCCGCGGCCGTCGACTTCAACGAGGACGGCTGGCCCGACCTCTACGTCCCCAACATGCAGGGGGACAACCATTACTGGGAGAACGTCGGCGGCAAGCGCTTCGAGGAGAAGGGGGCCCAGTACTTTCCCAAGACGCCGTGGGGCGCCATGGGAGTCAAGGCCTTCGACTACGACAACGACGGCCGGGCGGACCTCGTGCTCACCGACATGCACTCGGACATGAGCAAGATGATCGGGGTGGACCAGGAGAAGGCGAAGTCCGACATGCAATGGACCGAGGCCATGCTCCAGGGCGGCGCCAACAACATCTTCGGCAACGCGCTGTACCACAACCTCGGCGGCGGCAAGTTCGCCGAGGTGTCGGACGCGATGGGGGTGGAGGACTACTGGCCCTGGGGCCTCTCCGCCGGCGACCTCAACGCCGACGGCTTCCAGGACCTCTTCATCACCGCCAGCATGAACTTCCCGTTCCGCTACGGCATCAACTCCCTGCTGCTGAACGACCGCGGCAAGATCTTCCGTGACAGCGAGTTCATCCTCGGCGTCGAGCCGCGCCGCGGCGGCCGCACCCACTTCTTCATGGCCGAGATGGATTGCGACGGCGCCGACAAGGCGAAGACCCCGTGCAAGGGGAAGACCGGCAAGGTGCGCATCATGAGCACCCTGGGCTCGCGCACCTCGGCGATCCTCGATCTCGACGGCGACGGCGATCTCGACATCGTCACCGGCGACTTCAACTCCGAGCCGCAGGTGCTGATCAGCAACCTCGCCGAGAAGAAGCCGGTCCACTGGCTGAAGGTGAAGCTGCGGGGCACGCAGTCCAACCGCGACGCCCTCGGCGCCCGCGTCAGGCTCAAGGCCGGCGGCCAGACCTGGACGCAGTGGAACGACGGCAGCTCGGGCTACCTCTCCCACAGCGTCATGCCGCTCTACTTCGGGCTGGGGGACGCCGAGAAGGTTGATTCCGTCGAGGTCACCTGGCCGTCAGGCAAGACGCAGACGGCACGCCCGAAGGCGAACATGCAGATCGAGATCGTGGAAAAGAAGGATTAGCCCGCGATCGCCGCGAGATCCCGCATCAACCCCTTCATCGACTCCTTGTCGAAGGCGTCGTAATAGCCGCGGATCCGGCCCTCGCCGTCCACCAGCACGAAGCGGGTGCTGTGGAGGATGGGCTCCGCCGTCTTGGCGTCGCTCGGCGCGGCGTCCACTCCCAGCTTGAAGCCCTCCTTGGAGAGGCGGTAGATCTGTCCAGCGTCGCCGGTGAGGAACAGCCAGCGCGCCGGCGCCTTGAAGGAGGCAGCGTAGCGCTGGAGAACCTCGGGCGTATCGTGCGTGGGATCGACGGAGAAGGATACGAGCTGCACCTCCGGGTCCCGTGGCAGCTCGCGGTCGAGGCGGGCCATGCGCGACGTCATCATCGGGCAGGAGGCGGGGCAGCGGGTGAAGATGAAGTCGGCGATCCAGGGCGATCCGGCGAGGTCCGCGCGGCGAACGGTCTGGCCGTCGCGGTTGACGAGCGTGAACTCTGGCACGGAGCCGAGCACGGGAGGGGGCTCCGGTCGCCGTGACCGCACCAGCGCCGCGGCGACCACTCCGACGAGGGCTGCGATGAGCAGACCCCAGAGAATGCCGCGGCGGACCGGGAGCGCCACGCCGGCTAGGAGACCACCCGGTCCAGCAGCATCACCAGGAGCAGGGCCGGAAAGTACACGAGCGAGGCCAGCATCAGCCGGCGCGCGCCGGGGTTCGAGCGCGCCTCGGCGAAGGCGAAGGCGAACCCCAGGTAGGTCAGGCCGAAGGCGAAGGCGCCGAAGAAGTAGACGGTGCCCATGAGGCCGAGCAAGGAGGGCAGCAGCGAGATCGGCACCAGGGCCGCGCCGTAGAGCACGGCCTGGCGGCCCGTGCGGGTCCCTTCGGGATCGAGCACCGGCAGCATCGGGAAGCCGCCGCGGGCGTAGTCCTCGCGGCACAGCCAGGCTATGGCGAGGAAGTGCGGGAGCTGCCAGAAGAAGAGGATGCCGAAGAGCACCCAGGCGGCGGCGTCCAGCTCGTTGCGCACGGCGCACCAGCCCATCATCGGCGGGATGGCGCCCGGCACCGCGCCGATCACCGTGGCGAGCGAGCTGATGCGCTTGAGCGGCGTATAGACGAAGACGTAGCCGGCGAGAGCCGTGGCGCCGAGCAGGGCGGTCAGCAGGTTCACCGCCAGGGCGAGCTCCACGAGACCCAGGACCGCCAGCAGCACGCCGAACGACAGCGCGGCGTCAGGGTTCATCCTCCCCGCGGGCAGCGGCCGGCCCGCGGTACGGTGCATGAGGGCATCCGTGTCCCGCTCCAGGACGTGGTTCAGCACCGAGGCGCCGGCCGAGATAAGGCCGGTGCCGAGGAGGGTATGGACGAGCAGGAAGAAGTCGAAGCTCTCCCGCGCGGCCAGCAGGTAGCCGAGGCCGGCGGTGAGCACCACCATGAGCGTGATGCCCGGCTTGGTCATCTCCCAGAAATCCGCCAGGCGCACGGAGATCGGCAGGGACGGTTCGTCGGTGACTTGGATGCCGTTCATGAGGATTCGCTGCGAGGCGCCGGAGCGCGACGGGGAAGTCTAGCGCGAACGGGTAGGGGTTTGCACGGGGATCAAGCGCTGGACGATATCGAGAGACGGTGCCGCGAGGAAGCTGTCGATGAAGATCGGCCGCGATCAGATCGAGGCCGTGGCGCGCGGCACGGCCTCGGATCCCCGCGGCCAGTCGCCGCGCAGGAACTCATCGGCGGCGGGGAAGAACTCCTTCGGCTTTTCGATGTAGGGATGGCTGCCGGAGCCCTCGATGGCGAGGAACCGCGCGTTGCCGGCGTGGGCGGCCCAGTCCTGCGAGGCCTCGATGGGCACGAGGTCGTCCATCCCCTGCATGACGAGGATAGGCATGCGCAGCTCGGCCAGCCGCGGCCGGAAGTCCCAGGCTTCCATCTTGGGAACGATGTGGCGGAAGTAGAGATCCATGGTGTGCTGCGGCCATTCGTTGGGAAAGGAGCAGATGTCGTCCAGCGGAAAGCGCGCGGCCGCCGCCAGCTCGCCCATCTGGGCCGGCAGCAGGAAGTAGTTGAACCAGGCGCGGCAGAAGGCGACCGGATCCTCGGCGTCCAGCCCCTCGCGCCGCATCTCCTCCAGACGCGGAATGCCGGGGGGGAAGGTCATCTCCTCCGCCGTCGGCGTCTCCTGCAGCCATTCGCCGGGAATCCGCGGCGTGATCGGAGAGACGAGGAGCATCCGCTCGACCCGCTGCGGGTTCTCCAGCGCGTAGCTGGCGGTGACCGCCGCGTGATAGAGGTAGCCGAGCAGGGACATCCTCTCCAGGCCGAAATACTGCCGCACGGCTTCGAGATCCGCCACGTCGTCTTCCAGGCTCAGGAAGCGGGAATCGGTGACGGTGCTCGACCGTCCACGGCTGCGCGGGTCGTAGAGGATCAGCCGGCGGTCCTCCGCCAGCGGCTGCAGGAGCTCGGAGAGCCAGTTGGCGTTGGGGATGACCACCGTCTCCGGCCCCTCGCCGAGGACGTTGTAGTAGAGATGCAGCCCCCGCCGGATGAAGACGAACCCTTCGCTGCTCCGCATGAGGCGGATGGTATCGGAGAGGGAGAAGGGACGCCAAGGACAGCAAGGACACCAAGGACCTGCTGAGGTGCTGTCTCCTGTTGTCCTTGAAGTCCTTGCTGTCCTTGGCGTCCTTTCCGGCTCACCCCCCGTTTCCCGGCTCGATCTCCAGGAGCCGGAAGGGGGGGTGATCTGGGTAGGCGTGCCGCAGGAGCGACAGGCTGACGTTGAAGACCGGCACGCCCTGCGCCGTCTTGCCTTCCGGCTGGCCGCGGTGGGCGTGGCCGTGGAAGACGGCCTGGACGGGATAGCGGGAGAGCGGCTCCTCCAGGCGGCTGGAGCCGAGGAAGGCGAAGATCTCCACCGGCTCGCCCTCGACCGTCTCCTGGATCGGCGAGTAGTGGAGCACGGCGATGCGCGGCTTGCCGCGCAGGCGCGCCAGCGCCGCCTCCAGCTTCAGGGCCTCGTCCACCGCCTCGCGCACGAAGTGCTTGATGATGTCCTCTCCCCAGGGGCCGAGGGCGCGCCGTCCGAAGCCGCCGCAGAACCCCTTCACGCCGGCGAACCCGATGCCCAGCACCTCGGTGGCGTCGCCGTCCAGCACCCGGATGCCGCCGTCGCAGAGCACCTTCTTGACCTCCTCCTGCCGGCCGCTCTCGAAGTCGTGGTTGCCGAGCACGGCGATGACCGGGATGTTCACCGCCGCGTGGATCTCGCGGGAGAGCTCCTGCGCTTCCTCGACGTGGCCGTGATCCGTCAGGTCGCCGCAGAGCAGCAGCACGTCGGCCTGCCGCCCCGCCTCCGCCAGCACCTCCCGCACCGGCGGCTCCAGCGAGCGCGTGTAGTGAAGGTCGCCCAATGCGGCGATGCGCACCACTCCGTCCTGTCTTGCCATTTCGCCTCCCTCACAGGCGGGGGAGGGCTTCAAGAGACGTGCCAGGCGGGCGAAAACTGGTATGCCTCTTGCTGTTCTCACCAGCCTTCAGACGGGAGACCCGATGCCAGCGCCGATCGACATCGCGAGCGAGACCTCCAGGGCCCATCTGCCCCCTGAGACGATCGAGTTCTATCGCGAGGCGATGCAGGCTCTCGAAAACGCCGGCGTGCCCTTCCTGGTCGGCGGCGCCTACGCGTTCGCCCGCTACACCGGCATCGAGCGATACACCAAGGATTTCGACATCTTCGTGCTTCCCGCCGACTTCGAACGCGCCCTCGATGCCTTTGCCGACAAGGGTTGGCAGGCCGATCGCAGCTTTCCCCACTGGCTGGGCAAGACCTTCCGCGGCGACGACTTCGTGGACGTCATCTTCAGCTCGGGCAATGGCGTTGCCCGGGTGGATGACGTCTGGTTCGAAAAGGCCGTGAAGGGAGAGGTGCTCGGCCTTCCGGTGCGGCTCATTCCCGCCGAGGAGATGATCTGGTCGAAGTCCTTCATCATGGAACGCGAGCGCTTCGACGGCGCGGACGTGGCCCACCTGCTCCATTGCTGCGCGGAGAATCTCGACTGGCAGCGCCTGCTCGGCCGCTTCGGCGCCAACGGCGGCTGGCGGGTGCTGCTGGCCCACCTGGCGCTCTTCGGTTACATCTACCCCGCAGAAGCCGCGCGGATCCCCCGGCACGTCCTGGAGCACCTGACCGGCCGGCTGCGCGAGGACGCCGATCCCGTCACCGATCCGCTCCTCTGCCGCGGGCCCATCCTCTCGCGCTCGCAGTACCTGATCGACATCTACCGCTGGGGTTACCACGACGCGCGTCTCCGCCCGGCGGGAAACATGAGCGTCGAGGAGATCGAGCAGTGGACGATCGCCGCGGAAGAGGACGGCGACACTACGCAGTACCAGGCTCTGGAAAACGAGTAGCCCTGTTCGCCCGGCGCTTCCGCACCGGGCTAGCGAGACGTCGCCCAAAGGGCGATTCGCTTCAGAGAAGCGGCGTTTCAGTAGCCCGGTGCGGAAGCGCCGGGCGGATCAGGCTAACCCGGTTCCCACCCTGCCGGCGCCATCTCGAAGCCGGCGAAGTCGAAGGCGGGTGCCACCGTGCAGCCGATGAGCGTCCAGTCGCCCAGGGAGCGGGCGGACTGCCACGCTCCGGCCGGCGCCACCGCCTGCGGCCGCTCCCCGGCGGTGAGATCCGGACCGAGACGGACGGCGGAGCGCTGTCGACCGTCCACAGAGAGGAGCAGCTCCAGGGGCGCTCCGGCGTAATGATGATAGACCTCGTCAGCGTCCACCCGGTGCCAGGCCGAGACCTCGCCGCGGCGCAGCAGGTAGTAGATGGCGGTCGAGGCGCCGCGCCGTCCATCCGCGGCGGCGGCGCGGAAGGTCTCGCGGTAGAAGCCGCCCTCGGGGTGGGGCGCGAGGCCGAGGAGACGGATGACCTCCTCGGCCGGTAGCGGATTTCCCGTCGCCATCGGCGGTCTCTACTGGGAGATCCGATAGCGGATCGTGACGCTGGCCTCGACCCCCACCTGGCCGGCGGAGACCGGTGTCTCGGCCGACAGGGCCTCCGCCATGGCAAAGCGGCCGGCCTTGGGATAGGGCGGCGGATTGATCGAGACGCCGCCTTCGGCAACCTCGAGGATTCCGACCAGTTGCACCTTGAGCGCCAGGGCGAGGGCTTCCGCCTTGGCGCGGGCCTCCCGCACGGCGTTGGTGAGTGCTGCGGCACGCGCCGCCTCGTCGTTGCGCAGGCCGAAGGCGACGCCCTCCAGGTTGTTCGCGCCGGCGCCCAGGCCCGCGTCGATGACCGGCCCCACTTTGGTCAGGTCCTCGATCCGGATGGCGACGGTGTTGTTGGCCTGATAACCGGTGATCCTGGGCGTCTGCTCCTCTGTGCCCGGCCGGCCCTGCGAGTAGAGCGGCGAGAGCGACAGGCCGGAGGTCTGGATGTCCTCCGCCTTGATGCCCAGCTTGCGGACGGCGTCCAGCACGGCGCCGGCCGTCCGGTTCACCTCCTCCTGGACGGCGCGCGCGGTGGGGGCCTGAGCCACGACTCCCAGCCGCACCGTCGCCTCGTCCGGCGCGACCCGGGCCTCGCCCGTGCCGGAGACGCTCAGCGTGGGGACGATCTCCGCAGCCCCTCCGGCCGGAGCCTGGGCCGCGAGCCGAGCCGCCAGGGCGAAGGCGACGCTGGTGACGATGATGATTTTGCGCATCCCGTTCCTCCTTCCGCCCTCCAGTATAGATACGAATCCCCCTCCCGGCGGGTCTACGCCGGGTGGGGGCTGAAGATAACCGCTTGCGGAGCTAGGAGGCGACTCCGGCCTTCTTGCAAAGATTGTCGAGATCTGCCTGGTGATTCCTCATCTGCTCCGCCAGTTTCTTCTTTCGCGACAGGCCCCAGAAGAGATTGGCGGCTCCCAGGAGGACGCTCAGGGCGCCGAAGATGATGACGACCGTGAGGTAACCCGTCGAAAGGGGATGCAGGATAAGAGGGAGAGTCCATGAAACCGTGGACGTCAACGAGGGTGGGATCATAAAACCAGTGCCGGTCATCGCGCCCGTCGCTGCAGCTCCCACCGAGATCGTTCCGGAAACGAGACTTGCGGCGTCCAGAGGAACGCTGCTCGGTACGGTCCTGCCGGCAGGCGGGTCGGGATCAGGATAGACATTCGTAGACATTTCTCTCCTCCTTTGGGTTCGCTATGCTCTTACTGGCGCAACGGACAAAGCCTCCGTTACAGCAATAAATAGCCATGCCCCGATATTTCGGATTGCTAGGGCCTTCCGACCAGAATAAAAGGCGCCCAGTAGTAAGGACGAGCGTATGATCTATCCCGAATCATGGCCAGCTTGGCCTGGCGCAGGGCTTCCGCTTTGTTCCCCAACTGATCCAGCCCTTGGTAGAAGCGGAGCATCAGGCCGGAGGCCTGGGTGTCCGCTACCTGCCACAGGCTCACCACTACGCTCGGGGTGCCCGCATAGAGAAACGCCCGGGTCAATCCCACCAGACCTTCTCCCGTCACCTCCTTGCCGCGTCCCGTATCGCACGCCGAAAGGACGACCAGATCCGCGCTTAGATTCAGGTTGAAGATTTCATGGACCTGCAGGATGCCGTCTTCCTTGTCAGTACGAGTCAACCGGAGGCCGGAGAGCTCCGGCTGGCGTTCGTTGAGAACCCCGTGTGTGGCGAAGTGAATCCGCTGGGCCTTTTCGACCAGAGGATTGTCCTTGACGTTTTCCTCGTTCGCCTGCGCTTCTTCATAAAGCTGCACCTCTGCGGAGGGGTAGAGGCCGGCGATAGCCGCAACCTCGCGCGCCGTGCCGATCAGCCGGGGCACCGGCCCAAGCCCCGATTCCTGGAGGCCTCCCGGCTCCGTTTCAGCACCCCGGACAGCGGCGACAGGCTCGTTCCCCGCAGGGCCGTAGAAGGGATCCGCAAAGGCCAGGAACCGCTTCGATGGCACGGCTCTCGCCACTGAGGAAGGCTGAGGCTTGGCCAGCCAAGAAAGGACGCTGGCAGAGGGGATGTAGCTCACCGAGAAGTCCCGCAGCAGATACGGGAGATCGGCGGCCTCGCGTCCCTTGTCGTTCTCTGTCAGCAGCGCTTCGAACGCGAGGAAATGGAGGGGACCGTCCGGTGAGATCAGCAAGTGCCGCTTTTGGGCCAGGAGAGGTCGGGCCGGTGCGATCAGCTCCCGGTACAGCCATTGCGCCGACCGGACGTATGAGGAGAAAGACCGCCGGCCGGCCTCTTCCAATCCGTTGCGGACTGCCTGAACCTCCTCGGTGATCCGGCTGGCATCCGCCAGGCGATGCGCCTCGAGGTGCTCACGGCTGACGACGAAGAGGTAGGCACCCTCCTCACCCAGCGAATATTCGAGCAATGCCTCGTCTTCCGAAAGCTGCTTTTGGATCTCTTCGAGTCTCAACGGGAATGGATAGCGCACCTCCGCGTAGCGCGGATGCTCGCTACGGATTCTTACCTCGAGCTTCTCCCGCTCGCCTAAGATTTCATCCAGCCGTGCGCGCAGATTCGCGATCGCTTCCTCTTTCGCCGGCTGCTTCGAAAGCTCGTCGATCAAATCTCCCTGGGTTTCCGAGAGCCGGGCAGCCAGATCTGCCTCCTGCCGTTTGAGCTCGGGAGAGATCCCCTGGGTCAAATCGATCCTCCCCTCGGAGAGCAGATCGAGCAGGCTCCGCGCGCGCGCGCGTTCGCTTGCCTCCAGAGCCTTTTCCTGATTTCCCATGCGCATCAGTAGATCGACGTAAACGTCATAATAGGATCTGCGAGAGGCAAAAAAGGAAGAGCGCAAGCGGTCACCCAGATTGGATCGCGCCGACTCCAGAATCTGGATCGAACGCTCGATGTAGATCAGAGCTTGCTGAGGATCCCGGCGGTCCCGCTCGAGTTTCGACAATCTGAACTGCGCTTGCGCTTGGACAAACAAGGCTTCCGCCTGCTTCCCGATCTGGAGCGCCTCCGCCGTGAGCGAGACCGCGCGTTCCCAATCTCCCTGACCTTGGTATACCTCTCCCAACTCCAGCAGAGTCGCAGCCTCTCCGAGGCGATCGCCGGCGTCCCGCCGAAGAGGCAACGCTCGCTCAAGGGATTGGATGGCCTCCGCTGTCTGCCCCAGATTCAGCCGGGCGACTCCAATACCATGCATTGCGGCGCCCATCCTTCTCGCGTTCTTGGTTTCGGGGCTGGAGCTGATGATCCATGCCTGTTCAAAATTTTCTAGGGCCGCCTGCCATTCCTTGAGCGCTGAGTACACGGTACCAAGTTGGATCAGCGCGACACCTTCACGCCCGCGATCCTGAATAACGTGGAATAGCTCGCGAGCCTGATCATTGTGCCTCAGCGCTTGGTCCGTATCACCCAAGGTGAGATAGATGACGCCAAGTTGCAGGAGCACCTGCCCTTGGTCCCTGCGATCTCCGAGGCTCTGGTTGAGATCGAGCGCCGTCAGCAAGTTGGTTAGAGCAGCTTGCAATTCACCACGGCGGCGAAGGAGTATGCCGATGCCGGTGAGGGCCGCAGCTTCCGTGCCGCGGTTTCCTACCTGGCGAGCGAGATTAAGCGCATGCTTATAACAACTCAACGCCTCCTCTCTCTCGCCACGGCTGGTATGGACTCCTCCGATGCCGTTCCAGCTACGGGCTGCAAGAGAGCGTGCGTCTACCGCTTGCGCGAGATCGAGGGCCTGCTGAAAAAAGGCCATTGCCTCAGAGAACTTAGCTTGATTGAACTCAAAGGAGCCCCTTTCGAAAAGGATAACAGCCTGCTCGCCAACCTCTCCGAGCTGCCGCGCGATCTCCAACGCACGATCGAAATAGATCCTTGTCTCCGCTCCCAGATCGACGAAAGTCGCGAACATCCTCAATGCCTTCGCTTCTCCCAGCCGATCGTGCGTCGCAACCGATTCCGACAGCGCCTGTTGCAGGAGCTCGCGTATCTGCGGCTCATCGCCGGCCTGGAAATTGATTTCCGTCAGCTCGAGAAGGGCCTTGATCTCGCCTGCCACATCCCCAATTTGCTTCCAGAGAGACAAAGCCTCTTGCCCTTTGGTAAGGGCTGCGGCTAGATCTCCCTCCTGGTTCCTGATCCGGAGGCGGATTGCTTCCGAGAGCGCAGCCTCGGCTTTGACCCGGTCACCGTCCTCCGGGCGGGCGGGTCGCAGCTCGTCGAGCTTGACCGTATAGCGATCCTTGGCCGTTCCATGGTCGTTCGAGGCGACGACGAGCCGATACTCACCCCTGGCGGCCGTCACCAGCGAGAGGAGCACAGGCGCCTGCCAGCCGCCCGGACCCTCGGCCGTGGCGATCGTTTCCCCGCTGGCATCGAGCAGGCGAGCGGTCACGTTCATCTGCTTCTGGTCGAGGATCAGGCGCGCGTACTGGTCCGCTTCGAGGTGCAGGGAGACTTCGTCGGGTCGAGCGCCATCCAGCTCACGCTCGGTAGCCTTACCCAAGGCGAGCGGAGGAGGGGCCGGCTGCGGAGATGCCTCCGCGGCGGTCAAGGAACCCACCGTGGGCGTGGGCGGCGAGACCGGGCCGCTGGCGCACGCGAATTGAAGCAATCCCAGCACACCTGCCAGGGCTAGCGGAATGCCGACGCGGGAGGAAGGGAGCAGGTACGTCACGGGCGGATTGCGAGCTACGAACCTGAATATTCATCGTACAACATACAGGGACGGAAAGAAGAGGTTTGCCCCATCCGAGGTCCGGAAGGATAGGATCTTATCTATGGCTACAGACGACCGGGAGATGGTCGCCTGCTTTCTGAGGGGCGAGGCGGAGGCGGTGAAGACCTTGGACGGCTGGATCGCGCGCGCCGCCTGGCCCTACCAGCGCCGTCTCGCGGACCGCTGGGACGACGTCTTGCAGGATGTACGTCTGGAGGTGACCCGCCTGCTGACGGAGGGGAAGTTCCGGGGCGAGTCGAGCCTGCGCACCTATCTCTGGCGGGTGGTGAGCCACACCTGCCTCGACCAGCTCCGGGCGCAGAGCAAGTGGAAATGGGCCGAGCTGGACGTCCTGGATCAGGGAGAAGGCCCGGCGGGGGTGGTCCAAGCTCCATCTTTCAGCGGAGAAGACCGGGACCTGCTGTTCCGGGTGCTGGAGCGGGTTCCTCAGGAGTGCCGGCGGATGTGGCGGATGATCGTCGCGGGCTTCTCCTATAAGGAGATGAGCCTGCAACTGAAGGTCGCAGAGGGCACCTTGAGGGTGCGCGTCCTCCGCTGCCGCGAGAAGGCGATGGCCATGCGGCGAGAGATCCTGGGCGATCGGACGGGCAACGACGTAACGCCGCGGCCGAAAAATCGCCTAGTAGATTCGGGAGGAATGAATTGAATGACTTGTGAAACCGCAATCGAGCTTCTACCCTGGCTGCTGAACGGCACCCTTGCCACCGAAGAACACGATGAAGTCTGGCACCACCTGAAAACCTGCGAGAGCTGTAGACGGTCCCTGGCCGAGACCCGGGAGGCCTGGTCCGTCTTCGCGCAGCACCTGCCCAGCCAGAATCTGGTGGCTCTGGCCTGGGGAGAGACTCCTACCGAGGCCGTGGAAGAGCATCTGGCGTCCTGCGCCCGGTGCGCCGCGGAGCTGGAGCTGGCCCGGATGAGCCGGCGGCTGGAGGAGGCGGAAAACGTCGCGGTCTTTCCGTCCCCACGGCCTCCCGGGGAGGTGCGTCGCTGGCGGTTCGCTGCCATGGCTGCCGGCTTGACCGGGTTCATGGCGATCTCCGGCTGGCTGTATACCGCCCAGCGGGCAAGCGAGCTTTCCACCCGTCTCGCGGAACGGGACCACAGGCCCTCGGCGGCAGCCCCTGTCACGTCCGCTGCGGATCGGGACGCGGAGAAGCAGCGTCTGACCGCCATGAACGCCGAGCTGGAGCGGCTGCGGTCCTCGCAAAAGGTGCTCGAGGAGCAAGCGAAGAAGACCAGCGATCAACTCGCCCAGATGGCAAGCGCGCCGCGGGGTCTCGTCGAGCCGCAGATGAACTCCTGGGTCGACGACGTCGGCGCCAGCGGAGACGTCGTGCGGGGCGGCTCAAGCGCGGAAAAGATCGTTCCGCACGGTCGCCTGGCAACCCCCCTCTTCCAGGCGGATCCCGAAGATCGGACTCCGGAGCGCACGGTGGAGATCCGGGACGACAAGGGGCGGCTCATCTGGCGCAAAGAGGGGCTCCGGCGTACGGAGCACGATGATTACAGCCTCACTTTCCCTCCCGGGTTCCTGAAGCCTGGCCGTTACACCATCCAGCTCTACGCCACAGACAACGGCAAACGGGTGCCGCGCGAGAGCTACCGGATCCGCGTCCAGTAGGGAGGCTATTTCAGCTCCCGCGCCGCCGCGCCCTGAATGGCCAGCGTCGCGGGATCCTGGAGGAAGGCGGCCACGCCGAGGTTCTCCGCCTTCCAGCGCTTGTCGAGGCCGAGCACGATCTCGCCGTCCTTCTCGGAGCCGGCGGCGCCGGGCAGGCTGAAGGCCTTCTCGAAGCGGCGGACCACCCGGTCGTTGTGCAACGTCCGTGACGCGTTCTCCCCGGCCTGGACCGCGGTCGACAGGCCGCTCTCGTACACCGCTACCCAGAGATCGAGGTTTCCCGGGCCGGCGGCCTTGGCCAGCTTCGCCCCCACCTTGACGCGCAGGTGGCCGTCCGGCGTCGGCGGATCGAGCGCCAGGCTCACCCGGCCGGCAGACTCCGCGGCGAGGGCGTCGGTGATCCGGTTGAGGACCGCCCCCTCCTGGGAGCCCACGCACTCGGAGCGGCCGTTGACCACCACCTGCGGCGTGTAGATGCGGTTGGTGTGGAAGGTGCGGGCGGCATAGAGCTGCTGGCGCTCGGACCAGCGGTGCGAGGAGTAGGGGTCCGTCCAGCCGATCTGGTTCCAGTAGTCCACGTGGAAGGACAGCGGAATGACCTTGCCCCGGTACCGCGGATCGCGGGCGAGCCGGGAAAGCAGCCGGTCCGCCGGCGGGCAGCTCGAGCAGCCCTGGGAGGTGAACAGCTCGACGACGGCCGTACGCCCGTCAGGCTGCGGCGCGGGAGCCTTGGCGGCTTCGCCGGAGCCTCCTCGGGGAGCGAGGACGATCAGGATCAGGATGGCGAGCAGGAGTCGGTTCATGGCAGGTTCCTCTCTGCAAGATACGGATGAGGTAGGCGGAACGGTCTGCCTGCAAGACCTCACCCCTGGCCCCCCCGCCCAGGGCGGCCACGCAGGGCCGCCCCTACGGATCGTTCTGTGGTCGCCGTGGGTTCGGTGCGTCATGGGTACGAGGGTGAAATTACCTCCAGACGACCTGTAGGGGCGGCCCTGCGTGGCCGCCCTGTGGGAGAGGGGGCCAGGGGGTGAGGTTTCGAAGGGCAGACCGCCCCGAAGGCCCAATAACCCCTGAAATGGTAGGATTTCCTCGATCTTCACCGAAAGGGGTCACCATGGATTTCCTGGCCTCAGCCTTCAGTATCGCTCTCATCATCCTCGGTGTCTTCGTCCTGTACGTCATTCTTGCCCGCATGCTGCGCAAGAAGGCGGGACCGGACGAGGCCCTCATCGTCTACGGCCGCAGGAAGATGTTCGGCGCCAAGGTCAAGGACGAAAAGGGGGTGACGGAGGGCTTCCGCATCGTCCGCGGCGGCGGCACGTTCGTCTTTCCTGCCTGGGAGCAGTACAAGCTGCTCTCACTGCGCATGATGACGCTGGACATCGACCTCCAGCACGTCTATACGAACCAGGGCATCCCGATCAACGTCAAGGCGGTGGCCCAGGTCAAGGTGAAGGGTGACATCGAGCATATTCGCAAGGCCGCGGAGGGCTTTCTCGGCGTGCCGCCCGAGCAGGTCCGCTCGACCATCCAGGAGACGGTGGCGGGCCACCTTCGCGGCATCATCGGCACCCTGAGCCTCGAGGAGCTCTACCGCGACCAGAAGCGCTTCCAGGAGAAGGTCCGCGACGAGGCTCACTTCGACCTCGAAGGCATGGGTTTCGAGTTCAAGTCCTTCGTCTTCCAGGCCGTCCAGGACGCCGAGGGCTACCTCGACTCTCTCGGCCAGCCGAAGATCCAGGAGGCGCTGAAGAACGCCCGCATCGCCACCGCTCTCGCCGACCGCGAGGCCAAGATCGAGGAGGAGACGGCGCGCCAGCAGAAGGAGCAGAAGCGTTTCGGGGTAGACACCGAGATCGCCGACGCCGAGAAGGCCCTCTCCCTCAAGCGGGCGGCGATCCAGAAAGAGGTGGACGTGGCCCGCGCGCAGGCGGTCAAGGCCGGCGAGATGGAGACCAAGGTGCAGGACATCACCATCGCCGACAAGGAGGTCGAGCGGCGCAAGCTGGAGCTCAACGCCACCATCCGCGAGCAGGCGGACGCCAAGAAGTACGAAACCGAGCGCCTCGCCGACGCCGACCAGTACCGCGTCGAGCGCCAGGCCGCGGCCGAGCGCAAGCGGCGCGAAGAGGCGGCGCAGGCGGTGAAGGCCGAAGGTCTCGCCAAGGCGGAAGCCGAGTCGGTGATGCGGAGGAACATCGGTCTCGCCGAGGCCGAGGCGATCCAGGCCAAGGGCGAGGCCGAGGCGGCGGCCCGCCGGCTGCTCGCCGAGGCCCTCAAGCTCTACAACGACGCCGGCCTCTCCATCGAGGCCTTGAAGGTGCTGCCGGAGATCGCCGCCGCCATCTCCGAGCCGCTGTCGCGCGCCGGCGCTACCACCATCATCAGCCAGGGCAACGGCCACGAGGGCACCGGCGCGGCCAAGCTCAGCCAGGACGTCGTGCAGGTGCTCTCGCAGCTCTCGCCGATCATGGAGCAGCTCGCGGGCGTGGACCTGAAACGGTTTCTCCAGGACGTCTCGAAGGTCCCCGCCGCCGTGACGGAAGGCATGGTGCGCGTCGAGCCGAAACCGCAGCGCGGGGCGTGAGGTAGACCGCCGTGCAGCCGCCTGCCACCCTGCCCGAGTTGGTGGACCAGCTCGGGCGCACCTACTCCCCCTTCGAGAGGCTGAAGATCCTCGGCCGCGGCTGGGCGCTGCTGCGCAAGATGACGCCCGAGCAGCGGATGATCGTCGCCGCCCAGCTCGGGCTGGACCACGCCGACGAGGTGGTCGAAGCGATCGCGAAGCGCAGCGGCCAGCAGGCCTCTCCGGCGCTGATCTCGATGATCGAGAAGGCGCAGGTGAAGGGGACGCCTCACCTGCCCGAGCTGATCGCCGACCTGCGCGATCCGAAGCGTCGCCGGGAGCGGCTGCAGCAGGGGGCCGTCGCCGTCGAGACCGCCCTGGCGGCCGAGGCAACGCCGGAGGTACCCTGGCTACCGCCTGGCACCGCTTCGGCCGGACCTCCCGAAGCTCCGCGGCCGGTGCCGGCTCCTTCCGCGCTGCCGGCTCCCAAGCCGGTGCAGGCTCAACCGACCCCTCAGCCGGTCCCGAGCCCGCCACCCGCGCCGGTGGTTCAACCTGCGCCGCCTGCTTTGCTGGTCGCGCAGGATTCGGCAACGGCGTCTGTAACGCCACCGCCTCCCGCGGCGTCGGAGCCTGCTCCGCAACCCAAGCAAGAGGAATCGGCGCCGGCGCAGCGCGTCGAGCCGGCGCGGGACAGCGAGCTCGCCTCCCGGCTCGGTACGACGCCCGCGCTGACCGCCCGCTTTCGTCTGCTGCGCCAGAATCTGGACGAGACGAAGCGAATGTCCGCGGCCGGTCTGGGCACTCTCCTGGAGACGTTCCCCGACGGCTGGGCTCGCCGGCGGGCGCTGCTGGAGCTCCTGCGCACCGGAGCACCTGCCTCCCTCGACGACGTCTTCGCGCTCGTCGAGACGCTGGAAGCGGAGCGCGATCGGCTCTGGTGCCTCGGCGCGCTGGCGGACTCGCGCGAGATCCCGGAGCAGGACCGCGAAGCCTTCTTGGCGGCAGCCAGCTCGCCGGCCGCCCGGCGGCGGCTGGAGCGGTGGCTGGGGGGAGGCTGAGCTAAACTTGCAGAACTTGGAGAGATTGCCATGGCCCTGACGCTGAATGAGATCGAAGCCGAAGCGATGAAGTTGTCCGAAGAAGAGCGAGCTCGACTTTTCTCGAGCCTATTGATGAGCTTTGAGGAGAGCTCTCGAGACACCGAGATCGCCCAGGCTTGGGCCGAAGAGGCGGCGCGTCGTGACGAAGCTATGGACAGCGGGGAGGAGCCGGGAATTCCCGCGGAAGAAGTCTTCAGGAAACTGGGCTCTTCCCATCGATGAAGGGCATCCGCTTCAACTCGCTGGCGGAACGCGAGCTCGCCGAGGCCATCCAGCGCTACAACGAAGAATCTCCCGGATTGGGTGAGGGATTACGGGATGAGGTCGAGCATGCCTTGGTCTTCCTTCAACGCTACCCTGAAGCAGCACCCAGGATCCTGGGATCGATCCGCCGCCTCGTACTGCAGCGCTTTCCTTACAACCTTCTGTACCGCCCGCTGAAAGACGGAGGGTTTCGGATTCTGGCCGTGGCTCATCAGAAGCGCCATCCGTGGTACTGGACCGGACGGAGATGAGGCGACCGGGTTTTAAGGACGGCACTCCGAATCATCGGCGGGCTGTCCCTTCCTGATCTTCACTCTACAGAGCTGAGGCGGGGCCTGGTTGTCGGCTCTGCACTGCGGCAGCGGGCTCTCACTACCTCGCGCACAGAAAAAACTCACCGCGAGCAGATCCTGGCCCGCCTCCAGCACGGTGAAGCCCGGAGTCAGCCCGACGGCCCATTTTCGCCGTCCGGTGTCCGTTCCCATCTCGCGCAGATGATGTCCGCCGGCTCCGGAAACGAAGAAGTGCAGGCCTTCTTGGGGCGTCAAGTACTCCATGTCGTGGTCGTGGCCGGAGAGATAAACGTCCACGTGATGTTTCTTCAGAAGCGGCAGCACCTCGCGAATCATCGCCGGCGTACCTCCATGCTCTGTACCGGTGGAATAGACCGGGTGATGGCCATAGACGACCTTCCACCGGGCCGTGCTGCTCGCCAGCGCCTTCTCCAGCCACTCCCGCTGCTCGGACACCTTCGTCGGTCCTTTGCCGTCGAGGTGCGGCTTGTCCAGAGGCGTGGTGTCGATGGCGAAGAACTGGACCGGGCCGGCGGTGAAGGTGTAGTAAGGCCGCGGCAGGCACCAACTCCGATCCTGCGTGGAACGCCGGACCTCGGCATCCAGACTCTTCAGATTCTCATAGTCATGGTTGCCGAACGTCGCGTAGACCCGGATTCCGAGCGGGTCATAGAGATTGTCCCAGTTCGTGCGCCACCGGGGGTGGTCGGGCTTGTTCAGACCGTGCTCGTAGAAGTTGTCTCCGAGCGTGAGGCCGAAGTCCAGGGGATGGATCCGGTCATACCGGACCATGGCGGCCGCTGCCGCTCTCTGATCGTCCTGACCGTCCCCGAAGTCGCCAAAGGCGAGCACCCGGATGCTTTGGCCCTCGGGCTTGATTCGAGGCGGGGCCGGAGACGCCCCGGAGGAAATCAGGATGGAGCAGACGTCCATCACGCCCGGCATGCTGTCGAATTTCTGGAGTGCCTGGGACGGCGTGTCATGGCCGGGAGCGCACGCTGCGCTGAAAAGGAGGGCCAGGCCCAGAAGCGTTCTGGGCATGCTCGAATAGGCCTTTCGGGATATGCCGGGCGCGACCTCACCCGCTAGACTCCGCTTCATAGAACGGATCGATCGCTCAGGAGACACTATGACCACCCCCTCTCTCAGCCTCTCACAGATCGGCCAGATCTCGATCGTCGTCCACGACCTCGACCGGGCGGTGGCGTTCTACCGCGATACCCTGGGCATGAAATTCCTGTTCCAGGTGCCGCCGAAGATGGCCTTCTTCGACTGCGGCGGCGTGCGGCTGTACCTCGGCCTGCCCGAGGGGGAGGGGCAGGATCATCCCGCCTCCATCCTCTACTACAAGGTGGACGACATCAACGCCGCCTGGGCCGTCCTGCGCGATCGCGGCGCCGACCTCAAAGGGGAACCCCGTCTCATCGCCCGCATGCCGGACCACGAGCTGTGGATAGGGGACTTCAAGGATACCGAGGGAAATACGCTGGCGCTGATGAGCGAGGTGCCGAACCCCTAGCAAAGGCTGCCTGGGGAGCACCGTCGGCGCTAATCGCCCTATGCTAGGATCCGTGTTGATATGAGTCGGCACTCTCTTTTGGATGAGGCGGTCCATGGCGAGCTTTCCCTCGCCGAATGGTTTGCCTTGGCGGAAGACGAGCGGGGAGAGTTGGTGGACGGCCGCCTGGTGGAGGAAGAGGTGCCGAATTACGTCCATGAGATTCTGGTGATCTTGCTGGGCAGTCTCCTCCGCGGCTGGTTCGTCCCACGGGGTGGGTTCGTCGGAGGCTCGGAAACCAAGCTTGCGGTGGGCCCCAAGCAGGGCCGCAAACCCGATCTCACCGTCTACCTTGCGGGCACTTCCTTGCCGTCCGCCAGCGGCATCATCACGCAGCCGCCGGACATCGCCATCGAGATCGTCTCCCCGACACCCCGTGACGGCCGCCGGGATCGGGTGGAGAAGGTGATGGACTACGCCGCCTTCCGGGTGCGCTACTACTGGATCCTCGATCCTCAGCTCCGCAGCCTTGAGATCCTGGAGCGGGGCCCCCAAGGCCGCTATGAGCACCTCCGCGGCGCTACAGAAGGCAAGATCGACATCCCCGGCAGTGACGGCTTCATCCTGGATCTCGATGCCGTCTGGGCGGAGATCGAACGCTTCGAGGCACGAAACGAGTAGCGCTGCCCTCAGCACAGAAACATCGGCAGCCCCATCACGCCCACGATGCTCGGGCGGTAACGGTCGCTGTCGTAGAACCTCGCGACGTCCACTCGCTTCTTGCCTTCGCCGACGATCTCCAGGGGCTCGGTGGTGTAGCGGCCGTTTTGGATGGCGATGAGGCGGCCGGTCTTGTCCGCCAGGATGAGGTCCGCCGCGAGGCTGGCGAAGTTCTTGGCGACCAGCCGGTCGAGGGAATCCGGCGGTCCGGAGCGCATCAGGTAGCCGAGCCGCTGATAGATCACCCGGTCGCCGGTCTGCGTCTGCAGCGCTTCGCGCAGGTCGCGGCCCACGCCACCCAGCTCGCGGTTGCCCACGGCGTCCGCTTCGCCGGTCTCGAAAGGCTTGCCGCCTTGCGGATAGGCGCCCTCGGAGATGGCCACCACGGCGTAGTTGCTCGGGTTCGTCCGCTTGTCCTCCGCCAGCATGGCGACCACCCGCTCGCGGTCGAAGGGCACCTCGGCGATCAGCGCCCGGTCGGTGCCCGCGAGATAGGAGGCCAGGAGGCAGGTCTCTCCCGAGTAGCGGCCGAACAGCTCGACTACCAGGTAGCGCTCGTGCGAGCCCGCCACGGTCCGCAGGTCGTTGATGAACTCCACCGAGCGGGTGATGGCGGTCGAGAAGCCGATGCAGTAGTCGGTGCCGTAGACGTCGTTGTCCATCGTCTTCGGCACACCGACGATCTTGACCCCTTCCATGTGAAGGCGGCGGGCGAAGGAGAGGGTGCCGTCGCCGCCGATGGCGACCAGGGTGTCGAGATGGAGGTAACGGAGCACTTCCAGGGTGTAGTCCGTCAGGTCGATCCGCCCCTCCGGGAGCTGCTTGACCTCGCCGCCGCGCAGATGCTCGGGCACGGCCTCGAGCTTGGTGAGCGCGGGATTGATGCGCGAGCTGTGCAGCACCGTGCCGCCGCTGCGGTCGATCGTCCGCGTACTCGCCCGCGTCAGCGGCACCAGCCAGGCCGAGTTGTCCGCGTCGTGGTACGGCTTGACATTGAGCAGGGCCGCCCAGCCGCGGCGCAATCCCAGCACCTCGTATCCTTCCGCCTCCATCC
This sequence comes from Acidobacteriota bacterium, assembly GCA_046765915.1. Classification (GTDB taxonomy): domain Bacteria; phylum Acidobacteriota; class Thermoanaerobaculia; order Multivoradales; family UBA5704; genus DATARR01. Next base: position 30,379 of record JBKPTH010000087.1, on the reverse strand, counting down.
GCCAGACGAACTGTTGGATGGCCGCGTTCAGGCCCGGCACGTCGCCGCCGCCGGTGAGGATGCCGACCCGCTTGGACAACCTTAAGTCCCCACCGCCACCATGCGGTCGATCAGATCCACCACCCGGTTCGAGTAGCCCCACTCGTTGTCGTACCAGGCGATGACTTTGACGTAGCCGTCGCCGGCGGCGCGGGTGGAGAGGGCGTCGAAGATCGAGGAGTGAGGATTGCCGATGATATCCGTCGAGACCAGCGGTACTTCGCTGTACTCGACGATGTCGGCCAGCGGCCCCGCGGCGGCCTCGCGCACGGCGGCGTTGACTTCCTCGGCCGAGGGGGTCTTCCCCAGCTTGGCTACCAGGTCGACGATCGAGCCGTCGGGCACCGGCACCCGTATGGCCATGCCGTCGAGCTTGCCCTTGAGCTGCGGCAGCACCTTGCCCACGGCGCGGGCGGCGCCGGTGGTGGTGGGGATGATGTTCTGCGTCGCCGCGCGGCTGCGCCGGAAGTCCTTGTGCGGCACGTCCGCCAGGCGCTGATCGTTGGTGTAGGCGTGGACGGTGGTGATGAACCCCTCCTCGATGCCGAACCGCTCGTGCAGGATCTTGGCGATCGGGGCCAGGCAGTTGGTGGTGCAGGAGGCGTTCGAGACCAGCCGGTGCTCGGGCTTCAGGGTGTCATCGTTGACCCCGACGACGATCGTGGCGTCGATCTCATCCTTGGCAGGCACGGTGAGGATCACCTTCCTGGCGCCCCCTTGGAGATGCTTCTCCAGAGCCTCCTTCTTGGTGAACACGCCGGTCGACTCGATGACGATGTCCACCCCCAGGTCCCCCCAGGGGATCTTCGCCGGGTCCTTCTCGGCGGTCATCGCGATCTTGCGGCCGTCCACGTACATGAAATCGTCGTCGGCGGTGACCTCCTTGGGGAAGACTCCCATCACCGAGTCGTACTTGAGGAGGTAGACGAGCTGCTGGTTCTCGAACAGATCGTTGATGCCCGCGACCTCGACGTCGCTGCGGTCCGAGAGGATGCGGAAGACGCTGCGGCCGATGCGGCCGAAGCCGTTGATACCGATCTTGACGCTCATCGTGCGGCCTCCTTCCGGTCGAGCTGCTCGAAGCAGCGCAGCAGGTCCACCACCCGATGGGCATAGCCCCAGCCGTTGTCGAACCAGGTCAGGGTCTTCGAGACGTCGTCGCCCAGCACCATGGTGGCCAGGCTGTCGTAGGTGCCCGAGTACTCGGAGAGCAGGATGTCGGAGGAGACGATCGGGTCATCCTCGTGGGCGAGGATCTTCTTCCAGCGTGCGCTGCCGGCGGCCGTGCGCACCACTTCGTTGACCGCCTCGATGGTGACCGGACGCTCGTGCCAGCAGACGAGGTCCACCACGGAGCCGTTGGGCACCGGCACGTTGATGGCGAGACCGGTGATCTTGCCCTTGAGCGCGGGCAGCAGCTCCATGACCACCTCGGCCGAGTTGGTCTCCTGCGGGATGATGTTCTCGCCCGCCGCCCGGCCGCGGCGCGGATCGTCGTCGGGCACGTCCGCCAGCCGCTGCTGGTTGGTGAAGGCATGGACGGTGGTGAGAAAGGCCCGCCGAATGCCGAAGGCGCCGTTGAGGATCTCCAGCACCGGCGCCGCGGCGTGGGCGGTGCACGAGGCGTTGGAGACGATGCGGTGCTCGGGCTTCAGCCGATCCTCGTTGACGCCCATCACCACGGTGATGTCCGGCGGCTCGGCCGGCGGCGAGCAGAGGATCACCCGCTTGGCTCCCGCCGCGAGATGGCGCTCCACCTCGGCGCGGGTGCGCCCGTGCGCCGTGGCCTCTATGACGACGTCCACACCCAGATCGCCCCAGGGCGGCGTCGCCTGCGCGCCCTTCTCTTCGGTGAGCATCCGCACCTGCCGGCCCGCGACGTAGAGATGCCCGTCGCGCACGCTCAGCTCGTCCGGAAACCGCCCGAGGATGGTGTCGAAGCGTAGCAGATAGGCCAGCGCGGCGGGGTCCGCGACGTCGCTGACCGCCTGCAGGCGTAGATCGTCGTTCTTGTAAAGGATGCGGAAGATGTTCCTGCCGATCCTCCCCAACCCCATCAACCCGATTCCGGTGGGCATCCCGAGAAACCTCCCTTCCCTCCAGAACCTAACACGTTCCATGCCACGGGCCTTCCGGCTCTCCTCTCCCAGGAGTCTGCGGATTATCGGGGGCGGGGCTAGAGGAAGCAGGGAGAACGGTGGTAGCGTCCCCGGCCGGAGATCCCATGAGCCCGAGTCCCCGGCAAGTGATCCTGGTCGGCAGCCAGCAGATCGCCCTGCCCGACGGTGTGACGGCTCTCGACTGGGCGCTCGAACGTATCAACGACCAGAACCCGCGCATCCGCTCGTTCCTCGGCTGCATCCGGCTCGTCGAAGGGGTGCTGGAGAGCAACTACGCCCTGCTCCATTGCTCGCCGGAGCGCCTGCTGGACATCTGGCGCAAGGTGCGGCAGGTGACGCAACTCATCCGCTCGCGCCTCGCGCCGCTGCTGGAAGTCCCGTCGCGCATCCCGCGGCTGGAACAGGCCCGGCAGAACGCCGAGCTGGCCCTCTCGATGCTCGACGCCCACGTGCTGCGCAATCTCGATGACTTCCCCGAAGAGGTGCCGGCGGAACAGCTCCTGGAAGTCCGCAAGCTCCTCTGTGTCTCGATCGGCCAGATCCACTCCTTCCTGCACGACACCTTCGGCGAGCTCATGGCGGCCGATCCACGCAGCCTGCACGAGGCCGACTACTTCCTCTCGCGCCGCTTTCCGCGCGATATCGAGGAGGCGGAGTGGCTCCATTCCACCCTGGTGCGGCTGAAGAGATATGTGGAGGAGCTGAATCCGGCGCGGCAACGGCACCTCTCCGCCATGGTCGCGGAGCTGCGTGGAGACGATACCGTTCCCGCGCCGGAGGCCTGGGAGCCGACGGCGGACTTCCTCAAGGTGCTGGTGAGCGGCCTGACCCCGAAGCTGAAGGAGGTCCTGGCTCTGCGGGGCATCCGCTTCTACGAGATGGAGATCCTGGACCGCCACGCCTTCGAGATCCCGCACCGCTGCCGCCTGGGCCTCGACCTCCACGAGACGGCGCTGGCGGCCATCAACGGCATCAAGACGGCCGTCGGCGTCTCGCAGGCGGAGAAGGAGCAGGGGGTGAGGGATCTGGTGCAGTGCCACGCCGCCTTCAGCCGCCAGATCGCCGCCCAGCTCGCCGAGATCGACACCGTCCTGCGCGACCTGGTCGCCTTCGTCCCGCTATGGATCGAGGCCGTCGAGAAGCGCCGGGCTCTGCTGCTGCGCCGCGGCTCGGACGACGGTTTGGGGTCCCACGAAGAGGGGTAGGCTCGCCGGACGGCATGCCCTTCGAAACCTCACCCCCTGGCCCCCTCTCCAGCGAAGCTGGAGAGGGGGAACCTGTTCCTCTTCCCCTCCTCGTCGCCGCGGCGCTGGCTCTTCTCACGCTCCTCGCGTTCCTGCCGGTGCTGGGCAACGGCTTCGTTCTCCTCGACGACGGGCTCTACGTCACCAGCAACTCACACGTCCAGAAGGGGATCACTCTCGCGGGCCTCGCCTGGATATGGAGCGTCAACGTCGCCAACAACTGGCACCCCCTGACGCTGCTCTCCCACATGCTGGACTGCCAGATCTTCGGCCTTGTGCCGGCGGGCCATCACCTCACGAGCCTCCTCCTGCACGTCGCCAACGTCCTGCTGCTGTTCGAGATCCTGCGGCGGATTACCGGAGCCCTCTGGCGGAGCGCCGCCGTTTCGGCGCTGTTCGCCGTCCATCCGCTCCACGTCGAATCCGTGGCCTGGGTGGCCGAGCGGAAGGACGTGCTGAGCGCCTTCTTCTGGATCCTGGCGATGGGTGCCTACGCGCGCTACGTTCGCCAGCCTTCTCGCGGCCGCTATCTCGTCGTGTTCGTGGCGATGCTCCTGGGTCTCATGGCCAAGCCGATGGTCGTCACCCTGCCGTTCGTCCTCCTGTTGATGGACATCTGGCCGTTCGGGCGCCTGCGTTTCGAGCCCGGCTGGGGCCGCGGGCTGGCGCGGCTGATGCGAGAGAAGCTGCCGCTCCTGGGACTCTCGGCCGCGGCGAGCGTGATCACGCTGCGGTACCAGACGACCAGCATCGTGGACCTGGAAGTCGTGCCTTGGCATCTCCGCCTCGCCAACGCCGCGATCTCCTACGTGGTCTATCTCGGTAGAGCTTTCCTTCCCCGTAACCTGGCCGTCTTTTACCCGCTCCCCTTCGATGTCTCGGTCTGGAAAGGGGCGGGAGCCGCAGCCCTGGTCGCCTTGCTGACAGCGTTGGCGGTCCGGAGAGCTCGCACGGCGCCGTGGCTGCTCGTCGGCTGGCTGTGGTTTCTGGGCACGCTCGTGCCGGTGATCGGCCTCATCCAGGTGGGCCGTCAGGCCATGGCGGACCGCTACACCTATCTTCCGTCGATCGGCCTCTTCCTGGCGGTCTGCTGGGGATTGCCGGCGCTCGTGGGGAGCGACGTCCGGCGCCGCGTCCTCCTCGCCGTGGCCTCCTTGGTGGCGATCCTCACTCTGGCGGCCGTCACCCGCATGCAGGTGCGCTACTGGTCGAACAGCGTCACCCTCTTCCAGCACGCGGTGGAGGTGACCGAGGGCAACTACGTGGCTCATGTCGGCCTGGCGAAGGCTTTCATGCAAGAGAAGAGGTGGTCCGAGGCGGCGGAGAGCTACCGCGCGGCCCTGATCCTGCGGCCGGGGCTGCGCGAAGCCCGGCTCGGATTGGATCAGGCCTTGCGCGAGGAGGGAAGACGCAGGAGGGCGTTATAGGATTGCCAGCCATGAAGACGCTGAGGAGCTACGTTGGCGGGAGCTGGCACGAAGCGAAATCGGGCTTCACGACCCTGGTCGATCCCTCGACGGAGGAGGAGATCGCCCGCGCCTCGAGCGAGGGTATCGACTTCGGCGCGGTGCTCGGCCATGCCCGCGAGCGCGGCGGTCCGGCCCTGCGCGCGATGACCTTCGCCCAGCGCGCTCAACTGCTCAAGGAGATGTCCCGCGTTCTGCGCGAGCACCGCGACGAGTTGCTCGATCTCTCCGCCCGCAACACCGGCACGACGCGTCCGGACGGCTCGTTCGACGTCGACGGCGCCTCCGGCACGCTCGCCTATTACGCGAGCCTCGGCAAGGGGCTGGGTGACCGCACCTTCCTCACCGAGGGTGAAGGCGTCCAGCTCGCCAAGACGGAAGGCTTCTACGGGCGGCACATCCTGGTGCCCCGGCCCGGCGTGGCCGTCCACATCAACGCCTTCAACTTTCCCGCCTGGGGCTTCGCCGAGAAAGCCGCTTGCGCGCTGCTCGCCGGCATGCCGGTGATCACCAAGCCGGCCACGGCGACCGCCATGGTCACCGAGCGCTGCATCGAAATCCTCGTGGAGGCGGGCGTTCTCCCCGATGGCGCCCTGCAGCTCATCGTCGGCTCGACCGGGGATCTCCTCGACCGCCTCGGTCCGCAGGACGTCCTGGCCTTCACCGGCTCGGCGGATACAGCCCACAGTCTCCGCTCGCGCGGCAATCTCCTCGCCGCCAACACGCGGGTCAACGTGGAGGCCGACAGCCTGAACGCCGCGGTTTTGGGACCCGACGTGCAGGAGGGGGCCGCCACGTTCGGCCTCTTCCTCAAGGACGTGGTCCGCGAGATGACGCAGAAGACGGGCCAGAAGTGCACGGCCGTGCGCCGCATCCTGATCCCCACCGGGCGGCTCGACGCATTGCAGGAGGCCCTAGTCGCCAAGCTCAACGAGGTCGTGATCGGCAATCCGGCCGACCCTGCTGTGAAGATGGGCCCGCTCGCCACGGCCCAGCAGCTCGCGGACACGCTGCGCGGCATCGGCGAGCTGAAGGAGGCGGCGAGGATCGTCCATGGCAGCGGTGAGCGCACGGACGGCGCGGGAGCTCCCGCGGGAAAAGGATTCTTCCTGCAACCTACGCTGCTTCGCACCGACGATGCCCGGAACGCCGGCCCCGTCCACCAGCGAGAGGTCTTCGCGCCCGTCGCCACGCTCCTGCCTTACGACGGCAGCGCCGGCGACGCGGCGGAGATCGTGGCCCTGGGCGGCGGCACGCTGGTGACCTCGGCTTACACGGACGATACGGCCTGGGCCGGAGAGTTCGTCGCAAGGGGCGGCGGCGGCACCGGACGCATCTACATCGGCTCCGAGTCTTCCGCGGCGGACGCTCCCGGCTCCGGCGCCGCGCTGCCGCAGACGTTGCACGGCGGTCCTGGCCGCGCCGGCGGCGGCGAGGAGCTGGGCGGGCTCGTGGGCGTGAAGCTCTATCTTCAGCGGGTAGCCGTCCAAGGGAGCAAAACCCTCGTGGACGCGCTGGTGGAGGCCTGATGGACAACGACCGCAGTCTCCGCGATCACCTCCTCGAGCTGCTGCGCGGCCGCAGCGCCCACCTCGATTTCGACAAGGCGATCGGCGGCCTGCCGCCTGATCTGCGGGGCGTCAAAGCTCCGGGGCTGCCCCATACCGTCTGGCAGCTCCTGGAGCACCTGCGCATCGCCCAGTGGGACATCCTGGACTTCAGCCGCAATCCGGACTATGCCTCGCTCGAATGGCCGAAGGATTACTGGCCGGAAACCGAGGCTCCACCCGACGAGGCCGCCTGGGACCAAAGCGTCGAGTCCTTCCACCGCGATCTCCAGGCAATGAAGGATCTGGTCGCCGATCCGCAGACCGACCTCCACGCGAAGATTCCCTGGGGCGACGGTCAGACGATCCTCCGCGAAGCCCTGTTGGTGGCGGACCACAACGGCTATCACCTGGGACAGATCGTCTGCGTGCGGCAGGCGTTGGGGGCGTGGGAGTAGCTACAGCATCTCCAAGTTCGCGAACTTCGCCAGCAGCTTCCGCTTCCCGGATTTCTCGAAGAACACGGTGAGGCGGGCCTCGTCCCCGTCTCCTTCGAGCTCCAGCACGACGCCGTTGCCCAGCGTCGGGTGGCGAACGCGGCTGCCGCGCCGGATGGTTCGACGAGGAGCGGCAGATTCGGGCTCGGGAACGACCTGCCGAGTCGGCGCGGACCGGCCGTAGCCTGAAGGTTGATAGGAGGACGGAGCGGTGCGCGGCGGCAAGGACGGCGCGCTCGCGGCGCGGCTTGGACCGCCACCGAAAAACGAGTAGACGCTCTGGGTGCGCTGATCGTACCGCTCGCGGGAGAAGAGGTCCGGGCTCGCGTGGACGTCGAGGAGCTGATCCGGCAGCTCGGCGAGGAAAGGAGATTCCGCCTGATCCTGGTAGCGGCCCGCCATCCTCCGGCGGCGGCAACAGCTCAGGAAGAGCCGCTCGCGGGCGCGGGTCATGCCGACGTAGAGGAGGCGGCGCTCCTCCTCGACGTCCTCGCGCGCTCCCTGGGAGTTGAAGTGCGGTAACAGACCGTCTTCCAGACCCGCCACCACCACGGCCTTGAACTCCAGACCCTTCGCGCTGTGGAGCGTCATCAGCGACACGCCCTTCTCGGATTGCAGGGTATCGAGGTCCGTCACCAGCGCCACGTGATCGAGGAAGGAGGTCAGGAGATCCTGATCGCTGCCGCTGTTGTAGCTGTTCGCTTCGGTGAACTCCTGGGCGGCGGAGAGGAACTCCTGGATGTTCTCCAGGCGCGCCTGATCCTCCGGATCGTCCTCTTTGTAAAGGTCGGTGTAGGCCGTCGCCTCCAGCAGGCGGTCGAGGAGGGCCGGCAGCGGCATCTCGCCGGCGGTGTTCTGCAGGCCGACGATCAGGTCGCGGAACTTGCGGAGCGCCGTGGCGCTGCGGGCCGGCAGGGTCCCGAGGTCGTCCAGGTAGAGCACGTCCCACAGCGGCTGGCCGAGCTGGACGGCGCGGTCGTGCAGCAGCTCGAGCGTGGATTTGCCGATGCCGCGCGGCGGCAGGTTGATGATCCGCATCAGCGAGAAGTTGTCGCGCGGATTGCGCAGCACCCGCAGGTAGGCCACCAGGTCCTTGATCTCGGCGCGGTCGTAGAACCGCACGCCGCCGACGAGCGAATAGGGGATCTCCTTCTCCAACAGCTCGTCTTCGATGGCGCGGGTCTGGGCGTTGGTGCGCACCAGGATCGCCATGTCCGACAGGCGGAAGTTGCCCCGCAGCCGCTGCAGGGTCTTGATGATCCAGGCCGCCTCGTCCACCTCGTCGCTGGCCTTGTAGAGCTCCGCTTTGGGGCCGGCGCCGGTGTCGGTCCACAGGCGCTTGCCACGGCGGTTCACGTTGTGGGCGATCAACGCTCCCGAGACGTCGAGGATCGTCTGCGTCGAGCGGTAATTCCGCTCCAGCTTGCGCACCACGGCGTTCGGGAAGCTCGCCTCGAAATCGAGGATGTTGTTGAGGTCGGCGCCGCGCCAGCGGTAGATGCCCTGGTCCTCGTCGCCCACGGCGGTCAGGTTGCCGTCCTCGCTGGAGAGCTCCTGGATCAGCCGGAGCTGGGCGTGGTTGGTGTCCTGGTACTCGTCGACGAGGAGGAACCGCGTGCGGTAGCGGATCCGTTCGCGCAGCTCCAGGTCGGTCGACAGCAGCTTGACCGAGAGCGAGATGAGATCGTCGAAATCCACGCCGGAGGCCTGCCCGAGCAGGCCCTGGTAGCGCCGATAGAGGGCGGACACCTTCTTCTCGAAGAAGTTCTGGGCCCGCGCCTCGTAGGCGGCGGGCTCGATCAGCCGGTTCTTGGCCGAGCTGATCTGGGCGAGCACCGAGCGGGGCGAGAAGGCGGTTTCCGAGAGCCCCTCTCCGGCGAGGGCTTCCTTCACCAGCCCGAGCTGGTCGGCGGCGTCCAGGATGTGGAAGTCACGCCGCAGCCCGACGCGCTCGCCGTAGCGGCGGAGCAGGATGAGGCCGTAGCGGTGGAAGGTCCCTACGGAAGTAGGCAGCGGATGGATGCCCAGCAGGTCCTCCACCCGCTCGCGCATCTCGCCGGCCGCCTTGTTGGTGAAGGTCATGGCGGCGATGTAGCCGGGATCGACGCCCATCTCCTCGATCAGCCAGAAGATGCGGTAGGTGATGACCCGCGTCTTGCCGGACCCCGCGCCGGCGAGGACGAGCTGAGGCCCCTCGCCATGCGTGACGGCGGCGACCTGCTCCGGGTTGAGCTGGCGCTCGAGCTCGAGGGTGACGGCCTGTTTCACCAGGAGAGTTTGTCCGAGGGGGCGGGGGGATGGCAAGGCGGGAATGCCGCGCCCGCGAATCAGCTTAGGATAGAGGCAGGCGCCCGGAGCGCCTAATCCGTAGTAAGAGAGTCCAGTGGGCCGAGCGGCCCCCTTCCCGAGAACGAACGAGGAACCGTCCATGAAGCCCGTCGAGATCTGCAACGTGCTGTCCCAGAGCGTCATCGGCCAGGAGGAGACGCTGCGCTTCGTCTCCGTGGCCATCTTCAAACACCTCCAGGGGGAGAAGTACGGCAACCTCCTGCTCATCGGTAACTCGGGGACAGGCAAGACCACGATCATGCGGGCCATCGAGTCGCTCTATCACGCCCACGAGGAATTCGAGGAGTACCGGGTGGTGCTCATCATGAACGCGAACACCCTCGCCACCGAGGACGGCACGGTCGACACCAGCCGCCTGTTCGCCCGCCTGGAGGAGCGCACCCGGCAGGTGCTGGGCGAGGGGGCCACCGCCGAGCAGATCGGCCGCGCCATGGAGCGGGCCACCGTCTGCCTGGACGAGATCGACAAGGTCTCCGGCATGATCGGCGGCAAGCCTTATGTGACGGGCATCAACATCCAGCAGGCCGTGCTGACCCTGATCGAGGGCGAGCGCGTGCCGCTCCGCATCACCGCGCCGAAGAACGGCGTGCTGGAATCGACCAGCGTCTGGATCGACACCGGCAAGATGCTCTTCCTCTGCGCCGGCGCCTTCGAGACCCTCTACGACCAGGTCTTCCAGCGGGTCGTCTCGCCGAAGAGCGGCATCAAGCTCCCCACCACCACGACCTACATCAACGGCAAGATCACCATCCGCGAGTACTTCACCCTGCGCCACCACTTCCGTCCGGAGGATCTCTTCGAATACGGCATGCAGCCGCAGTTCCTCTCGCGGTTCGACAACGCCGTGATCCTGGAGGACCTGACCGCGACCACGCTGGCGCGCATCTTCCGCGAGCCCCAGGATGGCGTGCTCCAGGTCTCCCAGAGGTTCTTCCAGAAGTACGATATCGCGCTCGAGATCACGGACGACGCCGTGCAGAAGATCGCCGACGAGGCTTCCAAGAGCAGCCGCATCGGCGCCCGCGCTCTGAAGTCGATCTACGGCCGCATCATCAAACCCTTCGAGTTCGATCCCTTCTCGCGCGAAGAGGTGCAGTCGCTCAACGGCGGCAGCGGGCCGTATCGACTGGTGATCGACGACAAGCTGGTGACCGAGGCGCTGAAGCCGGCGGTGTAGGGGATAGGGCAGGGTCCATCCAGGCGTTGCCCGACGAGGCGATCTGCGCTTCGAAGCCTCACCCCCGAGCTAAAATAACCTCATGACGTCTCCCGTCCCCACCCCGATCATCGACCTCGAAACCCGCGACCGCACCGCTCAGCACCTCCTCGACCACCACGGCTCCGAGCACGCCGGCCGCATCCGCCGCGGCGTCGAGCAGGTGGCGCGGCGCTGGTGGGCCGAGGACGGCGACGCCGAGGCGTTCACCGGCTTCTGCGAATCCCACTTCCTGGCGGATTCCGCAGCCCTCGCCGCCACCTTCCGCCGGTTGGAGGGGATCCTCGAGCAGATCGAAGGCCATCTGCACGAGGTGCGGCGCGAGCTGACCGCGCCGGTCGACCTCGACACGGGTCCGCTTCTCGCGGCGGACCGATTCCTCGCCGAGCTGGACCTCGCGACGCACGTCAGCGAGGATCTCTTCCGCACCCGGACGGCCTTCCTCGCCCTCCTCAACTTTCCCATCCACACGCTGGCGGAGCGGCTGGCGGAAGGTCCGGGCTGGGACCGCGAGACCTGGGCGCGGTCCCGTTTCATGGACCGCTTCGCCCAGCGCGTGCCCGCGGCGGTGCACCAGGAGATCACCCGCGTCTTCACGGCGACCGAGCAGTACGTCACGGGCTACAACATCCGCCTGGACCGGCTCGTCACGCCGGCCGGAGAGCGCCCCTTTCCCGAAGGCCTGAGGCTCATCAGCCACTGGGGCCTGCGCGACCAGCTCGCCTCGTATTACGTCGCTGCGGATCCAGCGGGGCTCGCCCGCCAGCGGATGATCCAGCGGGTCATGGAGCGCATCGTCCGCCAGGAGATCCCCGCGGCGGTCCTCGACAATCCGGACGTCCTATGGGACCCCGAAACCAATGCCGTGCGTCCGACGGAGGGCTCAGAGTCTGAAAGCCGGGATCTCGCCGCGCGCGAGCCGGACACCCGCTACGCCGCTCTCCTCAACATCTTCCATGCCGTGCGCCAGGTCGATCCCTATAGTCCGGACGCGCCGAGCTACATCGTCCGCCGCTTCGAGCGGGACCGCCAGATTCCGGAGGAGGAAGTCGAAGCTTTGCTGGTTTCGGTCCTGGAGTCGCCGGAGATCCGGACTCTGGCGCGGCTCATCGAGAGCCGGCTCGGCCGGCCGCTCGAGCCGTTCGACATCTGGTACTCCGGCTTCAAGTCGCGGGCCGAGCATCCGGAGGCGGAGCTGGACGCGGCTGTGCGGACGCGCTATCCCGATCTCGCCGCCTTCGCCGCGGGACTGCCGGATCTGCTCGCGCGGCTGGGTTTCTCGCCGAGCCGCGCCGCATGGCTCGCCGAGCGCATCGTGGTGGACCCGGCGCGGGGGGCCGGTCACGCGTTGTCGGCCCAGCGGCGGGAGGACAAGGCCCACCTGCGGACGCGGGTGCCGGCCGAAGGCATGGACTACAAGGGCTACAACGTGGCGATGCACGAGCTCGGCCACAACGTCGAGCAGGTCCTCTCGCTCAACGGCATCGATCATTGGTCGCTCGCGGGCGTGCCCAACACCGCCTGCACGGAAGCGTTCGCCTTCGTCTTCCAGCACCGCGATCTGGAGATGCTGGGGCTCCGCGCCGCGGACGGCGACGCCTGGCGCCAGGAGACGCTCGCCGTGCTGTGGAACACCTATGAGATCGCCGGCGTCTCCTTGGTGGACATGGCGGTCTGGAACTGGATGTACCGGCACCCGGACGCCACGCCGGCCGAGCTGCGCGAAGCGGTGCTCGCCATCGCGCGGCAGGTGTGGAACCGCTACTTCGCCCCGGTCTTCGGCGTGCGCGACTCGGACATCCTGGCGATCTATTCGCACATGATCGTCTATGGCCTCTACCTGCCGGACTACGCGATCGGACATGTCCTCGCCTTCCAGATCGCGCGCAAGCTGCGGCAGGGGAATTTCGGCGCCGAGGTGGAGCGCATCACCCGCCAGGGCGCGCTCACTCCCGACGCCTGGACTCGCGGCGCCGTCGGCGGTCCACTCTCCGCCGCGGCACTGCTGGATGAGGCGAGAGAGGCGATCGCGGTGGAGGAGCGAGCCGCCGCTTCCCTCTCTCTCGCCGGAGGAATCCCATGAAGCTGACGATCCGTCTGATCCTGGTGAGCCTCGTCCTCTGCGCGCCGGCGGCTTGGGCGCAGCAGGAGGTCGACGTCACGAAGCACGACATGCACCCGCTGCTCCAGCTCCACGTCTTCGGCGACACCTTCGCCGGCGAGCCGATCGAAGCCGACGTCTTCATCTACCGCGGCGGGCCGACCTTCCTCGCCTTCACGCAGGGCGCCGGCGCCGGCCAGGTGGCCCGCGGCGTGGCCTCGCCGCAGGAGCTGATGATGCTGAACCAGGCGCTGACGGCCGCGCGGGTGGGCCAGCAGCGCGGCAACTGCGGCGGCCCCATCCCCGATTTCATCACCGGCTACGCGCTGACCTGGTACGGCGCGCAAGGGCGGCTGAGGACGATCCCCGTCGGCGGGGACTTCACGAGCTGTCCGGCGGCCGTGGTGCAGATCTTCGACGCCACCTGCGACTTCATCCGGGAGGTGCTCGGGCCCTCGACCGGGATTTGCCCGCCGTCGGGGCCCTGACCTCACCCCAACACTTTTCCGGCCTCGCGCGTCTATCCGGTTGTGAATCCACCGCTGACGACGAGCGCCATCTTGGACCAACGCCAGAGCCAGACCGCGACGGATCGCCTGGCCCGCCTCTTCGACGCTCATCACGAACGCCTCTTCCGGCTGGCCCGCCGCCTCTCGGCGGACCGCGAAGCCTTCCTCGGCGGCTGCAGGTGAAGGTCAACCCATCGCGCCGCCGGCCCCGCGCACACTGATCGACACCTCGTTCGGCCTCAAGGGAGGAGAGACGAAGCCGTCGTCGTGCTGTTCACCGCAGTACCTTCGCCGTAGGGACCGGTGTGACCCTACCGCGGCACGTCCAGCGCCGGATTGGCGTCGAAGAAGCCGGCCGGGAGGAGCTTGAAACCGATGCGGGTGGTCGGCATGACCGGCCACTCTTCCGGCCGCGGGATGTGGGTGACGTTCATCGTGTACCACACCACCAGGTCCGTGTTCTCGATCGGCTCGTTGCCGGCGGTGTAGCGCGGCAGCCCGTCGCCTCCCTCGCTCTGGTTCGGATAGTCGCCGCCGGCGTACAGCTCTCCCGGCCGGTAGCGGGTCACCCAGACGTGATGGTTCATGAAGCCCGCGCGCTTGCGCGCCAGCGAGTCCGGCAGCGGATAGGGGACCGAGTTCGGACCCGGCACCAGGATGTAGCCGCGCTCGTCGCCGAGCTGGTTCTTCTTCTCCGGATTGAGGACCCGCCACGCCCGGGCGTCGGCCAGGCTGAGGTCCCGCTGCGCGTCCTGCTCGCGCGGCAGCACCTTCTCCTCCATCACGATGCCGTTGCCCGCCGGATTCTCCGGCCCCGGCGGCATGGAGTGGGTGTTCATCTCCGCCACCGAGTTGGCGGTGCCGTAGACGTCGAAGTCCAGCCGGAAATTGAGGATGTGCTGGTGGTGCGGGGTCACCACCCGGCGCGCCACGAGGTGTCCGTTGGCGTCGTGCGTGTGGGTCTCCTGGACCACTCCCTTGGCCAGCATGATGCCGGTCAGGCCGGCCTCCACCTCGATCGCGCCGTCCTGGCGGAAGATCCAGTTGATCGAGTAGTCGTAGTTGCCCACCGTGGCGATGGTGAAGATCACCAGCTCGCGGCCGCGGCGCGATTCGACGTTCTGCTGGTCGCCGCCCGTCTCCCAGTGCTTCCACAGCAGGCCGCCGTCCCGCTCGTAGATGCCGACCGCGTCCTGGTAGATGACTGGCCGCCCGAAGTCGTTGGCGAACACCGCGTTGAGGAGCACGGCGTTCTCAGGCGCGTCGAGCTTGGGCACGATGGAGCCCGCGCCCTTGCCGACGCCGTACTCGCCAACGTCGAAGGCGCAGCGCCAGTTCCAGTTGTCCGCCGGATCGCCGTACGGCACGGCCATTTCGGAGAAAGAGGCGCGATAGAGCACCGGCTGCGGCTTGCCCCCCTTGTCCTCGTAGCTCACCAGGTAGAGCACGAGGCCCTCCCGCGGGTGCATCAGATAGCGGAAGCTCCATTTCTGCCAGCGCACCTCGTTGCCGCGCAGCTCGAAGCTCGGGCCCTGCGGCTGGGTGATGGAGAGCGGCTTGGGAGGCTCGCGCAGCTTGCCGAGGCTGCGGCGGATGGACTCCTCGTCGAAATCCTGGCCGCGGTCCGGCAGCGGCGGCGGATTCGGTGTCTCCGTCAGCTCGAGGAGCTCCCCGCTGTTGAGGTCCACCAGGGCGTCGAGCCCCTCGATCGGTTGGCCGTAGTAGTTCGCGGCGTCGCCCTGGAAGAAGGTGATCCCGCGCAGCAGCCGCCGCCCGCGGTACTGCGGCGGCACCCTGCCCACCGCCCAGAAATCGATCTGCACGGCGTCGGGATCGAGCCCGCGCTTCTTGACGGCCGCGATCCAGCGCTCATCGCCGCGCAGGATCTCCTCGATCAGATCGCCCTCCTCCTCCAGCACCAGCGGCTGGACGCCCGGGACCTCGCGCCAGGAGTCGACCCGGGGCTTTTCGGGGTCCTTGACGCTCACCAGGGCTTCGAAGGTCTTGTTCTGTTTCCGGTCGTAGACGACGGCGAAGGCTTGGCGGGTGAACGAGGAGCCGCCGCGGTAGTCCAGGATCTCGCGCTTGGGCGGATCGTTCAGCGTCAGGATAGCGAAGCGCGCCTCCGGCGGAAACCCGGGCCGCGCGCGCAGGGCCTTCACCGCGGCGCGCATCTCGTCGCCGCTCAACGGATCGAGCGGGTGAGAGGCCGGCTGGGCCGCAACGGGCAGGGCAAGGAGCAGCGAAAGGATTCCTGTCCACAGCAGGTCCTGCAACCTGAAAGTCCGCATCGCTCTTCTCCTTGGGAACGGTTGGCTTCAGGGCTTGGCGGTGACCGTCAAGGTCATCGTCATCCCCTTCGTCGCGTGGCTGCCGATCGGGCAGTAGACCTTGTACTCGCCGGGCTGGAGGGTGACCTGGAGCGTGCCGGTCTCGTGGGGACGAACGGCCTTGGACAGCAGCTCGTCGAGCCCCGGCCCCTCGATCTTGAAGCTGTGGGACTTCTGGCCGTCGTTGGAGAGGGCGAACGTCGTCGGCCCGGCGGGAAGGGTCTTCGGCATCGCGATGGCGTATTCGCTGAGATGGACTTCGACCGGGGCGGCGGGCTTTTTCTTTGGCTCCTGCGCGCCGAGCGCGGCGGCGCAACAGAGCAGTACGAAGAGGGCTTGCCGTAACTCTTTGCTCATGGACGGAAGGATAGCACCCAGGCCTCCAGGGCGCGCGCGAACCATCCCGCCGCTCCCGCATCCATGCGGAAGTAGAGCGAGGGCTCGACGAGCTCCAGCTCCATAAGCGCGTGGCCGCCCGCGGGGAGCCGCACCAGATCGACCCGCGCGTAGAGCGTCGGATGGTCCAGAACGGCCAGGCACCGGTGTCCCAGAGCGATGAGGACGGCCGGCGGATCGGCCGGCACGATCAGGCCGCCGTGCTCCTCCTGCACGCGGAAATCGTCCGGCTTGGGAGTCTTGCGGACGGCGTGGCTGTACTCGCCGCCGAAATAGAAGAGGGAGATCTCGCCCTCGTCGACGATGCTCGCGATGAAGGGTTGCGCCATGTATTCGCGTCCCGCGAAGACCGCCGCCGCGTCCATGCCATGACGGCGTCCGATCCGAAAGGTGTCATACGCGGTAGCGCTGATCACCGGCTTGATGACGATCTCGTCCGCGCCGAACTCGTCGCAGAGCCTCCGGATGTCGCCGTCCGTCAGGTTTGTACCCCAGACCGTCGGCACGATCGGCAGGCCTCGCGAGGAGAGGTCCCGCAGGTAGGTCTTGCGGGCGTTCCACCGCACCAGCGGGAGCGGGTTCGCCAGACACGTGCCCGACCCGTCGATCGCCTCCAGGGCCAGCAGGAAGTTATCGGCGTCGAGGTGGTAGTCCCAGGTCGTGCGGATGACGACGGCCTCGAAGCGGCTCCAATCCACGCCGGTGCGCCGCCAGGAGATGGCGGTCACGGCCCACCCCATCTCGGCAAGCGGTTCCAGGGCGAGCTCGTCGTCGGTGACGTACCCCGTCAGGTCGTCGGTGGTCAGAAAAGCGCAGTGGCGCACGGCTAACGAGGGGACTTCCGCCGTTCTTCGAGGCGAGCGCGGGTCATGCGCTCGCGCAGTCCGCCTTCTTCGATGTCCCGCATTTTACGGTAAGCGCACTTATAAGAGTTGGACGATGTCAGCTCACCGTCCTCCATGGGGGACGGGCGGGGGGCCCATCAGGTAATACATCGTAGGAGGATGTACTTATGAACAGTCGTGCGTTTCGATGTCCACCCGTCGCTCTCATGATCTTCGCGCTGCTGCTGGCCCTGACGGGCCTCGCCGCGGCGGCGGACAATCCCCGGGGAACTCCTAGAGCGAGGACGGCGTTCGAAGCCGTGGCCCCACCCCATGCGAACTGCGGCATTTGCGCCGCAGCCTACCAGCGCTGCAACGCCACCTGCTTCGGCCGTGCGGACAAGGGCGACATGGGAGCGTGCCTGACGTCGTGCGACAACGCTGCGGCGGCCTGCACGTGTGACGATGTGTCAAATCTGCGCAGCGAGGATCTCGTGGGATTCGACTGGCCGAGCGCGAGCAAGGCCGCCTGCCACGGGACGGTGAGCTGCCAGCCGAATTATCCGTCCTGCGCCAGTTGGTCCAGCTACTCCGCCTGCGACACTCCCTACTGCGGTACCGGCATTCACTGCGGCGACTGCACCTGCGACGAGTTCCGCTGCTACTGCGGCCCGGGCCCGGCCTTGAAAGAGAAGAGCGAGCGCTTCCGCGTGTGCTTCGACCAGTACAGCAATTCATGCACAGAGTGGCAGACCCTCACCACCAGCACCTGCGACGACACCTGTCCGTGGTGACGAGCCAGGAATCAAGGAGAACGCCATGAAAACTCGAGCGTATCTGCCGCTTGCTCTCCTCGGCCTCGCGCTGGTGGCGCTGCCGGTCTCGGCCCAGCAGGTGAATCTGGGCAGCAACCAGTCCGTCGCGTTGAACCTGGCGAGCCTGACCAAGGCCGCCTGCCATGGGACGGTGAGCTGCCAGCCGAATTACCCGTCCTGCGCCAGTTGGTCCAGCTATGCCGGCTGCGACGGCGCTTACTGCGGCACTGCCCGATGCAACTGCGAGTACATCGAGGGCCATCTCTTCTGCTACTCGGATGATGCCTGGAAGGAGCCGCTCGAGCGCTTCCGCGTGTGCTTCGACCAATACGGCAATTCCTGCACGGAGTGGCAGCAGATCTGGACCAGCACCTGCGGTTGCCCATGACAAGGAGGGCAGCCGCGGTCGACTGACACGCTACCCTGTCCTCAGGGCCTGCGGCCGCTCATGAGGCCGCACGTACGCCAGGCGGTAAGGCTGCCTTAGAATCCCATACCGTAACGGCGGGCCCACGTGCCCGCCGTTCTTTATTGCGCCTCCCGTGTCGATTTCGCCGTTCCTGGTTCGACGTGACAGTAGAGCCAGGGTTCGAGAGCCGGCCGAAACCGTCCGGCAGCCCGGCTCCAAACCAACGACGACAAGGAGATACGAGATGCGAGTCATGGTTCTGGTCAAGGCCGACAAGAATTCCGAGGCGGGAATCCTCCCCAGCGCGCAGCTTCTCACCGATATGGGCAAGTTCAACGAAGAGCTGGTGAAGGCGGGCGTGATGCTGGCGGGCGAGGGGATCCACCCGAGCTCGAAGGGGAAGCGCGTGCGCTTCGCCGGCGGCAAGAAGACGGTCATCGACGGTCCCTTCAGCGAGACCAAGGAGCTGATCGCCGGCTTCTGGATGTGGCAGGTGAAGTCGATCGAGGAGGCCGTCGAGTGGCTCAAGCGCGCCCCCTTCGAGGAGACCGAGGTCGAGATCCGTCCCGTCTTCGAGGCGGCGGACTTCGGCGACCTGCAGCAGGAGGTGCCGGAGGTGTTCGAGGCCGAGCGCAAGTTTCGCGAAGACGCCGCGAAGCGGTAATCGCGGCACGTTCCCGCCTTGCCAGGGCGGGACCGAAGGTGGTCTGATCGGGCGCCGTGACGGCGCCCGAATCCCATCGCACCATCGAAACGGTCTGGAAGATCGAGTCGGCGAAGCTCATCGCCGGTCTGGCGCGCATGGTGCGCGACGTCGGGCTGGCCGAGGACCTGGCGCAGGACGCCCTCGTCGCCGCTCTCGAGCGCTGGCCGGAGTCGGGCGTGCCGGACAATCCGGGCGCCTGGCTCATGGCCACCGCCAAACACCGCGCCATCGACCGGCTGCGGCGGAGCCAGATGCTCCAGCGCAAGCACGAGGAGCTCGGCCGGGAGATCGAGATCCAGCAGGAGACGGCCGTGGCGGACATCGAGACCGCGGCCGACGATGACGTGGGCGACGACCTGCTGCGCCTGATGTTCACCGCCTGCCATCCGGTGCTCTCTTCCGAGGCGCAGGTGGCGCTCACCCTGCGCCTCCTCGGCGGCCTGACGACGGAGGAGATCGCGCGCGCCTTCCTCGTGCCGGAACCGACCGTGGCCCAGCGTATCGTGCGCGCCAAACGGACGCTCGCCGAGGCCCGCGTCCCCTTCGAGGTACCGCGCGGCGCCGAGCGCGCGGCCCGGCTGTCGTCGGTGCTGGCGGTGATCTACCTCGTCTTCAACGAAGGCTATTCGGCGACCGCCGGGGAGGACTGGGTGCGGCCGGCGCTCTGCGAGGACGCGTTGCGCCTGGGGCGCATCCTGGCCGAGCTCGTCCCCGGCGAGCCGGAGGTCCATGGCCTCGTCGCGCTGATGGAGATCCAGGCGTCGCGCCTGCGGGCGCGGGTGGGGCCGTCGGGCGAGCCCGTCCTGCTGCTCGATCAGGACCGCGGGCGCTGGGATCAGCTCCTCATCCGCCGCGGCCTCAACGCGCTGGCGCGCGCCGAGAAGCTGGGCGGCGCGCGGGGTCCGTACGCGCTGCAGGCCGCCATCGCCGCCTGCCATGCCCGCGCGCGCCGGCCGGAGGAGACGGACTGGCCGCGCATCGCCGAGCTCTACGCCGAGCTCGCCCGCATCGCGCACTCGCCCGTCGTGGAGCTCAACCGCGCGGTGGCGGTCGCCATGGCCCATGGCCCCGCGGCCGGCCTCGCGATCGTCGACGCGCTGGCCGCGGAGCCGTCGCTGCAGACCTATCACCTCCTGCCGAGCGTGCGCGGCGACTTCCTCTTCAAGCTCGGCCGCCTGGAGGAGGCCCGCGCCGAATTCGAGCGCGCGGCCTCGCTCACCCGCAACGCGCGCGAGCGCGAGTTGCTGCTGGCGCGCGCCGCCGCCCGCTGAGCCCTCTCACCTCCCCGGCTGGTCGCCCCAATGCCGCGGCCAGGTGATGTCGTGCGGCAGGGTGCCGAGCGTCCGTGGCATGGGGATTGAACGTATACCGGGAGAGGATACACTGTCCCCGGAGATCTCCCATGCCCAAAGAGCTGACGCCCGACGAACCATTGACCCGCTCCGACGAGCTTTCTTCCGCCGTTGCCGAGGATCTCGAAAACTTCGATTCCGTCCAGGCAGAGCGGGACTCGGAAGCCGCGCTCGCGTCCGGCACGGACCTGCCGAGTAGCGGCCTGCTGAGCTTCTACGACCGTCTGCGCGAAAGGATCCTGCACGCCATCGAGAAGCGTGAAGGCAAGCGCGGCGCCAAGCTGACCGAGGGTACCGTCCGCGCCCTGCTGCTGGTGCCGGACGTCTTCATCCTGCTGATGCGGCTGGCGCTCGACAAGAAGGTGCCGACTTCGACCCGCGCCCTCATCGGCGGCGCGCTGGCGTACTTCGTCCTGCCGGTGGATCTGCTGCCCGAGGCGCTGCTCGGCGGCGCCGGTTACCTCGACGACCTCGTGCTCGCCACCGCCGTGCTGGCGCAGGCCTTCGGCGGCGACCTGGAACCTTACGCCCGCAAGCACTGGAGCGGCTCCGAGGACCTGCGCGTCGTCCTCCAGGACATCACCGAGACCGCGCAGTCGCTGCTCGGCCAGAACCTCTACGACAAGCTGCGGCGGCTGATGTCCCGGCGGGGGATCGAGGTCAAGTAGACCGCGCCCGCGTCCGCGCCGCCTTCTTGGCCGCTGCCTTGCGCTTGGCGGGTCCCTTGGTCTTTACGGCCTTGCGCGCGGAGGCGGAGCGCTCGGCGGCGGTCCGCTTCTTGGCTGCCGTCTTCGCCTGCCTCGACAGCGCCGTCTTCGAGGCGGCGGAATGGCCCTCGCGCTTCAACGCCTTGCGCGCCGCTCGTGAACGCGTGCTGGAGACGCTCTTCTTCGGCCTCTGGCCCTTCTTGACGTCGCGCGCCGCCTGCTTGCGGGTCTCCGTGGACGCCTTCCCCTTCTCCGGCGGCGGCAGCTTCACGCCGGCGCGCCGGGCTTTGGAAAGGCCGATCGCGATCGCCTGCTTGGTGGATCGAGCTCCGTGCTTGCCCTCGCGGATGTGCTCGATCTCTTCGTGCACGAACTCGCCGGCCTGCGTGCTCGGGGACTTGCCTTCGCGTTCGTCCTGCTTGGCGGCCTCGATGGTTTCTTTTTCAGGCATGATTTCACCTCCCGGAGGTGAAATATTGTGCAAAGTGTGTGCCCTTGCGCGGCACGCCCGCAGCTCTTCGAACAGCTCGCGGACGAGAGGAAAACCGCCGTCGGGGAAATTGGCGGGGTTGTCCCAGAACTCGGCGAGCGCGCCGGTGCCCCAGCTCTCGTACACCGCCACCTTGATCATGAGCTGGAGCTTGTCGCAGGCCTTGACCAGCCGGGCCTCGGGGCTCGTGCCGCGCTGGTATTCCTCGTAGAGGTGAAGGGTCCGCTCGGGCAGCGGCGCCAGGATATCGGCGAGCGCCGCGGCCTCGGCCTCGTTCTTGGCGCCGGCGGGAAAGTAGCGCGAGCAGGTGAGCGGCAGGTCGCCGATGCGCACCTCGGCGAGGTCATGGAGGAGCGCGATCTCGATGGCGCGGCCGACGTCGATCCCCTCGATCCGCGGTCCCAGGGTCCACACCAGGAACAGCACGTGCCAGGAGTGCTCCGTCACGCTCTCCGGCTGATCGACGCCGCGCAGCACGTAGCCGGCGCGCGGGATGCGGTCGAGCCGCTGGATCTCGAGGAAGAGATCGAGGAGCGTGCGGTTGGCGTTCATGTGTGCGGGAGGCTACGCTAGAAGCATCATGAAATCCAACCGATCGCGCACCGCTCTCCTCCTGGCCGGCTTCGCCGTCGCCATCGCGGTAATTTCGTTCGCGGTCCGGTCACGGTCGGACGAGCACCCTGGCGCCGTCCGCGTCTCCGGACGGCAGATCGAATTTCCCGCCGTCGTCACCGCGAATTCATTCGAGCGCGAGATCCTCGGCATGCCCGAGTATCACCTGATCGTCTGGAAGGATGGCCGGGCCGCCTCCGCGGCGCTGTTCCGCGCCGAGGTCACCGATACGGAAGTGCTGGACGCGCTGGAGCGCCTGGGCGCCCGACCCGGAAACGCGCTCGGCATGGCGACGTGGGAGGAGCGGAAGGACCCTGACTCGCATGCACCGGACGCGGTCATCCAGGGTCCCCCGATCGAGATCCTGGTCAAAGTTCCAGGACGGAAGAAGCCGCTCACCCTGGCGGAGATCCTGGAAGATCCGGGCGGCCGCGGCTTCGACATGCGCTTCGGCGGCCACCGCGCGAATATCCCGAAATGGAAATCGGGATGCGTCGTCTGCCTCTACTCCTGTCCCGGGAGCAAGGTTGGCAACGCGCGCTACACGGTGCGCGACTACGTGAAGGGGACGACGCGGTTTCGGGTCAAGGATGGGGTGTTGCCGGCGGACGGGGAGCGGGTGAGGGTAGTGTTTCGGTTGAGGTGACCTTAGCGGTAGGCCTCGCACTGAGGTTCGAACAATGAGCATGCACAATCCACCGTATAGCGGGAGGGACTCGCCGGAGAATCCGGGCCCCTATACATCGACTCCTTGCCGGCGTAGCTTCTCTTTGGCCTGCTCCCAGGGGAGGACTTCCTCATTCTCGCCCGCCTCGCGAAGACGGCGGATTTCCGCGCCGTCTTCCAGATCTTCCAAAAGAGGCAACAGCTCCCGCCCGACGGACTTCCCGCGCACGAGCTGGCCAAAATCGGATCGCCTGTATTCTGGGCGGATATCATCCCCCGCCGCCAGTTTAGCTTTCTTCATGGACGTGGTTCTGTCGCAGTCAGCCTTTCCGACCGGAATGGCGCTTCGGGGAGCTTTCGGACATAGATACCTCGTCCTTTTCACGCTGGCTTACCGCAAATGGGCCGCGCACCACCCGTTCGTCCAAGGTGACATCCATCTCGTCGAGAAGGGATATCTGAAATCGGACTCCGACAGCGCGAGCGAGCTTTACCATCGTTGCGATCGTCAGATTGTCACGACCCTTCAGCACCCGCGTGATGTAGGGTTGAGTGACTCCCAACTTCTCTGCCAGGGCAGTAGCAGAAATCCCCTTCCTGCGCATAATGGAATAAAGCTGGGAGGTGAAGCCGACGATAGCATCCTCAACCCAGTACTCGTCACGTTTCCGCGCCTCGCGAAATAGCTCCGCAAAACTCATGATTGATCCTCCAGGATGACGACCGCACCGGCAGCCCTTGCGGCCTTGTACTCTGCCAACATCCGAAGGGCAGTCTGCTTTTCCCGGGCTGGAGTTTTCTGCGTCCGCTTTACGAAACCATGCGATACGACGATCATCCTACCCCTGTCATAAAACCAAAGCACACGGATGCGGCCCTGCTCCGTCTGCCAGATCTCCGGCTCGATCTGATGCGAGATGTCCGGGAGATACTCGGGACCATGCTCCGCAATAGCCTCCAAGCGCCTTAGCATTCGGTCCTTATCCTTGCCCAACTCCGCCCGGTTACCGAGAAACTCCTCCAAAGGGCAATCACCCCGGGTGGTACAGATCGCATAGAGACGCCACGTCCCGCCGCGGATCAGCTTCAGGAAGAGCATAACCTATACGTTATGGGGCCGTCAAACTGTCGCCGGCGGTCCCGCCCCGATCGGAGCCTTGCCGGCCCTACTTCCCCGGCACCGGTAGCAGGCTGTGGGGGAAGCGCGTCAGGTAATCGCTTAGCGTGATCCCGATCAGGATCGCCAGCCAGAAGAAGCCCGCCGCGGCGGTGAGGACGGTCATGCGGGTGCTGTAGCGCACGTGCATGAAGAAGAGCAAGACCAGCAGGGCCTTGACGACCGCGATGGTCAGCGCCACGACGTCGTTGGCCCAACCGAGATCGATCTGGGCCACCAGCCAGGTGACGACGGTGAGAACGATCAGGGCCCCGAAGACCAGGAAGTAGATCTTGCGCGAAGTTACGTGCTCAGCCATGCAAGCCTCGTCAGCGGGCGGCGTGCGCGCCCAGCAGATAGAGCAGGGGGAAGAGGAAGATCCATACGATGTCGACGAAGTGCCAGTAGAGGCCGGTCATCTCCAACGGGTTGTGATAATCGGCGTTGTACTTTCCCTTCCAGGAGAGGATGACCAGCACGATGAGCACGCCGATGCCGATGATCATGTGCGTGGCGTGCAGGCCGGTCATGATGAAGTAGAGCGAGAAGAAGATGGAGGCGTGCCGTCCCAGGAGAGGATCCCGCGCGGCGATCTGCTGGATGTGCGGGCTCGGGTTCTCCTCCACGAAATGGAAGGTCGGTCCGGGCACGTGGTGCTCCACGAACTTGTCGTGGTACTCGAAGCCCTTGATGACCAGGAAGGTCGAGCCGAGGCCGATCGTCGCCAGCAGGAAGATGACGATCCCCTTCCGCCAGTTCACCTGCGCCGCCCAGATGGCGAGCGCCATGGTCAAGCTGCTGCCGATGAGGACGGCGGTGTTGATGCCGCCGAGGAGGACGTTGAGGGTGTTGCTCCCCAGCAGGAAGGCCTCGGGGTAGCGGCTGCGGTAGATCACGTACGCCAGGAAGAGGCCGCCGAAGAACATGATCTCGGTGACCAGGAAGAGCCACATGCCGAGCGTCGAGGACTCCCTCTGCTGCTCGAGCGTGTCGAACTGATGGGCCAGCGCGGGGTGATGCACCTCGCCGTGCCCGTGATCTGCGGCGAGCGGACTGCTAGCCAAGGTTCGCCTCCTGCGTCAAGCGGTTGTGGACCTCCTCGCGGTTGTACTCGTAGGGACCGTGCGTCACCACCGGCATGGTGTAGAAGTTCTCGGTCGGCGGCGGCGAAGTGGTGTCCCACTCGAGCCCCACGGCGCCCCAGGGATTGTCGCCGCTCGCCTTGCCGTAGCGCATCGACCAGATGAAGTAGAAGAGCGGCAGCATGTAGCCGACGCCGAGGATCGAGGCGCCGGCGGTGGAGAGCACGTTGAGCACCTGGAACTCCGGCGGATACGACCAGTAGCGTCGCGGCATGCCGAGGTAGCCGAGGACGAACTGCGGCGCGAACGTCAGGTTGAAGCCGACGAACACCAGCAGGGCCGAGAGGCGCGAGAGGAAGTTCGGGTAGAGCTTGCCCGAGATCTTGGGCCACCAATAGTGGAGCCCGCCGAGGTAGGCCATGATCGTGCCGCCCACCATGATGTAGTGGAAGTGGGCGACGATGAAATAAGTGTCGTGCACGTGGACGTCGATGCCGAGCGTCGCCACCATGACGCCGGTGAGGCCGCCGATGGTGAAGAGTCCGATGAAGCCCAGCGCGTAGAGCATGGGCGTCTCATAGGAGATCGATCCCTCATAGAGCGTCGCCGTCCAGTTGAAGACCTTGATCGCCGAAGGTACGGCGACCAGCATGGAGAGCACCGAGAAGATCGTCGCGGCATAGACGGATTCGCCGGAGACGAACATGTGGTGGCCCCACACCAGGAAGCCGAGCACGGCGATGCCGACGCTGGCGAAGGCCACGAAGCGATAGCCGAAGACCTTCTTGCGCGCGAAGGCGGCCACCAGCTCGCTGATCACGCCCATGGCCGGCAGGATCATGATGTAGACCGCCGGATGGGAGTAGAACCAGAAGAGGTGCTGGAAGAGGATCGGATCGCCTCCCAGCTTGGGATCGAAGATGCCGAGGTGCAGCAGCCGCTCCGCCGCCACCAGCAGGATGGTGATGGCGATGACCGGAGTGCCGAGGACGATGATCAGGCTGGTGGCGTAGTGCGACCAGATGAAGAGCGGCAGCCGGAACCAGGTGAGCCCGGGCGCCCGCATGCGGTGGATGGTGACGATGAAGTTGAGGCCGGTGAAGATCGACGAGAAACCGGTGATGAAGACGCCGAGGGCGGTCGAGATCACGTAGGTGTTCGAGTAGTTGGTAGAGAACGGCGTGTAGAAAGTCCAGCCGGTATCGACGCCGCCGTTGGCGATGGCCCACAGGGTAAAGGCGCCGCCGATGTTGTAGACGTACCAGCTCGCCAGATTGAGCTTCGGCATCGCCAGGTCCTTGGCCCCGATCATCAGCGGCACGAGGAAATTTCCCAGCACCGCGGGAATGGCGGGGATGAGGAAGAAGAAGACCATGACGACGCCGTGCATGGTGAACACCCGGTTGTAGGTGTCCGGTCCCATGAGATCGCCGGCGGGGGTCAGCAGCTCGAGACGGACGAGGCCGGCGAAGAGGCTGCCGAGAGCGAAGAACACGGTCACCGAGATCAGGTAGAGGATGGCGATCCGCTTGTGGTCGCGGGTGAGCAGCCACGACCTCACGCCGTAGGCGGCGTTGAGGTAGTTCGGCGGCTTGAAAGCGGTCTCGGCCGTGGTCGGGACGGGGGGTGCGCTCGTGCTCATGGCTGCTCTCGATTCTGCTGCGGCGCCACGTCCGGGGCCTGCGCCGCGCTCGTGTCCATCGGGCCGCCCGTGCCGCCGGCCGGCGCGCTGCCCACCGGGCCGAGCGAGCGGATGTACGTCATCAGCGCGGTGAGCTGCTCCTCGCCCACCTGTCCCTGGAAGGTCGGCATCACGGGCTCCCAGCCGGCGACGACCTTGGCCGTGGGGGTGAGGATCGACTCGCGGAGATAGGCATCGTCGGCGATGATCGTGCGGCCGTCGGCGAGCTTCACCTGGCGGTTGTAGAGCCCTTCGAGGGCCGGTCCGCGCGCGATACGGCCGGTGGCTCCGGCGCGGTGGCAGGTCACGCAGGCGAACGACTGGAAGAGCTCGGCGCCGGAAGCCACCAGCGATTTGCCGGCGGCGCCGCCGGCGAGCCAGGATTCATAGTCCTGCGCTTCCATGACCACGACGCTGCCGATCATCCGCGAATGCTCGGTGCCGCAGTACTCGGCGCAGAACAGGTGATAGGTGCCCGGCTTCGTCGCCTTGAACCAGATCGACGTGCGGCGGCCGGGCACGGCGTCCTGCTTGACGCGGAAGGCCGGGATGTAGAAGCTGTGGATCACGTCCTCCGAGGCCAGCTCCACCTTGATCGGCTGGTTGACCGGCACGTGCATCGTGTTGATCTCCCGCTGGCCGCCCGGATGCTGGATCTTCCACATCCACTGCTTGCCGTAGGCGTAGAACTGCACGGCGTCCTTGGGCGGCCGGTAGAGGCGGAAGAACACCCGCGTGCCCCAGGCGAACATGGCCAGCATGATCACCAGCGGCACCACCGACCAGCCGACCTCCAGCCACATCGCCGCCCGCTCGTTCTCTCCCACGTCCTCCGGATGCCGCCGGCGGTAGCGGGTCATGAAGTAGAGGATGAGACCGGCGATGAGGAGGGTGAAGAAGACGCTGATCACGCACCAGAGGATGAACAGCAGATCGACCTCGCCGGAGAGGGCCGAGGCCGAGTCGGGGAAGAGAGGGAACGGCGATTTCATGTCAGGACAGGCTCCCGTCGCCGCAGGAGAACGATCAGCAGGACGAGGCCGGCCACCGTGGCGATGGCGGCCAGCCGCACGATGTTCAGGGTGGCGGCGCTGTAGCGGCCGATCACCGGATCGTAATGGAAACAGTAGAGGAGGACCTGATCGACCACGCCGCCGATCTTGCCGCCGGCCGACTCGATCAGACCCAGGCGCACGTCGCGCGACGGATACTCGACGCCGAAGAGATAGCGCGAGACGCGGCCACCGGGCGTGAGGATCACCATGCCGGCGGCGTGCGCGAACTGGTTGCGTTGCGGATCGTAGACGTAACGGAAGCCGACGGCGTTGGCGAGGCGCTCGATCGACGGCTGCGGGCCGGTGAGGAAGTGCCATCCCGCCGCGGTGCCCGGCCGTCCGTAGCGCGCCAGGATCTCCTGCTTCTTCGCCGCGGCCAGCTCCGGCGTCTCCTTCGCGTCGATGCTCGCCACCACCACGTCGAAGTCCTTTCCCGGCGCGAGCGACAGCGGCTTGAGGCTGGTCTCGACTCCCTGCAGCACCAGGTCGCACAACATCGGGCAGTGGTAGTAGGCGAGCACGAGCAGAACTGGACGCCGGCCGAAGTAGCCGCCGAGCTTCACCGGCCGGCCCGCCTCGTCGCGGAAGGCGAGCGCGAGCGGCACCTGCTCGCCCAGCCGCTGGTCGTAGCGCACCTCCTTGAGCGGTCCCGGCATGGTGCTGCTGGGCACCACGGAGTCGGCGCGGGCGACGGCAGCGCTCAGCAGCAGGATCACAGCGAAGATCGGACGGATCAAGTCGGATCTCATTGCCCGCTCCCTCCGGGAGAGGAGGGTTGGGGAGGTGAGGGCTTCGAAGGGCTGGCCGCCACGCCTCTGGCTAAAACCTCCTCCATCGCCACGTCCACCGGCAGGCGTACGATGCCCTGCTGGCGGCTCACCCATTCGGCGTGGCCGAGCTTGAAGTCCTCCTCTTCGCGCATGAGGCGCATGTCCTTGTTGGGGTCGTCCTGCAGGCGCGGCTCCGGCGGCGGCGCTTGCGGGCTCGCCGCCTCGATCGGCGTCAGGCGCACGTCGCGCTTCTCGTCGAAGCGGCTGAACCCGCGCAGCAGCCACCACATGAGCAGGCTCACCACCACCGCCAGGACCGTCAGGAAAACCCCCGTCCAGAGAATGCCGCGGACGTCGATCTCGCGGTCGAACTCAGTGCTCATGGGCGATCGCCTCCGCCAGGTAAGGATCGCTCAACGGCAGCAACGGCCGCTTCTTGAGCTCGCGCACGAAGAAGAAGAGCCATAAACCGCCGATAGTGACCGGGGCCGCAAGGTAGAGCCAGTAGAAGGCGACGTTGCGCTCGTGGAACGCCGGCTCCACCTGCCAGAGCAGCTCGACCCAGCGCATGACCAGCATCAGCAGGGCCACCGCGGCGAGGCGCGAAGCGTTGCGCTTCAGGTCGCGCGACAGCAGCAGCACGAAGGGCACGGCGAAATGGAAGAGCACGATGGCGATGGCCACCCAACCCCAGCCGCCGCGCGTGCGCGGCAGGAAGAACGAGATCTCCTCGGGCAGGTTGCCCGCCCAGGTGATGAGGAACTGCGAGAAGGAGAAGTAGGCCCACAGCATGACGAAGGCGAGGAAGAGCTTGCCCCAATCATGGAAATGGCGCGGCTGGATCACCTCCGCCATGGGCTCGCGGCGGGAGAGGTACAGGGCCGCGACGATCAGGAAGGCGAGCGCCGAGAGGCCCTGGCTGCCCATCAGGTAGACGCCGTAGATGGTGGAAAACCAGTGCGGCTGGAGCGACATCAGCCAGTCGACCGAGGCGAAGGTCACGGCGAGGCAGTAGGCGGCGAGGCCCGGTCCGGCCACGAGCTGCATGCGGCGGGTCACCCCCGGGTCCTCCCCGCTGTCCTGGCGCAGCGACATGCGGTTGAGGATCCAGGCGAAACCGCCCCAGATCAGGAAATAGAGGATCAGCCGGCCGAAGAAGAAGGGCTGGTTCAGGTAGGCCGCCTTGTGCGTGAGGACCTCATCCTTCTGGACCAGTTGCTTGTCCGTCCACTCGTAGATCTGGCGCATGCCGAAGGCGATGGGAATGAAGAGGACGAGGAGCAGGGGTAGCGTGCGTGAAGCGGCCTCCAGCACCCGCCGCACCACCAGGCCCCAGGCGCCGCGGGTGAGATGGTGGAGCATGAAGATCGCCAGGCACCCGAGCGTCACGCCCATCCAGAACACCCAGCCCACCAGCCAGGCGCGGAAGAAGTAGGCCGGCGATAGGAAGAGCCCGAGCAGGCAGAGGATCGCGCCCACGGCGCCGGCGATGAGCCCGAGGCGCTGCAGGCGGTCGACGTCAGCCGGGGCGGCGTACGCCGGAGCGCCGGTGCGGTGGAGGCTCTCGGTCGTCATGGCACCTCGCTCGAAGGAGGCTTCTCCAGCTCGGCCTGGACGCGCTGTCGGGCTTGCGGGCTGAGGTCATCCAGCCGCGCGTTCTGGCTGTACTGGAGGACGCGGATGTAGGCGGCGATCGCCCAGCGGTCCTCGACCGGCACCTGCGGCGCGTAGCTCGGCATGACGCCGAAGCCTTCGGTCATGACGTTGACGAAGTAGCCGACAGGCGCGTTGCGCAGCCGCTCGATGTGGTACGAGGTCGGCTGCTTGTAGCCGCGGCGCACGATCATGCCGCGGCCGGTGCCCAGCCGGTCGTGGCAAGGCGAGCAGAAGATGTTGAAGCGTTCCTGGCCGCGCCGCAGCAGCTCGCGCGTCAGCGGCATGGGCAGGCGGTCCACGGGCTTGTTGGCCTCGTCGAGCCCGCTGTAGACGAACCCGACGCGCTGGTCGCCACGCGCCACCGTGTGGGCCGGCAGCGGCCGCGCGCCCTGACCGTCGGCGAAGAAGTCGCTCGCCGCGAGCGTCTTGACCTTGTGCTGGTTGTGCATGTTCTGCCGGCAGCCGGCGGTAGAGAGAAGACCCAACACCAAAACCATCCCGATACAGGCGTTTTTTGTAGGGGCGGCCCTATGTGGCCGCCCTGCAACGGTGCGCGCGTACGAACCAGGGCGGCCACATAGGGC